>CAZQJC010000129.1:0-2969 GCA_964593795.1 uncultured Myxococcales bacterium | reverse complement strand
CAGGCGCGGGCGGCGCAGGTGCGGGTGGCGCAGGCGCGGGCGGCGCGGGCGCGGGCGGCGCGGGCGCGGGCGGCGCGGGCGCGGGCGGCATGATGGGTGCCTGCGCAAACGGCGCGGGCGCGATGATCGACAGCAACCACGGACACGTCCTCATGGTGAGCGCGGCCGACGTCGCGGCCGGTGTCGACAAGACCTACGACATCACCGGCACCGCGACTCACGGGCACATGGTCACGCTGACGGCCACGCACTTCATGCAGCTCAAGAACGGCGGCCTCATCCTCGTGACGAGCACGAACGGCGGGACCCACACCCACCCGATCGAGATCCGCTGCTCCCGCTGATCCGACGGCTCACGCCCGTCAGGTCACGCGATCGCCTGGCCTGGCGGGCTCCTCGATCGTGACCACGCGGTGCACGCCTTCGGCGCCGCCCGCCAGGATCATCCCCTCCGACAGCCCGAACTTCATCTGACGCGGCTTGAGGTTCGCGATCACCACGACGCGCATGCCTACGAGCGCCTGCGGGTCCGGGTACGACGCGCGGATGCCCGAGAAGATCTGCCGGAGGCGCCCCTCGCCGAGGTCGACCTCGAGCTTGAGCAGCTTGTCCGCGCCCTCGACCAGCGCCGCGGTGCGCACCACCGCCACGCGGAGGTCCAGCTTGCCGAAGTCCTCGATCGCCACCTCCGCGGCCGGCCCCGCCGGAGCCTTGGCCGGCTTCGGCTCCTTGACCTTCGCGGCCGGCGCGGGCGCCTTGGCCTTGCCCGCAGGCTTCTCGCTGCCCGCCATCTTCTTCTCGATCTTCGCCCACGAGTCCTTGAGCGTGACCGTCCGGTTCCACACGTGCTTGCCCGGCGCGGAGTCGGGGTCGAGGCAGAAGTACCCGACGCGCTCGAACTGCACGCGGTCGCCCACCTTCGCGCCGAGGAGATACGGCTCGCACATCGCGGTGCCCACCTGGAGCGACTGCGGGTTCACCTCGTCGAGGAACGACACGTCCTCGCGGGTGCCCGGCGCCTCGGTGCCGAAGAGGCGGTCGTAGAGGCGCACCTCCATCGCGACCGCGTGCGGCGCCGACACCCAGTGCAGCGTCCCCTTGATCATCCTCCCGTCGGGTGAGTTGCCGCCCCACGAATCCGGGTCCATCGTGCAGCGCAGCTCGACGGGATTACCCGCCGCGTCCTTGACCACCCGCTCACACTTGAGGAGGCAGCCGTAGCGAAGGCGCACCTCGCGGCCAGGCGCGAGCCGGAAGAACTCCTTGGGCGGGTCCTCGCGGACGTCGTCGTGGTCGATGTAGAGCTCGCGCGAGACGGGCACCTTGCGCGAGCCCATCGCCGGGTCCTCGGGCGAGAGCGGCGCCTCGAGGTGGCGCACCGTGTCTTCGGGGAAGTTCTCGATGACCACCTTGAGCGGGCGCAGGACGGCCATCAGGCGCGGGCAGCGCTTGTTGAGGTCCTCGCGCAGGTAGTGCTCGAGCAGGCCCACGTCGCACATGCTGTTGGCCTTGGCGACGCCGACGCGCTCGCAGAACGTGCGGATGGCCTCCGGGGTGTAGCCGCGCCGCCGCATGCCCGCGAGCGTCGGCATGCGCGGATCGGTCCAGCCGCCCACGACGCCCTTCTGCACGAGCTCCAGCAACTTGCGCTTGGACATCACGGTGTACGTGAGGTTCAGGCGCGCGAATTCTATTTGCCGCGACGGGAACACCTCCGCCTGGGCGATGAGCCAGTCGTAGAGCGGGCGGTGTGCCTCGAACTCGAGCGTGCAGATCGAGTGCGTGATCTTCTCGAGCGCGTCCGACAGGGGATGCGCGTAGTCGTACATCGGGTAGATGCACCAGGTCTTGCCGGTGCGGTGGTGCGGCGTGTAGCGGATCCGGTAGAGCAGCGGATCGCGCAGGTTCATGTTCTGCGACGCGAGGTCGATCTTCGCGCGCAGGACGTGCTCGCCCTCCTTGAACTCACCCGCGCGCATGCGGCGGAAGAGGTCGAGGTTCTCGGCCACGCTGCGGCCGCGGTACGGGCTCTCCTTGCCCTTCTGGTAGTAGTTGCCGCGGTACTCGCGGATCTCCTCCTCGCTCAGGGAATCGACGTAGGCGACGCCCTTCTCGATGAGCCTCACCGCCGCCTGGTAGAGCTGCTCGAAGTAGTCGGACGCGTAGTAGAGGCCGTCCCACTCGAAGCCGAGCCAGCGGATGTCCTCCTGGATCGCCTCGACGTACTCGACGTCCTCCGTCGTGGGGTTCGTGTCGTCGAAACGCAGGTTGCACGTGCCGCCGAATTCGCGCGCGAGGCCGAAGTCGACCCAGATCGCCTTGGCGTGGCCGATGTGCAGGTAGCCGTTCGGCTCGGGTGGGAAGCGCGTCGCGACGCGGCCGCCGTGCTTGCCGCTCGCCTGGTCGGCCACGACGATGTCGCGCACGAAGTGGCCCGCTGCGTCGTCGGGCTTCCTGTCGGTCTTCTTCGGATCGGCCGCGTCGGTCATCGCCGATCGGATACCACACCGCGGCCGGTGCGCGGGGCCGCGCTACTGCGGGACGGCGACGTCGAAGGTGCCCTTCGAGATGATCGCGGTGTTCGGCATGGCCCCCATGCCATCGGTGACGCGACCCTCGAAGCAGCCGGCCGCGCGCGTGCCGGCGCCGCCGTAGGCCGCGAGCTGGACCGCGCAGCTCGCGCCCATGAACCCGCCGGAGAAGAACCGCGTCCCGTTGTTGAACTGCAGGTCGACGTTCGTCGGGCACATGAGGGCCGCCGGCGCCGTGGTGTCGACCTCCAGCACGAGCGTGAGGTTGTTCGGCCCGGTGGCCGACACGTTGAAGCCGCCCGACGGGCGCTTGGTCACCGTCGTCACCGTGAACGTGACCACCGGACCATTCGGGATGACGGCCGCCGACATCGTGTTCGTCGTGCCGGTGCCCGTCGCCGTGCAGGCGCCCATCATGCCGCCCGCGCCCGCGCCGCC
>CAZQJC010000128.1:0-19688 GCA_964593795.1 uncultured Myxococcales bacterium | reverse complement strand
CGACGGGCTTCGGGCCACGGGCTACGGCCGGAGATCCGGGTCCGGCCGTAGCCTGAAGCCCGTAGCCTGAAGCCTGTCCATCGGAGCCTGCAAACTCGCGAAATGGAGCGGGGTGCGAGAGCGATCGGGAATCGCGAACCCTGGTTCAGGTGCTCACGGCGCTGCGGGCGCGCGGAACTCGCCGGACAGGCTGACCTTGCTCGCGCCGCTCGCGTTGTAGAGCGTTCCGGAGAAGCGGCCCTCGATGACGGTCTCGGGATCGAGCTTCGTCACCGTGACCATGCAGGTGCTCATGCGCGCGCTCCACACGAAGCTCTGACCGCCGAGATCCATCGGGTGCACGCCGGTCGTGAACGTGACGCCCGTCTGCGTGGCCTCGGGATCGCTGGTCTTGGCGCGGTCGCCGCAGCGGAAGACGCCCGTGCGGTGTAGCCCGAAGATCTCGATCGAGACGTGGTCCGGCGCGGTCGCCATCGTGCCGCCGAAGAGCGCGTGGAACTCGTCCATGCCTTGCTGCGGCACGAAGCCCGCCGTCTCGGCCTTGAACTCGCCCGCCGCGGTGCCGACCGCCTCGCTGATGCGGATCTTCGCGATGTTCTGCCCTGGCGGGATGGAGATGCCGCCGAGGTCGCCGCCCGCACCACCCGCACCGCCCGCTCCCGCTCCGCCAGCGCCGGCGTCCATCGCGACCGCGCCGCCGGTGCCACTCGCGCCGCCGGTCCCGGCCGCGCCCGAGCCCGCGCCGCCCGCGCCCCCGCTGCCGCAGCCGAGGCCCAGCGCGCAAACCCACGCGAGGACGCCGAGCCGCAGCGGCCCACGCGTCACAGCATCACCTTCGTCTGGCCGGCGAAGTTGATCTGGATGACGCCGCCCCAGTTGCACATGCACTTGCTCGCGTCGCTCAGGGCCGGGAACGTCCCGACGAGGACCGTGGGCTGCCCCGGCACCCAGGGCGCCGCGACGGCGGGCAGGCACGGCATCGGCGTGAGCACGCCGAGCGCCGCCGCGGTGGCCGCCGCGACCATCGGGTTGGCCGGGCTCGAGCACATCCCGAACGGCGTGATGTTCAGGATGGGCTTGTTGTCCATGATGTTGGCCGCCGCCTGCATCACCATGACCTTGTTCGCGGGCAGGACGTTGAGCGTCCCCGGCGCCGCGCCGAACGTGCACTGGATGAGCGCCCCACCGCTGACGAGAAACCCCATCGATGCCTCCCGAGCGAAGTCTACGACGCCGCGTCGAAGAGCACGTAGACCAAGAGCACCACGCCGAGCGCGATCGCGTAGTACCAGGCCACGGGCGGCGGGTTCTTGAGCCGGCCCGGATCCGGCGGTGGCGGCAGCGGCGCGGTCGGCGGGGGCGAGGCGACCTGGAGCTTGTTCGCGAGCCGCCGCTGGTACTGCGCCACGCGATCGGGGTCCTCGACGTACTTGCCGCGAAAGCCGAGTGACAGGCAGAAGCCGTAGAGCTGATAGACGAACGGGCTCGCCTGCGTGACCTCGAGCAGATCCTCGAGGGACGAGTAGAACAGGTCGCCGCCCTTGTCGGTCTCGAAGAACTCCTTCTGCAGCGCCTGCCAGCTCGCGCGCCCGACGTCCACGAGCGTCGTCTGCACGATCTCGTCGATGAGGACGACGAGCGGGAAGAGCGCCAGGTACACCTCGCGCTCCGTCAGCGTCGTTCCGAGATCGGTGCGGAGCTGCACGAGCTTCTTGCGAAGGTCCGTGCGCAGGCGCGCGAGCTCGTCGGCCGAGGCCATCCCGCCCTTCTGCCCACGCGCCGCGAGCTGCGCGACCTCGTCGAGCAGGGGGTGCACGAGCGCGAGCTCCCGCGTCTTCATGCGGGGGACCTCACGCGCGGGCCTCGGCGCCGAGCCGCTCGCGCAGCGCCGCCAGCGCGCGGAACAGGGGATCCCGCGCGCGCCGGGCGAGCGCGCCCGAGACGTACATGTCGCGGCACCAGACGAGGTCGAGCTTGCCCTTGTCGTCCTTGCGCGGCGCGAGCGCGAAGCACTCGACGCGCTCGGGACGGGCGTCTTCCCCCAGCTCCGAGATCAGCCGCTCGCCGATCGCGGTCACGACCGCGGCCTCGGATGCATCCGTCTTGACGAATACGATGAGCACGACCACCGGCTCGGCGCGGCCGCCCGAGGGGATGATGATCGGCGCGCACGCGCGCACACCCGGCACCCGCTCGGCCAGCTCCCGCGCCTCGTCGCCCGGGTAGGTGCGCCCGTGGCGGCCCTGGGCGAGCGAGCCCGCGCACAGCCACACGTGCCCGTACGGGGAGAAGATCGTCGTCGTCACGACGCGCGACTCCGCGGTGCCCCCCGGCGGGATGAACGCGAGGCGACCGTGCCCCGAGTACGACGGCACCTCCTTCGAGGCGAGGTCCGCGAGGTCGAGCGGCACCCCCGGCGCGGGGATGACCTCGGCGTGCGCAGCACCGGGTCGGCGCGGCGACATCGCGACGGCTCCGCCGGCCGCGTTCCAGCGCACGTTGAGCGCGGTCGCCTTGCCGAGCCCGCACACCTCGACGAAGCGCTGCCAGAGCGGCAGGTCCGCGGCCTCGACCGGATCGCGCCCCCACGAGCCCACGGCGGACAGGTCCACCACCGCCCGCGCGAGCAGCTCGCGCACGCGCGGCGTCACCCACAGGAGGCGCAGCGGCCGCTCCCCGAGGCGCTTCGGCGCGCGGACCAGCTCCCCCTCGCTCCAGTGCACGAGCGTCGCCCCGCTGGCGAGCACGGCGCAGGCGAGCGACGGCCACGCCTCGAGCGGGTGCGCTCCCGGTGCCGCGACCTGGTCACCCGACCGAAGCCCGAGCGCGAGCGCGCCGTCGCGCAGCGCGCCCAGCACCACGCGATCGATCGGCACGGCCACGGGCGAAAGGGGCACCTCGCTCGACGGATCGAACACCAGCATCGCGGGCGCACCGCTCGCGTAGGTGAAGGAGCGCTCGAGCTCCGCGGTCGCGTCCTCCACGCCCGGCGCGAGCGGTGTCACGCCGGCCGGCAGGAGCGACTGGTAGAGCGGCTCCGAATCGACGTGCGCCGGCGCGGCCGCCTCGAGGCGCGCCGCCACGAACGCGCGCCCCTCGGGCGGGATCGGGCACGCCACCGCGCCGAGCTTCCACGCCGCGAGCATCGACACGAGGAGCTCCGGTCCCGCGGGCCGCACGATCGCGACCACCACGCCGGGCTCCACGCCGCCGGCACGCCAGCCCGCCGCGCGCGCGCTCACGCGCAGGCCGAGGGCGCGCCAGCCGATCGCGCCCGCGGAGGGCGCGTCCCACGCGAGGGCCGGCGTCTCGCGGGCCAGGTGCCGCAGCACGAGGTCGTGGAAGGCGTCGTAGGTGCCGAAGGCGCGGCTCTTGAGCGGGACGGTGGCCTGCAGGTCGTGCCACGCCGAGAACGCCGAAAAGAAGCGAGCGGGGGCCTGCTGGCTCTCGACGAGCCAGTCCTGGGGGCCGGTCGCGGCCCCCTGCCCCTTCGCGAGCAGAGCCGCCTCGATCGACCGGAGGTCGAGTCGGCGGGTCTCCGCGTTCGCTGCTTCACTCACCAGTCACTCCTTCGACGCGCCCCGTGGCGTCGAGCAACTACTGCGGGGCCGTGCTCGGTTTCTCGAGGAAGACGCGGTTGCCCTCCATCATGAACTCGTATTCCTTCTCGAGCGGCGCCGAGAGCAGGAGCTTCCAGGGCTCCCCCGGCGTCGTGAACAGCATGTAGATCGCGAAGGGCTGCTCGTTCGCGACCTTGACCTCGAGCTTCTCGCTCTTGCCGGGATAGACCACGGCCAGGGCCAGCACGCTCGGGTCCTTGGCGGCGGGAAACGCCAGCGCCGCGATCTTCTGGTAGCTGTCCGCGAAGAACTCCTTCTCGTCGGTCGTTCGCACGAGGACGTAGAAGATGCGCCCCTGGTTCACGTCCGGCGCCGGGTGGAACACCAGCGTGCGCGTCGGCACGCCACCGCAGGCCGCGAAGGCGGACAGCGCGAGCGCGAGGAGCGCGAGTCGCAGTGAGGGACGCGTGGAGGTCATTCTACGCTGAACGCCTCCCACGGATCGCCGAGCATCTCGAACGTCACGGCCACCTTCTCGCCGCTCGGCGCCGCCACGGTCCAGCGCCAGTTGTCGCCGGTGCGCTTGGCCGACTGCAGCAGCGAGTAGAAGCTCCACGGCGCGTCCGGCAGCGCGAGGCTCCGGTACACCTTCTTCGAGAGGCCATCGGGCGAGAAGACCGCACCCGCCGCCGCGCCCTCCGGGTGCCACCACTCGACGTGCAGCGGGATCCAGTCGGGCCGCTGGTTGAAGCCGAACGCGCTCGTCTGCCCCACCTGCAGGTACGCCGCGAGCACGAGGTACGGCCCCACCCGGTCGGGCGGCAGCGGCAGGGGCTTGACCACCACGACGATGGCCTTCGGCTTGCCCTCGTGGTCGTAGAGCAGGTCGCGCAGCTTCGCGAGGCGCTTGAGGGTGGGCATCATCTGCGACGGCAGCGCGAGCGTGCCGCGCCTGGACTGCCGCGCCGCGTAAGCCGCGCCCTTCTTCGCCAGGACCGGCCCGAGATCGCCCGCGACCCCCGTCCAGAAGACGCCCTTGGGCGAGAGCGCCGCGTCGACCTTCTCCTGCGTCGCCGGCTCGCGCCCGTCCTTGTCGAACGGGAACGCCCCGAAGAGCGGCGTCACCTGGGCGTCCTGCAGGTTCGCCCACGCCTGCTCGACCGTGCGCTCGACCTCCTTCTGGCCGAGCTGCCAGGTCTGGTCGGGCAGCGCCGAGAACGGCCCCCACCAGCGCGATTCGATGTTGAGCGAGAGGAGCCAGCGCTCGACCTGCGCCGAGAAGGAGCCGTCCTCCTCGCGGTAGATCGAGAGCGCCACCTGCCCGAGGGGCGAGAGCTTGTCCTTGAGCGTGTTCGGCTCGTCCCCCGCCGCGGGGGGCTTGTCGCCGCCCTTGGGCGCCGCCGGCGCACCGCCCGCCCCACCGGGCGCGCCGCCGTCGAGCGCCGCCGAGACCTTGCCGTACGCCGCGAGGAGCTCGGCCAGCGCCGGCATGTCCGCGCCCTGCGCCGGCACGAGCGTGCGCAGGAAGCCGAACGTGTTCGGCACCACCGCCAGCGGCTCGAAGAACACGTTGCCGTCCGCGAGCGGCAGCGCCGTGTGCTTGGCGAGCTCCTTGAGCATCCGCTTGAGCGCGCTCTGAGGCTCCTGCATCTTGCCGAGCACGTAGCGGAGCTGCGCCGGCGTCTTCGCGACGACGCGGAACGCGTCCCAGTAGTTGCGGTACGCGCCCACGTAGTCCTGCGCGTAGCCGTCGAGCGTCGCCGAGACCCAGTCCGAGAACGCCTGCTTGTCCTGGTCGAGGATCGGCAGCGACGCGAGCACCGTCGGCAGCTTGCCGAGGGCGGGCTTGAGCCGGTCCTCGAACGCCTCGAGCGAGAACACGCCCTCGACGCGCGGCTTGCCGGTGGCCTGCGCAGGGCTGTCGGGCCCCGACTCGATGGGCGGCCCCTTGTACGCCGACGGCGTCTGGAAGAACGCCTGGCGATAGTCCGTGCGCTTGTGCGCCTGGAAATCCCGCAGGAGGAGCGTGATGCGACTGCGCGTGACGAGCCGATCCCAGTCGGCGCCCGAGACCAGCACCTCGCGCCCGAGCACGCGGAACTTGACGTCCGCGGGGGGCGCGCTCTTCTTGGGCGCCGCGAGCTGCTCGAGCGCGGCCACCGCGCCGAGGAGGTCGAGCGTCGCCGGATCCGGGTTCGCGAGGTCCGTGCCGTCGACCATCGCGAGCACGCCCTGCACCGCGCCGCGATCGAGGTCCGGCGCCGTCTGCAGCCGCCGCTTCCACTCCTCGCCCACGTCGAGCCCGGTCTCGGCCGCCAGCAACTCCGCCACGGTCACGAGGTCCTTGGAGCGAGCGATCGCGTCGAGCTCGCCGCCGACGCGCTTGCCGAGGGTCTTGAGCGCCGCGAGGTCCTCGCGGGAGACGATGGGCTCGCGCACCGCGCGCTCGAGCGCGTCGAGGAAGTAGACGGTGCTCGGCGCGTCCGACGCGATCTGGATCTGGAAGCGAGTGCCGAACGCCTTCGAGTCGATCGGCCGCGCGATCTTCGCCGCGGCGTCGTTCGACCCCACGTACTCCTTGATCACGACGGGCGCGATCTCGAGCACGTCGGCGAACTCGCGCTGCCGCGCCATGACGTACTTGCCGAGCTTGTTGCCCTCGCCCGCGTACAGCAGCGCCAGCAGGTACAGCGCCTTGACGCCGTCGCGCTCCTTCTCGAACTTCGCGAGGCGCGCGAGCAGCACCTTGTTGCGCGTACCGTCGATGAACTCGCGGTGGATCTCCTCCTCGAGGAACGAGACGTGGTCCGCCTTGAAGCTCGCGAGCAGGTGCCGCGACGGCGAGTCACGCTGCTCCGAGAGGAACGTGAAGAAGCCGCTCGGCGCCGGATCGAACGGCGAGTCGAAGAAGCGGCCGAGGCGCTGGTGGGCCTCGTCGATGGTCGAGCGCTCGTGCGCGTACGACACGCCGAGGTAGAGGACGCCCGAGGCCGCGACGGCGGCCGCCGCGAGCTGGTGCTTGCGGAACGGCCGGAAGCGCCGCGTCTCGTCGGAGGTGATGGCCGCATCGAACGGGTTCCACGTGCCGGGCCCGCTCTCCTTGGCCGACGCGAGGCCCACGCGCTCCACGAGCGGCGGCGGCGACAGCGGCTCCGCCTCCCCGAGCGCGCCGAGGAACATGCCGAGCCGCTCGGCGAGCTCCGGCCCGCGCTTGAAGAACGCGAGCACCTTGAGGTAGTCGGCCGCCGGCAGCTTCGCGAGCGCGAGCGGCAGGTAGTCCTCGAGCGCGCCGATGGCGAGGCCGAGGTCGGCCGCGCTCGTGGCCGCGCCGAGGTCCATCGGCCGGCCCGCGTCGCGGAGCAGGCCCGACAGCTCGAGGTAGCCCTCGAACTGATCCACGTGCGTGACGGCGATGCTCGTGCGGATGGCGTCCTTGCACACGCCCGCCAGCACGTTGACCTTGCCGCGCATCGACTGCGCGAGCCGCACGATCGCGTCGGGCGAGGCCGCGAGGAGGCGCGGCGCCGACACCACGAGCACCGCGCGCGGCGTCTTGCCCTTGCCGAGCGGTCGCCACAGGCGCACGAGCGCGTCCCGCACCCTCGCCGCGGGGTCCTCGAGCACCACCGCCGAGATCTCCTCGACGATGGCGCGCGAGCCCCGGTAGATCTGCACGAGCGGGTCCTCGACGTGGCTCGGATAGAACTGCACGAGCTGGCCCTTCCAGTCGGTCGTGCGGTCGATGAGCGCGCTCTTGCCGCTGCCGGCCTCGCCGAGCACCACGAACGGCTGGTAGAGCGGCACCGCCGCGCGGTACTCGCGCGGGGTCTTGCCGAGGAACGCGCGCCACGAGCCGTGCAGATCGAGCTTCGGCTCGGGCGCGATGGCCCCCCCCTCCGCCCCCGCCGCCTTCTTCTTGCGGCCGCGCAGCCACAGGAAGCCGATCACCAGGAGCGGGATCGCGGCGAGGACGAACGGCCATCCAGCCCACTTGAAGTTGGCCTGGATGATCTTGAGGAGGCCTTCTGCTTCCTTCATTCAGCCCCCGTCACGCGCTGCCACCCAGCTTGTCGAGCACGAACTCGCCCTCCTCGACGTCCACGAGGATGGTGTCGCCGTCGCCGAGGTTGCCCTCGAGGATGTGCTGCGCGAGCGGGTCCTGGAGCCGCGTCTGGATGACGCGCTGGAGCGGCCGCGCGCCCATCGCCGGGTTGTAGCCCTCCTCGGCCAGCTTCTGCCGCGCCGCGGGCTTGACGTCGATCTTCATCGACTTGTCCTCGAGGATCTTCGCGAGGCGCGCGAGCTGGATGTCCACGATGGGCGCCATGACCTCCATCGTCAGCGGCTGGAAGAAGATCATGTCGTCGAGGCGGTTGATGAACTCGGGGCGGAACTTGCTGCGGACCGCGCCCATGATCTGCCCCATCATCTCGGCCTGCTCCTCCGGCGTGGAGGTCGGCCGGATGAACTCGGCGCCGAGGTTCGACGTCAGCATCACGATCGTGTTCGAGAAGTCGACCGTCGTGCCCTGGCTGTCCGTCAGGCGCCCGTCGTCGAGGAGCTGCAGGAAGAGGTTGTAGACGTCGTTGTGGCCCTTCTCGACCTCGTCGAAGAGCAGCACCGAATAGGGCCGGCGCCGCACGCGGTTCGTCAGCACGCCGCCCTCGTCGTAGCCGATGTAGCCCGGAGGCGCGCCGACCAGCGTGGAGACCGCGTGCTTCTCCATGTACTCGCTCATGTCGAAGCGCACGAGCGCGCGCTCGTCGTCGAACAGGAACTCCGCCAGCGTCTTGGCGAGCTCGGTCTTGCCGACACCCGTGGGCCCGAGCATGAGGAACGAGCCGATGGGGCGCTTCGGGTTCTGCACGCCCGCGCGCGCACGCCGCACCGACCGCGCGACCACGCCGATCGCCTGCTCCTGGCCGCACACGCGCTTTCGCAGGTGGTCTTCCAGCATGAGGAGCCGCTCGCGCTCCGAGCCGACCATCTTGGCGACCGGGATGCCCGTCAGCCGGCTGATCGCGGAGGCCACCTGCGTCTCGCCGATCGCCTCGTCGAGGAGCTTCTTCTTCCCATCGACGTCTACATCCGCATAGGACTCGAGCGTTTTCTTGGCCTCGGGGATGACCTTGTACTCGAGCTCCGCGACGCGCGCGAAGTCCTGCGCGGCGAGCTTCTCCTCGCGCTCGCGCTCGGCCTCCTCCAGCTTCTTGCGCGCGTCCTGCACCTCGGCCATCGCCTTGCGCTCGCGCTCCCACGCACCGAACAGGCTCTCGTGCTCGGCCTGCACCGCGGCGAGCTCCTTGTCGACCTCGGCGCGGCGCGCCTCGGCCTTGGCCCCGGGCTCGGTCGCGAGGGCGTTCTTCTCGATCTCGAGCGCGAGGCGCTTCCGCTCGAGGTTCTCGATCGGCTCGGGCTTCGACGAGAGCGCGATGCGCACCGTCGCCGCCGTCTGGTCGAGCACGTCGAACGCCTTGTCGGGCAGGAAGCGATCCGCGATGTAGCGCCGCGAGAACCGCACCGCGGCCGTCAGCGCCTCGTCGAGCACGCGCACGCCGTGGTGGAGCTCGTACTTGCCCTTGACCCCGCGCAGCATCGCGAGCGTCTCCTCGACGGTCGGCTCGGGCGCCATCACGATCTGGAAGCGGCGCATGAGCGCCGGGTCCTTCTCGATGCGCTTCTTGTACTCGGCCAGCGTCGTCGCGCCGATGCAGCGCAGCAGGCCCCGCGCGAGCGCCGGCTTGAGCAGGTTCGCGGCGTCCATCGAGCCCTCGGCCCCGCCGGCGCCGATGAGCATGTGGATCTCGTCGATGAAGAGGATGATGTTGCCGGCCTCGGTCACCTCGGCGGGCAGCTTCTGGATGCGCTCCTCGAACTCGCCGCGGAACTTCGCGCCCGCGATGAGCGAGCCCAGATCCAGGGACATCAGGCGCATCGTCTTGAGGTCCTCGGGGACCTGCCCGGTCGCGATGCGCTGTGCGAGGCCCTCGACGATGGCGGTCTTTCCGACGCCCGGCTCGCCGATGACGATCGGGTTGTTCTTCATGCGCCGGCTCAGGATCTCGATCGCGAGCTTGATCTCGGCGTGGCGCCCGATGACGGGATCGATCTTGCCGCTCCTCGCCTTCTCGGTGAGGTCGGTCGTGAACTGCTCGAGGTAACCGCCCTCGGTCGAGCCGCCCTCCTGCGCCGGGCCCGTCGCGGGCTGCGGGTCACCCTTCGCCGCGGGCTTGGCGGCCGCAGCCGGTGCCGCCTGCGCCTTTGGCATCGACTTGACGGCCTGCGTGACCTTGTCTCTGGGCCCGCCGGTCTCGGCGATCGCGCCGCCGACCTCCGCGTCCTCGAGCAGCCCGAGGAGCAGGTGCTGCGGCCCGATGTACTTGTCCTCGCTGGCGCGCGAGAGCTCGTCGGCCATCACGAAGACCCGCTCGAGACTCCGGTTGATGGGCGTCGTCGCGTCGCCCGCCTGCGCCTTCGGCTGCGAGAGCAGGAACGCATCGACGCGGATCCCGAGGAGGCGCAGATCCACCCCGGAGGCACCGAGCGCCCCGCGGAGGGGGCTGCCCTCCGACAGGAGCGACCACAGGAGGTGCCAGGGTGTGAGGTAGCGGTGTTCGCGCTTGACCGCGAAGCGGCTCGCCCGCTCGAGAACCTCCTGTGCCTTGAGGTTGAACCTTTCGATGATCATTCGCTTTTCCTCGCCTCTGCCCGGCTGGCCGGTCTCTGCCGACCCTTCAAGATGTAGGACATGTGCGCAGATGTAGTATCAGGTGCGCGCCGGGCGGGGCGCAACTTTTTGTCGTTCGAAACGGCGCACAGTCTGCGGCCTGGGTCTCGGATCCCGTTGACAGTCCACCTCCCGGCGCGGTACGCGAGAGGGCGGCTTCGTGTGACTTTGGTCCGCGTCCCGCTGGGGTAGGGCAGCGGAGGCGCGCAGGCAGGAGCGGCCCGGGCAGCAGCTCGGGCCCAGGACAGCTCGATCGAACACTCAGGAGGGGACATGGCGATCCAGGACGAGATCCCGAAGTCGCGGCTGACGCTGCGGTACAAGACCGAGGTCAACGGACAACCGCAGGAAGTGGCTTTGCCCCTCCGCATGGCCATCCTCGGCGACTTCTCGGGTGGGACCTCGAAGGACCGCAAGGTCGATCTCGAAGACCGCCAGATGAGGAACCTCGATGGCAAGAACACCGACGCCATCATGAAGGACATGGGCATCTCGCTCTCCTTCGCAGTCCCCAACCGCATTGATCCCGACAAGGGGGAGGAGCTGCAAGTCGATTTGCCGATCGACAGCATGAAATCGTTCTCCCCCGACCAGATCGCCAAGCGCGTGCCCAAGCTCAATGGGCTCCTGATGCTCAAGCGTCTGCTCGAGGAAGTCTCCTCCAATGTCGACAATCGCCGCGAGTTCAGGAAGCTGCTCGGCGATCTGATGGCGGACCAGGAGGCCCTCGGAAAGGTCATGGAGGAGCTCAAGGGGTTCGAGGGCTTCAAGCTCCCCGGAGGCGACGCCAAGTAACCGCGTCGCTGATTTGACGGAAAACCTGGCCCCCCCGCCGCGGCGGAAGGCCGAGCTCTCGGGCCGAATGGCCCGAACGACGAATTCTCCGGAGGCGTGCGATGGCTGCCGATGCTGTGAAGACCGAGCTTGATCTCAAGAAGTTCCTCTCGAGCATGCGTCTCGAGTCCGAGGGCGCCGAGCCCACCCCGATGCTCCAGAACGACTTCACCGTCGTCAACGAGAACGTCAGCGAGCGCGACCGGTTCATCTCCGGGCTCGCGGCCCTCCTGCTCAACACCGATCGCTCGGTGGGCAAGCTGGACAAGGCCAACATCCAGGACCTCGTGGGCCGCATCGACAAGATGGTCAATGCGCAGCTCAATGAGATCATCCACCACGCGAAGTTCAAGTCCCTCGAGTCGAGCTGGCGCTCGCTCAATGACCTGATCCGCAACACCAACTTCAAGGCGAACGTCGTCATCGACCTGCTCGACGTGGGCAAGGACGAGCTCGCCGAGGACTTCGACTCCAATGCGGTCGACGTCTCGGGCAGCGCGCTCTTCAAGAAGGTGTACGTCAGCGAGTACGACCAGTACGGTGGGCGGCCCTACGGCGCGATGGTCGGCATGTACGAGTTCGAGCACACGCCGAAGGACGAGTTCTGGCTCAAGACGATGGGCCGGATCGCGGCTGCCGCGCACGCGCCCTTCCTCGGGTCGGTCTCTCCGAAGTTCTTCGGGTGCGAGACGCCCGAGGAGCTCGCGGCGATCAAGGACCTCGAAGGCCTGATGAACCACCCCAAGTACGGGTCGTGGAACAAGCTGCGGGAGTCCGAGGAGGCCGCGTACATCGGCCTCGCGCTGCCGCGGTACATCTGCCGGCTGCCGTGGGACCCGGACACGAACCCCTGCGGCAACGTGCCGTTCAAGGAGGAGGTGGCGGGCAACAACTCGGGCGATTTCCTCTGGGGGCCGGCGTCGATCCTGTTCGCCCAGAACATGATCCGCTCGTTCGAGACGAGCGGCTGGTGCCAGTACCTCCGCGGCCCGAAGGGCGGCGGCCTCGTCACGGGCCTGCCCGTGCACACGTTCAACCTGCGCGGCGAGCAGGAGATCAAGATCCCGGTCGAGATCGCGATCCCCGATTACCGCGAGCTCGAGTTCGCCAATGCGGGCTTCATCCCGCTCGTCTACCGAAAGGGCACCGCGGACGCCTGCTTCTTCTCGGCGCAGTCCATCAAGAAGGCCAAGAAGTTCGCCGACCCGAAGGACAGCGAGGCGGCGCAGCTCGTGACGAACCTGTCGTACACGCTGTCCGTCACGCGAATCGCGCACTACGTCAAGTCGATCATGCGCGACAACATCGGCAGCTCCGCGGACGCCGAGTACATCAAGAGCACGCTCAACAGCTGGATCTTCCGCTACGTCACCACCGTGGTGAACCCGGACGACCTGACGCTGCGCTTCTACCCGTTCCGCGCCGCGTCCGTCGAGGTCGTGCCGCGCGAGGGCATGATCGGCTGGTACGACTGCAAGATGAGCATCTTGCCGCACATCCAGTTCGAGGGCATGGACGTCGAGCTCCGGATGGACACGCGGCTCTGATCGCACCGCACGCTCGCTGAGGTCGGGCGCCGGCCCGACGATCGTTGAACGCTCAGGCCGTCACGGCCTGAAGAGTGTCAAGAGAGCATTGAGCACAACCCAACGCCACGGAGGGGTCGAACATGGCTGAGTCGTCATTCAATTGCAGCGTTCTTCAGGGCTTCAACTTCGAGAAGGACAAGCAGGTCATTCTCGGACACATCAACTCGCTCAAGATCGACGACGTCGAGTTCGCCTCCGATATCGCGGTGACCAACCCCGAGGCCATCTCGGGTGACAAGGTCAAGGTCTTCAGCGTGCTCTCGAGCATCTACTGGAGCGGCGGGTACTCCGATCCGGTCCAGTTCTCCGGCCAGGTGTCGAACGCCAACCAGATCAAGCTGGCGACGCTCGTCCACACCAAGCTCAAGGACACGGCGGTCGAGTTCGAGTTCACCGTCTACGACTACGACTTCAAGCAGAAGCAGTACTACAAGTGCTTCCACTGCGAGGGCGCCAAGCTCAGCGGCCTCGTCTTCAAGCAGGGCGGCGAGCTCGCGATGCGCGTGGCCAACGAGGCCTCGAGCGAGGTCCCGTCGCCCAAGAACTACGCGTTCTCGCTCGGCGTGATGCCGGCCGAGGACAAGGACGGCATGCAGATCCACCTCGCCGTCTCGGTCAGCGACAAGTTCGTCAAGCAGTACGGCGTCCTCGTCTCCGCGTAGGCGTCCCTCCGCGACGCCGTCGAACGGTCGAAGGTCGAAGAGTCGAGGGGTATTCGGAGATGAAGATCCCAGCGGCTTTTCGGCCTTCGGCTTGTCGGCAACCCAGCATGATGTCCGAGCGACCTTCGACCCTCGACCTTCGACCTTCGACGCGCACCCGTCAGGGTGCGCCATGACCGGCAAGCTCGCGCGCGTCCGCTGGAAGATGGGGCAGACGCTGCTGCCCGACCACTTCGTCGCGCAGGAGGACGCCCTCGGCGCCGAGGGCGTGCTGCGCTTCCGCATGCGCGGGCTGCCGTCGTACGGCGTCGCGTCGCTCAAGTGGAACGCAAACCTGCTCGCGCAGGGCATCCTCTCGGTGAGCGCGGCGACGGTCGTCATGCCCTCCGGGCAGCTCCTCGACGTGCCCGAGAACGCGCAGGTGGCCCCGCTCAACCTGAACCTGCCGGGCACCTCGACGGTGACCGCCTACCTGCACCTGCTCGCGCCCGGCGGCGGCGGCGGGTTCGCGGATGCGGGCGTGGACGCGAGCGCGATCCCGCGCCTGGTCCACCCCATCGTGCTGTCGGCGGACCAGGGCTTCGCGGACGCGATCGAGACGATCAAGCTCGCGGAGCTGCGCAAGGACCCCGAGGGCCTCTGGGTCTTGACCGACCGGCACGTGCCGCCGCTGCTCCTCGTCGGGACGTCGCCGTTCCTCGCGAGCGAGCTCGACGAGCTCGCGGCGGCGCTCGAGGGCTTCGAGTACAAGCTGGTCCTCGACTCCGCGAGCTACCTGTCCGGCAGTGGCCTGTGGACGGTCAAGCAGTGCTTGAAGAGCGTCTACCGGACCCGGCGCCTGCTCGCGAACCTCAAGGCGCAGGTGCATGTCCACCCCTACACGCTGTGGGAGGCGCTCAAGGACCTCTACGTCGAGGTCGCGTTCTACCGGGACGCGGCGCCGCGCGACATCGTCGAGGCGTACAGCCACGACCAGCTCGCCCAGAGCTTCGCCAAGGTCCTCGTGCCGCTCCGCGAGCAGATGACGCTCGCGGAGAAGAAGTCTCCCTACCAGCCGTTCTCGCTGCGGGACGGCATCTACCGCGTGGAGCTCGAACCGGAGCTCAAGCAGGCCAAGGACGTCTACTTCCTGGTGCAGAAGGCGCAGATGCACCGCACCGTGTCGCTCGCGGACCTCAAGCTCGCGTCGCTGTCGCGCCTGCCCATGGTGCACCGGCGGGCCCTCGAGGGGATCCCGCTCGCGCGCATCGATCGGCCCGCGCTGGCGGCCTCGTTCGGCCCCGAGGTCGAGTTCTATCAGCTCGGGCTGGGAGAGGAGTGGGGGCACGCCGTCCGCGAGGGCGTCATCTCCTTCTACGATCGCCCCGAGCTCGCCGAGCTCGAGTTCTACCTCTACTGGTACCTCGGGTAGCGGTCGGAGCAGCACCGGATGGCGATGTTCGACAAGTTCCGGAGCGAGGCGCGCAAGCAGACCCGCGCCGAGAGCGTCGTCGAGAACCTGCAGAACATCCTCAACTGCAAGCGCGAGTTCGGCTCGATCCTCAAGGACCTCGGGATCCGTTCGCTGACGGAGTACCGCTCGCGCGACGAGATCGCCGCGGCGGTGATGCAGGACGTGCGGGAGAACATCGAGAAGTACGAGCCGCGGCTGCGCCTCAAGGCCATCACGCTCGAGAACGGTGACAGCCCGTTCCGCTTGAGCTTCACGGTGCAGTGCGAGCTCATCGAAGGTACGCAGGTCATGCAGGTCAGCTTCGACACCGTGTTCGGCAAGTTCGAAGTGGCGAGGAGGTAGCCGTGGCCTTCACGTGCAAGGTCGAGCTCAACAAGGAAAAGGGCATCACCCTGACGGTCGAGGATGCCGTCGGGCAGATCACACAGACCGTCGAGATGGACGGGACCAAGATCGTGATCAAGGTCAAGGGCGCGACCGACACGAGCACCATCACGCAGAAGGCGGACAGCATCGAGATCAAGTGCAAGACGATGACGCTCGACGCCGAGACGCTGACCGTGAAGTCGTCGAAGGACAGCGTCTACCAGAGCGCGCAGAAGCTCACGATGAAGAGCACGCAGGACATGGAGATCACGAGCTCCACCAAGAACACCATCAAGGCGACGACCGATCTCCTGCTGCAGGGCGCCAACTCCACCTTCAAGGGCGACGCCACCGTCAAGGTGCAGAGCCCGCAGATCACGGTCCAGGCAGACACCAAGGCGACGCTCAAGGGCGGCCAGGTCGAGGTGGCGGGCGACCTCAAGACCGACGTCAAGGGCACCGCCATCAAGGTCGCAGCCACGGGCACGCTCGACCTCGAGGGGCAGATGTCGACGCTCAAGGGGCAGATGACGAACGTCCAGGGCAGCCTGGTCAAGCTCGGATAGCCGGGGCGGAGGATGGAGCTCGACGACAAGCTCTACCGGGCCTTCCTCGAGGAGATGCACGCGCTCGAGGACTTCCGCATGACGTACGCGTCGGAGCACCCGACGACGCCGATCGAGCGGGAGGACCCGGACGTCAAGCGCCTCACCGAGGCGATGGCGATCTTCGCGGCGCGCACGCGCATGGCGGCGCTCACGAACCTCATCGCCAGCCGGCGGCGCATCTTCCGGCAGTTCCTGCCGTACCTGCTCTCGCCCGCGCCGTCGATGGGGATCGTGCAGGCGCTACCGACCGGGCGCTTCACCGACGTCGCCGTGCTGCCGCGCGGCGCGGAGATGGCGATGCGCACCGACGGCGAGCGCACCGCGCTCTTCCGCGTGCTGCGCGAGCTGCGCATCCTGCCCGTCACGCTCGGGCGCCTGTCGGCCGTCACGCTGCCGCGCGGCGGCGTGCGTATGCTGTTCCCCTTCACCACGCCCTACGCGCGCAACGACGACATCGGCACGGTGTCGCTGCTCGTCAACTACCTGAACGACTTCCAGGCATCCCTGCGCGTCCTGTCGGCGCTCAAGGCGAACGTCTCGCGCGTGTCCGTGAGCTTCGACGAGCGCGTCGACGAGCAGACGAAGGGGGTGCCGTGTCAGGTGCGCTTCGGGCTCGAGGACGGCGCGGCGGAGCTCGCGCACCCGGTCGAGCGCGAGCGGCTCTACTTCCACTTCCCGCAGACCGAGCTCTTCCTCCACGTCCAGGTGCCGGCGCCGCCGCGGAACTGGACGCGCTTCACGCTGTGCTTCGACATCGATCCGGGCTGGCCCAAGAACCTGCGCCTGTCGCGCGAGGCGTTCGTGCTCTTCGCGACGCCGGTCCTCAACCTGCAGCGCGCGGCCGCCTCGCCGATCCTCCACGACGGCACGAAGGAGGCGTACCCGGTGCGGCACCCGACGCTCGCCGACGGCTACGAGCTGCACTCGCTGCGGGGCGTCTACCGGATCGACGGCGGGACGATGGTGCCCCTTCGGTCGGCGGCCCTCGGCAGCGGCGCGGGCTCCTACGACCTCGAGGACGATCCGACCGCCCACGGGCTGCGGCGCCCGCTCCTGCACCTGCACTGGGCCAACGACTTCCAGGGCTCCTCGACGATCTCCGTCGACGCGGAGTGGCACCAGCCGTGGTTCGACGAGGCGAGCCGCGGCAAGGTCGCCATCCAGCCGTACCGGCACTCGTTCCTGGGCCTCGACTGGGGCCTCGTGGGCGACTTCGTGCCGCACCACGAGCCGGACTTCGCGCGCGAGACGGACGACTTCACGCACCTGCTCGTCCTGCAGAACAAGTCGGTGATGAGCAAGGAGGACCTCCTCGCGCTCCTCGGCGTGCTCGGCGCGTGGCGCGGACCGTTCGCGCCCCTGCGGGCGCTCCTCGAGGCGGTGGAGGTGCGTGAGGTGGCGCAATCGGGCGTCAAGGCGGGCATGAAGCTCGTCTACTGGCTGCGCTTCGCGGCGCTCGATCCCACGATGCAGCCCCTGGCGGAGACCTTCGCCGTGCACCTCGGACAGGTGCTCGACGCGTGGATCGCCGACGCGCCGGTCGAGGTGCGCATGGGGGCGGCGACGTGACCGAGCGGCTGCGCGATTTCTTCTCGCCCGATCGCCTGCGGCGAAAGTGGTCCGAGGAGGAGCCCGCCGCCGCCGAGGAGGCGCCCGCGGCGGCACCGGGCGAGGAGACCCTCGCGGCCCTCGCGCTCTCGGAGACCGTGGCCAGGGAGATCCGCACGCGGTTCACGGACGAGGCGGGCGCGCCCCTGCGGGCCCTCGTCGAGGAGCTCGAGCGCAGGATCGCCGCCGGAGACACCGGGTCGGAGATGGTGGACCTCGTGCGGCGAATCGAGGACCTCGCGGAATGCGCCGTGATGCGGGGGCGCGGACGATGACGGAGGCGCCGGCGCCGAAGCCGCCGACGGTCGAGTCCGCCGAGGCGCTCGCCGAGCTCGAGGCCCGGCTGCGCCGCCGCGTGGGCGAGTTCGACGTCGGCGCGCTCGTCCTCATCCTCACCGACGCGGGCTACGCGCTCGACGAGCTGCGCTTCGCGGGGCACCTGTCGATCGTTTCTCAGGCGAGCCTGGTGCACGACGTCCGGCTCTCGGCCGAGCCCAGGGTCGCGCGCATCGAGCTCAACCTGGGCCTC
This sequence comes from uncultured Myxococcales bacterium, assembly GCA_964593795.1. Classification (GTDB taxonomy): domain Bacteria; phylum Myxococcota_A; class Polyangia; order JAHFDS01; family JAHFDS01; genus JAHFDS01. Next base: position 1,752 of record CAZQJC010000128.1, on the reverse strand, counting down.
CTCGCCGCGCAGAGCCCGATGCCGGGCTACTTCTTCAAGCGCCTCGATTCGCCTGGCTTCGACGCGGGCGCGTTCGTGCAGTTCATCGGCTTCTTCGACCACGCCCTCCTCGGGGCGTTCGTGCGCGCGGTCTACCCCGAGCTCAACCGGCAGCTCTTCCCGGACTGGGAGCTGGCGCGGAGGCGCGACCTGCAGCTCACGAACCTTCGCGCGCCCTCGACGCTGCACTGGCTCTTCCAGACCACGTTCCCCGAGCTCGACGTGCGGATCGAGAAGGCCACGCTCGGGCGCGACGTGCGCTCGGACGCGATGCGGCTCGGCGCGGCCGTGCTCGGCGGGGACGCGGTCTTCGGCGCGCGCGCGAGCGTCCCGGTGCTCGGGCGCCGCATCTCCCTGTTCTCCGAGAGCGATCGCGCCGGCACCGGGCGGCCGTGGGCGGCCGAGATCGAGGACCGCCTGCGCACGATCCTGTTCCCGATCCTCGGCGAGGTCGGCGTCGACCTCGAGGTCGTCCTCGTGATCCGCGAGCGCGAGACCTGGGCGCAGCTCTCCGCGCAGAGCTTCCTCGGCTATGACAGCGTGCAGGGCGGCGAGGCCAGCTTCCGGCGGATCGTCCTGCACTCCGGCTACGTGGTCGCATGAACCGCGCCGGCTCGAAGCCGCTTCGATAGGATTGGAGTCACCATGGACCTCGCGCTCCTCGAGAAGGACTTCGAAAAGACGGAGAATCCCGGCCTCGACACCACCGATCCCCGCTGGGCGGAGGTCAGCGGCTTCGCCCAGGAGGGCAAGTTCGACGAGGCCGGCAAGCAGGCCGAGCAGCTCCTCGGCGAGGGCGTGCTCGACCTCCGCCTGCTCGGCTACTACCTGTACGGCGTCTTCAACGAGCAGGGCCTGGCGACGTTCGCGCGCGCCATGACCGCCCTCGGCCGGCTGCTCGAGTCGCAGCTCGAGGCGTTCGGCCCGGTCGCGAACCGCCCGAAGGCGGTGCAGGCGAGCCTGCAGTGGCTGTTCAAGCAGACCCTCAAGCGCGCGCAGCGCGAGGAGCAGACCAAGAGCCCGGTCTTCAAGGGGTGGGCGGAGTCGCTCACGCCCGACACGCTCGAGGAGACCGTCAAGTCCGTGCGCCTCCTGCAGGGCGCCGTCGATGGCGCCCTCGGCGAGCTCGCGCCGCCGCTCCTCGATTCGATCTCCAAGCTGCGCGAGTGGCTCGGCGGGCTGCGCGCCGTGGTCAAGCAGCCCGAGCCGCCGAAGGTCGAGGAGGCCCCCGCCGAGGCGCAGGCGGAGGCTCCCAAGGGTGACGTGGCGCGGCCCGCGCAGGACGGCGTCGACGTCAAGGGCTCGCGCGCGCTGCAGGAGCTCCTGCAGAAGATCAGCGTCTTCGAGCGCTTGATCGCCGATCAGAAGTTCCCCCGCGCGCAGATCGTGGCCGACGACATCAACCAGACCCTGGCGTCGTTCGATCCGCTCCTCTTCTTCCCGCAGCTCTTCTCGACGTACATGCGGCTCGCGGCCGTGCACGTGGGAGAGCTGTCCCAGTACGAATCGGCGCGCGACACGCCCGACTGGAAGGCCCTGCTCCTGCTCTACCGCGTGGACATGGAGGCCTTCGTCAACCTGTAGCGTGTGGCCGGCTCGGAAGCCGGCCAGTGTTGCGAGCCTGTCGCGCTGCTCTAGGAACGATTTCGAGGCGAGCGCAGCGAGCCGCAAGGGCGTAGCGAGCGCAGCGAGCGAAGACGCAGGGAGGGGGGC
>CAZQJC010000127.1:0-38552 GCA_964593795.1 uncultured Myxococcales bacterium | reverse complement strand
CGACGGCCCCATTCACGCGACCCGCGGGGAGCGAGACCGTCGGAGAGACGCGTGGCTGGGGGCGCGTGGCATCGCGGTGCTGCGGGTCACCAACGAGCAGGTGCTCGCGCGCCCGGAGGAGGTGGTGCGACGGGTCCGCCGACTGCTGTCGGAGCGCCTGCCGGGGCCCCTCTCCCGACGGGAGAGGGGCGACTGACCGCAGTGGACGCCACGACGGGGTGAGGCCGGGCGTGGTGTAAGGGGCCAGAGAAATCGATCGCTTGGGCCTCGCTCCCTCCCTATCCATGCGCCTTGGCAGATGTGACGAGTGGCGGGCCAAACAACGGCCACCCGGGCGCCCCGTCTGGGGAAGGAGAGGTTCAGGAGCGCCCGGGCGACACGTCTCACCGCGGCGGCCTGGAGGCCATCCGCAGCGCATTCTCTCCAGAGCAATCGTGGTGCCAGCGCCGTTCGGGCGCGAATGCGGCGGCTTTTTCGCGGCAGTCGCACGGCAATCCCGCGCGTGAAGTGGCCAGGTCAGGCGCCGGCGGCTGCTCGGCTGGTCTGCGCGGATGTGGTTATGGGGTCGGATTGCCCCGTCGGGGCCGCAGGCCCCGCGCGAGGGGCTACGCCTTCCAGCTCGCGCGCTCGCGCAGCCGGCCGATCCAGCTCGCGAGGTTGCGGTGCTTGGCCACGTCGAGGCCGACCATGCCCGCGAAGTCGATCGTCACGCCGAGGCAGATGTCCGCGATCGTGAGCTGCTTGCCGCAGATCCAGTCCTTGCCGGCGAGGTGGGCGTCGAGCACGGGCGCGAAGCGCTCCCAGTCCGCCGTCCCCGCGGCCACGCGGGCCTCGTCGGCCGGCTGGCCCATGAACTGCGGCTTGACGAACTTCTCGAACCCGACCGTCGCGACGCCGCTCTCGAGGTGGCTCGCGTTCCAGAACATCCAGCGCGCGATCTCCGCGCGACCGCGCGCGTCCGCCGCCATCAGCCCCTTGTCGGGGTACTTGTTGGCCAGGTACACGAGCATCGCGGGCGACTCCCAGAGCACGTAGCCGTCGTCGTCGACGAGCGTCGGGATCTTGCCCATCGGGTTGACGGCCTTGTACTCGGGCTTCTGCATGTCGCCCTTGGCGAAGTCCAGCTCGACCACGTCGAGCTTGATCCCGAGCTCCGCGGCACAGATGCGCGGACGGCGAGCGTTCGGCGAGAGCGAGTTGCTGTAGAGCTTCATGTCCATCCCTCCGGTTCCCTTGGTTGGTAAGAGCCGGCGCATGATACGCGCGCAGGGGAAGGAGGGTTACTGGGGGGGAGCAAACAAGTGACTAGGAACAAAGAACAAGGAACCGGAACACGGGAATGCGGATCCGGAGCGTCCGGGATTCCGTGCTCTCACCTCACGCCGAGGACGTTCCTCGCGATCACCATGCGCTGGATCTGGCTCGTGCCCTCGTAGATCTGCAGGAGCTTGGCGTCGCGCATGAGCTTCTCGACCGGGTACTCCTTCGTGTAGCCGTAGCCGCCGAAGATCTGGACGGCGTCGATGGCGCACTGCATCGCCGAGTCGGCGCCGTGCGCCTTCGCGTAGCTCGACACGACCGAGTCGAGGTGCCCCTGATCGACGAGGTGCGCCGCCTTGTGGCAGAGCAGGCGCGTGGACTCGTAGGCGATGGCCATGTCGGCGATCATGAACTGCACCGCCTGGTGCGACGCGATCGGCACGCCGAAGGTCTTGCGCTCGAGCGCGTAGTTGCGCGACTCGTCGAGGCAGCGCCGGATGAGGCCCGCCGCGCCCGCCGCGATCCACGGCCGGCTGCGGTCGAACGTCTTCATCGCGACCTTGAAGCCCTCGCCCTCGACGCCGACGAGGTGCTCGGGGCCGAGCTCGACCTCCTCGTAGAGCACGTCGGAGGTGTCGGAGCAGCGCTGGCCGAGCTTGTTCTCGTGGCGGCCCACCTTCACGCCCGGCAGGTCCGCCGGGACGACGAAGCAGGTGATGCCCTTGTGGCGGAGCTTCGGGTCCGTCGTCGCGAACGTCGTGAACCACTTCGCCTGGCCGGCGTTCGTGATCCAGCGCTTCTGGCCGGTCAGGATGTACTTGTCGCCCTTCTTCTCGTAGCGCGTCCGCATGCCCGCGACGTCGCTGCCGGCGTCGGGCTCCGAGCACGCGTACGCGCAGAAGATCGGCTCGCGCGTGAGCCAGCCGAGGTACTTCTGCTTCTGCGCCTCGCTGCCGGCGATCATGAGCGGCATCGCGCCGAGGTTGTTCGCGGTCAGCGTCGTGTTGACGCCCGCGCACGCCCACGCGATCTCCTCCATGAGCAGGCAGTGCGACAGGCACGAGAGGCCGAGGCCCCCGTACGCCTCGGGCACCTCGGCGTTCATCAGGCCGAGCTCGAAGCCCTGCTTGCAGATCTCGTGCGGGAACTCCGACTTCTCGTCGAGCTCCGCGGCCTTCGGGGCCACCTGCTCCTTCGCGAATTTCCTGGCCGTCTCGACCAGCGCCTTCTGCTCGTCCGTGAACTCGAGGTTGTACATGCGCGCACCCTAGCAAAGGAGGCGGGCGCCGGCCCCCGAAAAGCATGCGCCGCCGGCCCCCGGGGCATTCCCCCAAGCACCACCTTGCCGGTCGCAAAAAGGCTCTCTAGACTCGTAGCTCTGCGCTTAGCGACCGGAGGGGAACCGTGACAGAGCTCGAGGTCTGGACGAAGACGATGCCGCTCTGGCCGCCGATGGCGGCCGCCGACGAGGACGAAGAGGAAGAGGACGACGACGACGACGAGGACGACGACGAGGACGATCTCGACGACGAGGACCTCGCCGCGGGAGATGAGGACGAGGACGACGAGGACGACGACGACGACGAGGACGACGAGGACGACGAGGACGACGACGACGACGACGACGACGACGACGACGATGATGACGAGGACTTCAAGGACGACGGCCTCGAGGGCGACGTCGACGAGTGATCGTCGGGACGGGCAGCGCTTCGCCGCGCTGTCCCGCCCCTGATCGACCGCCCCGCGAGCCCACGCTCGAGGGGGGTGTCCTCGGACGTCGTGTGGGCCGGGTCAGCGCTCGAAGCGCAACTTCCACACCATCGTCATCGCCTCGACGAAGATCTTCCGCGACATCTTCGACTGCCCGACGCGGCGGTCCTCGAACACGATCGGCACCTCCTCGATCTGGAAGCCGCGCTTGGCCGCGCGGTACGTCATCTCGATCTGGAACCCGTATCCCTGCGTGCGCACGCTGTCGAGATCGAGCGACTCGAGCACGCGGCGCCGGAAGCACCGGAAGCCGCCCGTCGGATCCTGGACCGAGAGCCCGAGGACCATGCGCGCGTACGTGCCGCCGCCCTTCGAGATCACGCGCCGGCCGAGGCCCCAGTTGCGCGTGCCGCCGCCGGTCACGTAGCGCGAGCCGATGACCAGGTCGGCGCCGCGCTCGGCGGCCGCGAGCAGCTCGGGCAGGTACTTCGGGTCGTGCGAGAAGTCGGCGTCCATCTCGAACACGTAGTCGTAGTCGCGCGCGAGCGCCCACCGGAAGCCCGCGATGTACGCACCGCCGAGCCCTTGCTTGCTCGTGCGGTGCAGCACGTGCACGCGCGAATCGGCCCCAGCGAGCTGGTCTGCCAGCTTACCCGTCCCGTCGGGCGAGCCGTCGTCCACCACGAGCACGTTCGCTTCTGGGAGCTGCGCGAGCGCGGCGGCCACGATCGGCTGCAGGTTGTCGCGTTCGTTGTACGTGGGGATGATGACGAGGACACGGCTCATGGCGGGCGACTTTATAGCCGGGCAGCGCTACACTTTGAAGCGGGGTACGCGCGGGGTCGCAGATCGATATGGACAGCCAACATTCCACCACCTCGCCGGTGCGCGTCGTCAAGCTGCGCCTGCGCGACGTGGGTGAGCTCAAGGACGCCCTCCGACACGAGGGCCATGCGGGCGGCATGTTCCTGCCCACCACCACGCCGCTCCAGGCGGGGGAGGAGGTCGTGGCGGAGCTCGCCGCGCCCTTTCTGCCCAACAAGGTGCTGATCCGGGGCGAGGTGCGGTCGTGGCGCCAGGCGGTGCCGAGGCTGCGCATCCGCGCCGGCGCCGAGGTGCGCTTCCTCGCGGCGGAGAAGCCCAAGCGGGACTTCCTGCTCGCGTGCCTCGGCGGCGCCGAGGGGACGCGGCAGGTCTCGCCCAAGCGGCGCCACGCGCGCCTGCCAGTGGACGTGCCGGTGCGCTACCGCATGCCGGGACGCCCGGACGGGCACGAGAGCGTCATCCGCGAGATCAGCGCGGGCGGCGCGCTGCTCGTGACGCCCGGCGGGCTCCTGCCGCTCGAGACCGAGGTCATCCTCGAGATCCGCCCGCCCGGGACGCTGTCGGCGCTCGAGGTGTCGGGCCGCGTGAGCTACCACGCGCCCCCCGACGGCACCGGCCTGCGCTTCGTGTACCGCGACGGCGGGGGCTCACGCCGGCTGCGCGAGGTCGTGCGCCGCCTGCGCAAGGGCTGAGGATCGGCGTCGAGGTGAGCGCGGCGGTCGGGCCTCCGCAGGCGATCGCGGGCCTGGTCGCCCGGGCGGGCGGCCGCGTGCGGCTGCAGCGCGCCATCGACGGGGCGGCCTGGGGTGCGCTCGGCGCGACCGCGATCGGGCTCCTGGTGGTGTTCGTGCGTGGGCTCGGGGGGCACTCGCTCGAGCTCCGATGGCTGGCCCTCGGTGCGCTCGGGCCGCTCGTCGGCGCCGTCGCGAGCGCGCTGCGCGGCCTCGACGCCGAGCGCGTCGCCAGCCGCCTCGACGAGCGCTTCAGGCTCGACGACCGCCTGCGCATCGCGCTCGATCTATCTGCCCACACGGATGCGTTCTCGCGCCTCGCGCTCGAGGACGCGGCGCGCGTGGCCGCGTCCCTCGACGCCCGGCAGGCCGTGCCGCTCGCGCTGCCCGCGCCGCTCGGGCCGGCGGTGGTGCTGGCCGTGACGGCCGCGACCCTGGCCCTGCTCGACTTCGGTCCCGAGCGCGAGCCCCCGCCGCGGCCGAAGCGCGCGCCGGCGGCCCTGGTGGACCACCGCGAGGCCGACGCCGCGCGGCACGATCTCGCGGAGGAGGGCGTCGACGAGGCCGAGCGCGTGGCCGACGAGGTCGGGCGCGTGATGGACCTGCTCGCCGAGGGCAAGATCGATCGCCGCGAGGCGCTCGCGAAGCTCGACGAGATCGAGCGGCGCGAGCTCGGCGGACTCGGCGGCCAGGCGGAGGCGATGCGCGAGGCGGCGCGCCGGGCGGCCGGCGCCCTCGCAGGCCAGAAGGGCGCGGAGGCGCTCAAGAAGGCCCTCGAGGACGCGGACCTCGCCGCGGCGGAGCATGCGGCCGACGGCCTCGCGAAGGACGGCGAGAAGAAGCAAGGCGCGCTCGGCAAGGCGATGGAGCGCGCGGCCGCGGAGCTCGCGAAGCAGGCCGAGAAGAAGACGCCGGTCGAGGACCTGCTCGAGCAGAAGATCGCGCGCGCCGAGCGCGAGCAGCGCGCGCTCGACCGCGCGGCGGAGCGGGGCGGCCCCGAGGCGAAGGCAGCGGCGGAGCGCGGGCGGCGCTCGCTCGACCGCCTGCGGCGCGAGCGCAAGCAGCTCGAGGCCCGCTCGGCCGAGCGGCGACGCGCGCTCGACCGGCTCTCGCGCAAGCTCGCAGGGCAGAAGGAGCCGCAGGGAGACGCCGGCGTAGAGCCGTCCAGGGAGCGCGACGACTACGCGCGCACCGAGCGACCCGAGCGCGAGCGCCCCGGCGGGCAGCAGGGCCAGCAGGGCAGCGAAGGGCACCAGGGCCAGCAGGGCGCCGAGGGCCAGCAGGGCGCCGAGGGCCAGCAAGGGTCGGAGGGGCAGGGGCAACAGGGTCAGCAGGGCCAGGGCCAGCAGGGCCAGGGCCAGCAGGGCCAGGGTCAGCAGGGCCAGCGCGAGCGCGGCCGCGTGTCCCGGGGCGGGCAGCGAGGCGGGCCCGGCAGCGCCGCTCGCGAGCTCAAGAAGCTCGAGTCGCTCGAGCGCGCGCGCGGGCGCCTCGAGGAGCTGCGCGCACGCCTCGGCGGCGAGCGCGAGGGCGGCCGCGACGGAGCGATGCGCGGCTTCCGCCAGCGCGCGGAGGGCGCCTCCTCGGGCAGCCAGGGTGGCAGCGGCGAGGGCAAGCCCGGGCCGGGCGAGGGTGGAGGCCCCGGCGGCGACGGCTACGGCACCGCCGAAGGCGGCAATCCCCTCGGCGCGGGGACCGACCCGGGCGCGACCGGGCGCGACGAGCGCGTGCAGGCCAAGCAGGGCGCGGGCCCCACGCGCTCGCAGGTCGTTCGCGACGCGGCGTCCCGCGGCTTCGCCTCGCGGGCCTACAAGCAGGTGTTCCGCGACTACTCGGGCGTCGTCGAGGAGACGCTGGAGCGCGACGACGTTCCGCCCGGCTACCGCTCGTACGTGAGGAGATACTTTGAGCTCATACGACCGAAGTGACCCTTGCCCGGGCCCCCGACGATGACGGTCGAAGCAGAGGTCGCGCAGTTCCGCGAGTCGCTCGCTCGCCTCAAGGCGGCCGTCGGCCAGGTCATCGTCGGCCAGGCCGACATCGTCGAGGGCGCGATGGTGGCGCTCTTCGCGGGCGGGCACGTGCTGCTCGAGGGCGTCCCGGGCGTCGGCAAGACGCGCCTCGTGCGCGCGCTGTCCGACGCCCTGTCGCTGTCGTTCGGGCGCATCCAGTTCACGCCCGACCTCATGCCGTCGGACGTCCTCGGCACGAACATGATCGTCGAGGAGGGCGGGCACCGACGCTTCCAGTTCCAGCGCGGCCCCGTGTTCTCGCACGTGCTGCTGGCGGACGAGGTCAACCGCGCGACGCCGAAGACGCAGTCGGCGCTCCTCGAGGCGATGCAGGAGGGATCGGTCACGGTTGCGGGCGTGACGCACTCGCTGCCGTCGCCGTTCATCGTCCTCGCCACGCAGAACCCGCTCGAGATGGAGGGCACGTACCCGCTGCCCGAGGCGCAGCTCGACCGGTTCATGTTCAAGCTCAAGGTGCCGTCGCCGAGCGCCGCCGAGCTCGGCGAGATCCTCGACCGCACGACGGGCGAGCGGACGCCGACCGTGGAGCCGGTGCTCGACCAGGAAGGCGTGCTCTCCGCGCGCGCGCTCGTGCGGCGCGTGCCGACGCCGGACGTCACCAAGCAGATGGTCGTGCGCGCGGTGGAGCTGTCGCACCCCGGCAGCCCTGGCGCGCCGCCGCTCGTCACGCGCTACGTGCGCTATGGCGCCTCCCCTCGAGGAGCGCAGGCGCTCCTCGTCGCGGCCAAGCTCGGCGCGCTCGCCGCCGGCCGCTTCGCGCCCTCGCGCGACGACGTGCGCAAGGTCGGCCGCGCCGCGCTCCGCCACCGCGTGCTCCTCAACTTCGAGGGCGAGGCCGAGGGCATCGATCCCGACCGCGTGATCGACGAGATCATCGACGTCGCCGCCCGGGAGAAGTGACGCAGGGGTGATTCCTTGAGCCGCATCACCCTGTCGCCCGACGCGCCCCGTCGCGACGACGACCCGTTCGACGACGCGTTCCTGCGCAAGCTCGAGTACCTGCACATCGTCTCGCGCAAGGTGTTCGCGGGGCGCACGCGCGCCGAGCGCCGCGCCAAGCGCATCGGCTCGGGCATCGAGTTCGCCGATCACCGCGACTACCAGCCGGGCGACGACGTGCGCTACGTCGACTGGGCCATCTTCGGCCGGCTCGAGCGCCTGCTCCTGCGCCTCTTCGAGGAGGAGGAGGACCTCTCCATCTACATCCTGCTCGACACGTCGGCCTCGATGGCGACCGGCGCCGACGCGGGCGCGCCCGCCAAGATCGACTTCGGAAAGCGCGTCGCCGCGGCGCTCTGTTACCTCGGCCTCGCGAACCTCGACCGCGTCTCGATCCTGCAGTTTGCGAGCGCGCTCTCGGCGGGGGGCGCGCCGGCGCGCGGCCGGGCCCGCATCTTCGGCATCCTCGACACGCTGCGCGCGATCGAGGCCGGCGAGACCACCGCGCTCGCCGAATCCCTCGCGACCCTGGCCAAGCAGCGCCGTCGCCCGGGCCTCGTCGCCGTCATCAGCGACTTCTACGACCGCGGGTTCGCCGAGGGCCTAAACGTCCTGCGCTACCACCGCTTCGAGCCCTACGCGATCCAGGTGCTCGCGCGCGCGGACCTCCTGCCGGACGCGATCGGCGACGTCGAGATCGTCGACGCCGAGACCGGCGAGGCGCGCCCCGTGCGCCTGACGCCGCGGGTGCTGGCCGAATACCGGGCCGCCCACGCCGCGCACCTCGCCGCGATCGAGGCCCACTGCCGTCGCGCGGGCGTGCCGCTCTTCCGCACCGAGACGCACGTGCCCTTCGAGGACCTCATCCTGCGCGTGTTCCGCGCCGGGGGCTTCCTGCGATGACGGCGCGCGCGCGGGGGACCCCGTGAGCCCGCTCCTCGTCGGCGGGCTCCTCGCGGGCGCGGTGGTCGCCACGGGTGCGCTCTACCTCCTGCGGGAGCGCAGGCCGCGCCTCGTCGTGCCGTGGGCGGCGCTCGTGCCGACCTTTCGCGACGAGAGCCCCGCGGAGGCCCTGTGGCGGCGGCTGCGCCGGATCCTGTCGTGGCTCCTGCACGTCGCCGTGGTGGCGGCGCTCGCCCTCGCGGCGCTCGATCCCGATCCCCTCGGCGGCCGCCCGCCCGAGCGGCTCGTGCTCGTCGTCGACGCGTCCGCCAGCATGCGCGCCCGCGATCGCCCCGACGCGGAGCCGCGCGAGGTCATCGCGCGCAAGCGAGCCCGGGCGCTCGTCGAGGCGCTCGGGCCGGGCGACCAGGTGCTCGTGATCCGCGCCGGAGCCCGCGCGGCCGCGCTCGGGCCGTGGCGCAAGGATCGCGCGCTCGCGCTCGCCACCCTGGGCGCGCTGCGCGCGGGCCCCGAGCCGGCCGATCTGCCGGGCGCGCTGGCGCTGGCGCGCGACGCGCTGTCGGGCCAGGCAGGCCGCGTGATCGTGCTCTCCGACGGCGCGGCGCTGCCGGCGGAGCTCGGGCGAGGCCTCGACCTCCGCTTCGAGGCCTCGGCGCCCGAGGGCGCGGCCCCACCCGACCTCGCGGTGACGGGCCTGGCGGTGCGCCGCCGGCCGTCGAACCGCCTCTCGAGCGAGGCATGGGTCGGCGTCGCCAACCGCGGCGACACGCCGGCCACCGCGGTCCTCTCCGTCGAGACCGAGGCGGGCGATCCGCTCTACGCGGAGACCCTCGCGCTCGGCCCGCGGCAGGAGGCCTCGCGCGCGCTGGCCGACCTCGCCACGCGGTCGAGCCGCATCGTCGCGCGCATCAAGGCCGCGACCGGGAGCGAGGACCTCTACGCCGACGACGACACCGCCAGAGCCGTCGCGCCCGAGCGCCGGCGCCGCAAGGTGCGCCTGTGCACGAGCGGGAACTTCTTCCTCGAGGGCGCGCTCTTGCTCGATCGCGCGGTGGCCCTCGACGTCCGCGCGCCCGGCAAGTGCGCCGAGGGCGCCCGCCCCGACGTGGCGATCCTCGATCGCGTCCCCGCCGCGCGGGCTCCCGCCGGCGCGCCGCTGCTCCTGCTCGGCGCTGACATATTCGACAAGGCAGATGAATTCGTCGCCGCCCGCGGCGTGGCCGAGCGGCCGCTCCTCGGCGAGGCCGACAAGAAGCACCCCGTGACCCGCTGGATCGGCCTCGGCGACGTCAACGTCAAGCGCGCCGCGCGCCTCGTCGCCCGCGCCGGTGACACAATGCTCGCGAAGGCCGGCAAGGAGCCGGCCGCGCTCGCGGGCAGGCGCGACGGCCGGCGCTTCGTCGCCCTCGGGTTCTCGCTGGACGAGAGCGATCTGCCGCTCCGCGTGGGCTTCCCCGTGCTGCTCGTCAACGCCCTCGACTGGCTGTGCGGCGACGACGACCCGACCGCCGCGCAGGGCCTCGTGGGGCGCGCCGTGGTGCTCGAGCTCGCAGACGGCGACGTCACCGTGCACGACGGCGACGCGGCCGAGCCCGCGCGCGTCGAGTCCGGCGAGCTGCGCGTCGTCCCTCGCGCCCCGGGCTTCCTGCGCATCGAGGGCGCCTCCGGCAAGGTGGAGCTCGCCGTCGGCCTTCCCCCCGAGGAGCAGGGCGCCCGCGCGAGCGGCAAGCTCCTCGTCGGCGATCGTGTGGTGCCGGCCCCCGAGCGCACGTCCGCCGCCGGCGGCAAGGCGCTCCGCGATCAGCTCCTGCTGCTCGCGCTCGCGCTCCTCGTCCTCGAGCTCTTCTCCTTCCACCGGCGGCTGACCGCGTGACCGGCTTCTTCTCCGACCTCTCGTTCGCCGAGCCCGCGCGCCTGTGGCTGCTCCTCGGCGTGCCGCCCGCGGTGCTGCTCGCGGGTCGGCTCACGCTCGCGCACCTCGGCCGGCGTCAGCTGGTCCTCGCCCTCTTGCTGCGCGCGGTCCTGCTCTCGACGCTGGTCCTCGCGCTCTGCAGGCCCACGCTGGCCGACGACGTCGACCGCGTGTGCGCGACCCTCGCGGTCGACGTGTCGGGGTCGGTCTCGCCCGCGGCCCTCGAGCGCGCGCGCGCCTTCGTCTCCAGGGCACGCGCCGCGGCCCGCCCCGGTGACGCCACCCACGTCGTGACCTTCGGTGGCCACGCGCGAAGGGTCCCCGACCGCGCCCCGATCGAGCGCCACGATCCCACGTCCACCGACGCCGAGGCCGCGGTCCGCCTCGCGGGGGCCCTGTGCGACGAGGGCCTCGTGCGCCGCATCGCGGTGCTGTCCGACGGCCTCGAGACCGACGGCGACCTCGTCTCGGCCGCCGCCGCCGCACGCGCCGGAGGTGCGCGCGTGTTCGCGGTCGCGCTCTCGGCCGACGACGCCCCCGAGGCGCTCGTGGCCGATCTCGAGGTCGTCGGCGAGGTCCGCGCCGGCTCGCCGTTCCAGCTCCGCGCCGAGCTGCGCAGCTCCGTCGCGCAGCGCGCCAAGGTGCGCCTCCTCGTCGACGGCAAGGAGACGCCCAAGGCCCCGGCCCGCGAGCTCGATCTGCCGGCGGGCTCGACGCACGTCACGTTCCCCGTGGACCGCGCGGACGCCGGCCGCGTCCGCGTCGCGGTGCGCGTCGAGGCCCCGCGCGCCGGCCGCCCCGAGAACGACGAGGCGGCGCTCCTCGTCGACGTCGTCGGCCCGCCGCGCGTGCTCTTCGTCGAGAAGGGCGCCTCGCCCTCGGCGGCGTTCGTGCGGGCGCTCGCGGCCGAGCACGTCCTCGTCGATCTTCGCGGCCCCGAAGCGATCCCGCGCTCCGCCGCCGACCTCGAGCGCTACGACCTCGTCGTGCTCTCCGACGTGTCCGCGCAGTACCTCGGCGGCGCCGTCACGCGCGCGCTCGAGCAGTACCTGCAGGCGGGCGGGGGCCTGCTCGTCGCGGGCGGCGAGTCGAGCTTCGGCCCCGGCGGCTACACGGGCACGCCGTTCGAGAAGCTCCTGCCCGTGCGCGCCGACCCCGAGAAGGAGAAGAACGAGCCGCACCTCGCGCTCGCGCTCGTCATCGATCGCTCGGGCTCGATGTCGGGCGAGAAGATGGAGATGGCCAAGAACGCCGCGCTCGGCGCCACGGAGCTCCTCGGCCCGAGCGACCTCGTCGCCGTGATCGCGTTCGACAGCGTCGCGAACGTCGTGACGCGGCTGCAGCGCGCGGCGAATCGCCTGCGCATCGCGTCCGACATCTCGAAGATCCAGGCCACCGGCGGCACGAACATCCTGCCGGCGCTGGCCGAGGCCCACCAGCAGCTCTCGCCCGCGCACGCCCGCATCAAGCACGTCATCCTGCTCACCGACGGCCAGGCGCCCTACCAGGGCATCGGCGAGCTCTGCGACGAGATGTCCGCGCAGGGCATCACGGTCTCCTCCGTCGGCGTCGGCCGCGAGGCGGACCGGACGCTCCTCGCGATGATCGCCGAGCGCGGCGGCGGGCGCTTCTACTACACGGACAGCGCCGCCACGGTGCCGCGCATCTTCTCGCGCGAGACCGCCGAGGTGTCGCGCTCCGCCGTGCGCGAGGCGCCCGTCCACGCGGTGGTCACCAAGCGCACCGAGTGGCTGGCCGGCACGGACCTCGGCAGCGCGCCCGCCATCCGCGGCTACGTCGTCGTGCGCCCGCGGCCGATCGCGGAGACGCTCCTCGCCGCGACGGGCAGCCCAGACCCGCTGCTCGTGCGCTGGCGCGTGGGGCTCGGCGAGTCGGTGGTCTGGACGAGCGACCTCGGCCGTCGCTTCTCGCAGAGCTTCGCCCGCTGGCCGGGCTACCCGAAGCTCTGGGCGCAGATCGCGCGCGGAGCCATGCGCCGGCGCGTCGCCACCGAGCTGCCGATGCACGTCACGATCACGCGCGGAGCGGCCGACGTGTGGATCGACGCCGTGGGCACCGACGACCGCTTCCTCGAGGGCCTCTCGGGCGAGCTCGAGGTGGGCGCGGACGGCGGCCGGCCCGCGCGGAAGGTGCCGCTCCAGCAGACCGCGCCCGGCCGTTACGGGGCGCACGTCCCGGTCGGCGACCGCGGCCCGCGCGTGTTCTCGGCGACGCTCACCCGCGAGGGCAGGACCGTCGCCGGCGCGCGTGCCTCGGCGTTCGTCGCCCCCGCCCCCGAGTGGATGGCCCGCCCCGCCGACACGGCCCTGCTCGCCCGCGCCGCCGCGCGCGGCGGTGGGCGGATGCTCGAGGAGCCGGCGCCGCTCTACGATCCCGCGACCGACCGCATCCCGCGCCGCCGCGAGCTCTGGCCGCTCCTGGCCCTGGGAGCGGTCGCGCTGGTCGTCCTCGACCTCGCCGCGCGGCGGATCACGATCCGGCGCCGCCGCCGGCGTTCTTCTGGAGCCTGATCTCCTCGACGATCGACTCCCACTCGGCGGGGGGGCTGACGAGGACGACGCCCATGCCCCTCGGCAGGTGGTCCTGCGGAGAGGGGTCGTCCGGGTCGGGCACGGTCCGCACCACGACCCCCTCGAGCCGGAGGGGGGGGCGCATCCCCACGCGCGCCTCGATGACCACCGCGGTGCCGACGTCCCGCGGCCGCTCCATCCGGATGAAGACGCCGCCGAAGGAGACGTTGATGGTCTCGGCCTCCGCCAGCTCGGTCACGTCCGCGAACCGGAGCCGCACCTTGAGCGCGAGGTCCAGCCGGGGCCAGCGGCGCGTTCCGGGCATCGGGCCCAGGATAACCCGGCACCCTGCAAGGTCGCGAATCCCCGGTTTCTTGTTGACAGGGCAGGGGGGGATCGGGCTAGCTACCGGGGCTTTCGGCAAGTAGTTTCACGGGGCGTAGCGCAGCCTGGTAGCGCGTTCGGTTCGGGACCGAAAAGTCGGAGGTTCAAATCCTCTCGCCCCGACCACACAAGAAGACTAACGTGTTGTGCCTGGAGGCCCGGCGTCGAGGGGCAGCTTGGACGGGGAAGGGCGGCGCACGGTTTCGGCATGCGAATTCTCGTCATCGACGACGACAAGGACATCTGCGAGTACCTGGAGGACTTCCTCACGCAGGAAGGCCACCTGGTCGAGACGATCAGCGATCCCACGCTGGTCGAGGAGAAGCTCAAGCAGGAGGACTTCCACGTCGCTGTCCTCGACCTGATGATGCCGAAGATCTCCGGCGTCGATCTGCTGGGGCAGATCCGCAAGCGCGACGACGACCTGGCCGTCATCATCCTGACCGGCCACCCCTCGCTCGACACCGCGACCGCGTCGATCGAGCACGACATCAGCGCGTACATCAAGAAGCCCTTCGCCGCCGAAGAGTTCCGCGAGGTCCTCGAGCGGATCGCGCGCAAGAAGGGTCTCGTGCTGCGGCGCGAGGACGAGCTGCACCTGGCGATCGGCCGACGCATCCGCGAGCTCCGCAAGGAGCGGGGTCTCACGCTCAAGCAGATGGCGCGCCGCACGAACCTCTCGGTGTCGCTGCTCTCGCAGATCGAGCGCGCCGAGAGCTCCGCGAGCGTGTCGTCGCTGTTCAAGGTCGCGACCGCGCTCGACGTCCGCCTGACCGAGCTCTTCGGGCCTTTTTAGTGATCGGCGGCCTCGGAGGGCCGCCGCAGGAGGGGCACGACTGCCCCTCCCCCGCCCCCACCCGGCAGACCCGTGCCCGGGCCCCCCACCCTGCGTATTGTCGCGCCGAAGGCGCGCCCACAAGCAGCCGCTTCGCTACGCTACGCCCTTGCGGCTCGCTCGCGCTCGCCTCCGGCGGCGTCGAGCGATCTTCGCCGCGGGCCTGCGCGCCAGCGCGGAGCCCTTGATGCTGGGGCTGGCGTTCTCGGGCTGCGCGTTCCGCGCGGCGTTCCACGCGGGGGTGGCGGCGGCGCTGGCGGAGGCGCGCCTGCCCGTCGTCAAGGTCGCGGGCGCCTCGAGCGGCTCGGTGTGCGCGGCGGCGTACGCGGCGGGTCTCGGCGCCGCGCTGCCCGACCGCTGGCTCGACGTGGCCGGGCGCTCGATCTTCCAGCCGCGGCGGCTCCTCCAGAACCGCTCGCCGTTCGACATGAGCCGCCTGCTGCGCACGACGCTCCGGCGCACGCTGGGCGCGGGCGATCTGCGCGCCCATCCTGTGGAGGCCCTCGTCACCGCGACGCGCCTGCCGGACCTCGGGCGCGTGGTGTTCTCGAGCCACGCCGAGGCTGACTTCGTCGAGCCCGTCCTGGCCTCGTGCTTCCTGCCCGTGATCTATGGCCGGCCCGTGCTGCTGAGGAGGCGCGCCTGGCTCGACGGCGGCGCGCGCGACAACCTGCCGATCGAGCTCCTCGTCGAGCGCGGCTGCACCGACGTCATCGCCAGCGTCCACCGCGCCGATGGCCTGGTCTTGAAGAGTCTGCGCCGGCGGCGCTGGCGGCCCACGCTCTCGGGCGCGCGCCTCTCGATCATCCAGCCCGAGCGACCCATCGACGTCGGCTCCTGGGACCCCCACCCCGAGCGCCTGGCCCGGGCCATCGACGAGGGCTACCGCGCCGGCCGGATCTTCGTCGGATCCTAGACCTTTCCGATTGCGCGGGCCCCCCTCCGCGACCATGATTCCGCGGAAAACGAGGGAGGTTCGGATGTCACAGGTTCGCGCGTCGCACATCCTGCTCATGTACAAGGGCTCCATGCGCTCCACCGCCTCGCGCAGCAAGGACGAGGCGCAGACGCTCATCGGTGAGCTCAAGACGAAGGTCGAGGGCGGCGCGGACTTCGCGTCCCTGGCCAAGCAGCACTCCGACTGCCCGTCGAAGGCGCAGGGCGGCGACCTCGGCAGCTTCGGCAAGGGGCAGATGGTGCCGGAGTTCGAGAAGGCGACGTTCGCCCTCGCGATCGGCGGCACGAGCGGCGTCGTCGAGACGCCCTTCGGCTTCCACCTCATCCGACGTACCGGCTGATGTCGGAGCAGTACGGACGGTCATTCGCCGAGAAGCTCATCGGCGACGGGCGCTTCGAGGAGGCCATCGCCGCCGCCGATCGCGCCATCGCGCTCGACGCCGAGGACGAGGGCGCCTGGAGCGAGCGCGGCCAGGCGCTCTACTACCTGCACCGCTACCTGGAGTCGGTGGAGTCGTTCCGGCGCGCGCTCGCGCTCAACCAGGACGGCGGCGTGCTCGACGACGACCAGCTCGACGACGCGCTCTACGAAGCCGTGCGCGCGTACGCGATGACGCACCACGAGGCGGGCCAGGCCGCGCTCGCCGCGAGCACGCTCGGCGAGTACGAGCGCCTCCTGCCGCGCGGCCGCCACGTGCGGGATCAGCAGAAGTGGCTCGACCTGTTCGCGGGGCGGGCCCCCAAGGTCGTGCAGAGGACCGTCTAGCAGGAGCAGCCATGCCGCTGTCGACGAACGAAGCAGAGCAGATGATGGAGGACCCGGAGCACGAGCTCGTGCCGTGCGTCCAGGGCGCGATCCCGGACGTCAAGCGCCTGCTCGACCTGTGCCTCGAGAAGGACATCCCGGCGGTGCTCGGCAGCGACGCGTGCGACGACGGCGGATGCAAGACCGGCTGCTCGCCCAAGGCCCAGCTCGTCGTGCGCGACACCGACGTGCCGCACGTGATGGCGCTCCTGCAGCAGCAGGCGATGGCGATGATGCTCCGCGAGGGCACGCTGTCCTTCGGCGAGGCGCCCGCGGGCGACGAGGATCCCGAGGGTGAGCCGCCCTGTCCTGCCTGCGGGACCGCGGCGCCCCTCGTCGAGGGCGCCTGCAGCGACTGCGGGCTGCAGCTCGGTTGACCATGCTGCGAAGGCCGAGACAGACCGCGGCGCTCGTGCTGCGCACGTTCTCCACGCTGCCCTTGCCCAAGCACGCGGTGGTCAAGCTCGCCCAGCGCTCGGCCGCGAGCCTGGCCGACGTCGTCTGGGCGCGCCCCCTCGATCCGATGCAGGACCGCCACTCGCGCCCACCCGCGCCCCATCCGCCGACGCCGCGCCCCGCGCCGGCGCCCACGGCCGGGCCGGCCCCGGGCGTGCGCGACATCGTGGCCTCGGCGCTGCGCGCCGAGCTCGACGCGGGCCGTGCGCTCCTGCTCGTGGACGTCCGCGAGCCGATGGAGACCGCGCGCGGCATCATCGCGGGTGCGCGCCTCATCCCGGTCGGCGAGGTGCTCGCGCACGTGGGCGAGCTTCGCGACGCGGGGCGGCCGATCGTCCTTTACTGCGCGAGCGGGCGCCGGAGCGCGCACGCGGCGCAGCACCTCGTCGATCGCGGCGTGACCGACGTGACGAACCTCGTCGGTGGCGTGCAGGCGTGGGCTCAGGCGGGCGGCCCGCTCGTGCCGCCGGTCGGATGACCGCCGACCCCGACGCCGCGCGCGGCACCTTCTTCGCCCTCGGGCCGGACGCGGTCCTCGACGCGGTCGAGCAGGCTGGCCAGCGCACCACCGGCCTCTGCTATGCCCTGAACAGCCTCGAGAACCGCGTCTACGAGGTCGAGCTCGACGGCGGCCGCCGCGTGGTCGTGAAGTTCTACCGGCCGGGGCGGTGGTCGAGGGAGACCATCGCCGACGAGCATCGACTGCTCCTCGCCCTCGCGGCCGCGGAGATCCCGGTGTGCGCGCCGCTGTCGCTCGAGGGGGAGCGCACGCTCGGCGACGCGGCGGGCATCGCGTTCGCCCTCTTCCCGCGCACCGGCGGCCGCGCGCCCGAGGACCTCGAGCCCGAGGAGTTCGAGCAGCTCGGGCGGCTGCTGGCGCGTATCCACGGCGTCGCGCGCTCGCTCGAGCTGCCCCACCGCCCCGCGCTGGACGCGCGCACGTACGGCACCGAGGCGCTCGCGGCCATTCATGCGCATGTGCAGATATCTCCCGGCGTCGGCGCCGCGCTCGACGCCTCGGCGGGGCGCCTCGTGGCGCTGGCGACCGAGCGCCTCGCCGGCGTGCGCACCCAGGTGGTGCACGCCGACTGCCACCGCGGCAACCTCCTGCGCGGCCGGGACGGCTTCTTCTTCCTCGACTTCGACGACTGCGCGCGCGCCCCGGTGGTGCAGGATCTCTGGCTCCTTCTGCCGGCGCGCCCCGAGGACTGCCCGCGCGAGCGCGACGCGCTGGTCGAGGGCTACCTGCAGTTCGGCGACCTCGACCTCGCCGAGCTGCGCCTCGTGGAGCTCCTGCGCGGCCTGCGCTACCTGCGCTACGCGGCCTGGATCGCCACGCGCTGGGCCGACCCGTCGTTCCCCCGCGCCTTCCCGCAGTTCGGCTCCGACGCCTACTGGCAGACGCTGCGCGCCGACCTCGACGAGCAGGTCGAGCGCGCGAGCTGACGCGCGGTCGCGGTCGCGGTCGCGGTCGGGGGTCCGGTTCCGCGGTAGCATGGGGGTCTATGGCCGACCCGGCCGGATCCTCGCGGATGGAGCGCGCGCTCGAGCGCGTGCGCAACCCGCTCGGGTACGGGGCGGTGGACCGCGCGCTCGTGGTCAGCTCGATCGGGCTCATCGCGGTCGTGCTGTTCTCGCTGCTGGCGAGCGTGCTCGGCGGCTGGCCGTACCTGCCGGAGAACGCGGATCCCTGGCTGCGCGAGGTGGTCGGGCGCGTCTCGGGCTGGCTCGCGGTGCCGTGGCTCGCCATCGCCGGCTACGGCTTCTTCCTGCGCCGGAACCCCTCGCGCGCGGGCAGCATCGCGCTCGTCTACGCGACCTGTCAGCTCTACTCGCTGACCATCGCGGGCTACGCGTACGTGTCGGGGCCGTTCTCGGCGCCGCCGTGGATCGCGTTCCTCGGCGGCGCGATGGTGGGCTTCATCCTGTTCGACAAGCGGCCGACCATGGCCGGCATCGCCACGTACGCGGGTGTCGTCAGCGCGGCGACCGTCGCCGTGCATCTCGGCTGGATCCCCGACGCCGCGCACCTCGCGGGCGCCGATCACCCGGACGCCGCGGGCTCGTGGCGCCTGGGCCTCCTGTCCGTGCTGTTCTCGACGCTCACGCTGGGCCTCGTCGTCAACCTGGTCTCGCACTGGCGCGACCGCGAGCGCAGGCTCGAGGCGCTCGCGAAGACCGATCCGCTGACGGGCCTGTACAACCGCCGCTTCTTCATGGAGCTCTTCGAGCGCGAGCTCGAGAAGGCGCGCCGCTACGGTCAGTCGCTGTCGTGCGTGATGGTCGATCTCGATCACTTCAAGCGCATCAACGATCGCCACGGCCACCTCACCGGCGATCAGGTCCTCATCTCGGCCGCGCGCGCGATGAAGGCCGGCGTGCGCACGACCGACCTGCTCGCGCGCTACGGCGGCGAGGAGTTCGTCATCGTGCTGCCGCTCACCGACCAGACGGGTGCGCAGGAGCTCGCCGAGCGCTGCCGGCGCCTGATCCAGGACAGCCCCGTCATCGCCGACAAGGCGACCATCAGCGTGACCGCGTCGATGGGGGTCGCGACGTTCCCGCACCCCGGGGTGCAGACCGTCGACGAGCTCCTCAACCTGGCCGACGAGGCCCTCTACAAGGCCAAGGAAGCCGGTCGCGACCGCATCGCCGTGGCGTCGTAGAGCAGCGCTAGAGCAGCGCTCTCATGATTCGTCACATCTGCCTAGGCAGATGGAATGTCCTTCTGGGAGTCCAGCACCCCAGGAAAATCGATCGCTTGGGCCTCGCTCCCGCCCTATCCATGCGCCTTGGCAGATGTGATCAATGAGAGAGCAGCGCTACAGCGTCTTGAGGTACTCGATGACGTCGCTGCGGTCCGTGGCGGAGAGCGCGTCGCCGTAGCGGTGGCCCTTGTTCGAGTAGCCGAGGCGCGTCGTGTCGTACGTGCGCAGCATCTCGCTCGCCGCGGCGTTCGGATCGGGGCGGTCGATCGGGTCGTGGTGGAAGCCGACCTCGGCCTGGTCGTAGTCGGTCGACGAGAGGCGCCGCTTCCAGTACGTCGGGCGCTTGCTCGAGTCGAGCAGCGCCGCGAGCGTCGGCACCGAGCCGTTGTGCAGGAACGGCGCGGTCGCCCAGATGCCGTCGAGCGGCGGCGCGATGTAGCCGTCGGCCGGCTCGAGGCGCGAGGTCTGACCGTAGAACGAGCGGCTGTACCACTCGAGGAAGCGCCCCGCGAACTGCGAGGCGCCGAGCACCAGGGTGCCGTCGGTGTCGACGTCGGCGAGGTCGACGACCAGGTTCGGGTACTCGCCGCCCTCGCCGTAGGTGCCGTGGCAGCGCGCGCACTCGCGCACGTAGACCGCCTTGCCACGGGCGGCCTTGTCGCCGTCGACCGGCCAGGGCCACCTCGGCGGCTCGATCGAGGCGATGAAGGCGCGCACGTCACCGAAGAAGCTGTCGATGTGCTGCGCCTCGGCGACCGAGTCGGTGCAGAGCGTCGAGGCGGTCATCATGATGCGCGCCTGATCGCCGCGGCCGGCGGCATTGTAGAACATCGCGTTCTTCTTCTTCATGCGCCACCACGGCGGCACGTCCACCGGGACCACGATCGCGGGCGGTGGCTCGAGGAGCGCCTCGTTCGACCAGGCGAGCGTCGTCGGGTCGCGGTGCGAGAACAGGATGGCCGCGAGGTTGTCGGCCGGGTTGACGCCGATGACGTCGGTCGTCGTGTAGGGCGAGATCGTGACGACGCGGTCGGCCCACTTGCGCCACGCCACCTTCTCGGGCGTGCCGTCCTGGAGGAGGCCGCCGGCCGCCTCGGCCGCCACCGCGAGGTTCTGCGTGTAGTCGGAGAAGGCGTTGCCGAGGCCCACCACGAGCTGGCCGTTGATCTCGCCCGCGTGGCAGATGAGGCAGTTCGGTGCCACGATGTCCGCGCCCTCGGGGGAGCGCGTGCGCGTGAGGGAGTAGGGCATGGTGGCGTTGTCGCCGGTGCGGCCCGGCAGCGTCGCGCCGCCGCCGCCGAGGAACTGCTGGTAGAGCGAGTAGGGGATCCCGCAGGTGACGAACCCCTCGTTGACGAGGGCCCGGTAGCCGGCGGCCGGATCACCGCTCCGCTGGGGCTCGGCTGCGACCGGTCCGATGCCGCGCGGGCCGGCGCCGCCCGAGCCCCCGGTGCCACCGCCGCCGGAGGGTCCGCCGTCGCGTGGTGGAAGGCCGGGGAGGCCGCCGGTGCCGCCCGCGCCGCCCGCGCCAGAGGGGCCGTCGCCGCAGCCGAGCGCCCACGCGAGACCCAGGATCCACCCGTGCTTCATCGGGCGAGGCTATCACGGCGACGGCGAGCCGCCCGCGCGAGCACCAGCGCGAGCACGAGCACGAGGCCGCGCGCGCCCTGGCCGCCGCCGCTGGCGCAGCCGTCGTCGGATCGGCGCGCGGGGGTGCCGCCGTCGGGGGCCGCGCCCGGGTCGGTGCCGGGGTCGCCCGGCGTGCCGCCGTCGGGGGCCGGGGCGCCGCCGTCGGGCGTGGGTGCGCCGCCGTCGGGCGCGGGGCCCGCGCCGGGCAGCCGCAACGGCTCGACTCGGTAGCGGCTCCTCGCCTCGAACGCCGGCTCGACGCCCGGCCCGCTCGTGTAGGCCGTCAGCATGCTGCCGAACACCACCGCGCCCCCCGGCCCACGCGAGAGCGCGAGCTCGTGCGTGGCGAGGCCCTCCTCGTCGATGCGCTCGGGCGGTGAGAACGCCAGGGGCGAGCCGGCCGGAGCAGAGACGAAGCCGTAGCCCGTGCCCTCCTCCCACGCGAGCGCGACGCGCTGCTCGGTCGCGACGAGCGCCCCGGACGTAAAGAGGACGCCGACGCCGCGCGCCCACACCGCGGGCGTTGCGCTGCCGGGCTCGCCCGCGAAGCCGACCACGTCGTCGCCCTGGACCCACGCGAAGACCGGCGTGCCCGCAGGATCGAACGTCACGCGCACGGCGTAGTCCGCGACGGCGTTGCTGGTCAGGGGCGCGAGCGTGGAGCCGGCCGCCGAGTCGATGAACGCGATCTCCCGGTCCGCGGCGGTCCTGAGCGAGCCGTCCCGATCTTGCGTCAGCGCGACCAGGCGGCGGCCGTCGGCCCGGCACGCCAGCTGGAACCCGAGCACGTCGTGGAGGTCGCCCGCGACGAGCTCCTCGGCCGACCACGCGCCGGCCGAGTAGGTGGCCCCGACGAGCGCCAGCGGTTGCGCGGCGCTGCCGAAGGGTGCCTCGATGCTGCCCCGCGCCCACACGGCGTGGATGCCGCCGTCGAACGCGCAGAGCGCGGGCGCGAAGTCCATGACGCCGTTGGTCGTGAGCGCCCCCGACGCGACGACGCCGGTCGTGGCGTCGACCTCGGCCCAGCGGATCTCGAGGCCGCTCGTGCGCGCCGCCGCCGCGGCGAGGTCTTCCGTCGCGCTCGCGTCGTCGTGGTGCTCCCACGCGACCACGATGCGCTCCCCCGAGAAGGCGACCGCGGGGTTGCGATCGCTCGCACCCGGGCCGGTCACCTCGACCGGCGTCGACCATGCCTGCCCGTCTCGCGCGGCCACGCGGACGGCCCCCGCGGGCCGCTCCGTGCCCGCCGGCGCCTCCGACCAGGCGAGCGCCAGCGAGCCAGCCCGCGAGGTGGCCACCGCCGCCGCGCCGTCGTCCGGCAGGAACGCCTCGCCGTCCGCCGCGCGCAGGGAGCGTGGCAGGATCGGGGCGAGGCCGCCGCCCGTCGCGCACGCCCCGCCGAAGGCGTACACCGCGCGGACCTGCCGGCTGCCGACGCCGATGAGGTGCCCACGGGCCGAGAACGTCAGCTTGCCGCCGGCGCCCCCGGTGTCGATCTTCACCTCGGGTGTCACCTCCACCGGCATGCAGCCTTCGCCGCCACCCGAGACGCTGAAGGACGCGAGCTTGAACCCGAGCACGCGGGCGCTCGCGCCGAAGCGGAGCGTCGCGTACGGGCCGATGTCGCCGCCTCCCGACACGATGTCGAGCGCGCCGTCCCGGATGCCGAGCTGCGCGGTGAGCCGGATCTTGATCCCGGCCGAGCCGCAGATCGACGCGACGCTGTCGATGACGTCGCACACCGTGGACAGCCCGGGCACCGAGCAGATCGAGCGCACGCCAGGCACGAGCTCGAACAGGCCGATGCACTTGCTGACGCCGACGCGGAACGGGGCCATCCGCATGTCACCTTCGACGAAGTTCATGCCGCCCGGCACGAGCGCGGTCTTCGTGCTGCCCTGGACGGCCGGCGACGACGCGACCGGGAAGGGGCCGAGCATGAGGTCGAACTTCCCTGACACGCGGCCCTCGGGGCTCGTGGCGCCGCTCGAGTGCGCGCGGATCTGGACGTCCGGGCCGGAGCCGCCGATCGCGTAGGTGCCGCTGACGAACGGCACGTCGCCCGGGATCTGGTAGGGCAGGAGCGCCGCGCCCATGGGCACGCGCTTCGAGCCCGCGTACGAGATGCCGCCGCCGTCGCGGCTCATGGCCGGCGCCCACTGCGGCACGACGACCTGATGCAGCGTCGGCATCAAGGTCAGCTCCGAGCCGCCCTGGCCGTCCAGGATCGCGCGCGCCGTGATGGTGTTGGCGCCGAGCTGGAAGTCGGTGCCGACGTCGTAGGTGTGCGTCGCGGAGCCCGAGGCCGCTCCCTCGATGATCTCCATGCCGTTGAGCCGGAAGCCGATCTGCCTGCTCCCCATGCGGCCCATGAAGTCCGCGTTCGCGGTGATGTCGTTGGATGCCGAGATGCCCTGGAGGAACGTCAGGGTGAACTGCGGCGACACGCTCGTGATCACGGGCTCGGCGTCGGTCGTGACCTCGGCGCGCCAGGATCCCGAGAAGTCCATCCCCGAGCCGCTGCCCGTCCCGGTGTACTGGCGCTCGGCCGATGGCTGGAATCCTTGCAGGCGGTAGCCCGCGGTGAACGGGTTCACGTCAGCCGGCTGCTCCTCGTAGGCGCCCGTGAAGGACTCGTGGAAGCCCCCGAGCCACGCGTACGAGGTGATGTTCGGCGAGTCGGTGCCGTCGCAGCGGTACTGGAACTGCTCGCTCGGCATGGGGAAGGCGATCGCGACGAGGAAGAGGAACGCGACGCGCTGCCCACCGGCGCCGTCGGGCTCGAGCCGCACGTAGACCGGCGTCGAGCCCGGCGTCGTCCCGCTCGAGACGCGCGTGCAGGTGCTCATGTCGCACGTGAAGGACGCGGGCACGACGAACGACTCGTAGACGAGCGGCAGCGTCCCGGTGTGAAGGCCCGTCGCCGGGTCCACCGCGAGGTCGACCTCGCCGCCGATGTGCATGTCCTGCGGCGTCGGCCCGCAGTCGGGCGAGGCGTAGCGGACCTGGCTCGTGAACTTGAGGTGCGTCGCCGCGGACGCCACGGACGGCCAGAGCGCGGCGGCGAGCAGGACGTTGCGTGCGGCTCCCACGTTCCCCTCCAGGTAGTGGCCCCTTGAACGTGCCACACCACGACCGGGCCGCGAAGGGTCGTTCGCCGTGCGGCGAGCTTGGTAGGCTCGGGGGATGGAGAACCCCTACGCGAGCACGCCGGCGATCCGCGTCGCGATGCTGCCGCGCGACACCAATGCGCACGGCACGATCTTCGGCGGCGTGATCCTGTCGTACATCGACCAGGCGGGCGGGATCGTGGCGGCGACGGCGGGCGCGGAGATGTGCGTGACGGTGCTCATGCGCGAGGTGCACTTCGTCGAGCCGGTCTTCGTCGGCGACATGGTGTCGTTCTACGGGGAGGTCGTCCGCGTCGGCCGCACGTCAATCACGATCAAGGTGCGCGTCGAGGCCATGCGCTACCAGAAGCCGCACGACGTGGTGCGCGTGACGGAGGCCGAGGTGGTCTACGTCAACGTCGACGAGCAGCGGCGCCCCAAGGCCCTGCCGGCTCGGAGCTGAGGCGGAGGGGTCAGGGCGTGCGGTGGAGGGCCCAGAAGTGGAGCGCCGAGACGACCATCGCGTGGCGGATGCGCCCGGAGCGGACGAGCGCGGAGAGCTCCGAGGCCGGCACCGTGAAGACGTCGATCTCCTCGTGCTCGTCGAGCTCGAGCTCGCCGCTCCGCACGGCGCCCTCCGCCAGGAAGGTGTGGCAGAGGTTGCCCATGATCGCGGGGTTCGGCTCGACCGTGCCGAGGTGCACGAGCCGCTCCGCGACATAGCCCGTCTCCTCGCGCAGCTCTCGCGCCGCAGCCACCGACGGATCCGCGTCGCCCGCGTCGACCATGCCGCCCGGGATCTCGAGCGTGGGCCTTGCCGTACCGTGGCGGAACTGCTCGATCATCACCACCTCGCCACCGGGGGTCACCGCGACGACGTTGACCCAGTCGCCGCAGGAAAGCGTCACGAACTCGCCCTCGCGCCCGCTGTGCTCCGAGACGCGCCGGTGCGCGTCGAGCTGGAAGATGGGCGTCTTCGCCACGGTGCGGGTCGCCAGCGTGCGCCAGGGCTTGATCACGGCAGGGATTAGAGCACGCCGGACGCCCCGCCGTGCGCACAGTGGCCGACACGGAGCGCGGCCGCCTGCTGCGCGTGAGCGTGGCGGCGCCGGCACCGACTGCGCTACGATGTCGCCTGCGTGAGCGTGCCCTCTCCACGTCGGATGCGAGCGCTCCCGCTCGTGAGCCTCGTGGCCTCGACCGGCGTGACGCTCTTCTTCGCCGCCTGCGTGCTCCTCGCCTGGCGATCCGCGACGAGCTCGCGCGCACGCGCCGCGCTGCTCGAGCGCGCCCGCGCGACGGCCGGCGCCATCGGCGCGCTCGGAGGCCCGGGCGCAGCGCTGCCCGAGGCGGCGGCGAGCGCGGCGCGCGCACAGGGCGTGCTCGTCACGCGCACGGCGGCCTCCGAGGCGCAGGGGGACGACCTCGCCAAGGCGGTGCTCGCCGACGGCCGCACGCGCGCGGAGGCCCGGGGCGCGGTGGTGTCGGCCTTCGCTCCGCTCCAGGGCGGCGCACCAGCGACGGCCCTCGTGCGCGTCGAGCTCGGCCTCGAGGCGCCGCTCGCGGCCGCGCGCAGGGAGGCGACCCTCGAGGCGCTGCCGGTGCTCGTCTGCGCGCTCCTGCTCCTGCCGGGCCTCGCCTACCTGCTCGCGAGCCGCGTGTCGACGTACCTCCGCGGCCTCGCGCGGGTGCTCGAGCGCGCTGCGGCCGGGGACATCGGCGCGCACGCCCCCGCGGAGCCGTTCGGCGCCGAGCTCGCGGACCTCGGCGAGAGCGTCGCACGCCTCAAGGGGCGGCTCGGCGAGCTCGCGATGGAGATGCGCGACACGGTGGGCCTGCTCGATCGCTCCGCCGGCACGCTCAGCGCCGCGACGGGCGCGCAGGGCCGCACCATCAGCCAGCAGGCCGCGACGCTGCAGGAGACGCAGGTGACGGCGCAGGAGATCAAGCAGACGTCCGCGATGGCCGCGCAGCGCGCGGAGGCGGTGCTGCAGGTGGCCGCGCGCGCCGCCGAGCTCGGCGGCACGGGCGAGAAGGCCATCGAGGACAGCCTCGGGACGCTGCGCGGGCTGCGGGCGCAGGTCACCGAGATCGCGCAGACCATCCAGGCGCTCGGCGAGCGCGCGCGCCACATCGGATCGATCACCCAGACGGTCAAGGACCTCGCCGACCAGTCGAACATGCTGGCGCTCAACGCCGCGATCGAGGCGGTGCGCTCGGGTGAGCACGGCAAGAGCTTCGCCATCGTGGCGCGGGAGATCCGCACGCTGGCGGACCAGTCGATCCGCGCGACGCGGCAGGTCCGCACGATCCTCGACGACATCTCGGGGGCCGTCTCGCGCACGGTCGCGATCACGGAGGCCGGCGCGGCGCACATGGAGCAGGGCCTGGCCGCGATGAAGACGTTCGGCGAGAACTTCCGCGAGCTCGCTGACCTCGTCAAGGACGACGCGGAGGCGGTGCGGCAGATCGCGTCGGCCGTGAGCCAGCAGAACGCGGGCGTCACGCAGATCTTCAGCGCGTTGACGGATCAGATCCGGATGATGGACGAGTCGGTGGCGCGCGTGGCGTCGACCGATGTGGCGGCCGCGGCGGTGCGAGAGATCGCGGCCGTGGTACTGGAGATGGCCGGTCGGTACCAGAGCACCGACGGCGAGCAAGGGAGCGCGGCATGAAGACGTTCCGAGAGCAACTGGCCGAGATCGTCGCGTTGAGAAAGCAACGATTCGGCACACCAGAGGCGCTGACCCGGGCGCGCCTCATCCTGATGGTGGACGTCAACCCCGACAACCTGACGCCGGAGCTCGATCGAGATCCGGGCATGCTCGAGCGACTCCGGCGCGCGGCCGCAGAGCTCGGCATCCAGGTCGGCTAGCCACGAGCGAGGAGACAGCACGCATGGCCACATCGCCTCTGTCCGCTATCTCGAAGAACCCCGATCCGAAGGCCGCGGTCCAGGAGATCGCGCGCGCGCTGGCGCCGGCCGAGCCGGGCCTCGTCGTGTTCTTCGTGTCGTCGAAGCTCGATCACGAGCCCATCGGCCGCCTGCTCCAGGAGGCCGTCGGAGCCCCATGCATCGGCTGCACCACCGCCGGCGAGATCTCGTCGGCCGGGGGCGGCTTCTCGCACGGCTCGCTGGTCGCCCTCGCGTTGCCGCGCGCGATGATCAAGCGCGCCGCGTTCGCGATGGCGCACGGCGTCACCGCCAAGCCAGAGGGGGTCGACGCGGCGGTCGCGCAGCTCTCGAAGGAGCTCGGCGTCGACTTCCAGACCGCCGACTGCTCGCGCTACCTCGGCCTCGTGCTCATCGACGGGATGAGCGGCACCGAGGAGAGCGTGATGCGCCACCTCGGGCGCTCCGCCTTCAACCAGATCTTCGTCGGCGCCTCCGCCGGCGACGACCTGACGTTCAAGCGGACCACCGTGTCGCTCCAGGGCCAGACCGCCTCCGACGCGGTGGCGCTGGCCGTCATCGAGCTCGATCGGCCGTTCAAGATCCTCAAGACGCAGAGCTTCCGGGACACCGGCAAGCGCCTCGTGGCCACGCGCGCGACCGAGGCCGAGCGCATCATCCACGAGTTCGACGGCAAGCCCGCGGCGCGTGCGTACGCGGAGGCGACCGGGGTGTCGGTGGACAAGCTGGCCGAGCTGGCGTTCCTGCGCCACCCGGTCGGCCTGATGGTCGACGGCGAGCCCTACGTGCGCAGCCCGCAGCAGGTGCTGCCGGACGGGTCGATCAAGTTCTACTGCGAGATCAAGGCGGGCGGCACCATGAGCGTGCTCGAGGCCGGCGACATCCTCGCCGACACGCGCCGCGCGTTCGAGGCCGCCCAGAAGGAGCTCGGCGGCGCCTCGGGCATGCTGATCTTCAACTGCATCCTCCGCTACCTCGACATCGAGGGCAGAAAGCTCGTGGGCGAGGTCGGCCAGGTGTACGCGTCGGCGCCGAGCGTCGGCTTCAACACCTACGGCGAGGAGTACCTCGGCCACATCAACCAGACCTGCACGGCCGTCCTCCTGCGGTAGCTTTCCGCGCGTGCCGCTCTCGCTCGTCACCTGGAACCTCAAGGACTTCTTCGACCCGCGGGACGAGGAGGAGCGCGCCCACTTCGCGGCCCGGCTCGCCCACCTCGGCCCGCGGCTCCGCGCGCTGGATCCCGACGTCATCGCGCTCGAGGAGGTCGGCTCGGCCGCCGTGGTGGAGGCGCTCCTCGACGCGGCGGGCCTCTCCCGCCACACGGCGCGCGTCCTCGGGAGCGCGGACGCACGGGGCATCCGCAACGTCATCGCGAGCCGGCTGCCGCTCGAGTCGAGCGAGGTCCTCACCGCGGAGGTCCTCTCGTTCCCGAGGTTCCACGTCGAGGACGCCGAGCCCTTCCCGGGCCGCATCCCGCTCCGGCGCGGGGTCCCGCACGCGCGCGTCCGGGCGCCGGGCATCGGCCCGGTGGACGTGCTCGCGTGCCACTTCAAGTCGCAGCGCGCGGTGTCGCTGCAGGGGCCGACCGGGCCCATCGAGGACACGAGCGCCGCCGGGAGAGCGGCGGGGGAGCTGCGTAGCCTCGTGTGGCGCTCGGCGGAAGCGCTCTTCGTGCGGACCGCGTGCGATCGCCTGCTCGAGGGCCGGGCCGATGGCCAGGTGCTGGTGGTCGGCGACCTCAACGCGACGCCGGAGGCCATGCCGCTGCGCGTGCTGCGCGGCGGCGGGGCGTGGGCGCTCACCGATCTGACGCGCGGGGTCCCGGAGGCGGAGCGCTTCTCGATCGTGCACGAGGGCCGGCACGAGCAGATCGATCACGCGCTCGCGACCGCCGAGCTGGCCGCGCGGGTGCAGAGCGCGCGCTTCGCCAACACCGAGTTGCGCGATCACGGCGCGCTGGGTGAGGGCGCGCGCCCGGTGGACTCCGACCACGCCGCCCTCTTCGTCCAGCTCCGGTAGCGGCGACTGAGTTTAGGGCTCGTCGCCGTCGAGGAGCTTGCGGTCCTCGGGCGTCAGCGCGTGCCGCGCGAAGAGGTCGGGGCGCAGATCCCGTGTCCGCACGAGCTGCGCGCGCCGTCGCCAGCGCCGGATGCGCTCGTGATGCCCTGACAGCAGCACCTCGGGTACCGCCTCGCCGCCCCACTCTGGCGGCCGCGTGTACTGCGGGTACTCGAGCAGCGGCTCCGAGAACGACTCCTCGACCGTGGAGGCGGCCTTGCCGAGGACCCCGGGCAGGAGGCGCGCCACCGCGTCGATGATCACCATCGCCGCCGGCTCGCCGCCCGAGAGCACGTAGTCGCCGATCGAGAGCGCCTCGTCGCAGAGCTGCGTGCGCACGCGCTCGTCGATGCCCTCGTAGCGTCCGCACACGAAGAGGACGCGCGCGCGCGCCGACAGGGCCCGGACCGTGGCCTGGTCGAGCGGCCGGCCGGCCGGGGCGAGCAGCACGCGGTGCGCGCGGCCTCGCGTCGCCTCCGCGGCCTCGATCGCGCGGGCGAGCGGCTCCGCCTTCATCACCATGCCGACGCCGCCGCCGAAGGGCACGTCGTCCACGGTGCGGTGCCGGTCGGTGGCGAAGTCGCGCGGGCTCGTGAAGAAGACGCGCACGGTGCCGGCGTCCACGGCCTTGCCGAGCAGGCTCCCCGCGAGGAAGGACGTGAACATCTCGGGGAAGAGCGTGATGACCTCGAACTCGATCACGCGTCGTCCTCCTCGGGTGGATCGAGGACGATCCTGCGCGCGGCGACGTCCACCGCGACGACGAAGGCCTCCACGAGAGGGACGAGGCGCTCGCGCTCCTTGCCGTCGTCATCCGAGCGGACGATGGCGAGGACGTCGTGCGCCGGGAGCGGCAGGATCTCGCGCACCGTGCCGAGCGGGCGACCCGCCGGATCCTCGGCCGCGCAGCCGACCAGATCCGCGACGAAGTACTCGCCCGGCTCGAGGGGCAGGTCCGAACGATCCATGCAGACCGTCGCGCCCCGCAGCGCCTCGGCGTGGGCGCGATCGACGCCCTCGAGCTCGAGCAGGAAGCCCTTCTCGAAGTCGCGCACGGACACGACGCGGTAGCGGCGCGGCTCGTCGGAGCCCGCCAGCACGACCTCGCGCGCGTCGAGGAGCGCGTGAGAGCCCTCGGCGAGCGGCAGGACGCCGAGCGCGCCCTTGACCCCGTGCGGACGCACCACTCGCCCGACCGGCATGAGCGCCGGGTCGAGCGCGGTCAGTCTTCGCGGATCTCGAGGGTCACGCGACGCCGTCCCTTCGACGACGCCGCCTGGAGGACTGCGCGGATCGCTCTCGCGGTCCGGCCCTGCTTGCCGATCACCTTGCCCAGGTCTTCCTGGGCGACGCGGAGCTCGAGGATGGATAGGTGCTCCCTCTCGGTCTCGGTGATCTCGACCGCGTCCGGCGACGACACCAGCGCCTTCGCGATG
This sequence comes from uncultured Myxococcales bacterium, assembly GCA_964593795.1. Classification (GTDB taxonomy): domain Bacteria; phylum Myxococcota_A; class Polyangia; order JAHFDS01; family JAHFDS01; genus JAHFDS01. The sequence continues at coordinate 8,413 of CAZQJC010000127.1, read as the reverse complement.
AACTCCACGAGGCCCTTGAGGTTCGCGACCTCGGGCCCTCCGTGCTGATCTTCTGCGGACATCGCCGGCAGGCTCGGAGCTCGCCGAGCTACGCGGCGGACTTCTTGTGGCGCTTGAGGATCTGTCCCACCGTCTCGGACGGCTGGGCGCCGACGCTGAGCCAGTACTGGACGCGATCGGCGTTCATCTTGAACTCGACCGGCGTCCGGGTGGGATCGTAGATGCCGAGCTGCTCGATAAAGCGCCCGCCCCGGGGGGCACGCGAGTCAGCAGCAACCAGGCGATAGAACGGAACCTTCTTCGCGCCCATGCGGGCCAAACGCAAAACGACCATGGCTGGATCCTTGCTCCTCTGAGGCGGAGAAACCTAGTCGGCAAGGCCGAGCGTGTCAACAAGGGATTCCCACGGGGGGCACCGGAGGAACAAGGAACAGAGCAACAGAACAACAGGCAACGCTGGAGCACGGGAATGCCGGACGTCGGATCCCGTCAAGGTCTATCCCCGAAGACCTCTGGTCATTCCTTGTTCGCTGTTGCCCTGTTGCCTGTTGCCTGTTGCTCTGTTCGTCGCCCCCTGGCTTTCCCCCGGGGTCGATCCGTGATTACGCGCCCTTGAGCCCTTGGCCCCGACCGTGTAGGTTCCGCCCCGATGGACCGGCCCACCCTCTCGATCATCCTGCCCGTCTTCAACGAGGAGGAGACGCTGCCCGAGCTCGATCGGCGCCTGCAGGGGCTGCTCGGCGAGATCGGCGAGACGTGGGAGGTCGTGTTCGTCAACGACGGCTCACGCGACAAGTCCCTGCCCATGCTCAAGGAGATGTGCGCGCGCGAGCCGCGCTATCGCCTGCTGTCCTTCGCGCGCAACTTCGGCCACCAGGCCGCCATCACCGCGGGCGTCGACCGCGCCGAGGGCGAGGCCGTCGTGATCATGGACGCGGACCTCCAGGATCCGCCCGAGGTGGTGCGCGACATGATCGCGAAGTGGCGCGAGGGGTTCGACGTCGTCTACGGCGTCCGCAAGAAGCGCGAGGGCGAGACCTGGTTCAAGCTCCTGACGGCGAGCCTGTTCTATCGCCTCCTCCGCTCCATGATCCGCATCGAGATCCCGCTCGACGCGGGCGACTTCCGCCTCATGAGCCGCCCGGTCGTCCACGCCCTGCGGGCGCTGCGCGAGACGCACCGCTTCGTGCGCGGCATGGTCGCCTGGGTGGGATTCCGGCAGACCGCCGTCTACTACGAGCGCCCCGCGCGCTTCGCCGGTGAGACCAAGTATCCGTTTCGCAAGATGCTGCGCTTCGCGGTGGACGGCATCACGTCCTTCTCGACCGTGCCGCTCCGGATCGCGACCTGGCTCGGCGTGGCCGCCGGCGGCATCGCGGTCGCGACCGCCGTCTGGGCGCTCTACACCAAGCTCTTCGGCGAGGGCAACGTGCCCGGCTGGACGACGATCATGCTCGCGGTCTCGTTCGGCTCGTCCGCGCAGCTCCTCATGACCGGGATCCTCGGCGAGTACATCGGTCGCATCTACGAGGAGGTCAAGCGCAGGCCCCTTTACGTGGTGGCCGAGGAGCAGAACTTCCAGGACGGCAAGTCGTAGCCGGCCGGGCGGTTTCGGCGCGGCCGCCGGGCGGCCCCGGTCACTTGCATGACCCGCCGAAATCTGGTCTGTTGCCGACGAATATGTCGGTCTATCAGCGCCTGCTCGGGCTCCCTTTCGTGTTCGAGCGGGTGCGTCCGCTCGTCGTCGGCGGCGTGGACATGTCGCCCGGTTACGCCAACCTCGCGGCCGGCCCCGACGACGTGGTGCTCGACGTGGGCTGCGGCACCGGCGACGCGCTGAACTACCTCCCCCGCTTCCGCGACTACCACGGCTTCGACGTCGACGAGATCGCGATCGCCGCGGCGAAGAAGCGCGCGAGCGAAAAGGGCGTCCAGGCCCGGTTCGAGGCGCGCCTGCTCGACGCGAAGGACCTCGCGCAGATCCAGCCGACGCGCGTCATGCTCTCGGGCCTGCTGCACCACATCGACGACGCAGGCTGCGTGGCGCTGCTCGAGATGCTGGCGAGGACGCCCTCGGTCAGGCGCATCGCCACCATCGACATCGTCTACCTGCCGGGCGAGCACGTCTCGAACCTGCTCGCGCGGCTCGACCGCGGCAAGCACTGCCGGGACGTCGATGGGTACCTGCGCCTCTGCGAGCGCGCGGGGCTGTCGGTCGTGACGAGGAGCGTCGTGCGCAGCCACCCGACGAGCGGTCGCGCCAAGTACCTGCTGCTCGGCCTCGAGCCCGTCCGCGCATGAGCGATCCCGCGAACCCCGAGCCGCCCCCGGGTGCGGGGGCGCCTGGCGCGCCAGATCCATTCGTCAGTCCGCATGAATCGCCGGACGGCGAGGCAGGGGCGGTGGAGCAGGCGCCGGCGTCGGCCGAGGCGATCGCCGCGGTCGCGGAGCCCGCGCCGCCCGAGCCGGACGCACCGCGCGCGGAGCCGCGGGACGACCTCGACGTGGCCATGGACGTCCTGCCAGACGCCGCCGCGGCGTACGAGCCGGAGCCGGCCCCGTCGCCCGGGGCCGGATCGGCGCCGGTCTCCGCGATCCCCGCCATCTGTCGGGGCCTCGGCCTCGCGCTCCTCGAGGGTGCCTCGGTCGGCATGGCCGGCTGGGCCCTCTTCAAGCGGGACCTCTACCTGCCGTTCGTCGGCCAGAACGTGATCGACCCGAAGGCGCGCACGATCGAGCTCGGCATCGTCACGGGCCTCGGCTTCCTCGCCTGCGCCGCGTTCCTCGTCCAGCTCCTGCTCGGACGGCGCACGCTCGCCGCGACCGCCGCGCGCCTCGAGGGGCGCACGCGCCGGCTCGCGCCGCTGGCCGTCCTCGGCCCGCTGCCGCTGCTCTTCGACTGGAAGGTCTGGACGAGCCTCGAGCTGTCGCACCTCGTCCTCGTCTGGGGCCTCGCGCTCGGCGCGCAGGCGGCCTTCTCCTCCGCGCTCGCCGCTCCGCCGCTCGGCCTCTCCGACCGCCTCGGCGCGATCCTGCGTCCGCTGCAGCGCCTCGCCGCGCGCCCCTCGTTCCCGCTCGTCGTGGTGTGCCTCGGCGCCCTCGCGTACGCGGTGTTCTTCTCGTATCACACGCTCCAGTTCCACTGGAACACGCACTCGCGCAGCTTCGACCTCGGCATCGAGGACAACATCGTCTGGAACCTGCTGCACGGCTCGCGGCCGCTCTTCAAGTGCTCGCCGGCCTTCGGCCCCACCGGCTCGCACGCGGGCTACCACGCGACGTGGTTCGCGTTCCTCATCCTGCCCTTCTACGCGATCTACCAGGGGCCGGAGACGCTGCTCGTCCTGCAGGCGACGATCTGCGGGGCCGCCGCGATCCCGCTCTTCCTGGTGGCGCGGCGCTACGTGACACCGTGGGTCGCCTGCCTCGTCGGGCTCTGTTACGTGCTCTACCCGCCGGTCCACGGCGCGAACCTCTACGACTTCCACTACGTCACGCTCGGGCCGTTCTTCCACTGGACCACGCTGGCGCTGCTGCTCGCGCGCAAGGACCGGTGGGCGATCCTCCTCGTCATCATCACCATCTCGGTGCGCGAGGACGTCGCCTGTGGCCTGGCGATCCTCGGCGCGTGGCTCATCTTCACGGGCGAGCGGCCGCGCGCGGGCCTCGCGATCGCGCTCGCGGGCGGCGGCTACTTCGTCGTCATGAAGCTCATCGTGATGCCCAAGCTCGCGGACCACTCCACGTTCATCTGGATGTTCCAGGGCATGCTGCCGGCGGGCGAGACCGGCTTCGGCGGCGTGCTCAAGACCGCGATCGGCAACCCCGCCTACACGCTCGGCACGCTGCTCGACAAGGACAAGCTCCTCTACGTGCTCGAGCTGTTCGTGCCGCTCGCGTTCCTGCCGCTGCGGCGGCCCCTGGGCCTCCTGTTCGTCGTGCCGGGCCTGCTCTTCACGCTGCTGTCGACCGGCTACCCGCCGCTCATCCACACCTCGTTCCAGTACACGGCGAACTGGACCTCGTACCTGTTCATCGGCGTCGTCGCGACGCTGGCGTGGGCGGCGCGGCCGCGCTTTCCGGGCGAGACGGGCGGACGCATCCGTCAGCGCGCATATGTCGCGGCGCTGGTGCTCGCGAGCGTCGTGGTGAGCTACCAGCAGGGCGCGATGCTGCAGCAGCACACGGCCAAGGGCGGCTTCGGCGCGTACATCTTCGGGACGACGCCCCAGGACAGGCAGAACCGCAAGGACTCGAAGAAGGTGCTGGAGTCGCTGCCGCCGCGGGCCAAGGTGGTCTCCGCCGAGAGCCTGGTGCCACAGGTGTCGTCGCGCGCCGACTCGTACACGATCCGCTTCCAGCTCTACGACGCGGAGTACGCCTTCTTCCTCGTGCACCCGACCGCGCCCGACGAGCTGCGCCACGTCGTCGATGCGCTCAAGCGGGGCGAGTTCGGCGTCGTGACGATCGAGGGGCTCTACGTGCTCGCGCGGCGCGGGCACTCGACGGCGCGCAACGCCGAGGTGCTGACGCGCATGGGGTACCCACCGGCGCCGCCGGCTCCGGCCGCGCCCGCGGGGGCGAGGCCGCCCTTGCCGCCGGCGCCGCTGCCCGCGAAGCCCGCGCTCGGCGTCGAGCCGCGGCCCCCGCTCAAGGGAAAGCCCGCACCCGCGCCGGGCAAGCCCCAAGGAGGACGTCCGTGAGCGAGACCCCGAAGGCCAAGTTCGACGAGTACGCGGACGAGTACTCGCGGCTGCACGCGCAGAACATCGCGGCGAGCGGCGAGTCGCCGGAGTACTTCAACGCGTACAAGGCGATCTGGCTCGAGCGTCGCCTCGGCCAGGGGTTCTCCGGCGCGGTGCTCGACTTCGGCTGCGGCATCGGCAACGTGACGCGCGAGCTGGCGATGCGCTTTGCGCGGGTGGACGGCTTCGATCCGTCGCCCGAGAGCCTGGCGCGCGCGCGCGCAGGTGCCGGCGGCGCGGTTCTTCGAGCGGCTCGACGACGCGCCGGCGGGCGGCTACGACGCGGTCCTGCTCTCGGGCGTGCTGCACCACGTCCACCCGCGCGAGCGGCCCTTCGTGCTCGCGCAGGCGACCGAGCGGCTCGCGCCGGGCGGCCTGCTCGCGGTCTTCGAGCACAACCCGGCCAACCCGCTCACGCGCCGCGCCGTGGCGACGTGCGAGTTCGACGACGACGCGATCCTGCTCTGGCCCTTCGAGGCGAGCGGCCTGTGCAAGGGCGCGGGGCTCTCGGGCGTCAAGACGGAGTTCATCGTGTTCTTCCCGGCGGCGCTCCGCGCGCTGCGGGCGATCGAGCCGCACCTCGGGTGGCTGCCGGTGGGGGCGCAGTACGTGGTGACGGGGCGGCGGTAGTCCGAGTCGGATCGAGCACGAGCACGAGCACGAGCACGACTGATCAGTAGGTCTCGATCATCAGCGCGGCGGAGATGGAGATCAGGCCGGGGACGGGGAGCTCGAGGTGGACGGTGCGGGGGGAGCCGGCGGGCAGGGCGAGCTCGGCCAGCATCGTGCGCGGGGCCGCGGGCGTGACGATGAGTGGCGAGACCTGGCCGTCCACGCGGACCGGGCCGTTCCACTGGAACGAGAGCGCGGAGCTCGCGGCGACGTCGCCCGCGAACCAGACGCGCACGCGGCGCGGGCCGGTGGCGCGGAGCGTGAGGGCGAGGTCGAAGACGTCGCCGTACATCCCGACGGCCTCGGCGCTCGAGTCGGCGAAGCGCGAGAGGGCCGGGAAGGCCTGGACCTGCCGGTGGCCCGAGCCGGTCGCGGTGTCGATCGGGTAGCTCACGTGGGCGGGCGCGGCCGGGACCTCGAGCGCGAGCGTGCCGCGCCAGGTGTCGTGCGCGTACACGCCGGCCTCGCGGCCGAACGGCGGCGGCGGCGTGCCCGGGCTGCGGATCTCGCCGGGCGCCTCGACCCGCGAGAGCGTCACGGCCTCGTTGAGGTCGCCCGACTCCGTCACCACGAGGTAGACGAAGACGGGCGCGCTCGCGAAGACCTCGAAGCGGCCATCCACCTCGGCGCCGTCGGCCACGGGCTTGGTCCACAGCGCCAGCGGTCGCTGGGGCGCGAGCGCGGTGTCGGGGACGGTCGTCGCGGGCGCCGCGGTGAGCCACTCGAGGGCGACGCGGTAGTCGGGGCCGCGCCCGAGGCCGAGCCCGCCGGCCTCGGTCTGGTTGTAGCCGGAGCCGTGCGCGCGCACGACCACGTCGGCGGTGCCGGGGTTCGTCACGAGAAGGACGAGCGAGAGCGGTCGGCCCGCGCGGTTGACGTGGTGCAGGTAGACGCCGAAGCGGCCGGACAGCGGGAAGCTCTCGCCGCCACGCGTGGGCGAGGCGCGCGCGACCTCGTAGAGGAAGCCGGGGCCGGTGAAGATCTCGGGGTTGTTGCTGGTGAAGACGGGCGGGCCCTCGCCGCCGCCGGGCAGGTCGGTCTGCTCGGGGCTGCCTCCGCGAGGGGCGCGCTCGGGCGCGGCGCCGGGGATCCAGCGCGCGGCCGGGGCCGCGTCGGTGGGCGCGTCGGAGGGGCGCGCGTCGGAGGGGCGCGCGTCGGAGGGGCGCGCGTCGGAGGGTCGCGCGTCGGAGGGTCGCGCGTCGGAGGGTCGCGCGTCGGGCCGGGGGGCGTCCCGCGTCGAGGCGTCCCGCAGGAACGCATCTGCCTTTGCGAATGCATCGGCCGAGCCGCCGCCATCGCGTCGCGGACCGTCCATTGCGGCTCCGACCGCGCCCGAGCCTCCGCCACAGCCACAGCCGAAGCCGAGTGCGAGGGCCACGGCGAGGCCGTGATAGGTTCCGCGCATGGAGCTCCTCTCCGTCGAGGCGGCGATCAGCCTGCTCAGCCTGACCGCCATGGAGATCGTCCTCGGCATCGACAACATCGTCTTCATCTCGATCATCGTGGGTCGGCTCCCCGAGGGGAAGCGCAAGGTGATCCGCCAGACCGGGATCGCGCTCGCGCTCTTCATGCGCCTCGGCCTCCTCGCGTCGCTGTCCTGGATCATGGGCCTGACGAGGCCGCTCTTCTCGGTGCTCGGCCACGAGATCGCGGGCCGGCACCTCATCCTGCTCGGTGGCGGGCTCTTCCTCATCGGCAAGGCGACGCTCGAGATCTACGACAAGGTGGAGCGCGGCGAGGACGACCCCGACGCGGGGCTGGCGGCGAGCCCGAGCAGCACGTCGGTGTTGATCCAGATCCTCCTGCTCGACATCGTGTTCTCCCTCGACTCGGTGATCACGGCCGTCGGCATGGCGCCGCACCTGGCGATCATGGTCGCCGCCATGGTGCTGTCGGTCATCGTGATGCTCATCGCCGCGGGCGCGGTCGGCGAGTTCATCGCGCGGCACCCGAGCATGAAGATCCTCGCGCTGTCGTTCCTGCTGCTCATCGGCGTGCTGCTGACCGCCGAGGGGTTCGGGCGCCACGTCGAGAAGGGCTACGTGTACTTCGCGATGGCGTTCTCGTTCGCGATCGAGCTCGTGAACATGCGCTTCCGCAAGAAGGCCCGGCACCGGACCCCGGAGCACGCCGGCCCCACCCCTCGGTCGGGGTAGAAGACGGCAAAAACTGGCGACCGCGGGTGGGCGGTGATACCCAGGAGGGGCTTTGGTGACCCTGGTCAAGCTCCTCCTCGGAACCGTGGCGGCGATCGCGTTCGTGTGGTTCGGCGCCAACGTCGAGCTCGGCGGACGGACCCTGTTCGAGCACCTCCAGCGCATCGGGCAGAGCCGCGAGGCGCGGGACCTCGCGAGCGGGGCCCGCGAGCGGGGCGCGCCGCTCGTCCAGGAGGCGAAGTCGCGCCTCGTCGGGGACGGCGGCACCCCTGCCGAGCCGCGCAAGGGCAAGCTCGTCGACAGGGCCGACCGTGAACGCGCGGAGCGGCCGGCGGACCAGGACGACGGCAAGCTCGCGCAGAAGGCGGACCACGCGCCGCTCGAGGACACGAGCGAGAGTGACCGCGACCAGCTCAAGAAGCTGATCCACGAGCGCACCGACGCCGAGGCCGCGGCGCGCCGCGAGAAGCACTAGCGCCGCCCTCTCATGATTCGTCACATCTTCGTACCGACCGAGTCGAAGGGCTGAACGACGAAAATGGATCAATAGAACAACAGAGCAACAAGGAACAGGGAACGCCTGAGGTCGGTGGCTTCGACGGGCCGATTCGCTAAGTCGTGACGGCGCCTGCCTCGTCGGGGTACGGCCACCGATGTCTGCTCTGCCGTTCCGTGCTCCGTGTTGCCTGTTGTTCTACGGTTCTATTTCGTCGTTTCCGAGGCTGCCCGTCATCGCAGCGGACTCAGATTCGGCTCGGCGAGTGTGTAGAATCATGAGGACGGCCCCTAGCGGCCCCCTAGCGGCAATGCCGGTCGGATAATGACGGAATCCGTCCGCTG
>CAZQJC010000126.1:0-2482 GCA_964593795.1 uncultured Myxococcales bacterium | reverse complement strand
AAGAATGCGGCCGTTGTGAGGAAACTCGTGGTCAAACGGGGACGACGTCTCGCCCCCACGGTGTACCAAATGCTCGTCTTCGGCGACCGTCTCGGTCCCATCATCGAACACGACTCGGAGTTGGCGCGTTGCGACGAGGTTCTCGAGGTTGAAGTAGAGGCGCGCGCTACATTTTGGACAGACATACGTGCGGCCTCGTTTCGGAGAAACGTCAGCGGAGACGCGCAGCCCACAGGCGCCGCAGTTCACGACCGTTGCGTGGACAGCGTACCGGATCGACCGACCAGCGACCTGGTATTGCGAGGCGAATTCGCGCTCAAGATGCTCCAGTGCACTGCTGACTGCGCTTCGGTAGGCATCGGGGTCAGGCGGGTTGAGCGTCGCCCGCGTTAGCTCAACGGCGACGGGGTTGACATCGAGTCCGATGCAAGTCGCGCCAAGCGCAGCAGCTTCGCTCAGCGGAACCCCGCTTCCACAGAACGGATCGAGCACGACGGTTCCTGGCGCGACGCCGCAGGCCTCGAGCGCTCTCCTCACGACGTTGTGCGGCTTTCGCGCCCAGTACTTGTGAAAGGAGTACCCCGGCGGATGAGTTTCCGCGGTCACCGCGATTAGGGAAAAGTCGTCCCTGCTCATTTGACACGCGTCGGCTTGGTGAAGAGGAGGATGAAGTCATTGAGAGTGACTCCGACCTTGTCGCCAGTGCGCCTTTGACTCGCGACCCACGATGCCTCGGTATACTGGGGCACTCGAAGCACCACCCGATCAAGCCTGAGGTGCGCGCCAGCCTGCTCGATGGCCCGTAGCAACTGCCTCGTGACGTCAATGTAGCCCTCACGAATAATCGTGTCGCCCATCATGAGCGCCAGTACGCCACCATCCTCGAGCTGCTCCGAGATGGCCGCGACGGCCGCGGCCAAGTCCTCGACATATTCCGTGACCTTTTCAGGCTTCCCGATCTTGAATGCCTCTCGAATCTCGTCGGCGCGAACCTCCTTGTGGGCGACGCCGAGCCAGGCAAGCTCAAGAGAGTTAACAGACGAGTACTTGTAGTTGTTGAAGTACGGCGGATGGGTGATCGCGAGTCGAAAGCGGCGAGATGTGCTGCCCTTCGAACGAGCATCGAGCTGTTCGATCTGGAGTCGCGTCCCCTTACGTTCTCGCGGCAGCGTGGCAACTGCAGATGCATACTTGTCGAAGCGGTCACGGAAGGTCGGCCATGCGTCCGGCTTCGCCTTCTCGACGTCGAGGAACAGGCGACCTTGCTGGGTGGTGGCCTTCGAGACCCGCCGAACCGTGGAGGTGAATGCCGTCAGCAGCAGCTCGCGAACCGGCGTGTCAGATTCAGGCTCAATCGCAGCGCGAATGCGCCCGAGGCTCGCGATGGTTTCGGGCAGAAACCAGTGCGCTGCGTTCCTCAGACCGATGGGAGTCGGGAGTGGCGTCGTTGCCGGCGAACCGACGAGCTTCGCCACACGATCGAATGCTCGCCTCGAATCCGTCTCGGCAACATGGGTCGTCTTTACTCGGCACAGAAGCGTCGACAGTGGCGAGACATCGCGCACGACGACGTTGCGGGCCATATCCAGGGCCTCGACGGCCGTCGTACCCGAGCCCATCATTGGGTCCAGGATCCAATCCCCGCGCTCCGAAAACTCGCCGATGAGATGCCTGGCGATGGGTGGCGGGAACTTTCCAAAGAAGCGAAATACTCCGTGGGTGGAGTACGACAGTTGCTTGTTGGTCCCAGTGACTTTCCACGCTTCGATCGGCGCGATGTCGTCCAGGTGCGCTTGACTGAGAAGCTGGCGCTCAGGAGCCGACAGGTCGCAAGCGGCTCTGACCTCGACGCCGACGGTTGCCGGCGGCGCGGTGCGTCCAGTACCAAAGAACGCGAGCTGATTCGTGGTCATAGGGCCTTCCGCTGCAGAGACGACTCGAGAAGACCTAGCGACTCGGCGATCTGTTCGATTCTCCGGCGCTGCGCGCGGACGGGTCGGTGCCTAGCGTTCTCCCAGTTGCTCAACGTTCCGACCGTCACATCGAGCTCCCGTGCGAGTTCTTCCTGCGTGAGTTGTCGACGTTCACGGATCTGCCTTAGGAGCTGGGCGAAGTCGGAGGCTTCCATTGGGATGACCCTCAAAGTTCCCGGTCAGGTTGAAAGCTACCTTATCGGAACACATGAACGCAAGAGCAGATTCGTGGATCTTGCACGCCCCCCGTTGCTCCACCCAGCTCCCCGCGTGGGCCACGGCCCGCAGCGCCCGCTCGCTCATCGGCTCGGCGCCGTCGACCGCTTCGAGCGCCAGCACGGCCTGCTGAAGGTCGGGCGCGAGCAGCAAGAGGTCCAGGAGCTGCGTCACCCGGGCCCGCGTGAGCCCGAGCTTGCGCGCCACGGCGGCCCGGTCGGCCACGAGGCCGCGGTCGATGGCGCCCTGCAGGTGGTGCGCGAGGGCGAGCATCCGGGCCACCTTGGCGGGCC
>CAZQJC010000125.1:0-44350 GCA_964593795.1 uncultured Myxococcales bacterium | reverse complement strand
CGGGTCTCTGACCCGGATCCGGAGCCTGAAGCCCGAGGCCTGAAGCCCGAAGCCTTCAGCGACGGCGCTCGTCCACGGATCAGCGGGCCTGCGCAAGCCCGCATTCTCCAACGCAGTTCAACCCGTTCGGTGCTCTAGCGCTTCCAGAAGGGCTTTGCCGACTTCTGCTTGCGCGTCTCGGCCAGGCGCAGGCCGCGCGCCGCGTCCACGTCGTTCGGGTCGAGCTGGAGCGCGCGCTGGTAGGCCTTGAAGGCCTTGTCGGCGTCGCCCTCGGACAGGAAGAGCTCGCCCGCGAAGACGTGCGTGCGCGCGAGCTGCGGCAGGTCCTTGGCCGCGCGCGTGAGCGCCTGCAGGAGCTCCACGCGCATCGCCGTGCGGTCGTGCGCGGGGTTGTTGAAGCGCGCCCACGCGAGGAGTAGCTGGTGCTCGGCGTCGGGGCTCGCCTTGTACGCCCGCTCGAGGTGCTGCTCCGCGCGCGCGTAGTGGTGCTGCTTGAGCAGGCTCTGTCCCATCTGGAACTGCCGCTCTGCGTCGAGGACGAGCTCGACCGCAGCCTCCACCTGGGCGCGCTCGGCCTCGCTCGGCGCGGCGTCGTAAGCGGCGCGCTTCTGGTCGTCGGTCAGCACGGCGTGCGCCTCTGAGAGCCGAGAGAACACCTTCTCCGCGAGCGGGCGCAGTGCTGCGAAGCCCTGCGCGGTGATCCGGTCCGGGTGGAAGACCTTCGCCACCTCGACATAGGCGCGCTTGATGTCCTCCTTGCGCGCGCCCTTCTGCACGCCGAGCGCGGAGTAGTGATCGACGCCCTCGAGGGATCGCGACTTCTGCTCGAGCTCCGCCCGCAGGGCCGCCGCGACGGGTGACGTCGTCCCCGTCGCGGGCGCGGCGCCCGGGAGGATCGTCGACGCGGCCGGGCGCGTCCCCGGTGGCGAGGCCGAAGCAGGTGGGCGAGGCCCGGACGGTGGCATCGAGGCGGGCGGCACGACGGGCCGGGAGCCGAGGGGCGCGGTCTGCGCCGCCGGACGCGTCCCGACGGGCGGCGTCGACGCGATCGGGCGCATCACGACCGGCTGCGGCGGCGTGGCAGCCAGCGCCCGCGGGCTCAGCGGCACCGCGCCCGGCGGTGATGCGGTCTTTCGCTCGCCGGGCACCTGGCCGTCCACCATCTCCTCGAACGAGGACAGGAGCGCCATGAACTCGCCGGTCGCGGCCTGCTCGAGCGCCTTCGGCAGCTCCTTGCGCACCCTGCTCGTCGTGACGTCGGGCTGCAGCGGCGGGCGCGGCTGGGCGGCGGCGGCAGGGGCCTGCGGCGCAGGACTGCCCGAAGCGACGACGCTGCCCACGATGCCGCACTCGCGCAGGACGTCGACGAGCTTCCAGGCGATGGACGGATCGACGCGGCTGCGCACCCGCACCGCGCGCGGTGACATGAGGAGCACCGAGAGCTGCTCCTCGGACACGGCCAGGCGCTTGGCACCCGCCTTCGCCGCTTCCCGGAGGGCATCCGGCCGTCGGTCCGTCGGGCCGTGCAGGTAGACGTCGCAGCGGTCCGCCAGATCGGTCACACCCTCACGCTACCGCGGATCGATCCACCAAGCCTGTAACTCTGCACACCATTAGAGAAGGTCGTGTTTGCGCAGCATGCGCTTGAGCTGGGTGCGCTCGATGCCCGAGGCGCGCGAGGCGCGCTTGATGTTCCCCTCGTGCGTGCGCATGAGCTCCACGAGGAAATCCCGCTCGAAACGCGCGATCGCGGCCTCTTTTCGGGCCTGGAAAGGAGCCTGCGGGTCGTCTCCCTCGGCGGCCGGGGGAGCGAGCTGGAACCGAAGGTCGGCAAAGCGGGCCCGCGGGCCGGCCAGGGCGACCGCCTGCTCGAGCACGTTGCGCAGCTCGCGCACGTTGCCCGGCCAGCCGTGGCCCTGGAGCATCGCGAGCCCTGGGCCCTCGATCGCGCCCGGCTCGCGCACGCCGAGCTCGCCGAGCAGGTGCCGGGCGAGGAGCGGCAGATCGCCCGCGCGCGCGCGGAGCGGAGGCAGCACGATGGGCAGGACCTGCAGCCGGTAGTAGAGATCCTCGCGGAAGCGCCGCTCGAGCACCGCGGTGGCGAGGTCCTGGTGCGTCGCCGCGACGATCCGGACGTCCACGCGCTCCGTGCCCGTCCCGCCCACCGGCGCGATCTCGCCCCGGTCGCACACGCGCAGGAGCGCCGCCTGCTGCGGCAGGGGCAGCTCCGCCACCTCGTCGAGGAAGACGGTGCCGCCGTGCGCGCGCGCGAACACGCCCGGCCGGTCCGCCGTGGCGCCCGTGAACGCGCCCTTCTTGTGGCCGAACAGCTCGCTCTCGAGCAGGCCCTCGGGCACCGCGCCGCAGTCGAGCACCTGGAACGGCCCGCGCGCGCGCCTGCCCTCGGCGTGGATGGCGCGCGCTGCGAGCTCCTTTCCCGACCCCGTCTCGCCGCCGAGGAGCACCGTGGCGTCGCACGCGGCGGCGCGCTCGAGGAGGGCGAACGTCCGCCGCATCGCGACGCTCGCGCCCACGAGCTCGCCGAAGCGATCGCGCACGCTCGGCGCGAGCTGCGCGGCGTCGCCGGCGCCGGCGAGCACGAGGTGCGTCCGCCCGACGGTGAGGATCGCGCCGGGCGGCACCGCGAGCTCGCCCACGCGCGAGCCCTCGAACAGCGTGCCGTTCCTGCTGCCGAGATCGCGCACGAGGAAGCCGTGCGGGCCGAGGCGCACCTCGCAGTGCCGGCGCGAGACGCGGTCGTCCTCGAGGCGCAGGTCGCAGCCGTCGGCCGTGCCGATCACGATCGCGCTCGTGTCGAGCACGCGGCGCTTGCCGCGGTCGGCGCCGTCGAGCACGCGCACCACGCCGCCGTCGAGGCGGGGCGGCCCCTCGGGCCTCGTCGCGCTCCGCGTGCGCTCGTCGTCACGTGCCGGCACCTGGTCCCTCGCAACCTGCATGATAGCCGCCTCGACGGTGAGCGGTGGATCCGGGAAGATTGTGGGGTGCTGGGCGTCGGCCGCGCTCCGAGCGGCTACCAGATCGTGCGCCGCCTCGGAGAGGGCGGGATGGGCGAGGTCTATCTCGCGCGACGCATCGGCGCGGCGGGCTTCGAGCGGCCCGTGGCCCTCAAGATCGTGCGCGCCGCCCTCGACGACGATCCGCGGGCGCGCCAGCGCTTCGAGCGCGAGGCCCGCGTGCTCGCGGCGCTGCACCACCGCGCGATCGTCCAGGTCTTCGGGCTCGAGGCGGAAGAAGGCCGCCTCGTCCTCGTCATGGAGTACCTGCACGGCGTGACGCTCCGCCGGCTCGGCCCCGCCCGCGGGCCGATGCCGTGGCCGCTCGTCGCGTTCGCCGGCGCCGAGGTCGCGCGCGGCCTCGAGGCGGCGCACTCGCTCAGCCTGCCCGAGGCGCCCCGCGGGCTCGTGCACCGCGACCTGTCGCCCTCGAACGTGATGGCGTGCGTCGACGGCGCCGTGAAGATCCTCGACTTCGGCCTCGCGCGTCCCACCGAGGAGGCGCCGAGCGTCTCCGGCGTCGAGGGCAAGCTGCCCTACCTCGCGCCGGAGCTCGTGGCGGGCTTCCCGCCGGACGCCTCGGCCGATCTCTATTCCCTGGGCGTCATGCTGCACGAGCTCCTGACCGGCGAGCTGCTGTTCCGCGGCGAGAGCGAGCTCGAGACGATGCACCGGCTGCTGCACGAGGTCGTGCCGCCGCCGAGCGCGAAGGTCCCCGGTATCCCGGGGGAGCTCGACGCGCTCGTCCTCGCGCTGGTCTCGCGCGATCGCGCGCGACGACCGGTCACCGCGGCCCAGGTGGCCGCCGCGCTCGAGGCGCTGCCCGGGACGCAGGGCGCCGCCGCGCTCGCCGGCGAGGTGCGCCGCGCGCTGGCCGAGGAGGGTCGCCCCATCGAGGACGCGGTCACGCTGGCCGATCACGAGCAGAGCTCGCTCACACCCGCGACGCGCTCGATCGGCCCCGAGACCCGCTCCGTCGGGGCAGAGACGCGCTCGATCGGCGAAGAGCCGCGGGAGGACTCGCCGGCGCGTGGGCGAGCCCGCGTGCTCGCCGCGCCGACCACGCTCGCGCCGGTGAGCGGCCGGCCACGCTGGCTCCTCGCCGGGCTCGGCCTCTTGATCGCCGCCGGCGCGATCGCCGCGCTCGTCCTCGGCCGCGGCGGGCCACCTGCGACGGCCGTCGGACCGCCCCCGCCCGCGCGCGACGCCGCCATCGTGACGCCGGCCGCGGTGGCAGCGCCTGCCGCGCCGGAGCCCGAGAGCGCCCTCGAGATCCCACCCGAGCCGATCACGCACCGGCGCAGGCCGCCGGAGCGCAGGCCCGCGCGCACCGCCCAGAAGCCACCCACGCCCGGCAAGCCGGACCGGCCCGCCGCGCCCGGCGCGATCTCGCCGGGGATGCTCGCCGATCCCTTCGCCAAGTGACGCGGCGCCAGCCCCGACGCCCATCGGGTACGATCGCAGCCGGGATGGGCCGCCGACATATTCGCATGGGCAGATGCATGACGGCGGCGACGCTCGCGCTGGCGCTCGGCGCCGCCCCCGTCGTCGCGCAGCCGCTCGCGCAGCGCGGTACGGCGCCGGTGCCCGTGCCGAACGAGGCCACGCGCGCCGAGGCGCAGCGGCTCTACCGGCTTGGAGAGGCGCACTTCCGCGCCGGCCGCCTCGAGGAGGCGCTGCGCGCGTTCGAGGACGGCCACAAGCTCCTGCCGCGCGCCGAGTTCCTGCTGAACCTGGCGCAGTGCCACCGCGCCCTCGGGCGCCCGCGAGAGGCCATCGGCTTCCTGCGGCGCTTCATCGCCGAGGCGCCGGCGCACCCGCTCCGGCCCGCCGCGGAACGTACGCTGGGCGAGCTCGAGCGCTCGCTGCCTCCGCCGGTGCTCGTGCCCCCGCCGCCCCCCGTCGCGCCCCAGGTGTTGCCGCCGCCACCACCGGCGCCGCCACCGCCCCCGAGCCGCACGTGGATCTGGATCACCGCAGGGGCCACCGCGCTGGTCGGAGGGGTCGTCGGGGTCGTGCTCGCCACGCGCGGCGACGAGCCCAGGCCCGTGGGCACGCTGACGCTTCCGCCAGCGATGTGACTCGTGTAGCTACCTGGCGATGCAGGCGCCGAGGGCCTCGGTGCGCGTGCTCGAGGAGACGGGCGCGCAGCGGAAGCCCGCGCCGCAGCCGGCGTCGTCGATGCACTGCGTGGCGCAGACCTTGGCGGCGCCGGCGCGCGGGCGCAGACAGACGTTGCCCTCGCCCCCGCACTGCGTCGCCGAGCTGCACGAGCGGCCGAGCTTGTCGGCGTTGCCGTAGGGGTGCGCGTGCGGATCGTCGTCGATGCCGTTGACACCCATGAACGCCGTCTGGTTCGGCGCCGCGTTCATCGTGCGCAGGACGTCGTCCCAGGTGACGGGCGAGAGGGCCTTGCGCGCGTCGCGGCCGACGAGCGGGAAGAGGATCGCCTCCATCGACTCCGCGCCCTGGCTGGTCCACGTGTACGAGGTGCTCGTCACGATGTCCATGTTCTTGAGCTCGCCGCTGGGGCCACGCTTCTTCGGGTTCGCGCGGAAGCCGTCGGTGAAGCGCGCGTAGGTCTGGCAGCCCTCGATGAGGAGGAGCTGGTAGCTCGACGGCAGCGCCAGCGTCGCGTACTCGGCCGGCAGGATGTTGCCCGCGCTCGACGCGTGGAAGTCACCGGGCAGCAGGCGCCCCGAGGTGCCCGCGTGGCCGTTGAAGAGGATGACCTCGCGCGTGGCGAGCAGATCGACGAGCGCGTCGCGGAGCTTCTTCGCGTCGGCCGCGGGGTCCGCGACCATGCCGGGGTGGATGAGCGTCACCTCGACGTCCACGGTCTTGCTCCCGTACTTCGCGGTCCGCTTGAGCGGCCCCGAGGCGAGCCCGAGGTCCTCGTACTTGGCGACCGGCGACGCAAAGCCGATGCGCAGGAGGTCGTCGTAGAGCTGGCGCGCGTTCGCCAGGTCGGCGCGGCCCTCGTTGTAGTCCCAGCCGAACTGCGCGCCCACGGTGAGCTTGCCGTCGGCCATGAGCGCGGCGTAGTTGAGGAAGGCGTTCGACGAGCGCGGCGCGGCCTCCACGAGGATCGGCAGCACCTCCAGGGACGCCGCGTCCTCCTTGTCGCCGTTCCAGCTGTGCACGTCGTAGCTCTTCCAGCCACCGGCGAGCAGGGCCGCGTTGTCGAGCTTCGCCATCTTGAGGGACGCGCGCTTCTTGCCGCCCTCGGCCGTGCCCGCCATCACGCGCAGGAAGTCGTTCTGCGCCGCGATGGTCGCCTCGAAGTTGAACGACCACTCGAGCTCGCTCCTGGCGGTGATCTGCAGCGACTTGACGCTGTTCGTGCGCGCCATCGCGTGGTAGCTGCCGTAGTCCTTGTTGGCGTCCTCGGGCTCCTTGTCGAGGACCCAGAGGTTCAGGAACCAGCCGATCTGCATGAGCTTCGCGGAGACGAGCTCCTCGGCCTTCGCGCGGCGATCCGCCTCGGGCTTGCCCGCCATCGACGCGTCGAGCGTGACGGTCGCGGTCGCGGTCGCCAGGAACTCGCGCGCGTTGGTGCCACGGAAGTTGTCGGCCTTGCTCTCCTCGACGGCCTCGAGGTCGTCCTCGTCCGCCGCCGCGTCGGGCGCGGCCTGCCCGCCGCAGCCGGGCGAACCGAGCCACGCGAGGGTCGTCAGGGGGGCGAGCTTGAGGAGCGAGCGAACGAATCCCGGGGCCGGCATCTGGCACCTCCGCGGGGTCCATAGACCAAGGACCGTGCCGGACTCGGCGCGCGGGGAATCAGCGAGTTAGGGTGCTACCAGGTGGCGAGTGGGGCTTTTGTGCTGGCTGATGTCGTAGCCAGTCCTACACCGGGCTTCGGGCTTCAGGCTTCGGGCTTCAGGCTTCAGGCGGAATCCGGTGAGGTGAGAGAAGCCGCAAGGGCGTCCCTCGCGCAGCGAGCGAAGACGCAGGGAGGGGGGCCCGGGCACGGGTTTGCCGGCTGGGGCCGGGGGAGGGCGGCGCGCCCGCTGCGTTGACCTCCAGGCAAGGGGTCTGCGACGGCACGGCGTGCGCACGGCGCGAAGCCGTAGGGGGTCGGCGGTGGCCGCCTTCCGAGGCGGCCACACGGCAACCGGCTAGGCCGCCTTCGGCGGCACGAACAGCTTCTTGCCGTCGACGTCGGCCTGCGCGGCGGCGGGGAGCGCGGCCTTGAGGGCGCGCGCGAGCTTGCCGCGCACGCGGGGCGGCACGGACGCGCCGGCGAGGGCGGCCTCGATCTGCAGGCGGGTCACGGGGCGGCCGCTCTTGGGCTTGCCGACGTTGCCCTCCTTGTAAGCAGCCGCGGCGCCTTCCTTCTTGTCCTTGCGGATGGCGGCGCGCTGGGCCGCGAGGGCCGTGTCCGCGTCCGAGCGGGCCTCGGCCGTCGCCGACGCGCGCAGCAGCTTCTCGATCTTGACCTTGTGCTTCGAAACGACCTCGACGAACGTCATGTACCTGCTCCTGGACTGAGGTTCGCCGGCCACCGCCGTCGAACTATTCGCTTGCAAGGAGCCGGAAGCTGGCATAAAAGCCCTGCTTCCGCAACCGGAAGTCGCAACGGAAGTCGTTTAGGAGGATCCCGTGTCTCGCACGTGCAAGCTGACTGGCAAGCGCCCCCTGGTGGGCAACTCCGTGTCGCACTCGAACATCAAGACCAAGCGCGTGCAGCAGCCGAACCTCAAGCGCAAGCGCTACTTCATCCCGAGCGAGAACCGCTGGGTCGAGCTGCGCGTGACGACCGGCGCGATGCGCACGATCGACCGGATCGGCATCGAGCGCGCCGTCGCCGAGATGCGCGCCCGCGGCGAGCACGTCTAGCAGCACCCGCCGCCCGCCCACCTCCTCTCTCCATCCCGACGCCAGAGCCTCACGTGACGCTGCCGGAAGCGCAGCGCTGATCCCGCTCGTCCGCGCACCGTCGCGCGTGCGACGCGCGCGGACTCTCGCCCTCACCAAAAATGAGCCGCTCTTGACCGATATCAAGCAAGCCTCGTCGTGGCGTGCTAACTGATATTGAAACTCATGTTCAATAACACCCACGTCTCGTACAAGTCCACCCTCGGCCTCCTCCTGTCGGTCCTCCTTCCGGCCTGCGCGGGCAAGGGCGACGATCCCGAGGCAGCGGCGCCGGTCCTCGCCGCGAGCTGCGCGCGGTGCCACGACGCGGGCGGCATCGCGCGGCTCGTGGCCGACGTGCGCGCCCTGCCGGACGCGGAGCTCGACGAGCTTCGATTCCCCATCGACGCCTTCCCCGAGGGGCTGCGCCACCGCACCGCCGGGGACCTGCGAAGGGCCGCCGATCCTGCCGACGACGCCGGCCTCGACCCTGCGATGTCCGATCGCAAGGCGTGGGTGCTGCACGAGCTCCACGAGCTCAAGACCTTGCTCGCCGAGCCGATCCCCCCGGACTACACCTCCGTCGCCCGCTTCGCGGCCTTCGCGCGCCAGGGGCTCGAGGGTCAGTGGGAGGCGTGCGAGGTGAGCGCGAAGCTCGACCTCGGCTCTGCCGAGCACCCGCGCGGCATGCCCCCGCTCTGGGCGGCGCCGCTGTTCGAGCGGCTCGGCCGCGACCTCCCGCCCGTGACGAGCGAGGACCGCGAGCAGCTCAAGGCGTACGCCTCCGGGCTCGTGCCCGGCGGCCTGCCCGCATGTCTGCCTGCAGGTGAGTACGTTGAGGAATGAGGGCCTGCCCGGGGCCGAGCGAGCGCGCTTGCTCGGGTGGATCCTCGCCGGCGGCCTCGTCGCCGCGTGCGCGGGGGACGGCAGCACGCTCGACGAGCTCGGACGCCCTGCGGGCCGCCCCTTCGCGCCCGCCCTCGGCTCCCGCTTCGGCGCGCATGCGTTCCCGCCGACGTTCTCCGCGATCGCGAGCGAGCTCTTCACCCCGATCTGCACCGAGTGCCACGCTGGAGCGTCCGCGCCGCGCGGCCTCGACCTGTCGCCCGAGGCGGCGTTCGAGGCGCTCGTGGATCGGCCGTCGTCGGAGCGTCCCGCGATCCGGCTCGTCGCCCCGGGTGACCCCGACGCCAGCTACCTCGTCATCAAGCTCGAGGCGGGGCCAGGGATGGCGGGCCGGCAGATGCCGCGCAACCGCGCAGCGCGTCCGGCCGAGGAGGTCGCGGTGATCCGGCAGTGGATCGCGGAAGGGGCGCCGCGCAATTGAGGGGCGCCGTCCTCGTGGTCCTGCTCGTGGCCGCGCTCGGGCCGAACGCCCAGGCGGAGCCTTACTTCGCCCAGCGCGAGGGCTACAAGTGCAGCAGGTGCCACGTCAACCGTTCGGGAGGCGGCAAGCGCACGGACTTCGGGTTCCAGTACGCGCTCACGCACCTCGATCTCGGCCTGACTGCCGCCGCCCCCACCATCGATCCACACGTCGGGGACCACGTGTCGCTCGGCGCGAACCTGCGCGCCTCGAACCAGACGGACTTCGCCGCGGCGACGCACAACACGTTCGACAGCCAGGAGGCGAACCTGTACGTACAGGCGGACCTCGGCCCGGCCGTGACGCTCTACCTCGACACCAGCGTCGCGGGTGGCAGCGCCGAGAGCCGGGAGGCGTTCCTGCTCGTCGCCGGCGGCGACCTGCACGTCAAGGCGGGATACCTCCTGCTGCCCTACGGCGTGCGCATCTGGGGCGACCGCGAGTTCATCCGCAGCGAGACCGGCTACGACTTCGCGGCGCCCGATCTCGGTCTGGAGGTCGGCTTCGAGCGCGGACCGCTGAGCGTCTTCCTCGCAGCCAGCAACGGCGCCGGCGGCCGCCTCGACGAGGACCAGTTCAAGAAGCTGTCGGGCCTGGGCGAGCTCACGCTCGGCGCCCTGCGCCTCGGCTGGTCCGGCTCCTACAACCGTACGACACCGCGCGTGGCGTGGGCGACGGGCCCATTCTTCGGGGTGACCCTCGGGCGCCTCGCGCTCCTCGGCGAGTTGGACCTCATCGGCACGCGGTTTCGGCGCGAGCACCGGAGCCTGTACGCGCTCGCGGCCTACGCGGAGGCGGGACTCCTCGTCCACCGCGGGCTGCACCTGCGCGTCGCGTGGGGCTACCACGACCCCGCCTGGGACGTGGAAGAGGACCAGCGAACGACGCTGCGTGCCGCGCTGGAGTGCTTCGCGCTGCCGATGCTGGGGCTCTCGGCGGCCTACACGATCCGGCAGAGCGTCCCGCAGGACGAGGTCGGCAACGCGGACACGCTGGCGGTGGAGGCGCATGTCTTCTTCTGAGCGGGCCCTCGTCGCCCTCGTGCTCGTCGTCGCCTCGTGCGTACCACCGGCGCCGAGCGCGCGACGAGACCCGTCCCCGGAGCGAGGCCGCGCGGTATTCCGGCGCCTTTGCGCCTCGTGCCACGGAGAGCAGGGCGACGGCCGCGGCCGTGCGGCGGTCGGGCTGGTCCCGCCCCCGCGCGACTTCACGCAAGGCGTGTACCGGTACCGCTCCACGCCGACAGGCGCCCTCCCCACGGCGACGGACCTCGCGCGCACGATCCAGGCCGGCGTGCCAGGGACCGCCATGCCTGCCTGGTCGCGCGTCCTGACGTCGCAGGAGATCGCCGATGTCGTCGCGCACCTGCAGACCCTCTCCTCGCGCTTCGGCAGGCAGGCGCCGGAGCCGCCGATCGAGATCCCCGCGGCCACGGCAGCGTCACCGGCCTCGGTGGCGCGCGGCCGCTCGCTCTACGTCGAGCTCCAGTGCGGGCGCTGCCACGGCCCCGAGGGTGCTGGCGACGGCGCCGTGCCCTTGCACGACCTGCGCGACGACGCAGGGCACATGGCGCGCCCGGCCGACTTCCGCCGCGGCCTGTACCGCAGCGGGCCCTCGAGGCGCGATCTTCACCGTACGATCCGCACGGGGCTCGACGGCACGCCGATGGCGAGCTTCGAGGGATCGATCTCGCCCGAGGACACCAACCACCTGGTCAACTACGTGGTCTCGCTCGTGGAGCGCGGCGTGCTCCGCTGGCTGCGCGGCTCACCGGGCTGGTACGAGCCGTCCGAGGAGCCCGTGGAGCGCTGACCGCAATCAGGGCAGGACGCGCCGCGCCGGGCACTCGCCGTCGCCGTCACCGAGCGAGCGCGCCTGGGCCTCGAGGTAGTCGTGGGCGGTGAAGATGGGGAGGTTCGCGCCCGAGAGGTTGCCGCCTTCACCTGCAGCCGGCGAGGAGCGCGGGCCCGAGGAGGCCTTGGGTCCTCATGGCGTCCTCCAGGTGAAGGTGGGCGGGAGCTGCGCGGTCATCGCGAGGACGAGCGCGTTCCACGCGCGGAAGTCGCGCGTGACGACGACGGGGTCCGCGCCCGCGGCGGCGGCCTCGGCGAGCTCGGTGGGATCCACCTTGGCCCACCACGCGATCGGGTCGAGGCCGATGTCGAGGCGCACGCCCGCGACGCCGACGTCGACGGAGGTGCGCGCGCCCTGCACCGCGTGCTCGCCCTGGAGCTGCGGGTCGAGGTCGAGGTCCACCACCACGCGGAAGCTCGCGCTCGCGCTCGTGACCGTGGCCTCGAAGTGCGCGGAGTGGCCCCCGGGGGCGCCCGTGGCGGGCGCCGGCGCGTGCCCGGTGTCGAGCCAGGGACGGGCGAAGTCGAACGCGACCGAGCGGATCGCGCCGGTCAGGGCCTGGCCGCCCGCGAAGGGCTGCGGCGTCGGATCGAGCGCGTCCGCTGCGAGCGGGACGAGGAGCTCGGCGCGCGCCGTCGGGCAGAGGTCGCTGGAGGCGGCCTCGGTGGCGCAGAAGTAGAAGGGGCCGAGGCCGACGCGGGCGGCGGTCAGCACGATGATATATTCGCCTACGCGGATTGGTTCAGCGGCGCGCCCCGTGGCCTCGGCGACGAGCGGGACCTCGCGCTCGCCCGTGGTCGTGCACGCGAAGGTGAGGGCCGTGGTCAGGAGGAGGGCTCTCACAGGCGCACCCCGACGTTGAAGAGGATCGTGCGCGGCGCGCCGGCGGAGAGGTGCTGGGCGGGCAGGCGCGAGGGGATGGCGCCGGGGCTCCAGCTCGAGACGAACGAGTAGGCGGTGGCGGCGTAGCGCGCGTCGAGGAGGTTGAAGGCGTCGACGCCGCCCTCGAACCAGCGCCAGCGCGCGCTCGCGCCGGCGTCGAGGAGGGCGAAGCCGCTGGCGGTCTGCCCGTAGGGGAGCGGCCGCTCACCGAGGAGCGTGAGGCCGAGACCCACGCGCGCCTCGAGGCGCTCGCCGCCGAGCGCGAACGTCTGCTTGGCGCCGAGGTCGGCGCGGACCACGAGGGGCGGGACGTAGGGCAGGCTCTGACCAGGCGTGTACGGCGGCAGGGGATTGTCGGCGGTCGCGGGCGGGGGCGCGTCGAGCGTCGCGCGGACGTACGTGACGGAGACCGACGCGAGCGCCCAGCCGAGCGGGCGCGCGACCACGTGCGCGGCCAGGCCCTTGCGCGTCGTGGGGCCGATGCGCTCGGTGCGCGCCTCCGCGGGATCGAACGCGAGGTCGGAGGAGAGGCTCGTCAGGAAGGCGGCTGTCGTGACCTCGAGCTTGCCCTCGTCGAACGGGTGCAGGCGCAGGCCGAGCTCGCCCGCGTGGACCTTCGCGAACGGCGCGTCCTCGCCCTCGGCGAGCTGGCGCGGCTGCGGCGAGCGGAAGCCCTGGCCGTAGGAGCCGACGACGTCGAGCCACGGCAGCGGCTGCACCTCGAGCGAGGCGCGCGGGCCGACGGCGACGCCGAGCGCGGTGCGGCGAAAGCCGACGAGGTGCATCTGGCGCTGGAAGCTCGGCGTGAAGTTGGCGAGCCGATCGTCGACGTCGAAGTAGAGGACGTCGGCGCGCGCGCCGCCGCGGAGGTCGAGCCAGCCGGAGAGGTGCGCGTGCAGATCGACGTAGGCGCCGAGGTCCGTCGAGCGGATGGACGCGTCCACGCGGCGGTCCCAGGTCTCGTTGTCGGGCTGCTGGAGCAGGTTCTGCGCCTGATCGATCCAGTGCGTGCGCGTGTCGAGGCCGAGCTCGCCCTGCCCGTGCGCCCAGTCGACCGGCGCGAAGACGGTCGTGCGGTGCACCACGCGCGCGCCGAGGCCGAGGTCGTGGTTCTCCTGCTCGACGAGGTCGCCGCGGCCGATCCACTCGGGGTTCTGCACGGCGCGCTCGGTGTAGCCCGTGAAATTCGCGCGCTGGCGGAAGTCGGCGAGCGCGACCCACAGATCGAAGTCGCTCTGCGCGCCGAGCTCGCCGGGGCGCTCGAGGTGCAGGAGCGCGTGCGTGCGCGTGCCGAGCGCGGACTGCGCGCTGGCGGAGGGATCGGCGTAGCTGCCGTAGAAGTCGACGCGGCCGGCGTCGACGTCGTCCTTGCGCAGGACGCCCGCGAGGCCCGCGCGCGCGCCGTGGGCGACGAGGCCCAGCGTCCCGCGGAAGCCCTTGGCGTCGAAGACGAGCTGGCCGATGGCGCTGCCCGCGACGCTGCCCCGGTTCTGCCCGAAGCCGTCGCTCTTGCGCACGGCGACCGCGGCGAAGGACTCGTCGGGCTCGCCGGGCGGCGCCCACAGCGCGAGCTGGCGGATCGTGCCGAACGAGCCGGCGGTCGTCTGCAGGCGGTAGCCGCGCTCGGCGACGCCGAGGCGGAAGTCGATGCTCCCGGCGACCGCGAAGTCGCCCTGCTGTGGATCGTAGACGCCCTCGGTGACGCGCATCGAGTGCACGACCTCGGGCAGGATGAAGTTGAGATCGGCGTAGCCCTGGCCGTGGAGGTGACCGGGCTGGTTGATGGGCACGCCGCCGACGGTGAGCTCGATGTCCTGGCCGTGCTCGGCGTCGAAGCCGCGCAGGAAGATCTGGTGCGCGACCGCCTCGCCCTCGGGGCGCGAGACGTAGACGCCGGGGGCGGCGCCGAGGAGATCGCCGGCGCCGCTGCGCGGGGCCGCAGCGAGGACGTCGCGATCGATGCGGTAGTCACTCGCGGCGCGCTTGGCGCGCGAGGCCGAGAGCGCGCGCTCGGGGCCGACGTGCTCGTGGATCTCGATGACCTCGTCGGCGATCGGGCCGGGCTCGATGGCGGGCTCGGGGGCCGGCGGCGCGGGCGCGGGCGCGGGCGTGGGCGCGGGGGGCGGCTTGGGGCCGGAGCCGGCGGCGGCCTCGAAGGTGAACGCGTAGTCGACGGACGAGGGGACGGGCTTTCCACCCTGGCGCGCGGGCGCGAAGACCAGCTTGCGCGCGGCGGCCAGCGACGCCTCGTCGAGCGCGGGCGCGATGCTCGAGACGACGCGCGCGTCGGTGACCTTGCCCTGGGCATCGAGCTCCAGGTAGAGCACCACGGTGCCACCGATGCCGGCCTTGCGCGCCTCCTCGGGGTAGGCCGGCTCGACGGCGCGCAGGAGGCGCGGCGGCTCGAACGGGTTCTTCTGCGGGGCGCCCCCACCGGGCGCGGCGGCCAGGCGCGGACGGGGGCCCACGGAGGGCGGAGCGGCGCTCGCCGAGGAGGCGAGCCCGAAGGCGAGCGCGGCGAAGAGCGGCGCGCGCACGCGGCGGCGTGATCGAGTGCGTGACGGATCGAACAAGGGACCTCTCCCGGCCTTCACCCGGTGCGATGCGCCCGGGCGAGCCCCGTCCGCGGCGGACCACGGACACAGCCGGCGCGATCGCCGGCACTTGCGCGACCGCGTCGCGCGACTACGCCAGGGCGGGCGGCGGAGAGGTCTTGGGCGCGAGGCGGAGGGCTCGAAGGCGCGGCGCACGTGGCGTCGCGACAGGCAGCGGCGACACGAGGAGCGACGGCGACGGCGCGAGGGTCGCGGCGGGCGGGGGCCCGGCGCAGAGACGCGAGAGGTGCCCCGGGGTCAGCGCGCAGTGCGCGTGCGCCTCCGCGGGTGCGGAGCCCGGGGCCGCGTCGACCGCGGGCGTGCGGGCTAGCTGCGCCAGATCGAGCGGACCAGCCGGGGCGGCCGCGAGGTGCACCTCCTCGCCGTGATCCGCGCAGCGCACGTGGTGCGCGCCCGCGACGTGCGCCAGCTCCGCGAGCGGCGTCAGAAGGCTCAGGCACGCGAGCACGAGCGCAGCGAGGGACCTCGCCGGGTGCTTGCGGTGCGCGGCCAGGAACCCCGACATGACCCATTCCAGATACCGGGGGGCCCTGCGCGCGTCAAGCCCGAGCCCGCGGCGGGTTTGCCCCGGACGCGGCTTCTGTGCTTTGTTCCGGGCGTCATGTCCGTCGAGATGAAGAGGGCGATCGTCGTCGGTGCCTCGAGCGGAATCGGGGCCGCGATCGCCCAGCGACTTGCGGCCGAGGGCGCCCAGGTGGCCATCGTCGGCCGGCGCGCCGAGGAGCTCGCCAGGGTCGCGGCCGAGGCCAAGGGGCAGACGCCGGTGCGCACGTACGCGCACGACGTCGTGCGCTTCGACGAGACGCCCGACCTGTGGGCGCGTATCGAGGCCGACCTCGGGGGCGTGGACACGCTCGTCTACGCCGCGGGCGTGATGCCCAAGGTCGTCGAGGGCGAGTACGCGTTCGACAAGGACCGCCAGATGATGGAGGTCAACGTCCTCGGCGCGATGGCGTGGGGCGACCTCGCGGCCGCGAAGTTCGAGGCGGCGCGGCGCGGCACCATCGTGGGCCTGTCGAGCATCGCGGGCGAGCGCGGGCGGCGCGGGAATCCCGCGTACTTCACGTCGAAGGCGGCGCTGTCGACGTACCTCGAGGCGCTGCGCAACCGGACCTCGCGCTACGGCGTGAACGTGGTCACGATCAAGCCGGGCTTCGTGGACACGGCGATGACGAGGGGCCTTGCGGGCATGTTCTGGGTGGTCACGCCCGACTTCGTGGCGCGGCGAACGCTGGCGCTCGCGCGGCGGGGCACGAGCCCGAGCGCGTTCGTGCCGTCGCGCTGGGCGCTCGTGGCCTTCATCGTGCGGAGCATCCCGAGCTTCGTGTTCCGCCACATGAACTTCTGACAAGCTTCACCGAGCACGGAAGGTCCACGGTTGAAAGTCGACGGCATGAGCCAGGCACCGGTCGAGGCACCCAGGCGGAGCGCGCCACCGCCGCTGCCGCCCGAGGCGCAGCCGGCCGTGGTGCCCGCCACGGTCGAGCCCTCGGGGCCGCGGCCGCTGCGGATCGCCTCGCCGCTGCGCGTGCTCGACGGCTTCGGTCGCGCGGTGAACGCCGCGTGCCGGCACGTCGCGCCGGCCTCGACCGAGGAGCTCGTGGCGCTGGTCGACCGCGCGCGCGGCGAGGGCCTGCCGGTCACGTTCCGCGGCTCGGGGCGCAGCTACGGCGACGCGTCGCTCGGCTCACGCGGCCTCGTCATCGATCCGACGCGGCTCGACCACGTGCACTCGTGGGATCCGACGGCGGGGATCATCGACGCGGAGCCGGGCCTGACCATCGAGGGCCTCTGGCGGCGGACGCTCGAGGACGGCTACTGGCCGGCGGTCGTGCCGGGGACGATGCGGCCGACCCTCGGCGGGTGCCTGTCGGCGAACGTGCACGGCAAGAACAACTTCCGCGCGGGGCCGATCGGCGAGCACGTCGTGGAGTTCGAGCTCGTCACGCCGCGCGGCGAGCGGCTCGTGTGCAGCCAGGAGACGAACGCCGACGTGTTCCACGCGGCGATCGGAGGCTTTGGCCTCCTCGGCGCGATCACGCGCGTCAAGCTGCGGCTCAAGCACGTGGGCGGCGG
The DNA here is from genome assembly GCA_964593795.1 of uncultured Myxococcales bacterium. Lineage (GTDB taxonomy): Bacteria > Myxococcota_A > Polyangia > JAHFDS01 > JAHFDS01 > JAHFDS01. The sequence continues at coordinate 27,686 of CAZQJC010000125.1, read as the reverse complement.
GCAGGTGAAGGTGGTGCCGCTCGTCGCGCCGTCGCTCGGCGGGTGCTTCGACCTCTTCGAGGAGAGCCTGCCGGGCGCGGACTACCTCGTCGGGTGGATCGACTGCGTCTCGGGCGGCAGCGCGCTCGGCCGCGGGGTCCTGCACCGCGCGACGTACCTGCACGCGGACGAGGACCCTGGGTACCCGGAGTCGCTGCACGCGGAGAAGCAATCGCTGCCGGGCAAGATCATGGGCCTGCCGCGGAGCGCGCTGTGGAAGCTCATGCGCCCGTGGATGAACGACGTGGGCGTGCGCTTCGTCAACGCCGCCAAGTACCACAGCTCGCGGTGGCACCACGGCCAGGCGTTCGTGCAGTCGCACGTCGGCTTCGCGTTCCTGCTCGACTACGTGCCGAACTGGCGCCTGTCCTACGGCCCCACGGGCTTCATCCAGTACCAGATGTTCGTGCCCAAGGAGACCGCGCGCGAGGTCATGCGCGACGTCATCCGCACGACGCACAGGCACGGCATCCCGTCGTACCTGGGCGTCCTCAAGCGGCACCGGCCCGACGCGTTCCTGCTCTCACACGCGGTGGACGGCTGGTCGCTGGCGATGGACTTCCGCGTGCCTCCGGGCCGGCGCGAGGCGCTCTGGCGCATGACGGAGGAGCTCACGGCGCGCGTGCTCGACGGCGGCGGGCGCTTCTACTTCGCCAAGGACGCGGTCTTGCGGCCGGCGGACGTGGAGCGCGCGCTCGGCAAGGAGCGGCTCGACGCGTTCTTCGCGCTCAAGCGGCGGCTCGATCCGGACGGCGTGCTCGAGAGCGACCTGTCGCGGCGCGTCTTCGGCGAGCGCATGAAGTAGTCTGAACCCACGTCGATGTGCGCGGGCTCCGGTCCTTCGATACACACCTCGAGCGACTCGGAGCTGAGCTGTGTTTCTCCCGCTCCGCGCTCCGCGCTCCGCGGGCCGGTAGCGCCGAAGGCGCGCAACGCCAACTTGCGGCAAAGCCTGCGGGCGGCCCGCGCTCGCTCCGCTCGCGGCTCGGTGTCCGCTGTCGCTCAACCAGGGAGCCCGTAGTCGTGCGGCGCGAGGTGCCGAAGGGGATCCCGGCGGGCGCGGTGGAGCGCGCGCTGCCGGAGGGCGGGGCGGAGTGGCTGGTCGCGGGGCGCCGGGTGGCGTACGCGACGTGGCACGCGTCGGGGGCCCTCGAGTACGAGTGCCATCACGACGACGCGGGGCGCATGCACGGGCTCGAGCGGCACGGGTTCGAGGACGGCCGCACGATGTACCGCGCGAGCTGGGTGCACGGCGTGCAGCACGGCCTCCAGCGGCAGTGGGACGAACGCGGACGGCTGCTCGTGCGATCGCGGTTCGTGCGAGGGACGGGGCTCGACGCGTGGTTCGGCGATCTGCGCACGCTCACCGAGAGCTACACGTTCAGGCGCGGCAAGCTGCACGGCTACAAGCGGTGGTGGACGAACGCGCGGTGCGTCTGGCTGGAGGAGCACTACGTCGACGGGGTCCCGCACGGGATCCACCGTGAGTGGAACTGGAGCAGCGGCCGGCTGCGGCGCGGGTTCCCGAAGTACTTCGTGCACGGAGAGCAGGTCACGCGGAGGCGGTATCTGAGGGTCGCCAAGGCGGATCCGACGCTTCCGCCGGTGCGCGCGAGGGATGATCGGCCGACGCGGATGAAGCCGCGCGTGCCGCGGTGAAGGGGGCGAGATGAGATCGAGAGATCTGCCCGGGACGCGGAGCGACCTGTTCGTGGACTCGGAGGTCACGGAAGTCGCGGAGGGCGACGGCTGGATCCAGCTACGCACGCCGTCGCGGAGCGACTACTGGGACGGCAACTGCGCGATCCTCGACGAGGCGCCCGCGCCGCCGGAGGCGCCGGCGGAGCGCTGGGCCGAGGTGCTCGCGGCGTGGTTCGCGAGCCGAGGGTGCGGGCGGCTGCGGTGGGAGTGCCTGGATCCTCGGCCGCCGGACGCGACCTTGCCGCCGGGCATGACGTACGAGCGCAGGACGACGCTGCGCCTCACGCGGCGCGTGGTGCTGTCGGGTCCGCCGGCGGGGCTCTCGATGCGGCCCGCGCGGATCGAGGACTTCGGCGCGCTCACGGAGCTCGCGCTGGCGGAGGTCGAGCCGGGAGGCTCGCTCGAGGCGTTCATGCGCTGGATGTACGACAAGCACGCGCGCCTCGTCGCGACCGGGCGCGCGACGTGGTGGACGGCGTGGGACGGGGACGTCGCGGTCGGCGCGCTGGGTCTGGTGATGGGGCCCGAGCTCGCGCGGTTCCAGGACGTCGAGACGCGCGCGTCACACCGGCGGCGGGGCGTGGCGTCGAACCTCATCCGGCTCGCGCTCGAGGGCGCGGGCGCGTGGTCGGGCGGGGCGCCGCCCATCTACATCGTGGCGGATACGGACGACGTGGCGGTGGAGCGGCTGTATCGCGCGCTGGGGTTCGAACCGGTGTCGTGGCGGCACACGGTGATCCGGACGGAGTGAGAGACGAGCACGAGCACGAGCACGAGCACGATGGGGGATGGGGATGGGGGGCTATTCGCCGGGGGGGTACTTCTGCAGCTTTCGCTGCAGGGAGCGGCGGTGGATGCCAAGGCGCCGCGCGGCCTCGGAGATGTTGCCGCCCGCGTCGGCGAGGACGCGGTTGATGTGCTCCCACTCGGCGCGCGCCAAGGACGGCGCGGGGAAGTCGCCGGGCGAGGGCACGAGGGGCGCGTCGCCGCGCGAGAAGGCGGCCAGGATCTCCTCGGCGTCGGCGGGCTTGGCGAGGTAGTGCACGGCACCCAGCTTGACCGCGTCCACCGCGGTCGCGATCGAGCCATAGCCCGTCAGGACCAGCACGCGCGTCGCGGGGTCGATCGTGTGCAGCGCGCGCAGGAGCTCGAGGCCGCTCTTGCCGGGCATGCGCAGATCGACCACCGCGAGCTCCGGGGACTCCGCCTCGGCCGCCGCCACGGCGGCGTCGAAGTCGCCCGCCGTGCGCACCTCGTGGCCGCGCTCGCGCAGCGCGCGCGCCAGCCGCTCGCGGAAGACCGCGTCGTCGTCGACGACCAGGATCGATGCGGACTGCACGACCGCATCTTGATCCTTCACGCGGCCCCCGGCGTGCGGCGAATCGTCGCAGGCAGCTCCACCACGACGGTCGTGCCGCGACCCGGCGCGGAGTCGAGCTCGAGGCGACCGCCCACGCCTTCGACCACCTCGCGCGCGAGGAACAGGCCGAGGCCCATCCCGCGCCCCGGGTCCTTGGTGGTGAAGAACGGCTCGCCCGCGTGCGCCAGGATCTCGGGCGCCATGCCCGTGCCGCGATCCGCGACCTCGACGCGCAGCCCCCCGAGCGTACCGCGCACGCGCACCGTCACCTCCGCGTCCGCCGGCGACGCGTCCTGGGCGTTCTTCACGAGGCCGCGCAGCGCGACCGCGATCGAGCGCGCAGGCAGGCACAGGGACCGCTCGCCGTCCGTGACCTCGAGGCGCACGGGCGGCCGCTCCGCCAGATCCTCCACGACCCGGCCTGCCAGCGCGTCGAGCCGCAGCTCCGACGGCCCCTCCCCGGCGCTCGCGCCCGCGTCGGACGACATGTGATCGAGGATCGCGCGGCAGCGGCCGAGCTGATCGAGGATGAGCCTGGCGTCGTCGAGCGCCTCGCTCTGGCCCGCCGCGGCCAGCGCGCGCTCGAGCTCCCGGGCCGCGAGCGCGATCGTCCCGAGGGGCGTGGCGAGCTCGTGCGCCGCGCCGGCCGCGAGCGTCGCCAGCGACGCGAGCCGCTGCTTCTGCATGGCCACGCGCTCGGCCGCCTCGCGCCCCGCGCGCTGCGCCGTCAGCTCGCGGGTCGTGCGCATGACGAAGTACACGATGAACGCCGCGGCCACGCCGAACGCGACCCACATGCCCTGCAGGTGCAGGTTGAACTCGCCGCCCCCGTGGTCGTGCTCGCCGTGCGGCAGCTCGAGCGGCTCGTGCCAGACGAAGAGGACGCCGGAGGCCACGAGCGACAGGGCGACGAGCACCCACGTCCACCGCTCCGCGAGCACGTTCGCCGCCAGCGCGATCTGCACGAGGTACAGGAACGAGAAGGGGTTGTTCGGCCCGCCCGTCAGGTAGAGGAGCGCCGTCAGCACGACGACGTCGACGCAGAGCGTCGCGAACACGACGGTGTCGGTGACCGCGCGCCCGCGGCGCAGCCAAAGGAAACAGGCGAGGTTGAGCAGGCTCTCGATCGCGAGCACGACGGCGAGGGCCGCGAGCGGGAGCTCGACGCCGAGGCCCTTCTGCACGCCGGCGATGGTGGCGGCCTGCCCGGCGATGGCGGCCCAGCGGAGGCGCGTGACCCACGCGAAGTTGATCTCGCTGGGCGACCGCTCTGCGGCGCTCACGGCTTCCAGTACCACCAGGTGACGAAGCGCAGACCCTCGAACCAGAGCGTCGACACCGACGCGTGGTGGCAGTTGACCCGCCCGAGCAGCCACGGCGGCCCGTGGAAGCCGGAGAGGTGCGCCCGCGCGACCCAGATGGGCGACTGGTGCGAGACGATCACGGCGGCCTTGCCGCGGTGCGCGCGCGCGGCGTCGAAGATCGCGCCCGACATGCGCCGGCCGAGCTCCTCGAACGGCTCGCCCCAGGACGGGCGCAAGGGGTTCCGCATCTCGCGCCAGTAACGCGGCGACTTCGGCGCGTCGAGCGGCAGGCCCTCGAAGTGCGAGTCGGCCTCGATGACCCGCGAGTCGCGCTCGAGCGGCAGCCCGAAGCGCGCCGCGATGGGCTCGGCCGTCTGCACGGCGCGCTCGAGCGGGCTCGTGATCACGGCGCCGACGTCGGACACGCGCGCGGCCAGGTGCTGCACCGTCGCCGCGACCTGCTCGTGCCCGCGCGGCGACAGGCGGAACCCCGGCAGGCGCCCGTAGCGCACCCGCGCCGGATTCTCGACTTCGCCATGTCGCACCAGGAACACGAGGGTCCGCTCCACGCGCGCGACTCTACCCCACGATCTGCGCGACCACGATCGTCGCGTCGTCCTCGATGCGGGCGCTCGCGCGGTGGGCATGCAGATCCGCGAGCACGGCGTCGCGCACCTCGACGGGGCCGAGGCCCGCCTGGACACGCCGCTGTATGCTCTGACGCAGGCGGCGCTCGCCGAGCGCCTCGCCCGCTGGGTCCTCGGCCTCGGTCAGCCCGTCCGTGTACCAGGCGATCACGTCCCCGGCCGCGATGCGCGTCGAACGCACGGTGAACTCGGGGCTCGCCTCCTCGCCGAGCAGCGGCCCGAGCTCGACGAGCGGCTCCATCCCCGCGCCGGGGTGCACGAGGAGCGGCGCCGGGTGGCCCGCGTTCGAGTAGCGGACCGTGCCGCCCGCCGGATCGACCACCGTCGCGAACGCGCTCGCGGTGAACCGCCCGCGTCCTGCGTGGCGCACCGCGCGGTCGAGGTGCGCGAGCACGCGCTCGGGCGACGCCGCGTCGGGGATGAGCTCGCACGCCGCCACGACCGCCGCGGTGATGAGCGCCGCCGGGACGCCGTGACCGACCACGTCGCCGACGAGGACGAGGACGCGCCCGCCGCCCACGTCGCGGTGCGCCCAGAAGTCGCCGCCGCACTCGCTCGCGGGCTCGACCACGCCGCAGAGGCGCAGCCTGCCGTGATCGACCAGGCCCGGGGAGGGGAGCAGCGACTCCTGCACCGCGCGCGCGAGCTCGAGCTCCTTGTCGAGGGCGGCGCGCGCCGCGCTCTCCTGGAGCAGCGCCGAGATCCGGTCCGCCAGGTGGTTGAAGTCCACCGCGAGGCGGGCCAGCTCGTCCCTGCCGCGCGCCGGCACGCGCAGCGAGAGCTCCCCGTCGGCGATGCGCCTGGCGAGCGCGCCGAGCTCGACGATGGGCCGCGCCACGCGCATGCCCTGCAGGATCGCCAGTCCCGCGCCGAACAGCACGAGGCCCACCGCGATGAGCCCGGTGAGCTCGACCGCGCGACGCGCGCGGAGCTCGGACGCCTCGCGCGCGGCCCCGAGCTGCCCCTCGAGCGAGCGCATCGACAGGCCCACGCGGAGCTGTCCGAGGGCGCGCCGCTCCTCGCCGGGATGGCGCACGCTCTCGGCGTAGACGACCAGGCTCGGGTCGAGCTTGTCCGGCGCCCACGGGCAGCTCGCGCCGGCGCGCAGGCGGACCGACAGCTCGTCGTCTACGAGCCGGGGCGGCCGGGCCGCGCGGTCGGAGCGCGAGTCCGCGACGATCTGCCCCGTGTCGTCCGCCAGCACGACGAACCGCACGTCCGGGTCGACTGCGGCCGCCGTCTCGGCGAGGGCCTGCAGGTAGGTGTAGTTGCGGTCGAACAGCGCCGCCTGCGCGGCCATCGCCGTCGAGCGCACGAGGGCGTTCGCGACCGCGTCCTTGGCCGCGCGGGTGGCCTGCGTGCGCGCCTCCGCCTCGGACGCGGACCAGGTGGAGAGCGCGCTCACCTCGATGCCGAGGAACGTCGCCACCACCACCGCCACCACCACCGCAGTGGTCAGGCTCAGCCTCGCGCTGATCGACCGGAACGGCACCAGGCCAGGGTATTCCGCGGCCCTCAGGGGAGCAACCGACCTCACCGCCGGCGCCGATGCGATATGCTGATCCCGTGGCGGAGCTGAACCGGCTGCGCATCGACGTCTTCCGGGACCGGCGCCAGACGACGCTGCGCCTCGCCGGACCGATCGACGAGACGGCGTCGCTCCACGGCGTGGGCCCGATCCTCGCGCCGGTGGTCGTGGACCTCGGCCACGTCACGCTCATCAACTCGCGGGGCGTGCGCGAGTGGGTGAAGTTCCTGCGGGCGCTCACGCCGAGGGGCTCCGTGTCGCTGCGGCACTGCCCCGCCTGCATGGTCAGCCAGTTCAACCTCGTCCGTGGCGCCGCCAGCGACGTCGTGATCGAGTCGTTCGACGCGCCGTACGCCTGCGAGGCCTGCGGCCACCAGGACATGCTCGAGCTCGAGCCGGCGGTGCACCTGCCGTCGGGCAGCGATCCGCCGACGTTCCCGTGCGAGCGCTGCGGCGGCGCGATGCGCTTCGACGACTTCCCCGAGAGCTACTTCATGTTCCTCGACCGCAAGCCGGGGTGAAGCGGGGCGTGCGCCTCCGGGGGCCCGTCTTCGTGCTGTACGTGCTCCTCGGGACGGCGGGACCTGCCCGCGCGGCCGACGAGCGCCGGCTCCTCGACCAGGCCGAGGCGGCGTTCCAGGCCGCGGTCGAGGCGCAGGCACAGGGGGACGAGCCGCTCGCCGAGGACCTGCTCGACGAGGCCGAGGAGCGCCTGCGCAGCGTGCTCGAGGCGTCGCCCCGCCAGGCGTTCGCGCTCGGCCGGCTCGGGGCCCTGCACAACCTGCGCGGCCGCCACGCCGAGGTGCGCGCGCTGCTCGAACCCGCGGTCGCCGCCGGCGTGAGCGCCGCGGAGGTTCGGTTCCAGCTCGCGCTCGCGCTCGAGCGCACGGGCGAGCCGGCGCGTGCCGTGGCCCTGGCCGACGCGCTCGTGGCCGAGGCGCCGCGCTCGCCGCTGGCGCTCGGCCTGCAAGGGCGGCTGCGCGCGAGGCGCGGCGAGCTCGCGGGCGCGGCGGAGGCGCTCGCCCGCAGGCGCGCCGTCGACACCGGCAAGGGCCGCGACGCGCAGGATCTCCTGCAGCTCGAGGCCGACGTCGCGCTGCGGCGGCACCGCCCCGCCGACGCCGTGCCCCCCCTCGAGGATCTCCTGCGCGCACGGGGCGGTCCCGCGGACGTGCGAAACCTGGCCGCCGCTCTCGCGGCGAGCGGCGCGGCCGATCGCGCGCGCGGGCTGCTCGCCGGCCTCGACGAGCGCGAGCGCAGGAAGCCACGCACGCTGGCGGTCCAGGCCTACGCCGAGCTCGCCGCGGGGCGGCCGCTGCACGCCCTCGAGGCAGCGCGGCTGCTCGCGCAGGCGGGAGGTGGACTGCGCGCTCGCGCCCGCGTCCTCGAGGGGCGAGCGCTCGCGGACCTCGGCCGCACCGGGGAGGCGCGCTCCGCCTTCCAGGCCGCGCTCTCCGAGGCGCCCGATCACGCCGACGCTCACGCGGGCCTCGGCGTCTTGCTCTGGCAGCAGGGGGCTGCCCAGGCTGCGAGGCCGCACCTCGAGCGCGCGACGCGCGCGCTGCCCCACCGCGCCGCCGTGTGCGCCGCGTACGGCCAGACCCTCTCCGCGCTCGGGCAGCGCGAGATCGCGCTCGGCGCCCTGCGCGGCTGCGCGGCCGACCACGAGGACGATCCGCGGCCCGTCCTCGCGCTGGCGAGGCTGCTGTCCGAGGGAGCGGCCGGCAAGGACTCGCTCGACGAGGCGATCGGCGTCCTCGAGGCCGCGCGGCGCAGCCGCTCGCCAGCCGTCGTGACGGCGCTCGTGTACTCCCTGCGACGACGCGCCCGGCTCGACCTCGAGCGCGCGCAGGCGAGCGCGGAGCGTCGCGCCCTGTGCGACGCGGCGCTCACGGCGCTCGATCGCGCGGCCGCGCTCGATCCGGCCGACGGCGGCGTCGCGATGGATCAGGCGGTGGCGCTCCTCCTCGCCGGCCGCCCGGCCGAGGCCATGCGCCGGCTCGCCCCGGGCGTCGAGCGAGGCGACGCCGCGCTGGTCGCGCTCTACCTGCGGGCGGCCACGTCGGCGGGCCAGGCCGCGGCCGCGTTGCCCGCTGCAAGGAGGGCGCGCGCGCGGCTGCCCCGGGATCTCCGGCTCGTCGCGGAGCTGGCGGCCGCCGAGGTCGCGGCAGGCCAGTCGGGCGCCGCCGCCGACACGCTCCACGGCAGCGGCAGAGCGGACCTCGACGCCGCCGAGGCCAGGGCGCGCGTGCAGGAGGTCGCGCTCTTGCTCGCGCGCGACGAGGTGGACGCGGCGTACGGCAAGGCCCAGCTCGCCGCGCGGCTCGACGTCCCGGGGCCGGCCCGTGACGGCGTCGACGTGGCCCTCGTGCTCGCGGGGCTGCGCGCCGGGCGCCGCGACGGGCTCGCGCCACGAGCGGCACGCCTGGCCGAGCCGGCGGCGCAGGCGCGCCTCGGCCCGTGGGTCGGCGGCGGCGCAGCCCACCTGCGCGCGGTGACGACGTATCTGTCTGGACGCATGAACGAGGCCGCGCGTGCGGCCGAGCAGGCGCTGACGAGCGCCCCGAGGAGCGTCGAGCTCGCGCGCATCCGCGGCTACGCCCTGCTCGCGCTCGGCGCCCAGAGGCTCGACGCCGGCGTCCCGGCGGCGGCCTCGGACGCGCTCCGGGCGGCGACGCGCCTCCTCCCCGCGGACGATCCCTCCGCGGCCACGCTGCGCGCCGCGCTCGCCTGGCGAAGGGGCGACCGCGCCACCGCCGAGCGGCTCTGGTCGCTCGCGGGGCGCGACGTGCCGGAGGCGCTCGTCGGGCTCGGCCTCGTGGCGGGCGAGCGAGGCCAGCGCGCGCGCGCGCAGGAGCTCTACCGCCGCTACCTGCGCGGCGGCGACGACGAGCGTGTCCGCCGCTGGCTCGAGCTCTCGCAGCGCTTCTCCGAGCCGGGGGGGCGCCCGTGAGGCGGATCGTGCTGGTGGCGCTCCTCCTCGTCACCGGATCCGCGCGCGCGGAGGACAAGCCGCTCGTCGCGGCCGTGCTCGTCCCGAGCGGCCCGGTGGCCAGCGTGGGCGACAAGGCGCGCGTCGTGGCCGAGGTGGGCTCCGCGCTCGAGCGCGCGCTCGGCGTGCGTGTGACCGCGCGCGCCTACGCCAACGCCGAGGACCTCGAGCGTGACGGCGCCGAGGTCGCCTTCGCCCTCACGGACGCGTCGTTCGCGGCCTCGCGCGGCTGGGTGCGGCCCTTCGCCTCCGCCCTCATCGGCGGCCGTGACCGCGGCCGCCTCGCGCTCTATGCGAGCGCGGGCATCCCCGGCGCGTGGGCGCTCGAGGGCAAGCGCGTGGCGTTGCCTCGCGTGGGCCGCTCGACGGCCGGCGTGCTGGACGGCCTGCTGCTCGAGGGTGAGCTGCCGCCGGGCCGCGTGAGCCGCGTCGTGGTGCCCGACGCGGCGAGCGCGCTGCAGTCCGTGCGGCTCGGCAAGGCCGACGCGCTCGTCCTGCCCGAAGCCACGGCGGCGCGGCTGGGGATCGGCGCGCTGCGCCCCATCCTCACGTCGCGGGAGCTCCCGCTCTACGCCCTCTGCACGGGCGGCGAGCCCATCGCCCCGGCGATGCTGGCGCGCCTCCGCGAGCGCCTGGATCGCGTCGTCGTGCCGGCCCTCGGGATCGAAGGCTTCCGCGCCGCGCCCCAGGACGTGTGGGACGTGCTGCGCCGGGACCTCGGGGGCGGCCCACGCCGCTTGCCGCCGCCGCACATCCCACCGGCCGCCTTTCGAGGCCCTGCCCTGCTCGCGCCCCCCGTGGCAGTGCCGGTCCCCGCCCTGCGCGAGTACCTGGCACCGCTACGCTAGACGAGCGCTAGACGGATCAGCTCTTCTTGCCGAGGAAGAACGTCTGGATGGGGCCGGGATCGATGGGCTCGCCGGAGACGAGCGCGCCGAGGAGCGCCTCCCCCAGGCGCGCGAGCGCGAGGAGCTGTGACATGCGATCGCTCATGAACTTGAGCGTGCGCTTGCGGTCGCCCGTCGCCCGCTTGGCCGCGGCGGCGAGCAGCTTCTCCGCAGCGACGAAGTCCTCGGAGACCTGCCGGACCATCTGCAGCTCGCGCTCGCGGAACACGCGCGACACCATCTTCCAGATGCTGGTCTCGGCCTCGTAGAAGTCACGCCGATCCCCGGGCCGCCAGGTGCGGCGGACGACGCCCCACTTCTGCAGCTCGGAGACCGCCATGCTCACCGCGCCGACGCTCATGTGCAGGCGCTCGGACAGCTCGGCCGCGGGCACGGGCTGGTCCGAGAGGTAGAGCACGGTCCACAGGCGCCCCATCGCCCGGCGGAAGCCCCAGAACTCCATGAGGCTCCCGATGGCGTCGGCCACGCGCAGCTCGGCCGCCCGGAGCTCCTCGTCCTCGCTCGACATCGTCGTGATCATAGGGCTCGCAGGGGCGGACTTGATCAGCATCGATTTCTCTTGACCTCCGGCCTCATTCTGACCAGAGTCTTCTAAAGTTTCAATCTATTTTGAAACTTCAGCACGGAGGCCTCGAATGGCGGTCGCGACGGACCACGCCCCACAGCCGGTGATGTCCCACCTCGACGCGCTGCTCGCGGATCGCGCGTTGCCCGACCTGCGCGCCCGCCTGTCGGAGCTCGACGGCTGGGCGCGCCACGACCTCGCGTCGATCGAGCTCGAGCTGTCGCACCTCGGCGACGGCTCGCTCGTCGGCAAGAGCGCGCGCCACCTGCTGGCGCGCGGGGGCAAGCGCCTGCGGCCACTGTGCGTCACGCTCGCGGCGCGGCTCGGCGACGGCGTGACGGACGCCGCGCGCGAGATCGCGGTGGCGGTCGAGCTCGTGCACAACGCGACCCTCCTGCACGACGACGTCATCGACCTCGGCGAGGTGCGCCGCGGCGCGCCGGCCGCGCGCATGCTCTACGGCAACGCGGCGTCGATCTTCGCCGGAGACTTCCTGCTCGTCGAGGCGATCCGCCGCGTGCAGCGCACCGGCGTACCCGGCGAGCTCGACCGCATGCTCGCCGTCATCGACACGATGATCGAGGCGGAGGCGTTGCAGCTCCTGCGCAAGGGTGATCTCTCCACCGACGTCGCGACCTACCTCCACGTCGTCGAGGGCAAGACGGCCGCGCTCTTCCGCTGGGCCCTCGGCGCGGGCGCGCGCACGGGCGGGCTCGGGGACCGCGCGCTCGGGGCCATCGATCGCTACGCGCGCCACCTCGGCGTCGCGTTCCAGCTCATCGACGACGTGCTCGACTTCGCCGGCAACGAGGCGACGCTCGGCAAGGCGCCGCTCGTCGACCTGCGCGAGGGCAAGCTCACGTGCCCGCTGCTCCTCGGCCTGCCGCGGGATCCGCAGCTCGCCCCCACGATCCGCGCGGCGCTCGAGACGCCGGTGGATCAACCGCTCGCCCCGGGCCTCTGCGCGAGCGTGCTCGGCAGCCTCGAGCGCACCGGGGCGCTGGCGGAGGCGCGCGCCGCCGCCGCCGCGCACATCGGCTCCGCGATCGAGGCCCTCGCCCCGCTGCCGCAGACGGCCGCCCGCGCGGCCCTCGTCACCATCGCCGAGGCCACCCTCAGCAGGGAGAAGTAGCCATGCTGGTCGTCCTGAGCGAGGGCGCCGATCCCCGCACCGTGGAGCGGGCGCTCGCGGGCGCGGGGCTGTGGTGCCGCCGCCTGCAGACGCGAGGCGCCAAGGGCCCCGCGCAGCTCTGGGTGCTGCCGCACTCGCAGGAGGTCTCGCTCGAGATCCTGCTCGCGATCGACGGCGTTGCCGCGATCGCCGACTCGCCGAGCCCGCACCCGCGCCTGGACGCCCAGGTGCGTCCCGCGGTCGTCGCCGGCGTGCGCTTCGGCGTCGCCGAGCCTCCGGTGCTGCTCGCGGGCCCGTGCGCCGTCGAATCGGCCGAGCAGGTCGGTGAGCTCGCGCGCCGGCTCGCGCGGCAAGGCGTCCGCTTCCTGCGCGGCGGCGCGTTCAAGCCGCGCTCCTCGCCCTATGCGTTCCGCGGGCACGGCGAGGTCGCGCTCGGGTGGCTCCGCCGCGCCGCCGACGAGAGCGGCCTCGGCGTGGTGACCGAGGCGCTCGGCGAGGGCGACGTGGCGGCCGTGGCCGAGCACGCCGATCTCGTGCAGGTCGGCTCGCGCAACATGCAGAACTTCGCGCTCCTCCGCGAGTGCGGTCGCCGCGGCAAGCCGGTGCTCCTCAAGCGCGGCATGGCGGCGACGCTCGAGGAGTGGCGCCTCGCCGCCGAGCACTGCCTCGAGGCGGGCGCGCCGTCCGTGCTCCTGTGCGAGCGAGGCATCCGCGGGTTCGACGGCGAGACGCGGAACCTCCTCGACCTCGGCGCGGTCGCGCTGCTCGCGCACGTGCACGGCTTGCCCGTCATCGTGGACCCCTCGCACGCGTCGGGCCGCCGCGACCTCGTGGTGCCGCTCGCGCGCGCCGCGCTCGCCGCCGGCGCGGCGGGCCTGCTCATCGAGACGCACGCCGATCCCGGGGCCGCGCTGTCCGACGGCCCCCAGGCGCTCCTGCCGGAGGAGCTCGCGCGCATCGGCGCGCCGCCGGCCCGCGAGGCGAGCGAGCCGCGTGGGGTGCAGTCGTGACCGCGCCGCGCGCGGGCTCGGGCGCGATGTTCGACGCGATCGCGGGCCGCTACGACCTCCTCAACCGCGTGCTCTCGGCCGGCCTCGACCGGCGCTGGCGGAAGAACCTCGTCGCCGCGCTCGGCCTGCCACCCGGCGCGCGCGTGCTCGACCTCGCGACCGGCACGGGCGACGTCGCCATCGCCATCGCGACCACCCACCCCGACGCCCACGTCGTGGGCCTCGATCCATCGGTGCGGATGCTCGAGGTGGGCCGCGAGAAGGTCACCGCAGCAGGCCTCGGCGATCGCGTGTCCATGATCGAGGGCGACGCCGAGCACCTCGCGCTTCCCGACGCGACGTTCGACGCCGTGACGATGGCCTTCGGCATTCGCAACGTGCCCGATCGGCCGCGCGCGCTCGCGGAGGCCGTGCGCGTCCTGCGGCCCGGTGGTGTGCTCGCCATCCTCGAGCTCGGCGAGCCGCGGCAGGGCCTGCTCGGCGCGATCGGCCGGTTGCACGTCCACGGCCTCGTCCCGCGCCTCGGCGCCCTGCTCTCGGGCGCGAAGGAGTACCGCTACCTCGCCGACTCGATCGCGCGCTTCCCGCCGCCCGATCACTTCGCCGCGCTGCTCCTCGAGGCAGGGCTCGGAGACGTGCACGTGGAGCCGCAGACGCTCGGTGCGTGCCACCTCTACGTCGGGCGGCGCCCGTGACGCTTCGCCTCGTGTCCGTGCCTGCCCCGGTGCGCCCGCTCGAGGCGGTCCTCGGCGCGCTGTCGGTGCTCGATCCCGTCGGCTCGCTCCTCGACGTGCCCGGCGGGCCGCGTCTCGTGACCGCCGGCGCGGTGCGGCGCGTGGTTCCCGGCCCGGACCTGCCGGCGCGCGCCCAGGCGGCGCTCGCCGACGTCGAGGGCGACGCGCACCTCGTGGGTGCCCTGCCCTTCGCGGGCCCGCACGCCCCGGCGATCCCGGCCGCGCCCTGGCGCGCGCTCCCCGGCCTGGGCCTCGTCCTGCCGCGCCTGTCGTACGAGCTCGGCAGCGGCCGCGCGACCCTGACCCTGTGCCACGCAGACGGCGATCCGCCCGCCCACGTGCTGGCCGCGGCGCTCGCCGCGATCGATCGCGCGCGCGCACCCGCGCCGGGGGCGATCCTCGGCCTCGGCGTGCGCCCGCTTGGCGCCGCGCGCTACGAGCAGATGGTGGAGGCCGCGCTCTCCGCGATCGCCGCGGGGGACGTGCAGAAGGTGGTCCTGGCGCGACGCACGCAGGTGAGCTCGCCGCGCACGTTCGATCCGGTCGCCGCGCTCGCGCGCCTGACCGACGAGCCCGGCGCGCTGCGCTTCTGCGTGCGCCTCGGCGAGCTCGCGTTCGTCGGGGCGTCGCCCGAGCGGCTCGTCGCGCGCACGGGCCTCGAGGTGCGCACCGAGGCGCTCGCGGGCTCCGCCCGCCGCTCCGACGAGCTCGTCGGAAACCCCAAGGAGCACGCCGAGCACGCGCACGTGGCCGACGCGATCGCCGAGCGTCTCGGCCCGCTCTGCGACGCGCTCGAGATCGCGGCCGCGCCGGCGGTGCGCGCCGTCGCGCGCGGCGTCCACCTGCGCACGCCCGTGCGGGCGCGCCTGCGCGAGCCGGTTCACGTGCTCGAGCTGGTCTCGGCGCTTCACCCGACGCCCGCGGTGGCGGGGACGCCGAACGACGCGGCCCTCGCGCTGCTCGCGGCGCTCGAGCCGGTCCCGCGGGGCCTTTACGCGGGCCCGGTCGGCTACTGCGACGCGCGCGGCGACGGCGACTTCTGGGTCGCGCTGCGGAGCGGCCTGCTCGCCGGCGCCGAGGCGCACCTCTACGCGGGCGCCGGCATCGTGCGCGGCTCCGATCCTGCGCGCGAGCACGCCGAGACCGAGTGGAAGCTCCGTACGATGCTGCACGCCCTCGGTGCCGGCGACGCTCCCGCGCGCACGAGCGAGCCCGCCCCCCACCTGGGGAGCCGGCCATGAGCCTCGCCACCGGCGGCAGCCCTGCCCTCGCGTCCTCGCCGGAGAACCTCGCGCAACACTGGGCGCGTCTGCTCGTCGAGGGCCTCGCCACCGCGGGGATCATGGACGTGGTGGTGTGCCCGGGGTCGCGCTCGACGCCGCTCGTCCTCGCGGCGGACGCGTGCGCGCGCGTTCGCGTGCACGACCTCATCGACGAGCGCTCCGCCGCCTTCTTCGCGCTCGGCCAGGCCCGCGCGACGGGTCGGCCCACCGCGGTCGTCTACACCTCGGGCACCGCGGGCGCGCACGCCTACCCCGCCGTCATCGAGGCCGAGCACGCGCACCTGCCGCTCCTCGTCGTGACCGCGAACCGGCCGCCCGAGCTCTGGGCGTGCGACGCCGCGCAGACGATCGATCAGGCGCGGCTCTTCGGTGCCCACGCGCGCGCGTTCGCGCTCGGCGCGCCCGAGGCGCACGCCGGCGCGCTCGCGTCCCTGGGCCGCGTCGCCGCCCAGGCCGTCGCCGCCGCGCTCGCGCCCACACCCGGCCCGGTGCACCTCGACGTCCCCTTGCGAAAGCCCCTCGAGCCCGTGCCCGCCACGCCCGCCGGCGCCGCGCTCTCCGCCCTGGTCGATCGCCTCGCGCGCTCGGCCGCCGTCGAGATCGCGCCCGCGCACCTGGCGCCCGATCCGACGGCGCTCGGCCAGGTCTCGCGCCTGCTCGCGCGAGCCGAGCGGGGCCTGCTCGTCTGCGGCCCGCTGCCCGCCGCCGAGGCCTCCCACCGCGGCGCGCTGCTGTCGCTCGCGCGCGCCGGGGGCCTCGCCGTGTGCGCCGAGGCCAGCAGCCAGCTCCGCTTCACGGGCGCGGCCGACCCGCTGCGCTGCGACGCGTTCGACACGCTCCTGCGCCAGCCGTCGCTCCGCGCTCGCCTGCGCCCCGACGTCATCGTGCAGCTCGGCGGCACGCCGCTCTCGACCGGCTACGAGGCGCTCCTCGCCGAGCATCCTGCTGCGCGCGTCGTGGTCTCGCCGCACGCATTCGCCGATCCGTATGGGTCACCGGCGCTGCACGTGCGCTGCGCGCCCGCCACGCTGGCGCGCGCGCTGGCGCTCCCTGCCCGCTCGGAGACCTCGTGTGCGCGCTGGCTCTCCGCGCTCTCGGCGCGCGTGCTGGCGGCCGCCGCGCGGATCGCCGACGCCACGTTCGGCGAGGCCACGATCGCCCGACTCGCGCTCGCGGCCGCGCCGGCGGGCAGCCTCTTCCAGCTCGGCAACAGCCTGCCCATCCGCACCGTCGAGGCCTTCTGCGACGGTGGCGCGGCCGACGTCACGGTGCTCTGCCAGCGCGGGGCGAACGGCATCGACGGCCTCGTCTCCGGCGCCGCCGGGGCCGCGCTGGCCGCGCGCACGCCCACGACGCTGCTCGTCGGTGACGTGACGTTCCTCCACGACCTCGGGGGCCTCCTGGCCGCGCGCGCGGTGGACCTGCCGCTCGTCATCGTGGTGGTGCAGAACGACGGGGGGCGCATCTTCGACGCGCTGCCGCTCGGCCGCGTGCCGGGCCTCGGCGCCGCGCGAGAGCGACACTTCGTCATGCCGACGCGGGTCGACCTCGGCGCGTGCGCGAGGGGCTTCGGCATCCCATTCGCCAAAGCAGATACCTCCGACGCGCTCGCCGAAGCCCTGGCGCGCGCCCACGCACACCCCGGCTGCACCGTGATCGAGGCGGTCGTCCCGCCCGACTCGGCGCTCCGCGAGCGGGCCGCCCTCGACGCGGCCACCGCCGACCTCATCGAAGGAGACCCGACATGAAGCCGAACTGGACCGCGCACCCAGGCTACGAGGACGTCCGCTACGAGACCTGGGAGGGCATCGCCAAGGTCACGATCGCGCGACCCGAGGTGCGGAACGCCTTCCGTCCGAAGACGATCCTCGAGCTGCAGCGCGCGTTCCAGGCGGCGCGCGAGGACGCGAGCGTCGGCGTCGTCATCCTGTGTGGCGAGGGCCCGGACGCCTTCTGCGCCGGCGGCGACCAGCGCGTGCGCGGGCACGGCGGCTACATCGGGGCCGACGGCGTGCCGCGCCTGAACGTGCTCGATCTGCAGCGCCAGATCCGCACGTTGCCCAAGCCCGTCATCGCGATGGTGGCCGGCTACGCCATCGGCGGCGGCCACGTGCTGCACCTCGTCTGCGACCTGACCATCGCGGCGGACAACGCGCGCTTCGGCCAGACGGGCCCCAAGGTCGGCAGCTTCGACGGCGGCTTCGGGGCCTCGTACATGGCGCGCATCGTCGGGCAGAAGAAGGCGCGCGAGATCTGGTTCCTCTGCCGTCAGTACGACGCGCAGCAGGCGCTCACGATGGGCCTCGTCAACACGGTGGTTCCGCTCGCGGAGCTCGAGGCCGAGACCCTTCGGTGGTGCAAGGACATCCTCGCCAACTCGCCGACGGCGCTGCGCCTGCTCAAGGCCTCGCTCAACGCCGACTGCGACGGGCAGGCGGGCCTGCAGGAGCTCGCGGGCAACGCGACGCTCCTCTTCTACATGACCGAGGAGGCCAAGGAGGGTCAGCGCGCCTTCCTCGAGAAGCGGAAGCCCGACTTCAAGAAGTTCGGGCGGCTGCCGTAGCGCGCTACGGCGCCTGCGGCCCGGGGCGCGGCAGGCGCGCCTCGACGCGCACCAGGTAGAGGCCGCGCGCCCCAGGATACGGCCCGCCGACCGCGCCCACGGCCTGCGCGGCGATCGCCGTCAGCGTCTCGCCCGAGAGCCCCGCGGCGCCGCCGGGCTCCGTGAGGTCCACGTCTCCCACGTCGCCGCCGTGCGCGCGCGACGCCGGGTCCTCGCTGTGGCGCTTGACCAGCTCGGCAAAGCGCATGGGCGCGGCGCTCGCGAGCTTGGCGAGGCGGCGGATCCGCTCGTGCGACGCGCGCGTCTTTCCCCGGACCACGAGGACGCGCAGGCGTGCCCGCGGATGCACCACGAGCTCGTCGGGCTCCGCGGGCCTCGGCAGGTCGTTGACCTCGACGCCGCTCGGCAGCACGCGGTGGACGACCGCCGCCGGCCCCGTCGCGCGGGGCCCCCGCGACAGGCGCCACACGAGCAGGCCGCCGCCCGCGAGGACCACGGTCGCGATCGCCGCGTAGAGGCCGCGGCGCGTTCCGGCGTCCTGCCACCACGCGCGGGCGTCGGAGAGCCTCACCGCCGCGCGCGCCGGGGCGCGATGCGCGACCACACCCGACGTCCCACCGCGCGTGACTCCTCGACCCAGGTCTGCGGCCGCGGGGCGACGATCGGCTGCGCCGGCGCCTCCCCGCCGGGCGTCGTGCTCTTCGGGAAGTAGCGCGCGGTGCCGGGCGGGAACGCCGACGGGTCCGCGAGGAACTCGAGGAGCACGCGGTTGAAGGTGCGCGGGCGCCACACCGCGCTGCCGTGGCCGCAGCGAGCGAGGACCGCCAGGCGCGCGCGCGGCAGGCGTGCGTGCAGCACGATGGACCCGTTGAAGAGCGCGTCGTTCTCGCCGACGAGGACGAGCGTGTCGTGCGCGATCCGCCCGAGATCGCCGCGGCGATCGGGCTTTGCGACCAGCGCCCGCCCGGCGCGGAGCATGCCGCGGAGATCCTCGTGCGAGGTCATGCGGCGCGCGAGCTCGGAGACCTGCGTCGTCGGCCCGCCCATCTGCGCGATCCAGCGCCGGTGGACGAGCTCGCGCACGGGGCGGAGCTCGGCGACGATCGGCAGCGTCGCCGCGGCGAGGAGCAGCGGCGCCGGCAGCCGCCCCGCGAGCGTGTCACACAGGGCCAGGGTGGCGACGCGCTCCGGCGCACGCAGCACGAGCTCCTGCGCGACCATGCCGCCCATCGACAGGCCGACCACGTGCGCCCGCTCGATGCCCAGCCGATCGAGGAGCGCGAGCGCGTCCGCGGCCGAGCGGCGGAGCGAGAGGCGCTCCCGCCCGACCGCGCGCGTCCGCCCGTGACCGCGCGCGTCCGGCGCGAGGACGCGATACCGCTCGGCCAGCGGCGCCCGCTGGAACGCCCACATCGCGGAGCTCGCGGTGTAGCCGTGGAGCAGCAGCACGGCGGGCGCGTCCGCGGGCCCCGCCTCGTCGTAGTAGAGCTCGACGTCGTCGAGGGCAACGCTGGGCACGGGCGCATTGTATCCTCCCCGATGCATGCGAGCCCTCTTGCTGTCGCAGTGCGTGCAGGCCGACTTCGTGGCGCCGCTCCCCGAGGGCGCCCCGCTGCCGAGCCTGGTCCACGTCGGCCACTCCGAGGCGGAGCGCCTGTGCGGCCCGGCGGGTGCGCTCGTCGGCTTCCTGGCCGAGGCGCACTCCCTGCCCGAGCGCGAGCTCGGCATCGTGCACCTCGTCGATCAGCACGATCCCGTGCGCGATCGGCTGCACCTCGAGCTCTTCCGCCCGCACTGCCTGCGCGGGACCCCCGGGGCGGCGCTCGTCGGGGGCCTCGACCGCGTGGCGCCCGGGCGCGCGCGCGTGCTCCGCGCCGGTGACCTGTGCGACTTCTATGCGCACCGGGGAGGCGACCCGCGCCCCGGCGGCGATGCCGGCGACGCCCCCGGCGGCGCGCTCGAGGCGTGCCTCGCGGAGCTCGTGCCCGACCCGGAGCCCGCGCGCATCGCGGTGGTCGGTGTCTGGACCGACGCGAAGGTCTCGTTCCTCCTCTACGACCTCTACACGCGGCTCGGCGATCGCGTGGAGCTGGCGGTCTCGTCGGCGCTCGTCGCCTCGCGCTCCCGCGCGGCGCACTTCGCCGCGCTCGAGCGGCTCGAGGCGCTCCTCGGCGTGCGCGTGCTGCACTCGCCCGGCGCGCTCCTCGACTGGCTCGTCCCCGCGCGCCCCCGTCCACGCCCCACGTCCGTGGCCGCCCCGGCCGCGATCGCCGCGCCCTCGACGTGGACGGCTGCCGCGCTCGCCGAGCGCGAGGCGCTCCTGGCCGAGCTCTCGCCCAGGGACGCCGCGCTCACGCCGCTCGGCGGCGGCTTCTCGGGCGCGCAGGTGCTGCTCGCGCGGCCCGCCGACACGCAGGCGGCCGCGTCGGTGGTGAAGATCGGCGCCCGCGACGAGATCGCCCGCGAGCGCTTCGGCAACGAGCGCGTCGCGCGGGTCCTCGGGGACGTGGTGCCCGCGCTCGAGGACTGGCGCGAGGTGCACGAGCTCGGCGGCATGCGCCTCGAGCTCGCCGCGAGCGCGGCCGCGCCGGCGCCGCGCACGTTCCAGCGCATCGCCGGGAGCGACGCGGGCGACGCGACGACCGCGCTCCTCGGGGCCGCGCTCGAGCTCGCGCTCGACGGCGCGCTCGGCCGCCTCTACCGCACCGCCGAGCGGGACGTCTGCGATCTGCTCGAGACCTACGGCTTCCTCGATCGGCTCGGCAAGGCGCCGTTCGCGGCGTCCGTGGCGCGCAAGGCCGCCGCCGTCGCGGCGGAGAACGGCCATCCATCCGCGGACGCGCTCCTCGGGCGCTGGCTGGCCGATGGTCGCTCCGTCTCCCCGGCGGCGCTGTGGAGCGAGGTGCTGCCCGGCCGCGCCCTCGTGCGAGAGATCCACGCCGCCCTCGTGCACGGCGATCTCAACCTGCAGAACCTGCTGCTCTCCGCGGCCCCGGGCGCGACGCAGCCCGCGCGCCTGTGGATCATCGACTTCGCCCGGCTCGCGCGGCTGCCGGCGCTGACGGACTTCGCGAAGATCGAGAACGACCTCTGCTACATCCTCTGCGTGATCGGCGACGACGACGCGCTCGCGCGCGCGGTGCACCTGCAGGACGCGCGCCTCGGCGCGACGACGCTCGACGGGATCGACCTCGCCCCGCTCGCCCAGACGCCGGCCGAGCGCCGCCTCGCGCACCTCGTCGGCACGCTCCGGCGCGTGGCCGCGCGCATCGATCCGCGCGGACCGGCCGCGATGGACGAGTACCGCACCGCGCTCCTGCGCTACGCCGCGCACACGCTCGGGTTCGACGAGCCCTCACCGCGGCAGCGAGCCCTGGCGCTCTGCGCGTGCGGGCGCCTCGGCCACTGGCTCGCCTCCGCCGTCTGAGGACTACGCCAGCGCGGGCGGCGGGATGGGCCGCGGCGGGGACTCGACCATCACGAGGCGCTCGCGGATGCGCTTCAGGCGCACGAGGTCCGAGTTGCGCTGGTAGATCGACGCGAGGTTGCGCAGCATGCGCGCCACGATGTCGCGCTTCTTGGCCGCGGGCACGCGCGAGGGGTCGCCCTCCACGAGGCGCTTGACGTCGTCCTCGGCGAGCTCGCGCCCGCGCCGGAACGGATCGTAGAGCCGTCCCTGGAAGCGCACGACGAAGTGCCCTGGCGCGGCGATGCCGTCGATGAGCAGGCCGAGCCGGCCGCCGACCTCCATGAGCAGCACCGACAGCGACAGCGGGATGCCGAGGCGCCGGTCGAGCACCTCGTTGAGGAAGCTGTTCCGCGGGTCGTAGTACTCGCGCTCGTTGCCCGAAAAGCCGAGCTCCCGGAAGAGGTGCTCGCGCAGGGCGAGGAAGCGCGCCGACTCGTCGAGGCGCAGGCCACGCTCGCGAAAGCCGTCCGCGAGCCCGTCGAGGCGATCGACGTATTCGGCCACGTCGAGGCCGGGGTACTCGAGCTCCGCGACGAGCAGCGACGCGCGCGCCAGATCGATCTCCGCGTCCTCGCGCGCGAGGGCATGCTGGAACGCGAAGTCGAGGTCGGAGTCGGTCAGCACGACGGGCTAGAAGCCCCCTGGGCCCTCGGTGACACGGATCGAGAGGAACGCCCCCGGGACCGCGAGCGTCTCCTTGGCGGTGTCGATGACGCGGCCCGCGGGATCCTGCACCTCGACGCGGGTGAGCTGGACGACCTGCACCGGCCCCGACTGCGGCTTGCACGACGTCAAGTACCCCACCAGGCGCACGCCGGATTCGTAGTCGAGGGTCACGCGGTGGCTGACCATGTTGCGCAGGTTGTCTTCCATGTCCCGACCTGCATATCACAGGTCGGCAGCCGCGATCAGCCGCTCGTGGCGCGTCGTCAGAGGACCTTGTCGAGCTTCACCACCGCGGCCTTCGCCGGGATGGTCACGGCGACCTGGCCGGTCACGTCGCCCGGCTGCTTGGTCATCGCGTCCCCGTCCTTGTCCACCCGGACGACGACGAACACCTTGCCCACGAAGCTCGAGCCGCCGCTCATCGCCTTCGAGCCGTCGATGTCGAACTTGAGCGGCCAGGCGCCGGCCGTGAGCTTGTCCACGGCGACGAGCGGACCGGGCGCGCCACCCTGATCCTGCCGCACCGAGAGGAAGATCGCGTCGCCGGGCTTGACCTTGTCCTTGAGGGCGGGCGAGAGCTCGATGGTGCCGGTGATGCGCTGGCTGGGATCGATCGCGCCCTTCGGCTCGCCCGCGGGTGGGTGGCCCGCCGGCATCGTCCCGCCAGCCTGGGCGGTGTCTCCGACCGGGGGATGCCCCGCTGGCATCCCGCCCGAGGGTGCGGGCATCCCGCCCGAGGGTTGTTGCGCGGCGCCGCCGACCGGCGGGTGGCCGGCGGGCAGGGCCTCGTCGCCGTCGTCGTGAACGGGGCGTGCGGCGGCCGGTGCGGCGGGGCCGGTGGTCCCGGCGGCGGAGGGCCCGGTCGCGGGCAGGCCGGGCAGCGGGGGCGGCGGGGGCGGCGCAGCAGCGCGGCGGTCACACGCGGCACCGATTAGCATCATCGAGCAGAGCAGGAGGCGCATGGCCGAAGCATAGAGCGGGCCCTGCACCCGCGCAGCAGCGGGTTGCCGGGGGCGCGCTCCGATGACATCCTCGATCGGTGCGCGGGGGGCTGCTTCTGGCCGCGTCGATCGCGCTGGGGTGCGGAGGCATGGTCGACGATCGAGGAGAGGAGCCGAGCGGCGACCGCTTCGTCCGCGTGGGCACCGGCGAGGGTCCGCCCCGGTTCGTCCTCGGCGGGAAGACCTTCGCGTTCGTGGGCGTCAACGCCTACTACCTCCAGGAGGAGGCGTGCCGGGAGCTGTCCGGGCGCGACACGGCGTGGGTGGACGAGACCCTGGCGAAGGCGGCGGCGCTCGGGGCACGCGTGGTGCGCACGTGGGCGTTCAACGATGACCCGGGGCGAGACACGGCGATCCAGCGCGCGCCGCTCGTGTACGACGAGGCGGGGCTGCGGGGCCTGGACCTCGTGCTGGCCAAGGCGCGCGAGCACGACCTGCGCGTGGTGCTCTCGCTGGTCAACTACTGGGACGACTACGGGGGCTTCCGACAGTACGCGCGCTGGCACGGGCA
This sequence comes from uncultured Myxococcales bacterium, assembly GCA_964593795.1. Lineage (GTDB taxonomy): Bacteria > Myxococcota_A > Polyangia > JAHFDS01 > JAHFDS01 > JAHFDS01. The sequence continues at coordinate 4,273 of CAZQJC010000125.1, read as the reverse complement.
CGCCGACGCGGTGACGGGCGACCCGCGCTTCTACACCGACCGCGCGATCGTCGAGCACTTCAAGGCGCACCTCGAGCGCATCATCGGCCGCGTCAACACGTTCACGGGCGTCGGGTACTGGGAGGACCCGACGATCATGGCCTGGGAGCTCGCCAACGAGCCGCGCGGCGCGGGCCTCGGCGATCGCGGCGAGAAGCTGCGCGCGTGGATCGACGAGGTGGGGGCGCACGTGCGGGAGCTCGCGCCGAACCAGCTCGTGACGACCGGCGAGGAGGGCTTCGACGCGCGCGAGGCCGGCTACGACGCCGCGTTCTGGCGCGGCGCGAACGGCGACTGGATGGCCTCGCTCGGCCAGAGCTTCCAGCTCGACGTGGCATCCCCGTACGTCGACTTCGCGAGCGCGCACTTCTACCCCGAGGCGTACGGCTGGCCCCCCGCGCTGACCGAGGAGGCCGGCCGCCGCTGGATCCGCGAGCACCGGGCCATCGCCGCCGCCCACGGAAAGCCCCTCTTCATCGGCGAGTTCGGCCTCCGCGCCGAGAAGACCCCGCAGGCCCGCTTCCCCCTTTCCGAGAGTCGTGCGCTCTACCGCAACTGGCTGGCCGAGGCCGGCGGCGGCGTGGCGATCTGGCAACTCGTCTACGACGACCGCCCCGACTGGGATCCCTACTCCTTCCGCTTCCTCGACGGCACCCGCGCCGACGATCCCCGCAACCGCTACGCCGACCTCCTGGCGGCAGCCGCCGCCGCCCTGCCATAGCGAGGGCTCACGGAGCGGCGCGCGCCTTGGCCAGCAGGCGGTCGAGCGCGTCCATGAGGTCCTTGCCGGGTGCGTCGACCTGGCCGCGGAGCCACTGCCGGGCGGGAGCCCCCTGCTTCTGCATCGCGGCCAGCAGGGCCGGGGTCGGCTTGTGCACGGTGACGCCGCGCTGCTGCAAGAGCTCGAGCACGTCGCGGTTCAAGAGCCGCACGCGATCCCGGACGCGCGCGGCGATCGGCTCGATGCCGTCCGTCAGGCGGCTCCGCACGCCCGGAGGGAGCTTGTCCAGGAAGCGCTTCGACACCAGCAAGAGCCCCGGGTCGAAGAGGTGACCCGTCAGCGTGTAGTGCTTCGACAGCTCGAACCAGCCGATGCCGAGCGCATAGACCGGCGGCTGGTCCCACACGTCGATCCGCCCCTTCTCCAGCGCCGGGAGCACGCCGCTCGCGCCCAGCGTGATCGCTTCCGCGCCCCAGCGGCGGAGGTACTCGGCATGGAACGGGTTCTCCATCGCGCGAAAGCGCTTGCCGGCCAGCCACGCCCCATCGGGCACGGGCTCCCGCGTCCCGAGGTGACGGAAGCCCACGTCCGTCATCGCGAAGAACACCATCCCCCGCCGCGCGCAGGTCTTCTGCACCCGGTCGCGCAGCCCGGCGAACACCTGGTCCACCTCGGCCTCGCTCCGGAACAGGAACGGCGTCCACAGCGGCGCCAGCTCCGGGATGACTCCCAGCGCGCCCCCTGCAGAGGACCCCGCCGCCTCGAGCTGGCCGTCCCGCACGGCCGCGACCTGCGCCGCCTCGTCGCCGCGCACCGCGCCGCTGTACACGCGACAGCGCATCCGACCCCCGGCGTTCTTCTCCATGACCTGGCAGAGGTCGAGCATGACCTCGCTCCACGGCGAGCCGTCGGGGGCGATCGTCGCGATCCGCAGCGTCGGCCGCTCGGGTCCCGCCGTCAGCCCTGCGGGGACGAAGGCGAGCGACGCAGCGAGGAGGAACGCGGACGCGCGACGCAACGGCCCATGATCGCACGAAAGCCCGTCCGCCGGCCACGCCGCCGCGAAGCCTCGAAGCGGCCGAGAGGTGCCGGCCGCGAGACGCTGGCCGCCGAGGTGCTACAGTTCCCCCGCACGATGCGCGCGCAGCCGAGGCTCGGTCGGAAGGCGACCACGCTCGCCCTCTACGGCAGCCTCGCCGTCGCCGGCATCGCCTGGGGTGCGATCCGCGGCGACGCGAACGTCTACCGTGTCGCGGGGCGCGCGACGCCGCTCGGCATCGCCGTGATCTCCCCGGCGGCCGGCCTCGCGCTCGGGCTCGTCGTCGTGTTCGCCTGCCGCCTCGCGGTCCACCGCTTCGAGTGGTCGCGCCTCCTGCACCGCGAGTTCCGCGGCCTGCTCGGCCGCCTCACCGAGGCCGAGGCCATCGTCATCGCCCTCGCCTCGGGCATCGGTGAGGAGATCTTCTTCCGCGGCGCCCTGCTCCCGGTCGCGGGGCTGTGGCTCCAGGCGGCGATGTTCGCGCTCCTGCACATCGCCCCGGGCCGCCAGTTCCTGCCGTGGACGGCGATGGCCTTCGTCATGGGCGTGGCCTTCGGCGCGCTCGCGCAGGGGCTCGGTGACCTCGGCGCGCCGATCGTCGCGCACGTGACGATCAACTACCTGAACCTCCGCTTCATCATCCGGAACGAGCTCCTGTGACCCGCCCGACCCCACGACACATTCGCATATGCGCATGCATCGCGCTCGCGTGCCTCGGCGTCCGCGCCGCCTCCGACAGCCGCGCGGAGGACCTCGAGCGCATCGACCGGCTCCGCTTCCTCTACGGCGGTCAGCTCTCCTTCTCGCCCGATGGCTACCCCGTCGTCCCCGTGGGCATCATGGACCGCAAGCGCGAGGTCACGCTCTCGAGCAAGGACGGCCTCCGCGTCCAGCCCGAGGGCGAGGGTGGCCCCGAGGTCCGCGCCGGCTCGGAGTGGCGCGTGCGCGTCGAGGGCGGCCGCGCCGCCAAGGTGCGCTGGTCGGTCCTGCTCGAGCGCCTCGCCGGCAAGCGCCGCGCGGGCGTACAGGCCGCGCTCGAGCTGTGGCGCAAGCGCGGCGAGAAGCCGCGCGCGCTGGAGGTCGGCTCGCTCTTCGGCGTTCGTGGCACCGTGATGGATCGACGCGCAGTCCTCGTCCTCGCGGAGGCCTCGCCCACCGAGGCCGCGGCGCGCGCGCGCGCCGACGAGGTCGCCAGGCGGCACGGCATCGACGCCCAGGCCTTCGAGGAGATCGTCGAGCTCCCGCGCGGCGCGCTCATCGCGACGAGCGGCGCCGTCGAGGTGCGCAACGAGGGCATCCTCTGGTTCGCGCCCGGCGGCGAGCAGGGCCGCATCACGGTCGACAAGGTCGAGTTCGGCGGCGTCGGCGACAAGGCCCACACCGGCCGCGAGGATCGCAGCTATCTCGGCCGCATCTACGTGACCCTGGACAAGCACGGCACCCTCGCCATCGTCAACGCCGTGCCGTCGAACCAGCTCCTCGCAGGCCTCGTCCCGGCGGAGATGTTCTCGAAGGCGCCCCTCGAGTCCCTGCGCGCGCAGGCCGTCGCCGCCCGCACCGAGCTCCTGTCCAAGATCGGCACGCGCCACCTCACCGATCCGTACCGCATCTGCTCGACGCAGCACTGCCAGGTCTACGCGGGCGCCGGCAAGGAGGCCGCGCGCGCGACCGAGGCCGTGCGCACGACGCGCGGCGAGGTGCTCTTCCGCGCCGACGAGGACGACCTCGCCGACGCCTACTACAGCGCCTCGGCCGGCGGCTTCACCGAGAACAACGACACCATCTGGGGCGACAGCGGCCCGGATCCGATCCTGCGCGGGCACCTCGACGCGCCCCCCGACGTCGCGGCCGGCGCCGCGCGCTTCACCGCGGGCCTGCGCACCGACGAGCTCCTGCGCGCCTTCCTCACAGACGGTCCGCAGACCTGGGCAGGCCGCTCCAGCTACAACCGTGATCGCTACCGCTGGACCGTCAAGCGCAGCGCGGCCGAGCTCGATCGCATCCTCGCCCCTCTGGGCGTCGGCGCGGTGCAGGAGCTCCTCCTCGGCGAGCGAGGCATCTCGGGCCGGCTGCGCCAGCTCACCGTCCGCGGGACCCGCGGCGAGCGCGTCGTGCGAGGCGACCTCAAGATCCGCCAGACCCTCGGCAACCTCAAGAGCGCGATGTTCGTCCTCGACGTCCGCCGCGAGGGCGACCGACCGGTCGAGTGGACGTTCTCGGGGGCCGGCTTCGGGCACGGCGTCGGCATGTGCCAGACGGGTGCGATCGGCATGGGCGAGGCGGGCAAGGACTACCGCGCGATCCTCGGCCACTACTACCGCGGCAGCCGGGTCGTCGCGCTGTATTAGCGAGTGGCCGCCTCGGAAGGCGGCCACCAGATTAGCGAGTGGCCGCCTCGGAAGGCGGCCACCAGGAGGGGCGCGCCGCCCCTCCCCCAGTCGGGCGAAGCCCGACTTGGCCCCCCTCCCTGCGTC
>CAZQJC010000124.1:0-9045 GCA_964593795.1 uncultured Myxococcales bacterium | reverse complement strand
CTTCGGGTCTCTGACCCGGATCCGGAGCCTGAAGCCCGAGGCCTGAAGCCCGAAGCCTTCAGCGACGGCGCTCGTCCACGGATCAGCGGGCCTGCGCAAGCCCGCATTCTCCAACGCAGTTCAACCCGTTCAGTGCTCTAGAGACGCGCGGCGGCGAATCGAGGCATTCTCCCGGCATGATCCGGCGGCGGTGGGGAATGGTGCTCTTGCTACTCGCCGAAGCTGCCTGAGCTCGAGACCCTCCTCGTCAAAGGCCCGTTCGCGATCCCTTCCGGCGGCAACGAGTGGATGTGGATCGAGGTCGTGCGCTGGAAAGGCACGGCGCTCGAGGGAATCCTGCAGAACGACGCCTTCGACATCCCCGGGCTCAAGGCGGGGGCGCACCTCTCGGTCGAGGAGGGGGCGATCTTCGACTACATCCAGGTGCACGCCGACGGCACGCGCGAGGGCAACGAGACGGCGAAGCTGCTCGAAGCGCAGGGCGGACCCGCGCGCCGATAGGGCCGGCCGCGCGCTTGAATCGCCCAGGCGGCGGTGCTACCTCGTCGCCATGAAAGCTCCTACTTCCCGGGCCTTCGGGCTCCTCGGGGCGGCCGTGGCCCTCGCCCTCTCGGCGGCGCCCGCGCGCGCGACCACCGAGGTGAAGATCCCCTACCAGAAGTACACGCTGCCAAACGGCCTCGAGGTCATCCTGTCCGAGGACCACCGCACGCCCGTCGTGCACGTCCAGGTCTGGTACCACGTCGGCTCCAAGAACGAGGAGAAGGGCCGCACGGGGTTCGCGCACCTGTTCGAGCACATGATGTTCCAGGGCTCGAAGCACGTCGCCGAGGACACCTTCTTCAAGCGACTCGACGCGGTCGGCGCCTACGGCATCAACGGCACGACCAACAACGACCGCACCAACTACTTCGAGAGCGTGCCGAAGAACCAGCTCGAGATGGCGCTCTGGCTCGAATCCGACCGCATGGGCTTCCTGCTGGATACGCTGGGCGAGAAGAGCTTCAGGAACCAGCAGGACGTCGTGCGCAACGAGCGCCGGCAGCGCTACGAGATGGGCCCGTACGGCAACATGTACAAGGCGCTCGGCGAGGCCTACTACCCGGCCGGCCACCCGTACCACCACGACGTCATCGGCACGCACGAGGACCTCGTCGCGGCGAGCGTCGAGGACGTCAAGGCGTTCTTCCGCACCTGGTACACGCCCGCCAACGCGACCATCACGATCGTCGGCGACCTCGATCCCTTCGAGACCAAGGCCCTCGTCGAGAAGTACTTCGGGCCTCTGGCGGGCTCGCCGAAGCCGAAGCCCCTGGCGCCGATGGACGTGGACCGTCCGGCCAAGGACCGCGTCGAGATGGAGGCCAACGTGCAGCTCGCGCGCCTCGTCTACGTGTTCCCGGGCGTGCACGCGTACGCCCCCGGCGACGCCGAGCTCGACCTCGTGTCGATGGTGCTCGGCAGCGGCAAGGCGAGCCGGATCGAGCGCAAGCTCGTGCACGAGCTCAAGCTCGCGCAGCGCGTCGACGTGAGCCACTCGTCCACGGAGCTCGCGGGCACGTTCGACGTCCAGGTGGACCTCAAGCCGGGCAAGACCTTCGAGGAGGTCAGGAAGGTCATCGACGAGGAGCTCGAGCGCGTGCGCCGCGAGCCGGTGTCGATGACGGAGCTCGACCGCGCCCGCACCAAGATGGAGGCGCAGTTCGTGATGTCCTCCGAGTCGAACCAGGGCCGCGCGTCCCGGCTGCAGTTCTACAACCACTACCTGGGCGACCCCGGCTACGCCGAGAAGGACTTCGCTCGCTACCGCGCCGTCACGCCCGAGCAGATGCAGAAGCTCGCGGCGGACAAGCTCGATCCGGCGCGGCGCCTCGTCCTGACCGTGGTCCCGAACAAGAAGGCGCCCATCGGCGGGCGCATCATCGGCGCGGCCCCCGCGGCGGCGAAGTAGGAGATGCCCATGCGACTCAATCTCGATCTCGCGCGGCTGCCCGGCGTGCGCGCCCTCGCCCTCCTCGCCGCGTTCGCCTCCGGGCCGTTCGGGTGCGCCTCGGCGCCCGCGCCCCTGCCGCCGCCCGCGCCGCCGCCGCCGGCCAAGCCCGCGCCCGCGCCGGTCGCCAAGGCAGAACCAGCGCCGCCCGCGCCGGTGACGCAGGACGCGCCGTTCCGCGCCGAGCAGCCGAAGGGCGGCCCCGCGCCGGTCCTCGTGCTGCCCAAGGTCCAGCACAAGACGCTCAAGAACGGCCTGCAGATCGTGCTCGTGGAGAACCACGCGCTGCCGATCGTCGCGATGCGGCTCATCGTGCCGGCGGGCGGGGAGAAGAACCCGGCCGACAAGGCCGGCCTGGCCGACCTCACGGCCGAGATGCTCGACGAGGGCACGAAGACCCGCGGGGCGCTCGAGATCGCCGAGGCGCTCGAGTCGATCGGCGCGCGCCTGGGCACGGGCGCGTCGCAGGACGCCGCGTTCGTGTCGCTGACGACGCTGTCGTCGCAGCTCGGAAAGGCGCTCGACGTCTTCGCCGAGGTCGCCACCGCGCCGGCGTTCAAGGAAGAGGACTTCTCGCGCGTGCGCGACAGGACCAAGACCTCGCTCCTGCAGTCGAAGGACGCGCCGGCGGCGATCGCCGGGCGCGCGTTCTCGCGCGTGCTCTACGGCGACAAGCACCCCTACGCGTTCCCGACGGTGGGCACGGAGAAGTCGATCGAGAAGATCACGCGCGCCGACCTCGAGAAGTTCCACGCGCTGCACTACCTGCCGAACACGTCGAAGGTCGTGGTGGTCGGCGACGTCACGATCGAGCAGGCGGCGGCCGAGCTCGAGAGGCGCCTCGGCGCCTGGCGAGGGTCTCGTTCGCGCGCCTCCGGCGCGACGGGCAAGGCCCCCAAGGCCAAGGCGCCCCCGACGCCCAAGGACGTGGGGCGGCGCGTGGTCCTCGTCGACAAGGAGGGCGCGTCGCAGTCGGTGGTGCGCATCGGCCACGTGGGCGTGCCGCGCAAGCACCCGGACTACGCGGCGCTCCTCGTGATGAACGACATCCTCGGCGGCTCCTTCACGAGCCGCATCAACCTCAACCTGCGCGAGAAGAAGGGCTACACGTACGGCGCGCGGTCCGGCTACTCGATGCTGCGCGGCGCGGGCCCGTTCTCCGCGGGCGGCAACGTCAAGGCGGACGTCACGCGCGAGTCCATCGACGAGCTGCTCAAGGAGCTCGACGGCATCCGCAAGGGCAAGGTCACGGACGAGGAGCTCGGCGAGGCCAAGTCGGGCCTCGTGGCGCGGTCGCCGGCGCGCTTCGAGACGAACGCGTCCACCGCGGGCGAGCTCGCGGACGTGCTCATCCACGACCTGCCCGAGGACGACATCGCCACGATGGTACAGCGCATCCAGGCCGTGACGGCCGACGACGTGCTGCGCGTGGCGAAGAAGTACGTGCGGCCCGAGAGCGCCGTCATCGTGGTGGTCGGTGATCGCAAGAGCGTCGAGCCGAAGCTCTCCGGCCTGGGCAAGATCGAGCACCGCGACGCGCGCGGCGAGCCCGTGAGCGACAAGGGCGAGAGCGCGTCGAAGTGAGGGGCCTCGGCCGCCGAGCATGACTGACATCTCGCAGCGCAAGGCCGATCACCTCGCCCTGACGGCGTCGGGGCAGGCCGCCTTCCGCGAGCGCACGACCCTGCTCGAGGGCGTGCAGCTCGTCCACTGCGCCCTGCCCGACCGGCACGTCGACGAGGTCACGCTCGAGACGACGCTCTTCGGGCGGAGGTTCTCGGCGCCGCTCTTCATCACGGGCATGACGGGCGGGACCCCCGAGGCCGCGCAGACGAACCGCGATCTCGCGCGGGCCGCGGAGCGCGTGGGCGTGCCGTTCGGCCTCGGCAGCATGCGCGCGATGCTGGTGCGGCCGGAGACGCGGGCGACGTTCCAGGTGCGCGACGCTGCGCCTGGCGTGTTCCTCGTCGGCAACATCGGCCTGCAGCAGGCGCGCGAGCTCGGCACCGCCGCGCTCCGGGCGCTCCTCGACGAGGTGGGCGCGGACGCGCTGGCGGTGCACCTCAACCCGGCGATGGAGCTCGTGCAACCGGGCGGCGACCGCGACTTCCGCGCCGGCCGGCAGACCTTGAAGCGCCTGTGCGGCGAGCTCGGCCGGCCCGTGATCGTCAAGGAGACGGGCGCCGGGATCTCGCGCGCCGTGGCCGAGGCGCTCGTCGGCTGCGGCGTCTCGGCGATCGACGTCGCGGGCGCGGGCGGCACGTCGTGGGTGGGCGTCGAGGCGCTCCGCGCGAGCGGCCGCGACAAGGCGCTCGGCGAGCTGCTGTGGGACTGGGGCGTACCGACGGCCGTCTCGGTCGCGTGGTGCGCGGGGCTCGGCGTGCCCGTCATCGCGTCCGGCGGCGTGCGCACAGGGCTCGACGTGGCGCGCGCGCTGGCGCTCGGCGCCACCGCGGGCGGCCTCGCCCAGCCTGCGCTGGCGGCGCAGCGCGCGGGCGGCGAGGCGGGGGTCGTGGCGCTCCTCGAGGAGCTGGCCGCGGCGGTGCGTGCAGTGACCTTCCTCTGCGGGTGCGTGCGGCCGGGCGAGCTGGCCAGCGCACCCAGGATCCTCACCGGGGAGCTTGCGTCATGGCTTTCGCAGCCGAAGAAGTAGCCTCGGGCAAGGTCATCCTGCTCGGCGAGCACGCGGTGGTGCACGGCGCCCCCGCGATCGTCGCGAGCCTCGACCGGGGAGTGGTCGCCCGAGCGGTCCTGACCACCACGCCGTCTCTGCACGTGTCCTCGCCCGGGCGCCCGCAGGAGCCGGCGTCGGCCGAGCTGTGCGCCGCCACCGAGGCGATCCGGACCGCGCTCGGCGCGCCGGTGTGCGCCGTCGACGTGCGCTTCGAGCTGCCGATCGGCGCAGGGCTCGGCAGCTCCGCGGCGTTCGCCGTCGCGACGGCGCGCGCGCTGGCGCAGGTCGCCGGCGGACGCCCGGAGGACGCCGTGCTCAACGCAGCGGCCGCGAGCGAGCGCCTCTTCCACGGGATGCCGTCGGGCGTCGACGCCGCGGCGGCCTCGCACCACGGCATCGGCGAGTTCTCGCGGCAGCTCGGCTGGCGGCCGATCGCGTGCGCGCCGCTGCGCCTGTGCGTGGGCCTGTCGGGCGGCGAGCGGCGCACGAGCGAGCTCGTGGCGCGCGTGGCCGCCCTGCGCGAGGAGCTCCCGGGACCGTTCGAGTCGCTGCTCTGCGGCCTGACGGAGCTCGTGGCCGAGGGCCGCCGCGCGCTCGAGGGCGGCGAGCTCGCGCGGCTCGGGCGGCTGTTCGACGTCGCGCAGGGCTACCTGTCCGCGCTCGGCGTCTCCACGGCGCGGCTCGAGGCGCTGTGCGAGAGCGCCCGCCAGCAGGGCGCGCTCGGCGCCAAGCTCACCGGCGCCGGCGGCGGTGGCGCGGTGATCGCCCTGGTCGACACGCGCGATGGTCTCGAGGAGGCGGTGCTCGCCGGCTGGGCCCGCATGGGCGTCCAGGCCTTCGCGGTCTCGGTGGGCACGCACGGCGAGGGCGCGTGAGCGCGGACGGACCGCGGCGCGCGACGGCCCTCGCGCAGACCAACATCGCGCTCGTCAAGTACTGGGGCAAGGGCGACGCGGCGAACAACGTCCCCGCGACCGCGAGCCTGTCGCTCACGCTGGCCGAGCTCGGAACTCGCACGACCGTCGAGTGGACGGACGCGATCGCCGAGGACGAGGTGGTGCTCGGGGGCCGCGCGCTCGAGGGGCGCCCGCGCGAGCGCGTCGTGCGCTTCCTCGAGCTGCTTCGCACGCGCCACGGCATCGCCGGGCGGGCGCGGGTCTCGAGCGAGAACACCGTGCCGACGGGCGCGGGCCTCGCGTCGAGCGCGTCGGGCTTCGCGGCGCTGGCGCTCGCGGGCACCCGCGCGGCCGGCGTGGTGCTCGACCCCACGGCCCTCTCGGCGCTGGCGCGGCGCGGCTCGGCGTCGGCGGCCCGGTCGATCTTCGGCGGCTTCGCGACGCTCGAGCCGGGCACGCGCGCCGACGGCGAGGACACGGTGGCGCGGCCGCTCGAGCTGCCCGCCGGTGCGCCCGACGTCCGCCTCGTGGTCGCCGTGTGCGGCGAGGGCGAGAAGGCCCTCTCCTCCACCGAGGGCATGAACCGCACCGCCGCGACGTCGCCCTTCTACCGCGGCTGGGTCGAGGCGCACGCGGCCGACTACCGCGCGGTCACCGCCGCGCTGCGCGCGCGAGATCTCGCCGCCGCAGGCCCGGTGGTCGAGCGCAACGCGCTCCGCATGCACGCCGCGGCCCTCGGCGCCGATCCGCCGATCCTGTACTGGCGCCCAGCGACGGTCGCCGCGCTCGAGGTCGTGTGGGCGCTGCGCGCGCGGGGGATCCTTGCGTTTGCGACCATCGACGCGGGGCCGCACGTCAAGGTGCTGTGCGCGCCCGCGGACGCCGCCGAGGTGGCCGCCGCGCTCGACCGCGCGCCGGGCGTCGTGCGCACCCACGTCTGCTCCCCCGGCCCCGGAGTGCGGCTCGAGGGGTAGAGCCAGCTCTCATGATTCTACACATCCGCCGATCCGAATCTGAATCCGCTGCGATGACGGGCAGCCTCGGAAACGACGAAATAGATCAATAGAACAACAGGCAACACGGAGCACGGAACGGCAGAGCAGACGTCGTTGGCCGTGCCCCGACGAGGCAGGCGCCGTCACGACTTGGCGAATCGGCCCGTCGAAGCCAACGACCTCAGGCGTTCGCTGTTCCTTGTTGCTCTGTTGTTCTATTGACCTATTTCGTCGTTCAGCCCTTCGACTCGGTCGGTACGAAGATGACGAACCATGCGAGGGCGTGCTATGGCCGGATCCGGATCTCTGGCCGAGGCCCGGGGCCCGTGGCCGGCAGCCCGAGGCGTATGATGGCTGCGTGACGCTCGCGAGCCGCGCCCCCGGCAAGGCCTTCCTCTCCGGCGAGTACGCCGTCCTGCACGGTGGCCCGGCGCTCGTGATGGCCGTGGACCGCTACGCGATCGCGCGGGTGGGTAGCCCCCGCGAACCGTCGCCGCTCCTCGCCGCGGTCGCGCGTGTGTGCGAGGAGCACGGCGCGGCGATCGACGTCGACGTCGACACGAGCGCGATGATGGGCCCGGGCGGCCAGAAGCTCGGGCTCGGCTCGAGCGCCGCCGCCGCCGTGGCCGCCGTGCACCTGCGCGTCTCGGCCGCCGGGCAGCGCCTCTCGGACGACGAGCTCTTCGTGCTCGCGCGCCGGGCGCACCGCGCGGTGCAGCCGAAGGGCTCGGCGCTCGACGTGCTCGCGGCCGCCGTGGGCGGCGTGGTCGACGCGACCGTGGATCCCGAGAGCGGCCTCGACTGGAACCCCGTCGTGCTGCCGCCGGGCCTCTCGCTCGTGTTCGCGTGGACGGGCGCGTCGGCGTCCACGCCCGCGCTCGTCGCCGCGGCGGGCGAGCGCGCATCGTCGCTCGTGCCGCTCGCCGTGGAGCTCCGCGCCGCGCTCCTCGGCCGGGACGCGCGCACCGGGCGCGCCGCGGTCGAGGCGTACCGCGAGGCGATGCTCGCGCTCGGACACGCCGCGGGGACGGACATCGTGACGCCCGCGCACGCGCGCGTCGCCGCGATCGCGCGCGACTTCGGCGCCGCGGCCAAGCCCTCGGGGGCGGGCGGCGGAGACCTCGCCGTCGCGTTCGTGTGGGACGATCCGGACGCCGCGCGCGCTCTCTCCGCGGCGCTCGGCCGCGAAGGCTTCACGCCGATCCCGCTCGCGGTGTCACCGACGGGCGCGGAGACGATGCACGAGTCGATCTCGGGATCCGTGAGCCTCCCGGTGCCCGTGACCGCGACCGTGCCTGCGGCCGTGGCCGCGCCCGTGGCCGCGCCCGTGGCCGTGGCCGCACCCGCGGCCGTGACCGGGGCCGCACCCGCGCCCGGCGCGACGCCGAGCTCGCGCCTCGCGGGCTTCTACAAGCTCTCCGTCTCCGAGCGACGCCGCGTGCTCGCGCAGCGCCTCGGGCTGACGGCCGCGGATCTCGCCGCGCTCGAGGGCGGCCTCGACGCCGAGACCGCCGATCACCTCATCGAGAACGTGGTCGGCACCTTCGCGCTGCCGTTCGGCCTCGCGCTCAACTTCCAGGTCGACGGCAAGGACGTCATCATCCCGATGGCGGTCGAGGAGCCGTCGATCGTCGCGGCCGCCTCGTTCGCCGCGCGGACCGTGCGCGAGGCCGGCGGGTTCCGCACCGAGGTCGATCCGCCCGAGATGATCGCGCAGGTCGAGCTCCGCAGCGTCCCCGACCTCGCCGAGGCCTGCCGCGCCCTCGAGGGCGCGCGCGGCGCGATCCTCGATCTGGCCGACCGCGCCCAGCCGAACCTGCGCCTGCGGGGAGGCGGCTGCCGCGACGTCCACGTGCGCGTGCTCGACGCGACCACGCTGTGCGTGCACCTCGTGGTCGATTGCCGCGACGCGATGGGCGCGAACCTCCTCAACTCGATGGCCGAGGCGGTGTCGGGCAAGCTCGCCGTGCTCGCGCGCGCGGAGGCCGGCCTGCGCATCCTGTCGAACCTGTGCGACCGGCGCCTCGTGCGCGTGCGCTGCGAGGTCCCCGCGCGGCTCCTCGGCGACGCGGAGCGCGACGGGCAGGAGGTCCTCGAGGCCATCGTCGCCGCGAGCCGCTTCGCCGAGCTCGATCCCTACCGCGCGGTGACGCACAACAAGGGCATCCACAACGGCATCGACGCCGTCGTCGTCGCCACCGGCAACGACTGGCGCCAGGTCGAGGCCGCCGCCCACGCCTACGCGGCGCGCCGCGGCCGCTACGCGCCGCTCGCCGTCTGGACCGAGGAGCCGAAGGGCGTCCTCGTCGGCGCGCTCGAGATGCCGCTCGCCGTGGGCGTCGTCGGCGACTCGCTGCGCGTGCACCGGACCGCGCAGCTCGCGCTCAAGATCCTCGGCGCGCAGACCTCGGGCGAGCTCGCCGCCGTGTGCGCCGCCGCGGGCCTGGCCACGAACCTCTCCGCGCTGCGCGCGCTCGCGACCGAGGGCAT
>CAZQJC010000123.1:0-8077 GCA_964593795.1 uncultured Myxococcales bacterium | reverse complement strand
CCGGCAAGACCATCCTCCTGCGAATCGTGGCCATGCTGACCAAGCTGCTCGAGCGCCTCTTGGGCGCCGACGCGCTCGGCTGACCCCGGTCCCGGTCCCGGTCCCGGACGAGCACGAGCACGAGCACGAGCACGAGCACGAATCCGGATCAGTCGATTTTCCGACGGATCTTCAGTCGCGACGCGCGGCGTCGGCTGGCGGCGGCGGGCCGTCCGCCCCGCCGTCCCGATCGCGAAGGCCACGATCCCACTCGTCCGGATGGATCGCGTCCACCACCACCACGTGGTCCCGGTCCATCGTGAGCGCGCAGCACCAGGCCTCGAAGTCCTGTCCGAGCGCCGCGTGCCGGCAGGGATAGGAGTCCGTCGACATGCAGGTCCCGCCGAACCCGACGAAGCGACGGCCGCGCCAGGGCATGAAGGCGGTGACGACGACGCGCGTGCCCTCGAGGAGGCGCCACTTGCGGGTGGTGATCACGCCGGGGTGCGACTCGACGTCGGCGCGGGGCTCTCCGCCGAGCTGCACCGCGAAGCCGACGTTGCCGTCGCCGTGGACCCAGAGCTCGAGCTCGCGCGGGCCCGAGGGCGCGGCATCGGAGCGCGGGCGGCTCCCGGCGTCGGGCGTCGAGGAGGCAGCGCCGTCGCCACACGCGACGGTGAGCAGGGCGAGCAAAGTGAGCAGGCGCATGCCTCATCATGGACGTGGGGAGGTATTCTCTCCAGTCGATGAGGAACCACCTTCTCCGCCCCGCCACCGCCGCGTTCGCGCTCCTCCTCGGCTGCGGAGGGTCGAGCCCCGGCGGCGCGCGAGACGCCGCAGGGACCGCAGGCGCGCCCGGGAGCGACGCCAGCGCTCGCACCGACGGCGGCGCCGGCTCAGGCGGGGCGGGCCCGCGGTTCAGCTTCTTCGTCACGAGCTACCGGGCGATCACGCGGCTCTCGGGCAGCGCGCAGGGCTTCGGGGGCGACCTGCGCTTCGGCGAGACGGGGCCGGGCGCGGGCCTGCGCGGCGCGGACAAGATCTGCGCGACCATCGCCGAGAGCGCGCTGCCCGGCGCGGGCGCCAAGCCCTGGCGGGCGTTCCTGAGCGCGAGCGCGGACGAGAGCGGCCGGCCGGTGCACGCGATCGATCGCATCGGCGCCGGCCCCTGGTACGACCGCGTCGGCCGCGTCGTGGCGCTCACGAAGGACGATCTGCTGCACGACCGCCCCTCCTCCGCGGATCCGGCGATCATCAACGACCTGCCGAACGAGGAGGGGATCCCGAACCGCACGCCCGATCCCTCCGCGGGCCCGGCCGACAACCACCACATGCTCACGGGCACGAACGGCCGCGGCCAGCTCTTCGGCGCGAACGCGACGTGCCTCGACTGGACGAGCGCGCAGGGCAACCTCGCCACCGAGGGCCGGCCGCGCGTCGGCCTGTCGTTCCCGCGCGGCGGCGGCCCGCCGCCCCGCGACGGCGGCGTCGGCGGCGGCCCCGCGCCCGGCGGCGGCTCGAGCGTGCACTGGATCGACGCGCTCATCGAGTCCGGCTGCGCGCCCGGCGTGGTGCTCGTCCCCACGCCCGGTCCGCCCCCGCCGGGGACGGTGAGCGTCGGCTCCGGCGGCGGGTACGGCGGCTTCTACTGCTTCTCGCTCGTGCCCTGATCGAGATACCCGATCGGAGCGGTGCTGGTCTTCGCGAGCTCGCTCCTGGTCACCCAGGTGCTGTTTCCCGGGCTCCTCGCCACGATGGGGCCCGTGCCTCCCTCGGCGGTCGAGGCCGCAGGCGGTGGCTTCATGGGCACGCTGGTCAGCGGCGTCGCCATGGCCGCGGCCTGGGGATACGTGACGCGGCGGCGTGGCTGAGGACTCCTGTACACACCGCTCCGGTTGCCGGCTATTCGGCAAGCCAGGTCGGACCGCTGCAAGTCGTTGAAATCACCGGGGCTGGTCGTGGCACGGATCGCGCTATTAGGCCCCGGCATGCGAACCCTCAAGACGGTGGCGCTCTCCAGTGCGGCGATCCTGGGCTTCCTCGGCTGCGGCGCGGACGGAGGCGCGGGAGGGGCGGGCGAGCCCGACGAGACCGCGGGCGAGATCACCAAGGGTGAGGACGTCGACGGCAAGTACGACGCCAGCGCCGAGGCGGTGTTCCTCGACTTCGCGTTCACCGGCAAGCTGCTGACCGACTCGGCGTTCAACCCGCAGTCGCAGATCCAGGACCAGCTCCTCTACACGATCGGTCACCTCAACGGCGACCGCGCGCTCGGGCGCCTCGACAAGGCGCAGCTCACGAACGTGCGCACCGAGCGGACGCCCGCGGGCAGGACGCTCATCACGTACGACGCGAAGCTCCCCGTCGCGTGGGGCAGCAAGACGAACCTCCCGACCACGTACCGCCTGCGGCTCCCGCACGACGGCAGCTACTCGGGCTACGAGAGCTTCAGCCAGAAGTACTCGCACGCCTGCGTCGACTCCGGCGCGCACGACGTCGACTCCGGGAGCATGTGGTACTACTACCGGCCGAACCGCTCGGGCTGCTCGCTCGCCGAGGCCGACGTCTTCTCGGTCGAGGCGACCGTCACGAAGAGCCCGATCAGCACGACGGGCAAGTTCCCCGAGTACGACCAGGTGTGGGCCGACAAGGTGCTCCGCGTGGTCGCCGTGTTCGGCAAGTTCGAGGACGGCGCGACCACGGACGCCGACGCCGGCATCGACGGCTACAACGAGTTCATCGGCCAGGTGCAGACGCTGCTCCGCGGCAAGAACCCGGTGACCGTGCCGGCGACGATCCCCTCGCGTCCGGGCGTCGCGGCGCCGGACATCCAGTTCAACGCGGACCTCGGCGGCGGCCGCAGCATCGAGATCGTCGCGCTCATGGTCGACAACGTGCGCGAGGGCGGCGCGGCGTTCAACGCGCGCTACGCGGCGCTGTCCACGCGCGCCGATCTCATCGTCTACAACGGCCACGCGGGCCTCGGCGCGAACGTCCGCTTCCTCGCCCGCCAGGGCAAGTGGACCGCGGGCCAGTACGCCATCGTCTTCATGAACGGCTGCGACACCTTCGCCTACGTGGACGACGCGCTCTGGTCGGCGCACGCGGCGGTCAACCCGGATGACCCCGCCGGCACGAAGTACATGGACATCGTGACGAACGCGATGCCGTCGTTCTTCCACTCGATGCCGACGGCCACGATGGCGCTCGTCAAGGGCCTGCTCGCGTACGACGCGCCGAAGACCTACGAGCAGCTCTTCGCCGGCATCGACCGGTCGGAGGTCGTCCTCGTGACCGGCGAGCACGACAACAAGTTCGTGCCCGGCGGCGGCGGCCAGCCGGTCGAGACCTGGCAGGGCCTCGCGGCCAGCGGCACCATCGCCAAGAGCGCCGAGCAGCGGTGGCAGACGCCGACGCTGCCCGCGGGCCGCTACACCTTCTCCATGACGGGCACCGGCGACGCGGACCTCTACGTGCGCATCGGCAGCGCGCCGACGACCACGCAGTACGACTGCCGCCCCTACAAGAACGGCTCGGTCGAGAGCTGCCAGGTCGACCTCTCGGCCCCCGCCGCCGTCCACGTCATGGTGCGCGGCTACGCGACGTCCTCGCGCTTCGACCTCACCGGCCGGAAGTAGCCCCTCCCTCCAGCCTCACTTCCAGTCGCGCACCGCGATGCGGACGACGGGGCTCGCTTCAGGCAGCGCCTTTGCCGCACCACAGCCCTTGAAGAAGTAGGCGATGGTGCCGTCGCGGACGAGGCACGTCGGCTCCTCCCACAGGCCCGGAAGCTGCGTGATCGCCGCGCCCTTGATCGCGGCGCGGACCTCCGCCCACGTGCTGCCGACCCGCAGCCCCGCCGCGGTGACGAGCTCGGGGCTCGTCACGACCAGCATCTCCACCACGAGCTTGCCGGCGAGCGCGCGCTTGACGGCCTGCTTCTTCACGCGCTCGGGCACGGGCTTGCCGGGGTGCGCGTGGCCCCACTTCGCGAAGGGCCCGCCGGACACCACCACGTAGATCGCGGGGTCGACGAGCTTGAAGCCCTCGAGCGGCTGGGCGTCGGCGTAGAACGAGGTCGCGTAGCGGCGCTCCGCCTCGCCGCCCTCGAGGAGCGCCTTCGGCACGGGCCGGCCGAGCCGCAGGGCTCCGACGCCGGCCTGGTCGATCACCGGGGCGGCCGCTTGCGCGCGCGCCGGAAAGAGGAGGAGGGTGAGCAGGGTTCCGGCAGCGAGGCGTGACATCGAGCGCAGCGTAGCAGTGCAGCCGCGGGGCGCCGGCCGGTCGGGACGAGCGTGGTGCTACGCTGTCGGAGGACGGAAGCGTCGCGTGGGATTGGAAGCAGAAATCTCGCACCGAGTGGCCGACGCGCTCGCCGTGATCACCGACCTTCGGCTCGCCACGGCGCTCGAGCGGTTCCTCGTCACCCCGCGCCGCTGCCAGCTCGTCTGGGACTATGGACATCCGCATTCCGAGTTCCCGGGGCCGATCTATCCAGGCTTCGTGATCGCCGAGTTCCCCGAGAGCGGCACCGGCATCGCCTATTCCGAGTACGGGTTCGGCGCGCTCGGCTCCCCGTGGGGGCTCATCGACCTCGAGACGCCGGGCTACGGCATGGACTGTGGCTGGTTCTTGACGCTGGAGGGCGCCTTCCGGGACTCGTGTGCCTGGAACGAGCCGCCCCCGCAGGGCTACGAAGTCGAGTAGGCCGACCGAGGGAATTGGGCCCTGCGCCGGTGTTGCCGGAGCGCGCCTGACGCGTAGGCAACCCTTGCTCGACCGCTCGCGGACCGGCCGTGTGGTTTCCGCGGGTTCTCCGCCGCCGCCCCGGGCACGACGGCTGCATTTCCCCGGGGCATGAAGACCAACACTGCCCCCAAGCCCTTCTTCGTCCGCCTGCTCGTCCGCGACGAGTTCAAGACCAAGACGACCGTCAAGGCGGGAGCCACGGCGCCCCGCAGGGCGGCGTGACCCGCGGCCGCCCGCGCGAGCATTAGGATGGGGCGCGATGAGCGTCCTCGTCGTCACCTTCTCGAACTGCGACCCGGTGGTGGAGGCCGTGATCGGCCTTCTCGCCGCCGAGACGCGCGTGCACCGGCTCGACGCGGATCACTTCCCGATGACGGTGCGGCTCCGCGCGTGCCACGAGGACGCGCGGGAGTCGCTCGTGCTCGAGACCGCCGGCGAGCGCATCGATCTCACCGAGGTCGAGGCCGCGTGGTTCCACCACACGTACGTCGGCTACACGATCCCGCGCGAGCTCGGCGCGGAGGTCCGGCGCACGTGCCTCGATCTCTCGCAGCACACGCTGCAGGGCCTGCTCGCGAGCCTCGGCACGTTCCTCGTCGATCCCTTCGGCCACGCCCAGTTCAAGCAGGTGCAGCTCCGCGCGGCGCGGGCCGCGGGCCTGCCGATCCCGGCGACGGTGATCGGCAACGACGCGGCCGCCGTGCGCGAGCTTTCGGCGCGCTGTCCGGGCGGCGTGGTCGCCAAGGCCATCGACCTGACGCGCTTCGACGACGAGGAGACCGGCACCTTCGAGAAGGTCTACACGACGCTGCTCGGCCCCGAGGACCTCGCGGCGCTCGACGAGAGCCTGCCCCTGTGCCCGATGATCTTCCAGGAGCGGCTCGAGAAGTCACTCGAGCTGCGCGTGGTCGCGGCCGGCACGCGCGTCCTGTGCGCCGCGGTCGATCCGCGGCAGGCCGCGGGCGCAGAGGTCGACTGGCGCCGCGAGTTCAGCGCGCTCAAGCCGCACTGGCGCCCCTACGAGCTGCCCGCGGACGTGCGTGACGCGATCCTCCGCCTGATGGCGCGGCTCGAGCTGCAGTTCGGCGTGCTCGACCTCGTGCGCACGACCGATGGTCGCCACGTCTTCCTCGAGGTCAACTCGAACGGCGGCGGCTTCGAGCTCCTGCACGTCGCGGGGCTGCCGGTCGCGCGCGCGGTCGCGGACCTGCTGCTCCGACGGACGCGCCGGACATGACGCGCCTCGACTGATCAGCGCTGGACGTGCGCGATGGCGCGCTCCACGAGGCGGAGGAAGGCGCGGATGGACTTGTCGAGGTGGGGGATCGGCGTGTCCTCGCGCGAGGTGTGCGAGATGCCGGGCGACGACTGCGCGAACACCATCACGGTGGGCACGACCGCGGCCATCTCGGCGGCGTCGTGCAGCGGCCCCGACGGAAGCTCGGGCGCCTCGCCGGTGATCTCGCGGACGGAGTCGGCGCAGAGGCGCAGGAGGTCCGCGTCGAACGGGCGCGGCTCGATGACGAGGAGCGGGCTCCACGCCACGGTGCAGCCGTTCTTCTTCGCGGCGGCGCGCGACGCCTTCTCCGCCGCGGCCTGCATGCGCGCGAGGACCTTGCCGTCGAGCGCCCGCAGGTCGAGCGAGATCTCGGTGGCCCCGGGCACGGCGGTGACGAAGCCGGGCTCGACCTTGACCACCCCGCACGTGGCGACGACGCGCGTGCGCGGGGTGCGGCCGGAGTGCGCAAGGCCGATGTCGCGGCAGGCGAGGGCGAACTCCGCGGCCGCGAGGAAGGCGTCCTGACGCATCGGGATGGGCGTCGCGCCGGCGTGCACCGCCTGCCCCACGAAGCGCACCGTGTGGCGAAGGACGCCCATCGTGCCGAGCACGACCCCGACCGGCTTCTTCATCGCCTCGAGGACCGGGCCCTGCTCGATGTGGAGCTCGAGGTACGCCTTCGCGCGGAGCGCCTCGAAGTACGCGTGCGCCTCGTGCATGCGCCCGAGCTCGACGCCGTTTTCGGCCAGCGCCTCGGGGAGCCTGATGCCGCTCCGGTCGGTCAGGTGCCCGAGCTCGCGCTCGGCGTCGAGGCGACCCGCCGACGCGGCGGACCCGGTGAGGCTCCGCCCGAAGCGCGCGCCCTCCTCGTCGGCCCAGTCGACGAGGTGGAGCGTCACGGGCGGCGTGCCCGCGGCCGCGTGACGGCGCAGCACCTCGATGCCCGCGACGACGCCGAGGACGCCGTCGAGCCAGCCGCCGCTCGGCACGGAGTCGAGGTGGCTGCCGACGACGATGCTCTCCGCCGACGCGCCCGGCAGCGTCACCCACGCGTTGCCGGCGGGGTCGGTCGCGACCGGGAGCCCGAGGTCCGAGCGCACCTTCTCGGTGAACCAGGCGCGCGCCTCGCGCCAGACGGGTCCCCAGGCCACGCGCTGGGCGCCGCGCTCGTTCGACGTGCGCGCCTTGAGCTCGCGCAGGTCGGCGATGACGCGCTTCGACGACGGGGCGGGGAGGCGCTTCGTTCGGGCCGACATTCGGGTCTCCGTGGGTGGCGTGAGAGGTCACGGGCCGGGCTCAGCACTTGTGCTCGGTCGAGCTGCCGCGGGTCCCCCGGCACGATGGTACCGTGCCCTCGGGCAAATGGGCACGCCGCTCGAGGGGTTCGTCCCTTACGACGACGTGCAGCGCGCGTGGGGCGCGCGCCTCGGCGCCGACGCGCCGCCGCGGCCGCGGCGTGCGGTCAGCCGCGCTGGTGCAGCTCGATGACGTTGCGATCGGGATCGCGCACGAACAGGCCCTGCGCCGTCGGCGAGAAGCGCACCGGGCCGCCGCTCGGGGTGATGCCGGCGGCCTCGAGCGTCGCCTTGGCCGCGAGGAGGTCGGGGCACAGGAGCGCGAGGTGCGTGATGCCGGGGTGCTTGTCCGGCACGTCCATGAGCACGTTCGGCGCGTCCGCGCTGGGCGCGTTGAGGATGAGGTTCAGCTCGAGGCCCGACGGGTGCTCGAGGATCGCCACCGGCTCGGGGCCGATCGGACCTGCGGTCTTGCGGAAGCCGAGGAGCGCGTAGAAGCGGACCGACCGCTCGAGGTCGTGCACGCGGATGCCGACGTGGGCGAGGCCGAGGACAGGGATGGACGCGGGTTGCACGCCATCCTTGTACCTCGGCCTCCCGGGTTCTAGTGCCGCTCGTCAAATGTTCGACCGGTTTGCACCTGGAGGGCGACATGGGACCGTGGTGGAGGCGGCACTCGCGAGCGCGGAGCGCGAGCCAACGAGACACCTGGTGCTGCCCGTCCGGGATTCCCCAGGCTTCCAGCTGGTCCGACGGCCGGCCCTAGGTGCTGGTC
>CAZQJC010000122.1:0-4368 GCA_964593795.1 uncultured Myxococcales bacterium | reverse complement strand
CCTCCCCCGGATGGGCGAAGCCCATCCGGGCCCCCCTCCCTGCGTCTTCGCTCGCTTTGCTCGCTACGCCCTTGCGGCTCGCTGCGCTCGCCTCGCGGACGGCTGGTCGACGATCTACGGATGCAGGAGCGGCCACTCCTCTGAGCGGACTCGAGGTGCCAAGCTCGCTCGTGCGCTCCGGAATCGTGGACGTGGACGTGGACGTGGACGTGGACGATCCGGAGCGTCAGCCCGAAAGGCCTCACTGAGCGAGTTCGACGCGGGGCGTCACTCAGGTTAGCGTCACGCCGCTTGTGTTGGGTGGGTGTGCTCGCGCACACTCGCGCACATGGCCTACGAGGATGTCGATCCCGCGGAGACGGAGGAGTGGGAAGAGGCGCTCGACGCCGTGCTGCGCTCGCACGGCAAGGAGCGCGCGAAGTGGCTGCTCGACCGGCTGCGCCAGCGCGCGCAGAAGGGCGGCATCGCGCTGCCCTACTCGGCGAACACACCGTACGTGAACACGATCGCGACGCGCGATCAGCCGCCGTACCCGGGCAACATCGAGATCGAGCGCCGCATCCGCAGCGTCATCCGCTGGAACGCGCTCGCGATGGTCGTCCGCGCCAACAAGGAGTCGCCCGGCATCGGCGGGCACATCTCCACGTTCGCGTCGTCGGCGACGCTCTACGAGGTCGGCTTCAACCACTTCTTCCGTGGCAAGAGCGACGATCACTCCGGGGACCAGATCTACTTCCAGGGGCACGGCGCGCCCGGCATCTACGCGCGCGCGTGGCTCCTCGGACGCCTGACCGATCACCAGATCGCGAACTTCCGGCGCGAGCTGTCGGGCGGCGTGACGAGCTACCCGCACCCGTGGCTCATGCCGAAGTTCTGGGAGTACCCGACGGTGTCGATGGGCCTTGCGCCGCTCGCCGCCATCTACCAGGCGCGGTTCAACAAGTACCTGCTCAACCGTGGCCTCAAGGACACGTCGAACCAGCACGTCTGGGCGTTCCTCGGCGACGGCGAGACCGACGAGCCCGAGGCGCTCGGTGCGCTCACGCTCGCGTCGCGAGAGCGACTCGACAACCTCATCTTCGTCGTCAACTGCAACCTGCAGCGGCTCGACGGGCCGGTGCGCGGCAACGGCAAGATCATCCAGGAGCTCGAGGCGGCGTTCCGTGGCGCGGGCTGGAACGTCATCAAGGTCATCTGGGGCGGCATGTGGGATGGCATCCTCGAGCGCGACACCACGGGCGCGCTCGTGCGGCGCATGGGCGAGGTCGTCGACGGCGAGTACCAGAAGTACGTGGTCGCCGGCGGCGCGTACATCCGCGAGTACTTCTTCAACACGCCCGAGCTCAAGGCGCTCGTCGAGCACCTCTCCGACGAGCAACTCGCGCGCCTGAACCGCGGCGGGCACGATCCGCACAAGCTCTACGCCGCGTTCAAGGCGGCGGTCGACTACCACGACGGCCCGACGGTCATCCTCGCGAAGACGATCAAGGGCTATGGCCTGGGCGAGGCCGGTGAGGGCCGCAACATCACGCACCAGCAGAAGAAGCTGAACGAGGACGAGCTGCGCGAGTTCCGGAGCCGCTTCGGCATCCCGATCCCCGACGACGAGATCGAGCACCTGCCCTTCTACAAGCTGCCCGAGGGCAGCGCGGAGCTCGAGTACCTGCGCGGGCACCGTCAGGCGCTCGGCGGCTACGCGCCCGGGCGTCTCCTCCCGCCCAAGCCCATGCAGGCGCCGACGCGCGAGGTGTTCGCGGAGTTCTTCAAGGGCTCCGAGGGCCGCGAGCTCTCCACCACGATGGCGTACGTGCGCATGCTGGCCAAGATGCTCAAGGACCCGACGATCGGCAAGCTCGTGGTCCCGATCGTCCCCGACGAGGCGCGCACCTTCGGCATGGAGGCGCTCTTCCGCCAGGTGGGCATCTACTCGAGCGTGGGCCAGCTCTACGAGCCCGTGGATCGCGAGCAGGTGCTCTACTACCGCGAGGCCAAGGACGGGCAGATCCTCGAGGAGGGCATCACCGAGGCCGGTTCGATGGCGTCGTTCATCGCCGCGGGCACCGCGTACTCGACGCACGGGGTGAACACCATCCCGATGTTCATCTACTACTCGATGTTCGGCTTCCAGCGCATCGGTGACTCGATCTGGATGGCCGCCGACGCGCGCTGCAAGGGCTTCCTGCTCGGCGGCACCGCGGGCCGCACGACGCTCGCGGGCGAGGGCCTGCAGCACCAGGACGGGCAGAGCCACATCCAGGCGCTCGTGGTGCCGAACCTCATGGCCTACGACCCGGCCTACGCGTACGAGATCGCGATCATCCTGCAGGACGGCATCAAGCGGATGTACGAGCTGCAGCACGACGTCTTCTATTACGTGACGCTCATGAACGAGAACTACGAGATGCCGCCGATGCCCGCGGGCGCGGAGGAGGGCATCCTGCGCGGGCTCTACCGCTTCTCGCGCCACGAGGCCGGCAAGCCCCACGTCAAGCTCCTCGGCTCGGGCGCGATCCTGAACGAGGTGCGCAAGGCCGCGGTGATCCTGGCCGAGAAGTACGGCGTGTCGTCCACCGTCTACAGCGCGACCAGCTACAAGGAGCTCAAGCGCGACGCGATGGAGGTGCAGCGCTGGAACGTCCTGCACCCCGACCAGCCGAAGCGCACCTCGTACGTGGAGTCCGTCCTCGCGGAGGGGACCGGCCCCATCGTGGCCGCGAGCGACTACATGCGCGCCTTGCCCGAGACCATCTCGACGTACGTGCCTGGCGGGATCTTCGCGCTCGGCACCGACGGCTTCGGCCGCTCGGAGGCGCGCGAGGCCCTGCGGCGCTTCTTCGAGGTCGATGCGGCCGCGATCGTGGTCGCCGCCCTCCATCAGCTCGCGGAGCGAGGGGA
Source organism: uncultured Myxococcales bacterium (assembly GCA_964593795.1). Taxonomy (GTDB): domain Bacteria; phylum Myxococcota_A; class Polyangia; order JAHFDS01; family JAHFDS01; genus JAHFDS01. The sequence goes on along the minus strand of CAZQJC010000122.1, from coordinate 1,473 downwards.
GATCGACCGAGCGCTGGTCAAGCGCGCCATCGGCGAGCTCGGCGTGAACCCCGAGCAGCCCGCCCCGTGGACGGTGTGACCGTGGACTTCAAGCTTCCGAACCTGGGGGAGAACATCGAGGGCGCCGAGGTCATCGGCGTGCGCGTCGCGGTCGGCGACGTGATCGCGGCCGAGCAGCCGGTGCTCGAGCTCGAGACCGACAAGGCGACGGTCGAGGTGCCGGCGCCGGTGGCCGGGCGCGTGGAGCAGGTGCTCTGCAAGGTCGGCGACCAGATCAAGGTGGGCCAGGTGGTGCTCGTCATCGCCGAGGCGGCGGGCGCGCCGGCCCCGGCGAAGGCGGCCACGGCGGCGGCGGCTCCGGTTGCTGCGAGCGCGCCGGCTGGTACGCCCGCGGCGGCTGCTGCTCCCGCGCCCGCGAAGGCGGCACCCGCTCCGGCTGCTGCGGTGGAGCGCCCCGCCGGCGCGACCGTCCTCGCGGGCCCCGCGACGCGCAAGCTCGCGCGCGAGCTGGGCGTGGACCTCGCGCGTGTGCCCGGCAGCGCGCCGCACGGCCGCGTGTCGCTCGAGGACGTCAAAACATTCGTCAAGGCAAATATGTCGAGCGGCGGCGGTGCTCCAGGGCGTGCCGAGCCCGCGCTGCCGCCCCTGCCGGACTTCGCCGTCTGGGGGCCGATCGAGCGCCAGCCGCTCTCGGGGATCCGCCGCAAGATCGCCGAGAACATGGCGCTCGCGTGGCGCAGCATCCCCATGGTCACGCAGAACGACGAGGCCGACGTCACCGACCTCGAGGCGGGCAGAAAGCGCTTCGGCAAGCAGCTCCAGACCGCCGAGGGCGACAAGGCGCCCAAGATCACGATGACCGTCATCCTGGTCAAGGCCGTCGTCGCCGCGCTCAAGAAGCTGCCGCAGTTCAACGCGTCGCTCGACCTCGCGGCCAACGGTGGCAAGGGAGATCTGGTCCTCAAGCGCCACTACCACATCGGCATTGCGGTCGACACCGAGCACGGCCTGGTAGTGCCGGTCCTGCGCAATGCGGATCAGAAGGGCCTCGCGCAGCTCGCGCGCGAGCTCGAGGACCTGTCGTCGCGCGCGCGCATCAAGAAGCTCGCGCCCGACGAGATGAAGGGCGCGACGTTCACGATCACGAACCTCGGCGGCATCGGCGGCACGTCGTTCTCGCCCATCGTGAACTGGCCCGAGGTCGCGATCCTCGGCGTCGCGCGCTCGCAGCAGAAGATGGTCGTGCGCGACGGCCAGCCCGCGGTGCGCCTGATGATGCCGCTCTGCCTGACCTACGACCACCGCATCATCGACGGCGCCGACGGCGCGCGCTTCGTGACCTATCTGTCCCAGGTGCTGGCGGATCCCATCGTCCTCATGATGGGCGGCTGATTGCGATCGGCCGCCTCGGAAGGCGGCCGCAGGAGGGGCACGACTGCCCCTCCCCCGCCCGGGCAAAGCCCGGTCGGGCCC
>CAZQJC010000121.1:0-54657 GCA_964593795.1 uncultured Myxococcales bacterium | reverse complement strand
GGCGCGGCCGCGCTCGCCTTCCTGCGCCAGGCGCCGCACCCGAACCCCGTCCACGGCAAGAACGTGGCCGAGGAGAACCACCCCACCACGCGCGAGCAGGTCGCCGCGCTCCTCGCCGAGGTCCAGAAGAACGGCGGCAAGCTCGACTGGGTCAACTGCGGCATGTGCGTCGACGAGCGCGGCGTGGGCGAGTTCGTCGCCGGCACGCGGCGCGGCGGACCGGCCGATCTGCACGCCTTCACCGAGGCGTCGGACAACGTCCTCGTCATCCCCACCAAGTGAGGTAGACCGTGGCCAAGAAGACCCTGAACATCGTCGAGTCGGCCTACCGCGCCGTGATGGAAGAGCAGGACGACACGATCCTCTGGCTGCTCGCCGCCATGCAGGGCGCGGGCGCGGAGCACACCGTGGTCCTGCGCGGCAACGCCGTGAACTACGCGATCGCCGGCCAGGGCGCGCCGGGCCTCAGCGTCGGCGAGTGGAAGCAGACCCAGGCGCCCCGGATGGACCGCGACGTCCTCGATCTCATCGAGAAGCGGAAGATGCCGGTTTACGTGGTCGAGGAGGACCTCGCGGAGCGGGGCATCGACCGCGGCGAGCTCATCGCGGGGGTCAAGCTGCTGTCGAAGAAGGCGCTCCCCGGCCTCTTCGCCGAGCACGCCCTCGTCTCGCACTGGTAGCGGCCCCGCCCCGCCGCCATGCACGTCCTCCACTACGCCCCCAGCACCGCCAGCCTCGTCGTCCACTGGCTCCTCATCGAGCTCGAGATCCCGCACGAGCTGCGCCTGGTCGACCTCGAGGCCGGACAGCAGCGCTCGCCGGCGTACCTCGCGCTCAACCCCGCGGGCGTCGTCCCGACGCTCGTCATCGACGGGGCGCCGCTGTGCGAGGCGGCGGCGATCGTGATGCACCTCGCCGACGTGCACGGCGGCGCGGGCCTGGCGCCGGCCCCGGGCACGCCGGCGCGCGCGCGCTACTACCAGTGGATGTTCTTCATGGCCAACACGCTGCAGCCGGCCTACCGCGCGTGGTTCTACCCGACCGAGCCGGCGGGCGAGGCCAACGTGGAGGCGACCAAGGCGCAGGCGCGCGCGCGCATCGAGGCCGCGTGGCTTCGCGTGGAGGCGGCGCTCTCCGCGGGCGGGCCCTACCTGCTCGGCCAGTCGCTGTCGGTGGCCGACTTCATGGCGACCATGCTCATGCGCTGGTCGCGCAACATGCCGACGCCCGCGCACACCCACCCTGCCCTCGCCGCCTTCGCGCAGCGCATGAAGGCGCGGCCCTCGTTCCGCGAGGTCTACCGCCGCGAGGGCCTGACCGACTGGACCTGACGCCCACCGCAAGGCCTGCGGTCCGACGCAGGCCCTGCGGTCGCCCGAGCGCCCCGATCGCCGCACGACCTGCGGCGTTCCCACGATCTCCACGGATTCTCGGCGCCTCCGCCGCGGCACGCCTCGTGCTCTGGCGCCTCGTGTCGCGCGACGCGACGCCACCCGAAAGGATCCGCAATGAGGCCACAGACGAAATCCGCTGGTTGCACCCTGCTCGCGAGCGCGCTCCTCTGGGGCTGCGGCGCCGAGCCCACGATGAACGACGGCGCGCCCACGGGCGACGTGGCCGCCGGGAGCGCGGCGCTCAGCAGCGCCCTCGTCCCGCTCCGGAGCTGGTGGAGCGAGGCGGACAAGGACAACGTCCTGGCCGTGTCGTTCTCGGCGACCGGCTACACGCAGTTCCGGACCGAGGGCTACGTCTACTCGGCCTCGTTGCCCCAGCCCGCGGGCACCGTGGGCCTGTACCTGCTCTACGACTCCACCAGGCGCGATCACCTCACCACGACGGACAGCGGCTTCGCCTGCACCGTCGGGCAGATGAAGGGCACGTACCGCTGCCTGGGCCTGCAGGGCTGGGTGCTGACGGAGCCGCGCGCAGGCACGGTGTTCCTGCGCCGGTTCTGGAGCGCCGGCCGCAGCGACTTCCACACGACCGCGGATCCGCAGCTCTCGACGCTGTCGTCCTACTCGCCCGACTACGCGCTCTGGCGCCACGAGGGCTACGTGGTGCGCGTGCCGGGTCAGAACGACGCGCCGGCGTCGGCGTTCCACGCCGGCACGATGGGCGGCGGCCCGCGCGGCGATCGCGACGTCCTCGCCATCCTCGCCCAGTACCGCGACCTTCCGCTACGCCACACGCCCGATCACGTGCGGGCCCTGCTCTCCGGCCCGGGCCAGAACGCGCGCGACTACACGCGCGAGATGTCGCGACAGCTCTTCGGCTGGCGCACAGCGGGCGTGCTCGGTCCGTACACGCTGCCCGACGATCCGGACACCACGCGCGACGAGTCGACCTTCCGCGACAACGTCGACGGGCTCGGCACCGGCGGCGCGCTCCTGCGTCCCGACGAGATCCTCTGGCTCTCCCTGCGACGCCCGATGGGCACGGGGCAGGCGCTCGTCTTCGCGAACAGCGCGGGCGAGGCGGCGAGCCAGGTGAGCGGCGGCGCGGGCGGGATCCACACGTTCGGCCTCATCGACGCAAACGGCGGCACGCTCGAGAGCGGCGACTCCATCGGCCTCAAGGGGTTCTACCGGACGTGCCTGCGCAACGACGCGGGCACGCTCCGGAGCGGCGGCGCCTGCGCGAGCGCGCGGCTGCGCGTGCACCGCGTGGACGCCTCCGGCCGCGTCGTCACCGGCCGCATCTCGGCCGGCACGCGCGTCGTGCTGGAGTCCGGCGGCCGCTACCTGGTCGACACGGGCACGGGGACCTTCAGCGCGACCGCCTCGACCGGCGCCACGGTCTACACGCTCACCAAGGAGAACATCGACAACGAGCGCTTCGTGCGCCTCATGCTCGAGGCTGCGCAGGCCGCGCGCTTCGACCTCCGCAACTTCGATCGCAACCGCGACGGCACGCTGACGCAGGCCGAGCTACCCGTCCTGGCGTTCGCGGCCGGGCAGTACCCGTGGGGCGGAGGCCTCATGCGTCACAGCTACGTCTACACCCTCGCGGACGGCCTGCGCATCGACACGAGCGTGATGGCCGTGGGGGAGGACGAGGCCCTCTCGACCCTGGTGCACGAGCTCGCGCACGTGCTCGGTGCGCAGGACATGTACGGCTCGAGCCAGCTCAACTGGCGCAGCTCGCTCATGGGACCGACCGGCGGCGGGCCGACCAGCACCACCCAGGTCAACCGCGACGCCTGGCACCTCGACCCCTGGCACAAGATGCGGCTCGGCTGGGTCACGCCGCGCATCTTCTCGCTCGCGCAGCCGGGCAGCTCCGAGCTCCTGCGCGCGCCGCAGGGTGCGCCGGCGGGCGCGCTCGAGGCCGAGCCGATCGTGCTGTTCGACCCGCAGCGCTACGACGTCGCGCGCCGCCAGGGCGACTTCTTCGTGGTCGAGTACCGGAACCAGAGCCTCGGCGGCTACGACGCGCAGGCGGTCGGCGTCGGCCTCGCGGTGTGGCAGGTGCGCAGCGACGCGAGCGGCAACCGCGTCCTCGTGGCCAACGTCGCCGATCCGACCCAGATGGACGGCGGCTGCAACCTGCTCGGCGTGCTCGCGGGCGCGCTCGTGCGCGGCGCCGGCGCGCTCTGGAACAACGTCACGATGGCCCCGACCTACCTGCCGAACCCGGCGTTTCCGAGCGCGAGCACGGGCGTGCAGCTCTCCGCGCGGGCGGTCGCCACGAGCGACGCGACGGGCGGCGTCGACTGGAGCGCCGATGGCCTGGCGCTGGCCCGCCTCGACGAGTCCACGGGGAGCGCGCTGCGCGGCGCCCCGGTCCACCTCTTCGGCGCCTTCCCCTCACGCAACGCCCTCGTCCGGCTGCGCAACCGCGCCACCGGCGCGATCTACACCCTGCCGACCGAGCGCCGGGACAACGGCTACCTGCTGGCCCGCGTGCCCACGACGCAGGCGACCGGCACCTTCGAGCTCTACGTCCAGAACGGCGTCAAGGAGTCGAACTGGCGGCCGCTGTCGGTGTTGCCATGAGGGCAACACCGGTGGCCAAGGGGGTCGCCACCGCGGGGTGGAGCCCGGGGTGGGGCACCGCAAGGCTTGCGGCACCGCAAGGCCTGCGCAGGGTTGCGACGGCGGACACCGCAGGGCCTGCGGCGGCAGGGCCCGGAAATGCCCGGATGTGCTGGCACGAGGCGTGCTTCGGAGGGCGACCATGATGCGATTCGGTGGCTGGGTGGTGCTCGGGCTCGTCGCGGTGGGCTGCGGCGGTCAGGGCGGGGAGGACGAGCAGCTCGGCGACGACACGCTCGCCGTGACGCGCAAGCAGGGGCAGAAGCTGCAGGGGCAGAAGCTGCAGGGCACCGCGCTCGACGGCGTGGACATCCGCTACTTCGACCTCGCGAACGTGCGCCTCTCGGAGACCGCGACGACGACGCTGCCCAAGGTGAGGGTCGAGAAGGGTCGGCTGACCTACGATCGCTCGGGCGTCCGCACGCCGCTGCCGGTGGGCGCCACGGTGCGCGGCATCCCGACCACCGCGGGCTTCGTGACCTTCAGGATCGGCGGGATCCAGCTCCCGGACGCGGACACGCACGTCTACCAGCTCCAGCACCGGACCTCGTCGGGTAGCTGGGTCGCCTCCTGCCCCAACCCGCCCGCGGGCGAGAGCTACTCCGGGGCGGTCCCGCTCGGCGGCTACTGGGACTCGACGGGCGCCTGGGTCGCCAGCACGCGCTGGTTCAGCATGGGCTGCACGAGCGCCGTGCTGGGCAAGTGCTACCGGTGGGGCTACCGCCCATGGGACGGCGCGAGCCGCCGCGACCTGCACCAGGCCTGCACGCGCATGGCGCGCGCCGACTACTGCGGCGACGGGCGCTCGTACACGGTCGATGGCACGACCATCAACGTCTGGGACTACGTGCCGATCCAGCGCTACGAGACGGCGACCGGCATGAAGTTCGAGGCCGGCTGGACCCCGGCGGGCGCGACCTGCCTGTCCAAGCTGCGCTGGGAAGGCCTGCCCGTCGGGACGCCGCCGTGCGGCGGCAGGCTGGTCACGCCGGGGCAGCAGAAGAAGGTCTGCAACACGCAGCAGGAGGCCCGGACCTGGGGCGCGCTGACGTTCAACGAGTCGTTCCAGGCCGACTGGGATCCGATCCCCTGACGGCGCCGGCGCAGAGGCGCACCCCGACGATGGGGTCGCGCTGATCGAGCTCGCCGTGCTCACGGTTCGTGACGCGGCAGTTGAGGTCGGCCTGGTAGAAGCTCCCGCCACGGAACACCGGGTCGCCCTCGCGCTCGGCCGACGTCACCCACTCCCAGACGTTCCCCGCCAGATCCTCCACGCCGTACGGGCTCCGCGAGCGCGGGTGGCTGCCGACCTCGTCGGGGCCGAAGCCGTCGGGGCGCTGGCCGTAGGTGCGGTCGAACGCCGCGTCGTCGGGCTCGAGGTGGTCGGCGCCGTGCGGCAGCTCGCGCGCGTCGGCGTCCCCGCGCGCGGCCCGCTCCCACTCGAGCTCCGTGCACAGGCGGGCGCCGGGTACGCGGCCGGTCGCGTCGAGCCAGCGCGCGTACGCGCGGGCGTCGTCGAAGGACACCGCCGACACGGGCATGCGCAGCCAGTCGACCAGGACGCGGCGGTCGCGGCCGGGGAAGCGCAGGCGCTCGCCGGGGCGGACGCGCTGCGTGCGCCCGCCGAGCTCGAGGCGCAGCGCGAGATCGGCGTCGAGCTCGAGCGCGAAGCCGCGCTTGCCTGCGCGCGGACGGCGGAGCGCGCGCTCCTCGGGCGGAAGCGCCCGGAGGAACTCGAGCCACTCGCCGTGCGTGGTCTCGTGCCTCGCGATGCGGAAGGCCGCCGTGCGCGTGCGATGGAGCGGCGGCGCGAAGAAGAACCCGCGCCGGAGCGGCTCGGGCGCCGCGCTGCCCGTCCAGAACGAGCCGGCCGGGACGTCGACGAAGGCCGGCTCGCCCGCCGCTGGCTGCGGGGGCGGCGCGGGCGCCGGCGCGATCTCGGCGAGCAGCCGCGTGGCGTCGGCGAGCGAGGGGTGGTCGGGCGCGAGCCCCGAGAGCCGCACGCGCGCCGCGCGGATCGCGCGGCCGTCGTGGATCACGGCCGCGAGCCGCACACGCTCGGCGAGGAGCGCGGCCTGATCCGCGCGTGACGACGGACGCAGGGGATCGAGCGCGAGCGCCCGCCCGAAGCGCGCCTCGGCCTCGTCCAGCATGCGCTCCGCGGCGGCGTGGCGCGCGAGCGCGTCGGCCCAGCGCGTCTCCCCGGCCGGCCAGCGCGCGGCGTCGAAGTCCGAGAACGCCTGGTACGCGCTCGTCTCGGCCAGGGCGCGATCGCGGCGCGCCTGGTCGAACGCGGCGCTCGCCCCGCCGCGGGCCTCGTCGATGGCGGCGTCGCGCGCGCTCACCGTGCGCCACTGGGCCAGGCCCCAGGTGCCGCCGGCCAGGAAGAGCGCGGCGCCGGCGAGGAGGGCGCGCTGCACGCGCCTGCGGCGATGCACGCGGCGCGAGGCCGCCACGAACGCGGCCGCGAGCGGGCCGAGCGGGGCCCCGACCGGGACCTCCGCGAGCTGGCGAGGCCCCCACAGCGGCTCGGCGATGCGACCGAGCCGGTCCCACGCCTCGGCCGCGCGGGTGAGCCGGTCGAGCCGACCGCGCACCTCGATGCCGTGCGCGACCACCTCGCGCAGCCGGGGCCACGCGGCGAGGAGCGCGTCGTGCGCGAGCTCGTGCTCGATCGCGGCGCCCTCCGCGCGCGCGGTGACGAGGCGACCGCGCACGAGCGCATCGAGCGCGCGCGCCGCGTCCCCGTCGGCGGCCTGCGCGCGCAGGTCGAGGCGCGCCCGCGTGCCGTCTTGCGCCACGAGCGCGCGCAGGAGGCCCTCCGCGGCCGCCGCGATCCGCTGGGGCAGCGCGCCGAGCACCTGGTCGGCGTGCCGCGCGAGCGCGCCGTCCACGCCGCCGAGGCCGACGAGCGCCTCGCGCCCGAGCACCCCGCCCTGCCGCCGCTCCCACAGCGCCGCGAGGACGAACTGCAGGAGCGGAAGTCCCCCCGGCGCGAGGCCCGCCTCGACGAGCTCACCCACCATCTCGGGCGACTCGAAGCGGACCCCCGCGGCCGCGGCCGGCGCCACCACGGCCTCCGTGAGCGCTTCGCGCGAGGGCGGCCCGAGCACGTGGAGCCCCTGGCCGAGATCGAGCGCGCCGCCGAGGCCCTCCACCACGGCAGGCAGCGCCTCGGCCCGCACGGCCGCGAGCACGCGCGCGCGCCCCGTCTCCGCGAGCTGCCCGAGCGTGCCGAGCCGCAGCGCGAGCGCCTCCGGCGACAGCGCGCCGAGCCCCTCGTCGAGGGGATCGACCACGAGCACCGTGCCGGCGGCCAGCGACTCGGCGACCCGCTCGAGCGCGCCGGGCGCGATCACCTCCACGCGCGCGAACGCGCCGCCGAGCGCGCCGGCCTCCACCGCGGGCGCCACGCCCGCGCGCAGGAGCGACGACTTGCCGATCCCCGAGCTGCCCACCACGAGCACGAGCGGCGTCGATCGGAGGCGATCGACGACCGCGGCGACGTCGGCGCCTCGCCCGAAGAACAGACCCGCGTCCTCGCGCTCGAAGGGCAGGAGGCCCCGATAGGGACATCCTGTCGAGACGGCCGCGCTCGCGGCCGGCAGGCGCTGCTTCTCGAGGGCCTCGCGCACGCCGTCGCCGCTCGCGAAGCGGGCCGCCGGATCGGGCTCGAGGCAGCGCGAGATCGTGCGCGCGAGGGGCTCGGGCAGGCCCGAGAGCGCGGCCGAGCGAGCGGCCCCGGACGTGTCGGCGAGCACCGCGGCGCGCAGCGCGTCGAGGGTCTCGGCGGCGTGGAGCGGCCTGCCGACGGCGAGCTCGTAGAGCACCACCCCGAGCGCGTAGACGTCCGATCGGGGCGTGGCGTGCTCGTACCGCCACAGCTCCGGCGCCAGGTAGCGTGGCGTGCCGACCAGCTCGTGCAAGGTGGGCTCGCCCGACGCCGAGGCGAGCGCGGAGGGGGCCTCGGCGACCGCGCGGGCCGGGTGATCGAGCGTGGACGCCAGATCGAGCGTGGTGGTCACGGCCGGCGGCACCACCGGCGCGGGCGCGGCGCCGGCGACGTAGGCGAGGCCGAAGTCGATGAGCTTGACGGTGCCGTCGTCGCCGAGCATGACGTTGTCCGGCTTGACGTCGCGGTGCAGGACGCCCGCCCGGTGCGCGGCGGCGAGCCCGCGCGCGAGCCCCACGCCGAGCTCCACCACGCGCGCCGGCGCGAGCGGCGCGTCGAGCGCGCGCAGCGTCTGCCCCGCGCAGTACTCGTAGACGAGGTAGGGCCGCCCTCGCGCCGTGCCGACGCGGTAGATGACGACGACGTTCGGGTGACGCAGCCGCGCGAGCGCCCGCGCCTCGCGCAGGAAGCGCTCGCGGCTCGCGTCGTCGAGCGTCGCGGCCGGCAGGAGCTTGATCGCGACCGAGCGATCGAGCAGCCGATCGTGCGCGAGGTAGACCTCGCCCATCGCCCCGCGGCCCAGCAGCCGCTCGATCCTGTATTCGCCGAGCTCCTCGGGCGGCGCCGGCCGCGGGTCGGCCCCGCTCACTCCTTGCCGCCGAGGCCGTACTGCTTGAACCGGAGCTGGAACGTCCGGAGCGGCATCGAGAGCAGCGCCGCGGCGCGGGTCTGCACCCCGCCGGCGGCCTCGAGGGCCTCGAGCATGCGCTGGCGCTCGAGCTCCCGCAGCTCGTCGGCGATCGGCGCGAAGACGCGGCCGCCCGGCGCCGCCGGCGCGGGCGGTGGCGGCGCCACGGGGCTCCCCGCGGGGCGCAGCTTCTCGGGCAGGTCGTGCGGCTCCACCTGCGGGCCGCGCGCCGTGGCCGCGACGTACCCCATCACGTTCTTGAGCTCGCGCACGTTGCCCGGCCACGCGTGCGTGCACAGGCGCTGCATCGCCGCCGGCGAGATGGCGAGCTCGGGCTGCCCGGCCGCCGCGAGCACCTGGTCGAGGAAGCGGCGCGCGAGCACCGGGATCTCGCGCGGGCGCTCGCGCAGCGGCGGCAGCACCACCGTGGCCGCGGCGATGCGGAAGAAGAGATCCTCGCGGAACCGGCCGGCCGCGGCGGCCGCCTCGAGGTCGCGGTGCGTGGCCGCGACGACGCGCAGGTCGACGCTGCGCTCCCGCACGTCGCCGAGGCGGCAGAACCGCCGCGTCTCCAGCGCGCGCAGGAGCTTGGCCTGGGCCCCGAGCGAGAGCTCGCCCACCTCGTCGAGGAACAGCGTGCCGCCGTGCGCGGCCTCGAACAGGCCCACCTTGGCGGCGGCGGCCCCCGAGAACGCGCCCCGCTCGTGCCCGAAGAGCTCGCTCTCGACGAGCGCGTCGGGGATGGCGGCGCAGTTGAGCGCGCGGAACGGGCCGCGCGCCCGCGCGGAGCCGGCGTGCAGCGCCAGCGCAGCGGCCTCCTTGCCCGTGCCGGTCTCGCCTCGCACGAGGACGCCGAGGTCGCTCGCCGCGAGCGCATCGAGCAGCGAGTACACGCGGATCATCGCGGAGTCGGCGAGGAGCACCTCCTGATCGCCCAGGGTCCGGCGGACCACGGCCTCGTGCGCCGCGAGCGCGTGCCCCGGCGCGGCCGTCCGCGCGGCCGCGACCGCCGCGGCGATGAGCGTGTCGGGATCGCACCCGTCCGTCGGCAGGCACGAGAAGCCCGCGCGCGCACCGGCGCCCGTGGACTCGAGCAGGTCGCGGGCACGGTCGGCGACCGCGTAGGGCGGCACCTCGGGCATCGCCACCACGAGGGTCCCGTCGTGCACCGCCGCGACGTTCGACAGGAGCAGGCGCGCGTACAGGGCCTCGAGCCCCGCCTCGCCCGGCGCGATCGCGACGCACGCCAGCGGGCGGCCGAACGCGCTCGCGCGCTCGATCTCGGCGTGGAGGCGCTCGCGCAGATCCGACACCGAGAGCTGGCTGCGCGCCGGCCGCACGGGCGCGGGCGCGTTGAGCACCAGCACCACGTCGCCGATGGCGATCTCGTCGCCGGGGAACAGCTCGCGCGGCCCGCGGATGGGCACGCCGTTGACGCGGGTGCCGTTGTGGCTGTCGAGGTCCACCAGCCGGACCACGCCGTCGCCGATGTGCAGCTCGGCGTGGCGCCGCGACACCGCCGCGTCCTCGAGCTGGAGCTCGACGTCGGGCGTGCGTCCGAACGCGAAGACGCCGACCCCCGGCAGCGCGACGTGGCGCACGCGGCCCGGCTCGAACACGAGGAGGTGGCGCGAGGGGGTCTGGAGCGCGCCGATCGCGCTCATCGTGTGGGTGATTCCGAGCGGATCCGCGCTCACGACGCCTCGGCACCAGTGAACCGCCGCTCGCCCGGGAGCGCAAGGCCCAGCGCCTTGAGGACCTCGAACCACGAGAGGGCCAGGAAGCCGCTCGCGAGCGAAAGGGCGAGCTCCCAGCCGGCGAGCTCCGCGAAGGCGAAGAACCGGCGCAGCGGCGCCACGGTCACCACGACGACGAGCAGCGCGAGCGCGATCCCGACGACGAGCTGGGCCGTGCGGTTCTTGCCGCCGCGCCGCGACAGCACCGGCACGCGCCACGACCGGTTGACCGCGATGAGCGCGACGTTGCCCGACATCAGGCTCGCAAAGCCCAGCGTCCGCGCGTGCTCGTCGCCGTGCCCGCCCGCGAGGACGTAGAGCGCGAGCGACGCCGCGAGCACGCTCGCGCCCTGCAGGAGCGACAGGGCCAGCATCCGCCTGCCGAAGAGCGGCGCGTCCTTGCGGCGCGGGGGCCGCCGCATGATCCCTGGCTCCTCGGGCTCGGCCTCGAACGCCACGGAGCACGCCGGATCGATGACGAGCTCGAGGAACGCGACGTGGATCGGGTGCAGCAGCATCGGCCAGCCGAGCAGCACCGGGATGAGCGAGAGGCCCGCGATCGGCACGTGGACGGCGACGATGTAGCCCATCGCCTTGCGCAGGTTGTCGAAGATGCGCCGCCCGAGGCGCATCGCCTCGACGATGGAGGCGAAGTCGTCTTCGATGAGCACGAGCGCGGCGGCCTCGCGCGCGACGTCGGTGCCGCGCCCGCCCATCGCGATGCCGATGGTCGCGGCCTTGAGCGCCGGCGCGTCGTTGACGCCGTCGCCGGTCATCGCCACGACCTCCCCCTCGGCGGCCAGCGCGCGGACGAGCCGGAGCTTCTGCTCGGGCACCATGCGCGCGAAGATGCAGGCCGTGCGCGAGCGGCGTCGCAGCTCGTCGTCGCTCATCGCCGCGACCTCCGCGCCGGTGACGACCTCGCCCGACTGCAGGCCGGCCGCGCGCCCGATCGCGCGCGCGGTCTCGGGGTAGTCGCCCGTGATCATGACGACGCGGATGCCCGCCGCCTGACACTCCGCGACCGCGGCCGGGACCGTCTGCCGCACCGGATCGACGAGCCCGACGAGGCCGATGAACGCGAAGTCGAAGTCGTGCTGGCCCTCGGGGAGCGTCGGGGCCGCGAGCTCCGCCCGCGCGACGCCGAGCACGCGCATCCCCTCGCCGGCGAGCGCACGGACGCGCTCGCGGACGCGCTCGGCGCTCGCCTCCGGCAGGTGACAGAGGTCCACGATCGCCTCCGGCGCGCCCTTGGCGACGACGAGGAAGCGGCTCCTGTCCGGGGCGTACACGTGTGACATCGCGAGCAGGTCCGGCGCCAGCGGGTACTCCCGCAGGGCGTGCCACTGCGCGTGCAGGTGCTCCGAGCCCGCGAGCGCCGCGCGGCCGAGATCGCCGAGCGCGTGCTCCATCGGATCGAACGGCTCGGGCTGGCTCGCGAGGATCGCGTACTCCACGAGCGCGTGCACCTCCTCGGGCAGCTCGCGCGTGTCGCCCGCGACGTCCACCGAGGCGCCCTCCGCCTCGAGCCGCGCGACGCGCATGCGGTTCTCCGTCAGCGTGCCCGTCTTGTCGCTGCACAGGACCGTGGCCGCGCCGAGCGCCTCGAGGGCGGGCATCCGCCGGGTCAGCACGTGCTTGCGGGCGATGCGCCAGGCGCCGAACGCCTGGAACACGGTGAGCACGACCGGGAGCTCCTCGGGCAGGAGCGACATCGCCACCGTGAGCCCTGCGAGCACGCCCTGGAGCCAGCCGTGGCGGCCGAGCCCGTGGATGACCACGATGGCCGCGCACAGGACGAGGGCGCCCACGGCCATGACCCTGACCACCACGCCGACCTCGCGCTCGAGCGCCGTGCGCTCGACGTGGACCTCGCCGAGCACCTTGCCGATGCGGCCCATCGCCGTCGCGCCGCCCGTCGCGGCGACCTCGAGGAGGCCGTGGCCGCCCACGACCAGCGTGCCCGAGAACACCGCCGGCAGGTCGTCGCCCCCGGGCACCGCCCCCTCGAAGGGCTCCGCCTCGCCCCTCGCGCGCTTGCGCACGGGGACGGACTCCCCCGTCAGGAGCGACTCGTCGATCTGGAGGTTCACCGCCTCGGAGAGGAGCCCGTCGGCCGGCACGCGATCGCCCTCGGAGACGACGACGAGATCGCCGCGCACGACCTCCCGCCCCGGGATGCGCCTCCTGACGCCGCCCCGCACCACGAGCGCGCGCGGGCTCGACAGGTCACGCAGCGCCTCGACGGCACGTTCGGTCCGGCGCTCCTGGACGAGCGTGATGCCGACGACGATCACGACCATCGCGAGGAGCACGAGCGCCTCGCCCGGATCGCCGAGCACGAGGTAGAGCGCGCCCGCGCCGAGCAGCAGGAGCAGCATGGGCTCGCGCAGGACGCCGAGCAGCGTGCGGAGGAGGCGCCTCTCTTCCGCGGCCGCGAGCTCGTTCGGCCCGTCGGCGCCGTGGCGCCGCGCCGCCTCTTCCTCGGTGAGCCCGGTCGAGGTCGCCATGACGGGCCTCTCAGGCGGGGAAGGCGTAGCGGCGCTGGTAGAGCTGGCCACCCGAGGCGTCGAGGAATGTGACCTCGGCCGTCCGCGCGTCCGGATCGAGGGCGAGGCGCACGAAGTTCTGCTCCGTGGTGGCGAAGTCCCACTGCGGCGCGCCGAGCAGCGCGGAGAGCGGGTTCGCGTCGTGGCCGCCCGGTCCGGCGCAGATCTCGAGCTGGGTCGACCCCACGCCGGAGGCCTCGACGCGCCCGGCGGCGCCGAGGTGGAAGTCGCCGGACAGCCAGAGCAAGCCCCCGATGCGCCGGTCGTCGATGAAGGCGAGGATCTCGTCGCGCTGCGCGCCGTAGCCCTCCCAGCGCTGCGCGGAGGCGGCGTCGAACGGCAGGGGGAAGTCGCCGATGGGCACCGAGCTCATCACGAGCTTGAACGTCGCGGGGCTCGCGACGAGGCCCGCCTCGAGCCAGTCGAGCTGCGCGCGCGACACGTAGATCGGCGCCGCGCTGCCGCGCGTGGAGGGCCGCCGCTCGCCGCGGCAGTCGAGCACGAACACCTCCGCCGTGTCCCCGTAGCGCAGGCTGCGCCAGAGGCGATCGGGCGCCGCCGGATCGCGACGCAGCGGGAGCTGCTCGAAGAGCGCGGCGCGGGCCGCGGCGAGTTGATCCGCGGGCGTCGTCTCGGGATCCCAGTTGTTGTCGACCTCGTGATCGTCCCACGTGGCGACCACCGAGGTGGACGCGCGCAGCGCGCGGTAGCCGTCGGTGGCCAGCATGGCGTGCCAGACCGCGCGGTACTCGTCGGGCGTGCGCGCGCCGTCCGCGTACACCGTGTCGCCGAGCAGCAGGAAGGCGTCGAGCTCGAGCGCCGCCGCGCGCGAGAGGACCGGGAACGGGACGTGGTCCTCCTTGGTGCACGAGGTCACGCCGAGGACCAGGGGTGGCCGCGCACCGGCCGCGGGCGCGGTGACGAAGCGGCCGACCGGGCTGCGCCGCGCGGGTCGCCCGGCCTCGAGCTCGACGAGCGCGAACCGGTGCCGCGTGCCCGCGGGGAGCCCGTCCACGTCGACGAGCACCACGCCGTCGGCGCCGGGTCGCGCCTCGAGGTCCCGGCTGAGCACGCCGGTGCGGCCGCGCTCGGGCCATACCCACAGGCGCAGCGTCGCGCCGCCGGTGTAGCGCCCCCACAGGAGCGCGCGCTCCGCGGTGACGTCTCCGGACGCGACGCCCTGCGGGAACGACGGGGACTCCGGCAGGCGCACGGGATCGATGCCGGGGCCATCCGCGGCCGCACCGTCGACGGACGCGGCGTCGGCGACCCGGGCATCGCGGCCCGCGTCCCGCGCGCGCGCGTCCGGGCCCAAAGGGGCGTCGGCTCCCGCTCCTCCGTCGGCGCCCCGGGGAGCGTCGGCGCGGCCGCCGTCCGGTGCGCGCGAGGCGGGCTTGTCCGAGCACCCGAGGGCCAGCGCGCACGCCGCGCCGGCGCCCCCCACGAGGAGCTCCCTGCGGGTCGGACCCGCACCTCTGCGTCGCATCGTCGCTGGAGGATAGCAACCGCCGAGCCCACCGCGCGCTCGAACCACGCGGCCCCATTCGGCTCCCTGCGCCGCGGCCACGCCGAACGATCTGCCGTCACCCTCCCCTCCGGCGCACGAACTGCGCATTCCGGCGTCCCGCACGCAGCAATTCAGCCATGTGCCGTCGGGGCACGACGGTTGCTACTCGAACAAGGTCGAGGCCACCCACATGACGCTTGTCATGGCAGGGGGCTCCCGCACATCGCAGAGATGCCCTGGGTCAACTCGCCGTTCGATGAGGGCCGTATGAAGGACGCAGGCAAGAAGTCCCCTGAGGCGCGCGACTGGAAAGGTGCGAGATGAGACACACACATGAGAGACCCGACCTGCAGGCTTCACCTCCCTCGCGGACCCGGACCGTGGTCCTCGCCGGCGCGTCCATCCTGGCGCTCGGCCTGACCGGCGCCGCCCTCTCGAGCTGCGAGAACAAGCACGTCGCCGCGGAGAACAAGGCCGCGAGCGGCAACCTCGGCGCCTCCGCGTCGATCGCGGAGCTCATGAAGGCCCGGGGCCTGACCGAGGCCGACGTCGAGGGCGCGCTCAAGACCTACGTCCCGACCGGCAAGATGGACGACTACTACATCTTCGCGTCGGGCGGGCAGTCCGGGAACGTCGACGTCATCGGCGTGCCGTCCATGCGCCTGCTCAAGGTCATCGGCGTCTTCACGCCGGAGTCCTGGCAGGGCTGGGGCTTCGGCGGCGACAGCGACAAGATCCTGGATGGCGGTAACCAAGGCGCCCACAAGATCCGCTGGGCGGACATGCACCACCCGAACCTGTCGGAGACCAAGGGCGATTACGACGGCAAGTTCCTCTTCGTCAACGACAAGGCCAATGCCCGCGTCGCCGTCGTGGACCTCGAGGACTTCGTCACGAAGCAGATCGTCCCGAACCCGCTGGCCGCGAGCGATCACGGCGGCGCGTTCGTCACGCCCGACACCGACTACGTCATCGAGACCAGCCAGTACCCGGCGCCGCTCGGCCGCGGCTACGCGCCGCTCTCGCAGTTCAAGGAGAAATACCGCGGCGTGGCGGTGTTCTGGAAGTTCGACCGCCAGAAGGGCCGCATCGACAAGTCCAGGAGCTGGGCGATGGAGCTGCCGCCCTACACCCAGGACCTCGCCGACGCGGGCAAGCTCGACTCCGACGGCTGGGCCTACATCAACTCGTTCAACACCGAGATGGCGACCGGCGGCACGCTGGACGGCAAGCCGCCCATCGAGTCGGGCGCGAGCCAGAACGACATGGACTACCTGCATGTCATCAATTGGAAGAAGGCCGAGGAGCTCGTCAATGCGGGCAAGACGACCACCATCGCCGGCATGCGCGTCCTCATGATGGAGACGAGCGGCCCCGAGGGCGCCCTGACGCTGGTCGGCGAGCCGAAGAGCCCGCACGGCTGCGACGTCACGCCGGACGGCAAGCACGTGGTCGTCGGCGGCAAGCTCGACACGCACGCGACCATCTACGACACCGCGAAGATGAAGGCGCTCATCGAGCAAAGGAAATTCGAGGGCAAGGACGCCTTCGGCCTGCCGATCATGGCCTTCAAGGACGCCATCGCGGGGCAGGTCGAGATCGGCCTCGGCCCGCTGCACACCGTCTTCGACGACAAGGGCAACGCGTACACGTCCGTCTTCATCGAGAGCGTGGTCGCGAAGTGGTCCTACAAGGACTACAAGCAGCCGGTCGAGAAGCTCAAGGTCCAGTACAACATCGGCCACATCCTGGCGGCCGAGGGCGACACGGTCAGCCCCGACGGCAAGTACGTCGTCGCCATGAACAAGATGTCGATGGACCGCTTCCTGCCGGTCGGCCCGCTCCTCCCGCAGAACTTCCAGCTGGTCGATCTGTCGGGCGAGAAGATGCGCCTCATCGCCGACATGCCGATCCCGAACGCCGAGCCGCACTACTCGCAGATGATCAAGGCCGACAAGCTAAAGCCCATCAAGGCCTACAAGGCGGGCACGAACCCGTTCACCGGCGCGGTCGATCCCAATCGCGCCGAGGGCGGCAAGGAGCGCATCAAGCGCGACGGCAAGAAGGTGGAGGTCTTCATGACCGCCATCCGCAGCCACTTCACGCCCGACATCGTCGAGGTCGAGGAGGGTGACGAGGTCACGATCCACCTCACCAGCCTCGAGTCCGCGGACGACCAGATCCACGGCTTCACCATCGACATGTACAACATCAACGTCAGCCTCGAGCCCGGCAAGCACGAGAACATCACGTTCAAGGCCGACATGCCCGGCACGTTCCCGATGTACTGCACCGAGTTCTGCTCGGCGCTGCACCTCGAGATGACCGGGTACTTCCTCGTCAAGCCGAAGAGGAAGTAGGGAGGCCCCCATGGAACGCGTGCACCTGCCAGTCGCCCAGCCGGAGGCCTCCGCGAAGGGTCACCGGGCTCCGTGGGACGGCGCGCGCTGGCTGGTGCCCGCGCTCGGCCTCGGCTCCACCCTGCTCATGGCCCTGTCCTTCTTCAAGCCGTGGTGGAGCTTCACGCTCTACGCGCCGCAGTACCCGAAGGGCCTGAGCCTCGTCATCTCGCTGACGGGCATGGGCGGCGACGTCCACGAGATCGACCTCCTCAATCACTACATCGGGATGCACCACCTCGCCGACGCGGCGCCGACCGAGCGGCAGCTCGCCGGCTACGGCGTCGCGGCGGTGTGCGTGATCGTGCTCAGTCTGCTCATGGTGGCAGGCAAGAAGCTCAACCGCGTCGTCGCGATCCCGGCGCTGGCGTTCCCGATCCTCTTCCTCGCCGACAGCTTCTACTGGCTCTACTCCTTCGGGCACGACCTCGATCCCAAGGCGCCGCTGCACATCGGCTCGTTCACGCCCCAGATGTTCGGCAACGGCAAGATCGGCCAGTTCGAGACGTTCGCGATCCCCGCGATCGGCTTCTGGATCGCCATCGCGGGCGTGGTGCTCGCGGTGGTCGGGACGATCGTGCGCTCGCGGGTCTGCGCGCACTGCGAGCACGCGGCGTCGTGCGGCGTGGTCTGCCCGCGCATGATGGTCTTGCCCGAGCGGAGCCGCAGCGCATGACGACCCGGTCGGCGCGGCTGTTGCCTCGCCCCGCCCTGGGCCTCCTCGCCCTCGGCGCGCTCGCCGTGGCGGCCCTGTCGGGTCGCCTCGCGCCGGCCGCGCCCGCAGCGGACGGGCCCGTCGCGCAGCCCTCCGCCGGCCCGCGCGACGGCGCGCCGCCCCCGGCGGCGGTCGTCGCCCCCACGTTCGAGGCGCTCGCGGCGATGGTCGCCGACCCGGACGGCCCCCGCGAGATCGCGCTCCTCGGCGCCACGTACCGCGGTGACCTCGTCGTCAAGCGGCCGGTCGCGATCCACGGTCGCGCGGGGACGATCCTCGAGGGAACCGGCGCCGCCAGCGTCGTCACCGTGTCGGCCAAGGACGTCCTCGTCGAGGACGTCGTCGTGCGGCGCTCCGGCCGGCGGCACACCGCGGAGGACGCCGGCTTCAAGGCGAGCGGCGAGCGCGTCCGCCTCGCCCACGCGCGCATCGAGGACACGCTCTTCGGCGTCTCGCTGCTCGATTGCAGGCAGTGCCAGGTCGATCGCGTGCACGTGATCGGGCGCGACGAGGACCCCGAGCTGAGGGGCGACGGCATCAAGCTCTGGGAGGCGCACGGCTCGTCCGTCCACCATTGCCTGGTCGAGCGCGCCCGCGACCTCGTGGTCTGGTACACCCGCCACGCGACCCTCGACGGGAACGTCGTGCGGGAGAGCCGCTACGGCACGCACTTCATGTACGCGCACGACGCGGTCGTCCGGGGCAGCCGCCTCGAGCGCAACGTCGTCGGCATCTTCGTCATGTACAGCCTGCGCATGACCCTCGAGCGCAACGTCATCGCGGGCGCGCGCGGCGCGGCGGGCGTGGGCCTCGGCTTCAAGGACAGCGACGCCATCCAGATCCGCGGCAACTGGCTCGTCGCCAACACCACCGGCACGTACCTCGACAACACGCCGCGCACGCGCGCCGAGCCGGTCGTGTTCGAGGGCAACGTCATCGCCCTCAACGAGGTCGCGCTGCGCTTCCACAGCTCGCTCCCCGGTCTCTCCTTCCGCGGCAACGACTTCCGCCAGAACCCCACGCTCGTCGAGGTGGACGGCGGCGGGGACGCGCTCGCGGTCGAGCTCCGGGGCAACCACTACAGCGACTACGAGGGCTACGACCTCGACGGCAACGGCGTCGGCGACGTGCCCCACGAGGTGACGATGCTCTCGAGCGAGCTCACCGGAAAGCGGCCGAGCCTGAAGTACTTCAACGGGACGGCGGCGATGGTGATGGTCGACGCGGTCGCGCGCGCGGTGCCCATCCTGGCGACGCGCAAGCTCGTCGCGGACCCGGAGCCGCTCGTCCGCGCGCCGGAGGTGCGCCTGCCATGATCACCCTCGCCAACGTCGGCAAACGCTTCGGCCCCATCGTCGCGCTCGACGGCGTGACGCTGTCCATCTCCCCGGGCGAGCGCGTGGCGTTCGTCGGCGCGAACGGCTCGGGCAAGACGACGCTCCTGCGCGCGCTCCTCGGCCTCGTCCGCTTCGAGGGCAAGGTGACCATCGGGGGCAGCGACGTCGCCCGCGAACCCGAGATCGCGCTCCGCAGCGTCGCGTACATCCCGCAGATCGCGCCCCCGCTCGAGGCGTCGGTCGCGGAGGTCGTGCGCGCGCACGCCGCCCTGCGCGGCCAGCCGGCGGACGCGACCTACGAGCGCGCGGGGCGGCTCGGCCTCGACGTCGGCGCGAGCGTCGGCAAGCGCTTCCGCGACCTGTCGGGGGGCATGCGGCAGAAGCTGCTGGCCGCGATGGCGCTCGCCACCGACGCGCCGATCCTCGTCTGCGACGAGCCCACCGCCAACCTCGACGGAGCCGCGCGGCTCGCCTTCTTCCAGCTGCTCGCGGAGCGCCCGCCCGGCGGCATCGTCGTCCTGTGCTCGCACCGCATCGAGGAGGTGCAGAAGCTCGTCACCCGCGTGATCGAGCTCGCGGACGGCCGGGTGGTGCGCGACGGGCCGATGGCCGACATGCTGCGCGAGCTCAAGGCGTTCCGCGTGGAGATCGCGCTCTCGAGCGGGTCGGCGCGGGCCGAGGAGTTCCTCGTCGCCCACGGGTTCGAGCGCTGCGGCAAGCACCGCTTCGGGGCGGAGCTGGCGCAGCACGAGAAGGTGGACGTCGTCTCCCGCCTGCTCGCCGAGCACGGCAACGTCCTCGCCGATCTCAGCATCGTGCCGGTGGACGACCTGGCCGCCGCCGCCCCGAGGCCGCGCCGCCGGGCCGAGGTGGTGTGGTCATGAGGGCCGCCTTCCTCCGCCGGACGCTCCTCGGGTGGGCCCTCCTCGCGGGCGCCGCCTGCTCGAACGCCGACGCGCCCGCCGAGCCGGTCTGGAGCAAGCAGCCCTGCGACCACTGCACGATGATCGTGAGCGACCGGCGCTACGCGGCGCAGCTCGTCTGGGACGGCGACCGGCGGTTCTTCGACGACGTCGGCTGCATGGTGCTGTGGATGGAGGAGCACGCGGCCTCGGGCGCCCGGGCGTGGGTGCGCGATCCGCTCGCCGGCACCTGGATCGACGCCCGCTCGGCGCGCTACGCGACGGGCGCGAAGACGCCGATGGACTACGGCTTCGAGGCCCGGACCGACGGCCCGGTCGGCTGGGAGGCCGTGCGCGACCAGGTGAGCGCGCGCGCACGAAGGGAGCAGAACCGATGAGCGCGGCCACGGTGGCCCTCCTGCGGCTCGAGCTCGCCGAGGCCCTGCGCTCGCGCTGGGCGGTCTTCACCGGCGTCGTCTACGGCCTCCTCTTCGCCGGCTTCGTGTGGCTGGGCCTCCGCGAGAGCAGCGTCCTCGGCTTCACGGGCCTGTCGCGCGTGGTCCTCAACCTCGCCAACGCCATCGTGCTCGCGGTGCCGCTCGTCGCGCTTGTCGCGACCTGCCAGGTGATCGTCAAGGCGCGCCAGAGCGGGTTCTTCGAGCTCGTGCTGTCGCAGCCGGTGCGCCGCGCGAGCTGGTTCACCTCGGCCGTCGGCTCGCGCTTCGTGGTCGTCGTGGGGCCGCTCGTGGCGCTGTTCCTGGCGGCCCTCGTGGCCTCGGCCCTCGGCGCGCAGCGGGACGTCGGCCTCTGGGCGATCGTGGCGCGGTGCCTGGCGGTGACGCTGTCGCTCGCGTGGGCCTTCATCGGCATCGGCTTCTGGATCTCCGCGCACGCGCGCACCGCCGAGCGCGCGACCGTGCTCGCGCTCGTGGCGTGGGCCGCGGCGGCCGCGCTCCACGACTTCGCGCTCATCGGGACGCTCCTGCGCTTCAAGCTGGCGCCGCAGGCGGTCTTCGCGCTCGCGGCGGTCAACCCCGTCGAGACGGCGCGCGTCGCGGTCCTCGGCGGCGTCGACCCCGAGCTGTCGGTGCTCGGCCCGGTCGGCTTCTGGCTCTCGAGCACGCTCGGCCCGAGCCTCACCCTCGCGGCCGGCGTCGCGTGGCCCGCCCTGCTCGGGACCGTCGCCCTCTACCTCGCGCGGCGCCGCCTCTGCGCCTCGGATCTGGTCGGCTAACCCACACCTGGAGATGTCATGAAACGCTTCTCGCTCCTGTCCACCCTGACCCTCGCGGGGCTCCTCGCGCTCGGCGCCACCGCCTGCGACAAGAAGGACGCGGCCGCACCGGCCGGCGCCGGCGCCACCCCCGCGGCTCCCGCGACGGGCACCGCCCCAGCCGCGCCTGCAGCACCGAGCGGCGGCGCACCCTCGGCCGACGCGCTGAAGATCTTCTCCGAGCGCTGCGCGATCTGCCACGGGGCGACCGGCAAGGGCGACGGCGTGGGTGCGGCGGCGCTGAACCCGAAGCCCCGCAACTACGGCGACAAGGCCTGGCAGGCCTCCGTCACGGACGAGCAGATCAGGAAGACCATCGTCTACGGCGGCGCCGCGGTCGGCAAGAGCCCGATCATGCCGAGCAGCCCGGATCTCGACGGCAAGACCGAGACCGTGGACGGCCTCGTGAAGATCGTCCGCAGCTTCGGCAAGTGAGCCCGATCAGCCTCGAAGTCAGCCTGGAGGAGACGCAATGAAGACGCACGTCGCAATGGCAGCGCTGGTGGTGATGTTCGGCTGTGACAAGGGGGCGCCGCCAGCCGGCGAGCAAGGAGCGCCGGCCACCGCCCCCGCGACGGCCCCCGCGCCCGCTCCGGCACCGAAGGCGATCGTGGTCCCGACGGATCCGACGAACATCGTCAACATCGCCATCGGGTCGAAGGACCACACGACGCTCGTCGCCGCGATCAAGGCCGCCGACTACGTCGACTCGGTCTCGAACCCGGGGCCGCTCACGGTCTTCGCGCCCACCAACGCCGCCTTCGAGAAGCTCCCGAAGGGCACGGTCGAGGGGCTGCTCGCCCCGGACAAGGCGAATGACCTCAAGAACGTGCTCAAGTACCACGTGACCACGTCGGTCTATCAGGCCAAGACCTTCAAGGACGGTCAGATCCTCGCCATGGCCAACGGCGCCAAGGTCACCTTCCACGTCAAGGACGGCAAGGTGATGGTGAACGACGCCACGATCCTCGCGTCGCTGCCGGCCTCGAACGGCATCGTCCACGTCATCGACG
Organism: uncultured Myxococcales bacterium; assembly: GCA_964593795.1. Classification (GTDB taxonomy): domain Bacteria; phylum Myxococcota_A; class Polyangia; order JAHFDS01; family JAHFDS01; genus JAHFDS01. The sequence goes on along the minus strand of CAZQJC010000121.1, from coordinate 32,612 downwards.
GCGTGCTGCTGCCCAAGTAGCAGGTCACCGTCCCGTCACCAACGTATCGCACAGTCTTTTCCTGGGTCTCGTTGCGGTCGCACTAGTGTGCGGCCCATGCGATCGACCCACGCCCTCCGCCTCAGCCTCCTCGCCGCCCTCGCGCTGGGCCCGGTGCGCCTCGCCGCCGCCTCGCCCGCCGATCCCGCGGCCACGCCCTCCGACAAGGCGCCACCGGCCGACAAGGCGCCCGCCCCCGACAAGAGCATGACGGTCCGGTGGGACAACGGCGTCTGGATCGAGTCGGCGAGCAAGGCCTTCCGGCTCCACCTCGGCGGCCGCACGCAGATCGACGGCGCGTGGAGCTGGGCGGAGGACCACGTCAGCCGCTCGGGCCCCGGCAACATCGGCCCGTTCAACGACGCCGTGAACTTCCGCCGCGCGCGGCTCGAGATCGACGGCTGGATGTACGACGTCGTCGACTTCTTCTTCGAGTACGACTTCCTCAACACCTTCGACACCGGCAAGATGGTCGACGCGGGCGACGACTTCGGCGGGCGCGTGGCGAACGTGCCGGTGCCCACCGACCTCTGGGTGAGCATCAACCACCTCCCGGGCATCCGGACGCTGCGCGTCGGCAACATGAAGGCGCCCATCGGGCTCGAGCACCTGACGAGCAGCCGCTTCCTGCCCTTCCTCGAGCGCTCGTTCCAGTTCGACGCGTTCCTCGAGAACGGCAACAACGGCTTCTCGCCGGGCCTGCAGATCCTGACCTGGACCGAGGACGAGCGTCTGTCGTTCCAGCTCGGCGCGTTCTCCAACGCCCGCTCCATCTTCGGCTGGAACGTCGGCAACAACGAGTGGACGTACGCGGCGCGCGCGACCTGGCTCCCCTACTACGAGGACGGCGGGAGGAACCTCCTGCACGTGGGCCTCGGGGCGGCGTTCGACAACCTCGACGACGGCAACACGCGCTTCCGCGCGCGCTCGCTCGTCCGCAACGGCCCCGCGGCGCTGCACAACGTGGTCGCGGTGGCGCGGCTCGACGGGGAGTCGCAGGTGCGCGTCAACCCCGAGCTCCTGCTGAACCTCGGGCCCTTCGCGCTGCAGTCCGAGTACATCGCGGTGGTCGTGAACGACGTCTCGCGCATCCTGCAGACGCCGACGCAGTCGAACCTCACGCTGACGCCGCGGACCGTGTTCATGCAGGGGGCCTACGCCGAGATGATGTTCTTCCTGACCGGCGAGAACCTCTCCTACGGCAAGACGGGGCTCCACGGCTCGGGCGCCTCGACGGGGCGCGTGACCCCGAAGAACAACTACTTCGTGAGCACGAAGGCGTCGGACGCGCCCGCGGGCTGGGGAGCCTGGCAGCTCGCCGTGCGGTACTCGTACCTCGATCTGAACGACAGCGGCGTGGTGGGGGGGCGGCTGCACGACGTCACGGGGGGCCTGAACTGGTTCCTGAACCCGAACGTGAAGCTGCAGGCGAACTACTCGCACGGCTGGCGGTCGATCCCCGCCTCACCGGCGTCCGGCCGGTTCCAGCAGCTCGGCGTCACGCTGCGCGCCGATATCTAGTCGACCGGCCGATCCGAGGAGCGTTACTCCTTCTTCGCGGCGTCGTCGGCGGCGGGCTTGTCCGCGCCCTTCTTGGCGCCCTTCTTGACCTTGACCTTCTTGGGGGCCTTCTCGGTCTTCTCCGCCTTCTCGGTCTTCTCCGCCTTGGCCGGCTCCTCGGCGAACGCGGGCGTGGCGAGGGCGAAACCGAGGCCGAACATCATCGAGGTGATCGCGAGCTTCTTCATGACGTGCTCCTTGAGAGGGTGGATCCGGAGCACTTCGCTCCGGGCTTCGACGGACCTCAGTGCACGCGCGGTGCCACGCCGGGAGCCAATGAGCTCGCGGGCCTGGCGGCGTGCTCGCGCTCCGCGCGGCAGATCGTCGCCTCGGAGCGCGGCGAGACGCCTCAGCCGCTCGCGGGCGCGTAGCGCTCGAGCACGCGCTGGAGCAGCGCGCGATCGATGGGCTTGGTGAGGCACTCGGCGGCGCCGAGCTCGAACGCCCTGCCCTTCTCCTCGACGATCGAGACGATGATCACGGGGATGCCCTGCAGCGCCGCGTCGGCCTTGAGCGCCTGCAGCACGCTCCAGCCGTCGAGGCCCGGTAGCATGACGTCGAGCGTGATGACGAGAGGCCGCAGCTCGCGCGCGAGGCGGAGGCCGGCCTCGCCGCTGTCGGCCGTGACGACCGCCCAGCCCTGCGCCTCGAGCGCGCGCCGCAGCAGATCCCGCGCCGCCGCGTCGTCGTCGATCACGAGCACCGGCCTGACGTCGGGGCTGCGCGAGGCGCGCGCCGTGACCGTCACCGCCTGCCCCTCCGAGGCGCCGCGGCGCGCGGCCTCGAGCGGGTCGACGCGGACCGGCACGCGCACGGTGAACGTGGAGCCGCGCCCGGGCGTGCTCTCGACCGTGAGGTCGCCGCCCATCATGCGGCAGAAGCGCCGGCTGATCGTGAGCCCGAGGCCCGTGCCGCCGTAGTTGCGGGTGGTCGAGTCGTCGGCCTGCGAGAACTCCGCGAAGACCTTCTCGAGCTTGTCGGCGGCGATCCCGATGCCGGAGTCGGTCACCGCGAGCACGAGCCGCTCGTCGTCCCCTGCGCGCTCGCGCCGCGCCGCGAGGGTGATGCGCCCCTCGTGCGTGAACTTGGCCGCGTTCGAGAGCAGGTTCAGGAGGACCTGGCGGAGCTTGGTCTGGTCCGCGCGCACGGTGCCGAGCTCGTCCGCGAAGTCGCGCGCGAGCGTGTTGCCCTGCTTGGCGACGAGCGGCTCGGCCGTCGAGAGGACCTCCTCGAGCATCGGGCGCACCTCGACGCGCTCGAGGAAGAGGTCCATGCGGCCCGCCTCGATCTTCGACAGGTCGAGGATGTCGTTGATGAGCGACAGCAGGTGCTTGCCGGCGGCCGTGATCTTGCCGAGGTCGGCGAGGTGCTCCTCGAGCCCCGCGTCCGCGAGCTCCTCGGCCAGCAGCTCGCTGTAGCCGATGACGGCGTTCATGGGCGTCCGCAGCTCGTGGCTCATGTTCGCCAGGAACGTGCTCTTCGCGCGGCTCGCCGCCTCGGCCGCCTCGCGCGCCTGGGCGAGCGCCGCCGCCGCGCGCTCCCGCTCGCCGACGTCCCGCGCGATGGCCGAGGACATCTGGTTGAACGCACGCCTGAGCTGCGCCACCTCGTCGTTGGTCGCGCCGTCGGGACCCTCGAGGCGTGTCGTGTAGTCCCCCTGTGCGATCCGCGAGGCGCCCTCGGCGAGCTGCGCGAGCGGCCGGATGAGCCGCCGCCGCTGGTACACGATCCCCGCGCCGAGCAGGAGCGCCGCGGCGCCGGCGAGGCCGAGGGCCACCCAGGACAGGCGCTGCTCCCTCGTGCGGAGCCCCGCGAGCTCCGCCTGCGTGCGCACCTCCACGTGCTCGAGGAAGCGCGCGATGGGCCGCATGATCTCCGCCTTGGCGCGGTGGTACTCGGGGCCGTGCAGGAGCGACCGCGCGAGCGCGAGGTCCGGCGCGCCCTTGACGGTGTACGCGCCCGCAGCGTCGGCCGACAGGCCCTTGACCGCCGCGAGCGCGCGCGCCTCGAGCGCCACGAGTGCGTCCGAGCGGGCCTTCGCCTCGCGCAGGAGCGCGAGCTCGTCCTCGGCGAAGCCGGCGCGCTGCATCAGCGTCTCGAGCCCGACCGCGGGGCCGTCGGCCGTGGGCTTCTCGCCGCTGGCGGTGACGAAATCCCAGTAGATGCCCGAGTAGCCGACCGGCCGCGGCGCCTTGCCGTTGCGGATGTCGAGGATCCGCTGGAAGTACTCCTCGTAGCGAGCATCCGCGGTGACGGTGTACGTGCGCGCCATGCGCGTCAGGTCATCGGAGCTCTGGCGGAGCTCGTCCGCGAGCTTGTAGGACTCGTGGCGCCTCGTCTCCGCCTCGATCAGGACGCGCTGCTGGCCGACCACGAGCAGCATGGCGAACAGGATCCCCCCGAGCAGGAGGAGGAACGCTCCGGCGAACACCACGAGCAGGCGACGGATCGACACGCGGCGCGGATGATCTTACCGCTCCGCGGGCCGGCGCTACCAGGCGCTCAGAACCGCCCGAGCTCGAGCATCACCCCCCCGAGCGGCAGTGAGACCTCAGAGGTCGCGCAGCTCCTCGTCGAGGAGCCCGAACAGCCACTCGTCGAGGAGGCGACCCCGCTTGCAGGCCGCGCGGCGGATCGTGCCCTCGAGCGCGAAGCCGTTCTTCTCGAAGATGCGGCGGCTCGCGTGGTTACCCACGAACACCGTCGCCTCGAGCTTGCGCAGGCCGAGCCCGAACGCGTAGCGCGCCAGGAGGTTCACGGCGCGCGTGCCGTGGCCGCGCCCCTGGTGCGCCGGCCCGATCCATAGGCCCAGGCTGCCCCGCGTGTCGCTCTCGGGCCGCGCGTCGATGCAGCCGATGGGCGCGTCGTCGGCGCAGATCGTGAACATGCGGGGTTCGTGGGCAGCGAGCTCGCCGCGGGCGACCCGCGCCGCGCGCTCGGCGAAGCGCGCGCGGTAGTCCTCGAGCGACGCGGGGCCGTCCCAGAGGATCGTGTCGGTCACGCCCGTGCCGGCGAGCTGCGGATAGAGCGCGTCGGTGTCGGCGGGGTCGATGGGCCGGAGCGCGATCATCGTCAGCACGCGAAGGGCAATGCGCAGCTCAGGAGGTACATCCCGCCCACGCACATCTGGTCGGGGAAGCGCTGCTCCGCCGCCGTCGGGTTGTCGAAGCTGCACTCGATGCGGAAGGTCTGCCCCGCGTCGATCTTGAGCACGCGGTCGGGGAAGACGGCGGGCGTCGGGTCCGCCCACTGCCTCGACTCGTAGATGGTCTGGTCCGTCTCCTTGATCGACAGGCGGAAGCGCGTGCCGCCCTCGTGCATGTGCGAGGACGCCGCCGCGATGCGGAACGCGCCGCCCGCGGGCTCCTCGTAGGCGACGTCGACGTGGCCGCCGGCCGGCACGGCGAGGCCGTACTCGGTCGCCGGCAGCACCGTGCGGAACTCGAGGCGCGCGACGACCGGCGCCCCGCGCGAGAGCTCGAGGCGCGCGCACGCGTCGATCGGCGCGGCGGTCGCGTCGAGGAAGTGCCCGTCGAGGACGAGCTGCGAGCCGCGCGGCACGTGCAGGCCAACCTGGACCGGCGCCGACGGGAACGCATAGGGCACCCCGTCGCTCTCGTACGACGTGCCCGCGAGCATCTGGAAGGCGCCCGCCGCGCGCGCGTCCATGAGCTCGGCCTCGGAGCACGGCACCACGCCGTCGGGCCCGAGCGGCTGCGCGTACGCGAGCAGGAGCGCGTGGTGGCCGCCGCGCCCGAGCGTGCCGACGAAGCCGGAGATGTCGACGTCCTCCGGCGCGGTCCAGCGCAGGCACAGCGTGCGGTCCTCGCCGGGCGCGAGGCGCGCGCCGACCGCGAGGGCGATCTTGTCGGGCGTGATGACCGGCGCGCAGGCCGCCGCGCCCTGCCCTCCCGCGCCCGCGCCCGCGCCGCCCACGCCCGTGCCGCCCATGCCCACGCCTGCACCGCCCGCGCCCGCAGCCGAGCCACCCGCACCGACTCCACTCGCCCCCGCGCCACCCGCAGCCCCGGCCGCGCCGCCCGTCCCCGCGGCGCCATCGCTCCCGCAGCTCGCGAGGATCCCCAGGGTCGCGAGCCACCATCCGTGCGTCGTCATGGGCGCATCCTCGCACGCCGCGACCGACCCTGCGCGCGCGGTGGGAGCGGGGTCACGCCGGCGTCAGCGGCGAGGCTCGAGCACGACCGTCGCCTCGGCGGGCTCCGACGCGAAGAAGAAGCGCCCCGAGCCCATCACGTCGGCGTGCTCGAACGAGAAGCGCCGGTAGGTGATCCGCCGCGGCACGACGTTGCCCTGCGCGAGCGCGCGGGCGAGGTCCGGCGGCGCCGCGCCGGACACGACGTCGCGCGCGCGATCGCCGAGCTCGGCGGCGAGGAGCTCCGCGTCCGAGGGGACGTACTCGTCGGCGGGCCCGCCGAGCGCGGGGTTGCCCGAACGCCGCGTCCCCGGCGAGGCAGCGGCGGCCTTCTGCTGGCTCTCGAGCGCTGCGAGGAGCGCCGGCAGCGCCGAGAGGGCCGCCGGCGGGAGCGCCTCGAACGCGCGCGCCAGGCGAGGCCGGTAGTCGAGGGCGGTGTCGGGTGTCACCTTGGGCCGATGGCTCCGCGCCGCCTCCTCGAGCGAGGGCGAGGGGCTCCGGGCGCCCTCCTCCGCGCGCGCCTCGACGGCGGCGAGGTCGAGCTCCTGTCGCACCGACGCGGGGAGCCCGAGGGCCTCGGCGAGCCGCGCCGCCCGCCGCCCGAGCTCGGCGCTCCCGGCCGCGTGCGCGGGCCCGGAGAGCGCGGGGTGCGCGAACACCGCCCGGCAGAGCGCGGGCAGGAGGTCGTCGAGCACCTTGCGCGCCGGCTCGCCCGCCGCGACGCGCCGGCGGCCTTGCGCCTCGAGCTCCTGCGCCGCCGCCTGCAGCCGGGCCGTGGGCGCGGCGAGGTCGGTCCCGGGCGCCAGCCGCTGCTCGGGCTCGCGTGTGGGCGGTGGAGCGTCGCGCGAATCGGAAGGGGGCATGGGACCTCCAGCGGTCGTGCAACCGAGGACCGTGCACCAGACGAGGGCGTGCGTCGCTCCGCGGGCCACGCCTCGATCGTAGGCCCGATGCGCCGGACCGTCGAGGTGCGCGGTACGATCCGCGCGTGCGTCCCGGGCTCACCCTGCTGCTGGCCTGCTTCGCGGCCTGGGCGAGCTGCGCGCGGCCCCCGGCCCCGGCCGCGGCGGCTACAATCGACCGGATGCCGAGCCCCGCAGACGTGCTGCGCGCGATCGCGCGGGACCTCGAAGCGCTCCGGGGCGATTTCCCTCAGCTCGCCGACTTCTCCGCCGAGGCGGCCTTCGACGCCGGACGGCTGACCATCAGTTACCAGTTCCGCACCCACGCGCCCGCGAAGCGCGGCGGGTGGACCGCGGGCGTGCCCAATCCGGACGACGACGGCGTCTGGTTCCACATCGACTTCCACGACCCGGTGTCGAGCGCGCAGCTCCACACGCAACCCGTGGTGCCCGAGCGGTGGTTCCGGGATCAGCGCGTGACGCTCCTGCTGCTCGAGGGCGGAAAGACGAGGTCGCTGGCCCCGGCCATCACCGAGATCCTGCGGCGCCACGGCGTGACCGACGGTCAGGCAGGGTGACGAGGACCGCCCTGCGAAGCCCCCGAGGCGAGCGCAGCGAGCCGCAAGGGCGTCCCTCGCACAGCGAGCGAAGACGCAGGGCGGGGGGGCCCAGTTGGGCTTTGCCCAACTGGGGGAGGGGCAGTCGTGCCCGCTGCGCAGACCTCCAGGCAAGGGGCCTGCGACGGCACTAGGTGCGCACGGCACGAAGCAGTAGGGGGTCGGCGGTGGGCGACTTCCGAGGCGCCCACTCGCACTAAAGCCAGGGCGGGTTCCCGGTCTCCGGCAGCGGCAGATCGTTGCGGAGCAGGAGCGCCCAGTACACGCCGGGCGCCACCTCCGCGTTGTAGAGCTGATAGGGTGCCCTACCCTCGCGCACCTCGCGCAGGATGAGCTGCTCGGGGTACATGCCGACGCCGAGCTTGCCGACGTCGGTCCACCAGGACTCGGGCGCCCGGGGCGCACCGGAGACGCGCCGCCGGTACGTCGAGGTCACGATGATCTGCGGCTGCTGCGCGAGCACCCACTGCGTGTTGTGGCGCTCGTGGCCGATCGACTCTCGCGTGAGGCGCTCCGGGGGCAAGCCGCGGCCGGCGACGGCCACCTCCTTGGTCACGAGGCCGACGATGTCGTAGACGTGGCCGTCCGACAGGTAGCCGATCGCTCCGACCGGCACCGCGGCCACGCTCGCGCCCGGATACCAGACGTGCAGGAAGGCGCCGACGTCCTCGTAGCCCTGCACGAGCGCGAACCCGTGCTGGGGCTCGGTGGCGTGCGCCACGCGAGCCCGCACTGCTCCCACGGCCAGGAAGGCCACGAGCGCCGGGGCACACACCCGTCGCCACACCACGAGGCGATCGGCGATCCGCTCGCAGGCCGCGGAGGCGCCCGCGATCGCGAGGAGGGTGAGCGTCGGGACGAGCGGCAGCGCCAGTCGGCTGTACTGGAACGCGTCACCGCCCGAGCGCAGGAAGAACGCGAACCAGACCAGCGAGGAGAGCAGGACCCACCGCACGGTCGCGCGCGTGGACCGCAAGAGGAACGCGAGCGGCGCCAGCACGATCGCGGGGAAGTCCGTCACCGCGCCGAGCGCGTAATCGGCGCCGAGGCGCGCGTGCTGGAGCGTCCCGCCGGACTTGGCGAGGTACGTGTTCGGCACGAGCGCACCGAAGATCTCCCAGCGCACCAGCGCGAGCCCGACGAGCGCGATCCCGACCGGCGCCAGGTAGCGCCAGGATCGTGCCCGCGGCAGGAGCGGCAGCAGCACCACGAAGATCAGGCACTCGGGGCGCGTCAGCACGGCGGCGACCACCAGCGTGCGCAGCCAGGGCGCCCGCGGATCGAAGGCGGCCCGCACGAGGAGCGCCACGATGAGGCAGGCGAGCGACGTCTCGAGGCCCGTCACTGCGTTGAGGAGCACGCGGTGATCCACGCCCAGGATCGTGGCCACGCCGAGCAGCGTCACGAGCACCGTCGTCCGCCGCTCGAGGCCCATCCGCTGCGCGGTGCTCGCCGTGACGACCAGCGAGAGCGTCAGGAACATCGTCCCGAAGAGCTGCGTGAGCCCCTCGAGGTCCGATACGAGCAGGCTCCCCGCCGTGAGCGCCGCCAGGTAGAGCGGCGACGTGAACCCCTCGACCGGCGCGCCGCCGCAGTTGAAGCGGAGCCCGCACCCGCCTCGCAGGTTCTTCACGTAGCGCAGGTAGATGTAGGAGTCGTCGTAGATGGAGTACGAGTGATCGACGACGAAGATCACGACGGCCGCGAGGAGCGCGAGCCCGACGGCCACGAGCCAGCGGCCCGACAGCGCAGGCCGCTCCGGACTCGCGATTTCCGCCGCCCTCACGCCTTCACCCCTCAAGGGTGACACGAACCATGAGCGCTGGCGACTGGGTCCTTGGAGCCGATGTGGGTTCGGACTACTTCAGCAAGCCCTGGATCTCCTGCTCGATCGCCTTCTCGTCACCGGCGTTGAAGCCGCTGTGGACGAACGCGATGTTCTGGCCCTTGTCGAGGACGTAGGAGGTCGGCATCGTCGCCGGCTCCCACTTGCCCACCACCGCGCCCTCGGGATCGAACGCGATGGTCACGGACGTGATCCCGTTCTGCTGCAGGAAGCGCTCGGCGTTCGCCTTGTCCTTGTCGATGTTGACGGCGACGATCTCGAGCCCCTGGTCCTTGTACTTCTTTGCCAGCACGTCGAGGGCCGGGAGCTCCTTCTTGCAGGGCGCGCACCACTCCGCCCAGAAGTCGACCACCACGACCTTGCCCTTGTGCTGCGACAGCCTCACCGTGCCGCCGGCGCGCCCCGGCAGCTCGAAGTCTGGCGCGGCCTTGCCCGCGGCCTTGCTGCCATCGGCGACCTTGCCGCCCGCCCCGCCCGTCGCACAGCCTGCCAGGAACGCGATCCCGAGAGCGATCTTCTTCAGCGACATGCGAGCTCCTCCTCGAACCATTCGTGAAAGTCCTTCGGATCGCGGATGTCCACGACCTGCCGCCCGTTGAGGTAGAACGTCGGCGTCCCTTCGAGCTTGAGCTTCTCGCCCTCGGCGCGATCGCGCGCGACCACCTTCTTCCCGAAGCCCAGATCGAGCTGCTTCCAGTTCACCCCGACGCTCTCGGCGTACTTCTCCACGTCGCCGAGCGACATGCGGTCCTGGTTCTTCCAGAGCTCCGCCGCGAGCGGCCAGAACTTGCCCTGCTTCGACGCCGCGGCCGCGACCTCCGCCGCCTGCGCGGCGTTCGGGTGCGACGACAGCGGGAAGTGCTTGAAGTACACCTTGAGCTTGCCGCGGTAAGCGTCGAGCAGCTCGTGCAGCATCGGCTGCGCGCCCTTGCAGTGCGGGCACTGGAAGTCGACGAACTCGACGAGCTCGAGCGGCGCCCTGGCCTCCCCGCGGAACGGGACGTCCTTGAGGTCGAGCTTGACCGCCTTCTGCCCGTACCGGCGCTCGACCGCCTCCTCGACCTCCGACGCCACGTAGCCGCTGCCCACGAGGCGCGCGATGTAGCGCAGCGCGAACGGAGAGCGCTTGCACTTCGCGTCCTGCTTGACCGACACGAGCAGGCTGTGGGCCTTGCCGCAGGCGCTGCCGGCCTTGCCCGCGACCTGGAAGAAGATCTTCTTCTCGCCGTCGGTGAGCCTCGACAGGTCCACGCCCGCCGGCGCCTCGTCCGCCCGCGCCACGGCGCCTAGCGCCACGAGACCCGCGAGCAAGGCCAGCGACGCCAGCCTGGGGGTCCTGGGGATCCTCCAACCTCGGTCTGTCCACGACATCGCCGCGTATCATGAGGAAACAACACGTACAGTCAAGGCGCCCGCCGGAAGTGGCTTGCCTGACGAATGTTAGTTTGCTACCTACCGATCGGTCTGACTCAGTGCGTCACGGCCTTGACCCGCTGCGCTTCCGCATGTTAGGAGCCCGTGCAACCAAGCGGCCTCGGCCGCCCTGTCCGCAGAAACAAGGAGGCCTGCCTTGAAGATCCTGGTCACCGTCAAGCGCGTCCCGGACCCCGAGCAGAAGCTCAAGTTCAAAGGTGAGGGGCTCGACCTCGGGGGCACCAACTGGGTGCTCAACCCGTTCGACGAGTACGCGGTCGAGACCGCGCTGCGTCTGAACGAGAACGCGGCGTCGAGCGAGAAGCTGGGCGAGGTGGTGGTGCTGGCGATCGGGCCCAAGGACGTGGCCCAGCAGGTGCGCAGCGCGCTCGCGATGGGCGCGGACCGCGGCATCCTCGTGGACGGCGCCGACGAGGCGCTCGACTCCGAGCAGGTGGCGCGCATCGTCGCGAAGGTCGCGGAGCAGGAGAAGCCGGACCTCGTGCTGATGGGCAAGCAGGCCGTCGATGGCGACAACAACCAGGTGCCGCAGCTCGTCGCCGGCTACCTCGCGTGGCCCCAGGCGACGTTCGCGTCGTTCATCACGCAGTCGGGCACCACGCTCGACGTCGGCCGCGAGGTCGACGCGGGCGTCGAGACCAAGCGCGTGCCGCTGCCGGCCGTGGTCTCGGTGGACCTCCGCATCATCGCGCCCGGCGGCGTGAAGAACGGCGTCACGCCGGCCACGCACGCCTACAACGAGGGCCCGCGCTACGCGTCGCTCAAGGGCATCATGGCCGCGAAGAAGAAGCCCATCGCCGAGACCACCGTCGCCGCGCTCGGCGTCACGGCCTCCGCGAAGGTCAAGGTCGTCTCGGCCGCGGCGCCGCCGCCGCGCAAGGCCGGCATCAAGGTCAAGGACGTCGCCGAGCTGGTCGCCAAGCTCCACGGCGAAGCCAAGGTCATCTGAGGAGCCCAGGAGAAACCATGCCGACCATCCTCGTTCTCGCAGAAGTGGCCGACGGCAAGCTCCGCACGGCCTCCCTCCCCGCGTTCAACTTCGCGCGCCAGGTGGCCAAGCACCATGGCGCCGAGGTGCACGCGCTCGTGATCGGCTCCGGCGTCGCCGCGGGCGCGCAGGAAGCCGCCAAGTACGCCGCCAAGGTCCACGTCGTCGATAGCGCCGCGCTCGCGCAGCCGCTCGCCGAGACCTACGCGCCGGTCGTCGCCGCCGCCGCCAAGGCCTCGGGCGCCGTCGTCGTGTGCGGCACCGCCACCTCGACCGGCAAGGACGTGCTGCCGCGCGCGGCCGCGCTCCTCGACGCCGGCATGGCCTCGGACTGCACCGAGGTCGTCGATGGCAAGACGTTCGGCCGCCCGATGTACGCCGGCAACGCCAACGCGCGCGTACAGGTGCTGACGCCGATCATCGTGGCCAGCGTCCGCCAGACGGGCTTCCCCGCCGCCGACGCGCAGGCCCCGGGCGCGGTCGCCGCCTTCGACGCGGGCGCCATCGACGCCCGCGGCGCGACCTTCGTCAAGGTCGAGTCCGCCAAGAGCGAGCGCCCCGACCTCGCCGAGGCGCGCGTCGTCGTCTCCGGCGGCCGCGGCATGAAGGAGGGCAAGAACTTCGAGATCGTCGGCCAGCTCGCCGACCTCCTCGGCGGCGCGATGGGCGCGAGCCGCGCGGCGTGCGACGCCGGCATGGTGCCGAACGACCTCCAGGTCGGCCAGACCGGCAAGGTCGTGGCGCCCGAGCTCTACATCGCGGTCGCGATCTCCGGCGCCATCCAGCACCTCGCCGGCATGAAGAACTCGAAGGTCATCGTCTGCATCAACAAGGACGCCGAGGCGCCGATCTTCCAGGTCGCCGACTACGGCCTCGTCGGCACGTGGGAGCAGAACGTCCCCGCGCTCATCGAGGAAGTGAAGAAGCTCAAGTCCTCGCAGACCTGATTGCGATCGGCGGCCTCGAAAGGCCGCCGCGCCGACCCCCTATTGCTCCGTGCCGTGCGCACGTCGTGCCGTCGCAGGCCCACCTTGCCTGGAGGTCAACGCAGCGGGCACGACTGCCCCTCCCCCAGTTGGGCACAGCCCAACTGGGCCCCCCTCCCTGCGTCTTCGCTCGCTGCGCGAGCGACGCCCTTGCGGCTCGCTCCGCTCGCCTCCCAGAGGCCGGAGGGGCCGTCGGAGATCCGGGCCCGGGCCCGGATCGGTCACGGTTCCGGTCACGGTCGACCGACGACGGTCTTCCGACGACGGTCTACCGCAAACCGACGACGGTTGACCGACGACCGACGACCGCAAACCGACGACGGTTGACCGAGGACGGTCGGCCGCAAACCGACGACGGTCCGCGGGGCAGAGCTTGCTCAGAACACCCAGCCAACGGTCAGCTGAGGGTAGGCGCTGAAGCGGTCGCCGGAGATGTCTGCGTGGTCTACTGCCGGTGTGGGATCGATCGCCTGCACGAGCGTCGTCGTCAGGGTCAGCGCGCAACCGAGCAGGTCGAGCATCGCGCCGGATCAACTCCTGGCGAGCGTCTGCGTCTCGGTGGCCTTGCAGGCGCCGCAGAGCTTGGGCTCGACGAACTTGCCGAGCTTGGTCTTGAGCTGGTTCTCGGGCGGCCAGTGGATGGACGCGTTGCAGCGCGTGCAGTGCAGGTCGACCGTCTGCGCGGTGCGCAGGAAGTCCGCGCACGCGGGGCACGCGTGGTGCGGCGGGTGGTCCTTGCGGCCCTGCACCGCGGCCGCGTACTGCGCGAGGCGCGTCCACACCCAGTGCCCCGTGCAGCCGTCGCTCTTGTGCTCGCACGGCATCTCGCGGTCCTGGTGCTGCGCCATGCCCTGGATGCACGCCTCGCAGAAGCGCTGCGGCGCGCCCTCGCCCTTGGCGACGAGCTGCTCGCCCCGCTTCCAGAGCCACGTACCGGTGCAGCCGCGCCGCTTGCACGGCACCTGCTGATCCTGGAGCTGCTGGAACTTCTGGTGGTGCTCGGCACACATGCGCTCGGGCGGATGAATCGTCGGCCCCGCGTCGGGCGCCGGAGCGGCCTGGGCGGGCGCGGCGGCAGCCTCGGGCGCGACCTGCCCGGTTTCATCGACGACGGCCGCCGCTGCGGCGACTCCGTTCGTCCCCTGCGCCTCGGCCACCGGGGCGCCGTCCCGCTTCGGCCCGCGCCTCTTGCCTTCACGCCTCGGCGCGGGCGGGGCACCGCCGCCGGAGGCCTCGACCTCGAGCTGGCTGCCGCGCGACCACGTCCACGTCTTGTCGCAGCCCTTGATGCGGCAGGGGACCTCGCGGTCGGCGAGCTGGCCGTAGCGGTGCGCGCACGGGTCGCACATGCGCGAGGGCGCTTCCTTCTTGCCGCTCGCCGCGTGCTCGAGCTGCGACCACTTGCTCCAGCCCCAGACGCGCTTGCAGCCGCGGATCTTGCACGGCAGGTCCTGGTGCTGGAGGCCACGGAACAGCCCCTCGCACGCCTCGCACATGCGCTCTGGCGGTGCAGCGTCCTCGCCCGCGAGGAGCTGCGCGCGGCCGGTCCACAGCCACGTCTTGGTGCACGTGCGGACGCGGCACTTGACCTCGCGGTCGCCCTTCTCGGCGACCTCCGTGCGGCACGCGTCGCAGAAACCTCTCGGCTCGGTGGGCTCCTTCTCGCCCGAGCGCAGCCACGCCTCGACCTGCGCGAACTTGCTCCACTTCCAGCGGTGCTCGCAGCCGGCCTTGCTGCAGCCGAGCTCGCGATCCTCGACGCCCTGGGCGCGGGCGGCGCACGGCTCGCACATCCGCTTCGGCGGCTCGAGCGCGGGCTTGCCCCCGCTGCCGGCCTTGAACTGGTCCTCCTTGCGCCACAGCCACGTGCGCGTGCACCCGCGCATGCGGCAAGGAACCTCCCGCCCGACCAGCGCATCTCGAAGCGTCGCGAATCCCATGAAGTGCGTCCTTGCCCGCAATATACGCCCGGCCACGCAGATTCGTACCCCTCGAGAGGGCTTCGGGCTACGGCCGGAATCCGGAGGACGGCGTGAACAGGGAACAGGCAGTAGAACAACACGCAACAGCAACACGGAATGTCCCGACGCACCCGGGCCTCCGTCATTCCCCGTTCGCCAGGTGCCTGTTGCTTGTTGCCTGTTCCTTGCTCCCCCCGGATTCCCTCCTCCTTCAGCCTTGACGCGCCGCGCCGCACCAGGAATCCTTTGCATGCGAATCTTCGGTCCATGAAAGAACGCGCGCCCGCGGGGCGCCGGCACGAAAGGACATCCCGATGGGCAAGGAGCTGCGGTTCGACGGCAAGGTCGTGGTCATCACCGGCGCCGGCAACGGCCTCGGACGGTCGCACGCGCTGGAGTTCGCGCGCCGCGGCGCGAAGGTCGTCGTCAACGACCTCGGGGGCTCGCACACCGGCGACGGCAAGAGCAGCTCCGCGGCCGACAAGGTGGTCGAGGAGATCAAGGCCGCCGGCGGCGAGGCAGCCCCCAACTACGACTCGGTCGAGGACGGCGACAAGATCGTCAAGACCGCGGTGGACGCCTTCGGCCGCATCGACGTGCTCGTCAACAACGCGGGCATCCTGCGCGACGTGTCGTTCGCGAAGATGACGGACCAGGACTGGGACCTCATCTACCGCGTGCACGTGCGCGGCGCCTTCAAGTGCTCGCACGCGGCGTGGCCGGTCATGCGCGATCAAAAATTCGGGCGCATCATCTTCACGGCGTCCGCCGCCGGCATCTACGGCAACTTCGGCCAGGTCAACTACGCGATGGCGAAGCTGGGCCTGGTCGGCATGTCGAACGCGCTCGCGATCGAGGGCCTGAAGAACAACGTCATCGTCAACACGATCGCGCCCATCGCGGGCTCGCGCATGACCGAGACGGTGCTGCCGCCGAATCTCATTGCGGCGCTCAAGCCCGAGTACGTGACAGCGCTCGTCGTCAAGCTCTGCCACGAGAGCCACGAGGACGGCGGGGGCCTCTACGAGGTGGGCGGCGGGTTCTACTCGCGCCTGCGCTGGGAGCGCACGAAGGGCAAGGTGTTCCGCCTCGGCCGCCCGGTGTCCGCGGAGGACGTGGACTCGTCGTGGAAGGACGTCACGGCGTGGGACGACGCGACGCACCCGGCGCACATCGCGGGCTCGCTCGATCCGATCATGAAGAACGTCGAGGCCGGACCGTCGCGCGGCGGCAACCAGTTCATCGACGTCGACGCGGCGCTCGGCTACCAGTTCCCCGAGATGCAGTCGCGCTACGACGAGCGCGACCTCGCGATGTACGCGCTCGGCATCGGCGCCGCGGAGAACCCGCTCGACGACAAGGAGCTCTCGCTCGTCTACGAGATGCACGGCCAGGGGATGAAGGGCTTCCCGACCTACGGCGTCATCCCGGCCATCAACTGCATCCTGCAGATGGGCAAGGAGGGCAAGACCGCGCCGGGCATGAGCTACGGGCTCGACCGGATCCTGCACGGCGAGCAGTACCTCGAGGTCTACGGGCCGCTGCCGCTCAAGGCCAAGCTCAAGCACTCCGCGCGCATCAAGGAGATCTGGGACAAGGGCTCGGACGGCGGCAAGAAGGGCGGCGCGGTGGTCGTCACGGCCATCGACTCGTTCGACGAGAGCGGCGAGCGCCTGTTTCGGAACGAGACCTCCACGTTCGTGCGCGGCGCGGGCGGCTGGGGCGGCGACCGCGGCCCGGAGGCGGCGGTGAACGTGCCGCCGGACCGCGCGCCCGACGCGGTGGTCGAGCAGAAGGTCGGCGCGAACCAGGCGCTGCTCTATCGCCTCTCGGGAGACTGGAACCCGCTGCACGCCGACCCGTCGTTCGCCAAGGCCTTCGGCTACGAAAAGCCGATCCTTCATGGCCTGTGCACGTTCGGCTACGCGGCGCGCCACGTGCTGGCGAAGTTCGCACCGAGCGGCGACGTGCGCTTCTTCCGCAGCATCAAGGTGCGGTTCGTCGAGCCAGTGGTGCCGGGCGAGACGCTCGTCACCGAGATGTGGAAGGAGAGCGACCAGCGCATCCTCTTCCGCGTCTCGAGCAAGGAGCGCGGCAAGGTCGTGGTGTCGAACGCGGCCATCGAGCTCTTCGCGGAGATCCCGAAGCCGAAGGAGAAGCCCAGGGCGCAGGCCCAGTCGCAGTCGCAGGGTGCGGCGGCGGTCATGCCGACCAGCGCCGACGTGTTCGCGGGCATCGCGGCGTACCTCGCGAAGAACCCGGGCACGGGCGACAAGGTCAAGACCGTGTTCGGCTTCAAGCTCAAGAACCCCGACGCGGCCTGGACGCTGGATCTATCGAGCGGCAACGGCACGGTCGCGCAGGGCGAGACGGCGGCCGCGGGCTGCACGCTCGAGATCTCGGACGCCGACTTCATGGACATGTGCACCGGCAAGTCGGATCCGATGAAGCTCTTCTCGACCGGCAAGCTCAAGATCGGCGGCAACGTCATGGCCTCGCAGAAGCTGTCCTTCCTGCAGAAGGTCGATCCGAACGACGTCCTCGCGTCGGCGCAGAAGCGCGGTGGAGGCGGCGGCGGTGCAGCCGCGGCGGCTCCTTCGGCGGAGGTGATGCCGACGACGGCGGACATCTTCGGCGGGATCTCGCGGTTCCTCGCGAAGAACCCGGGCACGGGCGATCGCGTCAAGACGGTGTTCGCGTTCCGGCTCAAGAACCCCGACGCGGCGTGGACGCTGGATCTGTCGGGCGGAGACGGCTCGGTCAGCGCGGGTGAGGCGGCCTCGGCGGGCTGCACGCTCGAGATCGCCGATGCGGACTTCATGGACATGTGCACCGGCAAGTCCGATCCGATGAAGCTCTTCTCGACCGGCAAGCTCAAGATCGGCGGCAACGTCATGGCCTCGCAGAAGCTGTCGTTCCTGCAGAAGGTCGATCCGAACGACGTCCTGGCCGCTTACAAGGAGCGCACCGGCGCGGGCGGCGCGGCGGCGGCCCCGGCGGCGGCCGCGCCCAAGGCGGACAAGGCCAAGGCCAGCGGGCCCGGGCAGGCGGCGCGCATCGTCGAGGCGCTCGGCAAGCGGCTCGCGGGCAACGCCGGCCTCGCCGGCGAGGTGCGCGCGCTCGTGCAGCTCGTGGTCAAGGACCCGGACGGCGCGTGGGTGCTCGACCTGCGGCAGGGCGCTGGCGAGATCAAGGCCGGCAAGGACGCGGCGGCCGCCGCGACCATCACGGTGAGCGACGGGGCGCTGGCGGAGCTCGCGAGCGGCAAGGCGAGCTTCCAGCACCTCTACCAGCACGGGCGACTGCGCGTGGACGGAGACGTCTCCGTCGCGCGGCGGGTCACCTTCCTCGGGAACCTCGGCTGAATCGGGACCGGCCCCAGCAGCGGGGCCGGGACCGCATGAAGGAGAACGACATGAGTGGACGCAAGGTGAACGTGATCGGCGTCGGCATGGTGAAGTTCCAGAAGCCGGGCGCCAGCGACGAGTACAACGTGATGGCGGCGGGCGCCATCCGCGTTGCGCTCGAGGACGCCAAGGTCGGCTTCGGCGAGCTCGAGCAGGCGTACGCGGGCTACGTGTACGGAGACTCGACGTGCGGGCAGCGCGCGGTCTACGAGGTCGGCGAGACCGGCATCCCGGTCTTCAACGTGAACAACAACTGCTCGACCGGATCGAGCGCGCTCATGCTGGCGCGCCAGGCGATCGCGGGCGGCCTGGCCGAGTGCGTGCTCGCCGTCGGCTTCGAGCAGATGGAGAAGGGCGCGCTCCAGGCGAAGTGGAACGACCGCACGAACCCGCTCGATCGCCACGCGAGCGTGATGAACGGCGTGCAGGGCCTGAACGCCGCGCCGGGCGCCGCGCAGATGTTCGGCGGCGCGGGCCGTGAGTACCGCTGGAAGTACGGCACCAGGCGGGAGACCTTCGCCAAGGTCGCCGAGAAGGCGCGCAAGCACGCCGCGAAGAACCCCTTTGCCCTCTTCCGCGAGACCTACACGGTCGAGGAGATCCTGGCGTCGCCGGAGGTGTTCGATCCGCTGACGCGCTACCAGTGCTGCCCGCCGACCTGCGGCGCCGCGGCCGCGATCCTCTGCAGCGACGAGTTCGCGAAGAAGCACGGGATCGGCAAGCCGATCTACATCGCGGCCCAGGCCATGACGACGGACTACAAGTCGTCGTTCGAAGAGCAGTCGATGATCAAGATGGTCGGCTTCGACATGACCAAGAAGGCGGCCGAGAAGGTGTACGCCGAGGCGGGGCTCGGCCCGAAGGACGTCGACGTGGTCGAGCTGCACGACTGCTTCACGACCAACGAGGTGCTCACGTACGAGGGCCTGGGCCTGGCCAAGGAGGGCGAGGCCGAGAAGCTGATCTGGGACGGCGACAACACCTACGGCGGCAAGTGGGTGACGAACCCGTCCGGGGGCCTGCTCTCCAAGGGCCATCCCCTCGGCGCCACGGGCCTCGCGCAATGCACCGAGCTCGTCTGGCAGCTCCGCGGCACCGCCGGCGAGCGCCAGGTGCCGAACGCCCGCGTCGCCCTGCAGCACAACCTCGGCCTCGGCGGGGCTTGCGTGGTGACGATGTACCGCCAGGGGTGACCATCGTTTTTCCCTCGGATCGAGCACGAGCACGAGCACGAGCACGAGCACGAGGGCTTGAAAGGCAAGGCTGGGCACGGTAACGGTATCCGTTCATGCCGCTCTCCCGTGTGATCGACCACGCCCGGCGCCTCCGCGCGTCGGGCACCGTGGTGTTCGACCTCGACTCGACGCTGCTCGACAACCGACCCCGCCAGGCGCGCATCCTGCGTGAGTACGGCGAGGCACACCGCGTCGAGAGCCTCGCGGCGTGTCGCCCCGAGCACTGGGTCGACTGGAGCATCCGCACGGCGATGCGGAACGCGGGCCTCCCGGAGGCGGACATCGATCGCCACACCGATCCAGCGCGGGCCTTCTGGCGCGAGCGCTTCTTCACGAGCGAGTACTGCGTCGACGACATCCCCATCCGCGGCGCGATCGGCTTCGTGCGCACGGTGCGGGAGGCGGGGGCGCAGGTCCTCTACGTCACCGGACGGCACGAGGGCATGCGCCGCGGCACCGTCGACTGCTTCGCGCGGCACGGCTTCCTGCTGCCCGACGGGACGGGGGTGCAGCTCCTCATGAAGCCGACGCTCGAGGAGAGCGACGACACGTTCAAGATCGAGATCCAGGGCCAGATCCGCGAGCGTGGCACCATGATCGCGGCGTTCGACAACGAGCCGGCCCACGCGAACGGCTATCGCGAGGCCTTCCCGGACGCGATCGTCGTGCGGCTCGACACGGATCACTCCGGGCGGCCGATCCCGCTCCTGCCGGGGATCGAGCTCGTCCCCCACTTCGAGGGCGACGCGCGCCGATGACCGCACGACCGGTGCTGCGGGCCCGATGATCCGGGTCGAGGGCCTCGACAAGCGGTTCGGCGCGTTCCACGCCGTGCGCACCGTCGACTTCACCGCGCCGTCGGGACGCATCACGACGCTCCTCGGCCCGAGCGGCTCCGGCAAGAGCACGGTCCTGCGCATCATCGCGGGCCTCGAGCACCCCGACGGCGGGCGCGTGCACCTCGGCGAGGCCGACGCGACCGAGCTGCCCCCGCAGAAGCGCAACGTCGGGCTCGTCTTCCAGAGCTACGCGCTGTTCGGGCACCTGTCCGTGCGGGACAACGTCGGGTTCGGTCTCGACGTGCGCAAGGTGCCGCGCGCCGAGCGCGACGCGCGCATCGACGAGCTCCTGTCGCTGGTGCAGCTCGAGGCCTACGCGGACCGCATGCCGGCGCAGCTCTCGGGCGGCCAGAAGCAGCGCGTGGCGCTCGCGCGCGCCCTCGCCCCCCGACCCGGCGTGCTCCTCCTCGACGAGCCCTTCGCCGCGCTCGACGCGCGCGTGCGGCGCGAGCTGCGCGAGTTCCTGCGCCAGCTCACCGGCCGCCTCGGCGTCACCACGCTGCTCGTGACGCACGATCAAGAGGAGGCGCTCGAGCTCTCCGACGTGGTCGTCGTCATGCACGAGGGGCGCGTCGAGCAGATCGGCTCGCCGACCGACATCTACGATCACCCGTCGAGCGCGTTCGTCGCCGGGTTCGTGGGCGCCGCCGCCGTGCTCGAGGGCCGCGTCGATGGCGACCGCGCGACGATGGGGCAGATCGACCTGCCGGCGCAGGGCCAGGCATCGGGGTCCACCGTGCAGGCCTTCGTCCGCCCGCACGACGTCGCCATCGTCGGCCGCGCCGAGGAGGCGGGCGCCGGCGAGAGCGTCACCTCGGCGGAGGTCGTGCGGCTCGTGTGGCTCGGCTGGACGGTCAAGGCGTACGTGCGGCTCGACGACGGCCAGGAGATCGCCGTGCAGCTCACCCGCCAGGAGGCCACGACCCTCGGCATCGAGGCGGGCCACCGCGTGCTGGTGAACGTGCAGAAGGCGCAGCTCTTCGTGATGGACTACTCGATCTGACGGAGCAGAGATGCCGATTTTCGATTCGATCGTCGACACCATCGGGGGCACGCCGCTCGTGCGGTTCGCGCGGCTCGCGCCGAGGGGCGTCACCCTGCTCGGCAAGATGGAGTCGCGGAACCCCTGCGGGAGCGTCAAGGACCGCATCGCGCTCGCGATGATCGAGGACGCCGAGCGGCGCGGAGCGCTCAAGCCGGGCGCGACGCTGCTCGAGCCGACGAGCGGCAACACCGGCATCGGCCTCGCGTTCGCGTGCGCGGCCAAGGGCTACAAGCTCGTCCTGACGATGCCCGAGACCATGAGCGCCGAGCGCGTGGCGCTGCTCAAGATGATGGGCGCCGAGGTCGTGCTGACGCCGGGCTCGCTGATGCGCGAGGCGGTGAACAAGGCCAGGGCGCTCGCGGCCGAGCGCGGCGCGGTGATGCTGCAGCAGTTCGAGAACCCCGCGAACCCCGAGGCGCACCGCCGCACGACGGCAGAGGAGATCTGGGGCGACACCGACGGCAAGGTCGACGTGTTCGTCGCGGGCGTCGGCACGGGCGGCACCATCACCGGCGTCGGCGAGGTGCTCAAGGCGCGCCGGCCGGGCGTGGAGATCGTGGCGGTCGAGCCCAAGAACGCCGCGGCGCTGTCGGGCGGGCGCATCGGCCCTCACGCGATCCAGGGCATCGGCGCGGGGTTCATACCGCCGGTGCTCAATCGCGCGGTGATCGACAAGATCGTCCAGGTGACCGAGGACGAGGCGTTCGACGCGGCCAGGCGCCTAGCGCGCGAGGAGGGCGTCCTCGCGGGGCCCTCGTGCGGCGCGGCGATGCATGCTGCGATGACGCTGGCCGCGAGCCCGCCCTATGCGGGCAAGACGATCGTGGTGATGCTCCCCGACTCCGGCGAGCGCTACCTGTCGATGGCCGTGTTCTCGGGCGCGCGACGGTAGTCCCTGCAGGTGCTACCGGCGGCGCTTGCGCTTGCCGCCACCGCTGCGGCGCTTCTCGATCTTGTCCTTGCAGGCCTGAGAGACCTCGCTCCACTTGCCGGCGAGGCAGCGGGCGGCGTCACCGGCGTTGCGCGCGCCCGGGCACAGCCGGCGGGCGTCGTCACGGCACGGGTTCCCCGCCTCCGCCTCCGGCGCGATCAGCAGCAACGCCACCGCCAGCAGGCTTCCCTTGATCCATCTGCTCATTCGCATCCCCCCTCGGGCATCATCGCCCATCCGGCCGGCCGAAACCACCGCCACCAGGTGTCGCGAGGATCAGACGGTCCCCCGGCTGCAGCAGCACGCGGGCCTTGCCCCCGAGGGGCTCGGGCGCAGCCGCGCCGGCGCGCAGGACCGCGTTCTCACCAAGTGCCCCGGCGTCACCGCCGGCCGCGCCGTAGGGTCGATACGGCCCGCGCCGCTCCGACAGGATCGAGGCCTCGAGCGGGGCGCGCGCCTCGAGGATGCGCAGCAGGCCATCGCCGCCGCGGTGGCGCCCGGCCCCCCCGGAGCCGCGCCGCACCGCCTGGGTGACCACGCGGACCGGCACGCGCCGCTCGAGCACCTCGACGTCGGTGCCGCGCGTGTTGGTCATGTGGACCTGCACCGCATCCGCGCCAGGGCCGTCAGCCGTCGCCCCCGCGCCGCCGGGCAGCGTCTCGTAGTAGCCGAACGTGCCGTCGCCGAGCGTGAGGTTGTTCATCGTGCCCTGGCTCGCGCCCGCAAGACCGAGCGCGCCGAAGATCACGTCGACGACGCGCTGCGAGGTCTCCACGTTGCCGCCGACGACGGCCGGCGTGTGGGCGGCGTCGGGACCCGGGCGCGGCGCGAGCAGGCACCCCTCGGGGACGAGGATCTGCACCGGATCGAGCAGGCCGCCGTTGAGCGGTAGGTCTCCACCTTCGAGACAAGCGAGGCAGTAGAGGACCGCCGCGGTGACGATGGCGGCGTTCGCGTTGAGGTTGCCCGCCGAGACCGGGCCGGTGCCGGCGAAGTCGAACGTCGCGCGCGCACCGTCGATCGTGATCGCGCACGCGATGGGCGTGCCGTCGTCGAGGTGATCCACGAAGCGGCGCGTGCCGGCCGGCTGGCGCAGGAGCGCCGCGCGGATGCGTGCGGCAGCCGCTGCACGCACGTGGCCGAGGTGCGCGGAGAGGACGTCCCAGCCGACGCGGGCGCCGAGCGCCTCGAGCGCGCGCACGCCGGCGGCGTTCGCGGCGAGCTGGGCGCGGAGGTCAGCCAGGTTGTCGTCGGGGCGGCGGCTCGGGTGCGGCGGCGCGACCAGGCGCGCGCGCACGGCCGAGTCGTCGAGGTGGCCGGCGCGCTGGACGCACAAGCTGGGCAGGAGGACGCCCTCGTCGGCGAGGCTGCGGCCGTCTGCCGGCATGGACCCGGGCGCGATGCCGCCGATCTCGGCGTGGTGCGCGCGGCACGCGACGACCGCGGCGAGCCGGCCCGCGCGGAACACCGGCGTGACCACGGTGACGTCCGGCAGGTGCGACCCGCCGCGGTACGGATCGTTGGTCACGAAGGCGTCGCCCTCAGCCGCGCCGGGGTGATCGGCCAGCACCGCGCGCACGGTCTCGCCCATCGCGCCGAGGTGCACGGGGACGTGAGGCGCGTTGGCGGCGAGCGCGCCGGCGGCGTCGAACACGGCGCAGGAGAAGTCGAGGCGCTCCTTGACGCTGACCGAGCGCGCGGTGCGCTCGAGCACCGCGCCCATCTGTTCGGCCACCGAGGCCAGCGCGTGGTGCATCACGGCGACGCTCATGGGATCGGCGGCGGCGGTCACGGCGGATCTCCCGGGGCGCGCGGTGCGCTCGAGCAGGAGGCCCGCGGGGATCACGCGGAGCACCCAGCCCGCCTCGACGACCACGGTGGCGGTGGGCTCGGCGACGACGGCCGGGCCCACCACCAGGTCGCCGTCGGCCAGGGCGTGCGGATCGCCCGCGTCACGGACCCGAGGCGTCGTGAGCGCTCGCTCGAGCGGCGTCGCGCGGCGCCCCACCGCCTCGGCGGCGGCGAGCAGCACCTCGAGGGGGCCCTCGGGCTCCGCCCCGAACCGGCGGACGTGCTCCGATACATACGCCTTTGCAAATGTGTCGGGGTCGGCCGCCAGGGCGAGGACGGCCTCGGTCCCGCGCGCGCGCACGTGCAGCGTCGCGTCGGTGGTCTCCGGCTCGAGGCCTTCGGCCCGCACCGCGGCCTCGGCGGCGGCGCGCACTCGCGCGATCACGGCGCCGAGGTGGGCCCCGCCGGAGGCGTCCCGCAGCACGAGCTCCGAGGCGACGCGCCGGACCTCTCCGAGGCCGATGCCGAGCGCGCTCAGGGCGCCGGCGTGGACCGGCACGAGCACCCGCGAGATGCCGAGCTCGTCCGCGAGCGCGCAGGCGTGCTGCCCACCGGCGGCGCCGAACGCGACGAGCGCGTGGTCGGCAGGGTCGAGCCCCCGCTCCACGGAGACGCGGCGCAGCGCCCTCGCCATCTGGGCGTTTCCGACCTGCCGCAGCGCCTCGCACAGCGTCGCGCGTGTGTGCGCCGTGCCGGCGCGCGCGAGCTCGGCGACGAGGGCATCGAGCCGGGCTTCGGCCGCGGCGCGATCGAGCGGCAACGGGAAGCGCCCGGTGGGCAGGCGGTCCGAGAGCAGGTTGACGTCGGTGAGCGTGAGCGGGCCACCGCGGCCGTAGCACGCGGGGCCGGGGTCGCTGCCGGCGCTCTCGGGGCCGACGAGCAGCCGCGCGCCGTCGAAGCGCACGATCGATCCGCCGCCCGCGGCGACGGTCTCGATCTCGAGCGTGGGCACGGCGAGCTGCGCGCCGCCGATCTCGGCGGAGAAGCGCCGCGGGAGCGCGCCTTCCCAGCGCGAGACGTCGGTACTCGTGCCGCCCATGTCGAACGCGAGCACGCGCGGAAGGCCGGCGGCCCGGGCGGCCGCCGCGACGCCGAGCAGCCCACCGGCGGGGCCCGAGAGCACGCTGTCCGTGCCGGAGAAGCGCGCCGGTGCGACGAGGCCCCCCGCGGAGGTCATGAGCTCGAGCCTCTCCCCGCCGCCGAGCGCCGCCGCGATCCGCTCGACGTAGCCGCGCACGATGGGCCGCACGTAGGCCTCCACACAGGCGGTGCTCGCGCGATCGAGCCAGCGCTCGGAGGCATGCGCGTGGGAGACGGCCACGTCGCAAAAGCCGACCTCGTGGGCGAGCGTGGCGACGAGCCGCTCGTGGTCCGGGTGGGCGAGCGCGTGCACGAGGCAGATGGCGACGGACTCGGCGCCGGCGGCGCGCGCGTCGGCCAGCGCCCGCCGCACCACGAGCTCATCCGGGGCGCACAGGACCTCGCCGCTCGCCGTGACGCGCTCGTCCACCTCGAGCACCTGCGCGAAGAGCGGCGTCGGACGCCGCACGGTCAACGCGAAGAGCGCGGGGCGCTGCCCCGACCCGATCGTGAGGGCATCGCCGAAGCCGAGCGTGGTCACGAAGAGGACGTGCGCGCCGCGCCGCTCGAGCAGGGCGTTGGTGCCGCGCGTGGTGCCGAGGTGGAGCGCCACGTCGTCGAGCGGCTCGCCGAGCGCGCGCCCCGTCACCAGCCGCACCGCGACGAGAGGCGCCTCCTCGCCCGAGCGCAGCGCGTAGGACGCGGGCCCCGGGGTCGCATCCAGCGGCGCGTCGAGCGTGAGGTGGCCCGGCCGCGAGGCCACGACGAAGCGCCTCTGCCCGGCGATCTCGGCGCTCCACCCGCGCCAGAAGCCCTCCACCTCCGTGCGCGCGGCGTCCTCGAGCGCGGCGCCGGCTGCGCGGCCGCGGCCCGCCACGCGGCCATCGCTGGCGACCTTGAGCACGTGCACGCGACCGTCGGGCCCCTCGGCCAGGCAGTCCGTGAACGTCCCGCCCACGTCGACCGCGAAGCGCCAGCGAATCATCCGGGTATCCGCATCAATGAGGGAGCGCCGCGAGCCTGGCGCGAGCGTCGGCGATCTCCGGCAGCGGGCGATCGGCGGCGCCCCAGGCGTCGAGGAACGACTCGTAGGCCCGGCGCGCGTCGGCCGCGCGACCGAGGCGCTCGTGCACGAGGCCGAGCTGGTAGCGGGCGAGCACCGCGTGCGCGGGCGAGCCCAGGAAGAACGCGCTCTGGCTGAGCGTGCCGAGCTGGCTCGCGCGCTCGAACGCCGCGCGGGCCTGCTCGAGCGCCCCCTCCGCGAGGGCGCAGCGGCCATACCAGTAGCTCGAGAGCTGCGGGTCGCTCGTCGTCGCGCCGCCCGCGACGACGGGCTTGCAGGAGCCGCAGCCGAACGCGGCGGCCGCGCGCGCGATCGAGCGCTCGGCGTACGCGCGGGACGAACCTGCGAGCCCCGCGTCACCGGACAAGGAGAGCCTCGGGCAGCCCCGACGCGCCGGATCCACCAGCGCCGCGAGCGCGCGCTCGACCACCGCGTGGTGCGCCGCATCGGTCGCCCGCGAGAGCAGCGCGACCATCGCCTTGCTCTCGCGCGTCGCGAGCGCCCGGTCCCCCGTCGCGAACGCGAGCCCCTCGAGCACCTGGTGAGCGCCGACGCTCGGCACGCCGAGGCTGTCGGGCGGGCCGTCGAGCGCGGGCTCGAGCACCTCGCGCGCCGACGCGAACCGCCCCCGGAGGATCGCGATGATCCCGAGCCGCACCCTCGCCCCCCAGCGCGAGCCGGAGCTCGACGCGAGGAGCACGTCGCCGAGCCGAGCCGCCTCGTCGAGGCGCCCCGTGATGGTGAGCGTGTCCACGAGGAGGCCCAGGCGGGCCGGGTTCTCGCCCCGCAGGAGCAGGAGCGAGCGGGCGGCCTTCTCGGCCATCGCGGGATCGTGGGCCATGCCGCGCACCGCCCGCGTCACGAGCGCCTGCTCGCTGTCCGGGGCCCGCGCGATCCAGTCGTCGAGCAACGGCAGCACCTCGACGCCGCGTGACGTCAGGTCGAGGTGATGCACCAGATCCGCGCCGAATTGCAGGTCCGGTCGCAGGTGGTAGAGGCGCCGGTACATCGACGTCGCGTCGTCCACCCTGCGGCGCACCTGCTGGAGCTGCGCCAGCAGGAAGGTCAGCAGGAGGTCGTCGGGCGCCTCGGCGACCACGGGCTCGAGGACCTCCACCGCACGCTCCGGCTTGCCCTCGAGCTGCAGCACGAACGCCTCGAGGGCTCGTCGCCCGCGGAGGTCGGCCACGGCGTCGGCGCCAGCGAGCGCGCTGCGGCCGGCGCCGAGGAGGTCCGACGGATCGTTGAGGAGCCGCCCGAGCCACGCGTGGCCCCAGCCCGGCTGCAGCCGGAGGGCCTCGTCGAACCGCGCACGCGCGATCGTCTGGTCGTTGGTGACGCTCCCGAACGTCGCGTCGAGCCCGGCGGAGTACGCAGCGAAGGCCTCCGCGCTCCGGGCGCCGACGCGCGCGCGCGCGGCGAGCACCTCGGGCGCGACTGGACGCTCGGCCTGGCCGGCGTCGAGGGCCGCGCGGATCCCGGGAAGCGCGTGCGCGAGCGCGGCCTCGACGGACGGCGCGCGGTGGGCGTCCGACCTGACGAGCACCCGCCCTGCGGCCTCGAGGGACAGCGCCAGTGTGACGCCACCCGGCGCCGGCTCGAGCGCCGCGCGAAGGACGACGTTCTCGGCACCTGCGCCGGCGAGCTGGAACCGCGGGGCACCGGCGACGAGCGCCCGCTCGAGCATGCGCGTGCTCGCGGCCTCGAACCACGGCGTGGGCGGCGCGCGCACCTCGACGCGCACGGCCACGCGCCGATCACCGGCCGGCAGCGACGGCGCCTGCGGCCACGA
The DNA here is from genome assembly GCA_964593795.1 of uncultured Myxococcales bacterium. Classification (GTDB taxonomy): domain Bacteria; phylum Myxococcota_A; class Polyangia; order JAHFDS01; family JAHFDS01; genus JAHFDS01. The sequence goes on along the minus strand of CAZQJC010000121.1, from coordinate 4,883 downwards.
CGCCACCACGGCTGCCACGGCGATCGCCGCGGCGATCCCGGCGACGAGGCGGGCGCGGCCTCGCCGTGGTGGCGGCGGCTCCGGCGCCGGTCGCGTTCGCATCGTGACGGTGCCCACGTCGCCGAGCGCGATGCGGAGCGCCCCGCCGTCCTTGAAGCGCCTCGCGGGATCGAGCTCCAGGCACCGATCGATCACGGCCGCGAGGATCGGATCGAGGTCGGGACGCGCCTCGCGGACGGTCGGGACGGCCTGCTCCGCGCGCGCGCGCATGAGGTCCGGGAGCTCGGGGGTGCGGTGCGGCACCTCGCCCGTCGCGGCCTCGTGGAGCACGAGGCCGAACGCGAAGACGTCCGCCGCCGGGCCGGCGTCGCCCGAGAACTGCTCGGGCGCCATGTAGAGCGGCGTCCCGAGGACCTGCCCGGTCTGCGTGAGGTCCTGGCTCGAGGTCAGCGCAGGCTGGGCCGCCGCCGCGGGCGTGCCCTCGCCGATGCGCGAGAGGCCGAAGTCCGTGACGACCACCTGGCCCGTGGGCTCGCGCAGGAGGATGTTCGCCGGCTTGAGGTCGCGATGCACGACCCCCACGGCGTGCGCCGCCGCGATCGCGCTCGCGAGCTCCACCGCCAGCGCCCCGAGGCGCTCGAGCGGCAGCCGGGGCCGGGCGAGGAGCAGCGCCTGCAGCGAGAGCCCCTCGACGTACTCCATCGAGAGCGCGAGGCGGCCGCCGAGGTCGATGAGGTCGTGCAGGCGGACGACGCCTGGATGGCTCACGCGGCGTGCGACGCGCAGCTCGCGGCGGAGGCGGTCCGTCATGCCCTCGATGGACGACAGGCGCGGCAGGAGCACCTTGATCGCGACGATCTCGTCGGCGACGCGGTCGCGCGCCTTGTAGACGGCGCCCATCCCGCCACGCCCGAGCACGCCGAGGATGATGTAGCGGCCCCCGAGCTCGTCGCCCACGGCGAGCTCGGCCGGCGCCAGGTCCGACGGCGCGCCCAGCTCGGGGGGCACCATGGTCAGCGTGGTTTCCGCGAGCTCTTCGTCCCGCGAGGACACAGCCCCATGGTAGCGGAATCCGTGGTGCAATCGCGCCCGTGGTGACCGGCTCGCTCGACCGTCTCGCGCAGCTCATCGCGCTCGAGCGCGCCGAGGTCGCGAGGCGCTGGCGCGAGGACCGCGAGTCGCGCACGCTCGCCGAGCGCGCGGCGCGAGGCACCGTGCTGCTCGACGTCGAGTGCACGGACGTGGCCTCGGGCCTGGGCGGCCGCGTGGTCGTGACCTTCGCGCGCGCGGATGGCAAGCCCCTCGAGACGCGCCTCGGCTCGGGCGACCTCGTGGCCGTGCTGCCGCGGCGGGCCGAGGTGATCGACGCGCCCATCGGGGTCGTCGCCGAGCGAGGTCGCGCCCGCGTGCGCGTCGCGTTCGACGAGGCGCCGCCGGCGTTCGTCACCGAGGGTCGCGTGGCCCTCGAGCAGCAGGCCACGGACGTGACGTTCGACCGCGCCGCGGACGTGCTGCGGCGCCTGGCGGAGCGCGACGTCCCGGCGCGCGCGGTCCTGTTCGAGGGCGCCCGGGCGCGCGTCGACGACGCCGCGGGCGTGCCCGACGCGGGCGCGCTCCTCAATCCCGAGCAGGCCGACGCCGTGGCGCGCGCCCTCGCCGCGCGCGACGTCTTCCTCGTGCACGGCCCGCCCGGCACGGGCAAGAGCACGGTGCTCGCGGAGATCGCCCGCGCCGCGGCCGCCTCCGGCGAACGGCTCCTCTTGTGCGCCGCGTCCAACGCCGCGACGGATCACCTCGCGCTCCTCGCGCGGGCTGCCAGCCTCGACGCCGTCCGCGTGGGTCACCCGGCGCGCGTGACGCCCGCGCTCGCGCCGCACACGCTCGACGCACGCGTGCGCGCCCACCCGCACGCCGAGCTCGCCCGTGAGCTGCACGAGGAAGCCCACGAGCTGCTCGGCTACGCGCGTCGCCAGCGCACGCAGGGCCGCTCGCGCCAGCGCTTCTCGAACGCCCGCGAGGCCCAGGGCGAGGGGCGCCGGTTGCTCGCCGAGGCGCGCAAGCTCGAGGCGCGCGCCGAGCGCGACGTGCTCGCGAATTGCCCGGCGGTGTGCGCGACCCTGACGCTCGCCGCCGGCCCGGACCTCGCCGGCCTGCGCTTCGATCGCGCGCTGGTCGACGAGGCGACGCAGGCCATCGAGCCGCTCGCGCTCGCGGCGTTCCTGCGCGCGCCCCGCGTCGTGCTGGCGGGCGACCACCACCAGCTGCCGCCCACGGTGCTGTCACCGGACGCCGCGCGCGCCGGGCTCGGTCGGAGCCTCTTCGAGCGCCTCCTCGGCGAGCACCCGCCCGGCGGCATCGGCCGCATGCTGCGCGAGCAGTACCGCATGCACGAGGCCATCATGGCGTTCCCGTCGCGCGCACACTACGCGGACGAGCTGCGGGCGCACCCATCCGTCAAGGCGCATATCCTCGGCGCCCCGGAGGGCCTCGCCCCACCGTTCGTCTTCCTCGACACCGCCGGCACAGGCCTCGGCGATGCGCTCGCCGCGGGCACGGAGAGCCACGAGAACCCCGGCGAGGCCGACCTCCTCCTGGCGCACCTGCGTGCCCTGCTCGCCGCGGGCGTCGCCCCCGAGCAGATCGCCGTCATCACGCCGTACGCGGCCCAGGTCGCGCGCCTGCGCGCCGCGCTCGAGGACCAGCCGGAGCTCGAGATCGACACGGTGGACGCCTTCCAGGGCCGCGAGAAGGACGCGATCCTCGTGAGCCTCGTGCGCTCGAACGCCGACGGCGAGGTGGGCTTTCTGGCCGACGTGCGCCGGACCAACGTCGCGCTCACCCGCGCGCGCCGCCACCTCTGGGTGGTCGGCGACGCGGCCACGCTCGCCTCGCACCCCTACTACTCCGCCCTCGTCGCCCACGCCGAAGCCACCGGTGCGTACCGCTCCGCCTGGGGGTAGGGGTCAGGGCCTCGGGAAAACTCGAAAACGCGGGCCTGACCCCCTGCCCCTGCGGCAAGATGCGCCCCATGAAGCCTCTGTTCTTCGCGGCGGTGGTGCTCGCTTCGCTGTCCACGCGCGCCCAGGCGGCGCCCACGTGCGCCCTCGCGCCGGGCGAGCACACGGTGTCCCTCCAGGTCGGCGCGGACAAGCGGGACGCGCTCGTGATCGTCGGCGCGAAGGCCAAGGGCGCGCCGTCCGTCGTCTTCGCGTGGCACGGCTTCGGCGGCTCGCCCGAGCAGCTCGTCCGCGCCATCCTGCCCGCGGACTTCTGGGGAGACGCGGTCGTCGTCTTCCCGCGCGGCCTCGACCGCACCTTCGACCAGTTCGGCGACGTCAAGCGCGCAGGCTGGCAGGTCGGCGCCAAGGAGCACGGCGGTCGCGACCTCGCGTTCTTCGATGCGCTCTACGACAAGCTCAAGGGGGACCATTGCCTCGACGAGCGCCGCGTCTACTCGACCGGCTTCTCGAACGGTGCGTTCTTCTCGAACCTGCTCGCGTGCCACCGCGGCGACAAGCTCGCGGCGATCGCGCCCGTCGGCGGCGGCGGCCCCTTCGAGTCGTGCCCGCGGCCCATGCCCGTGCGCATCTCGCACGGCACCGAGGATCCGGTCGTGCCCTACGGCCTCGCGCAGAAGTCGGCCGACGTCTGGTCGAAGCGCAACGGCTGCAAGGCGCCGCCGGCGCCGGCGGAGAGCGCGTGCGCCCAGGCGAGCTGTGACTCCGGCGCCGAGGTGGTGTTCTGCTCCGCGAAGGCCAAGCACACCTGGGGCGGCAAGGGGCAGGCCGAGGCGGTGGCGACGTTCCTGCGCAAGCACGAGCGCCTCGCGGCCGCACCGTCGAGATCGGCGGGCGCTGCGCGCAAGCAGTGACCGCGTCAGCTCGTCGACGCCGAATCCCCGACAGCGCACGCCCACCCACACGCCCCGCGCGAAGCGGATCGCGCGGGTGCGGCCGGCCCCGCGCTGGTCCTGGAGCTGCATTCACAAGCGAGCATGGTGCTCGCGCTGCGCTCCGCTCTGCTGGCTCTGCTCGCCGCCGGTTGCTGGACCAACCTCGCCCAGGTCCCTTATCCGATCCACCTGCCGGCAGGCCGCGCGCAACGGATCCACCTCTCCTTCGAGAACCTCAGCGCGCTGCCCCTCGACGCCTCGGGTGAGCTCCACCGCCGCCTGCAGGAGAAGGGCTTCGTCCTCGTGGACGCCGCCGAGGCCGCGGACCTGCGCCTCGCGGTCACGGTGCGCGGGGCCGACTGGACGCCCGACCACCGTCGCGAGGCGGGCTCGGGCAGCTACTCGGGTGGCGGCGGCGGGTTCTTTCCTGGCGGCCGCGTGCACGGCCGCGGGGGCGGCGGTGGCAACAGCGACGCGGCGTTCATCCTGCTCGCGGTCTTCGCCGTGGTGCTCATCGCGGTGGTCGCGGTCGAGGCCTCGCAGCCCAAGGAGTGGCTGACCGGCTGGGTGGAGGTCCTGGTCAAGCACAGAGACAGTCCCGCGGTCGAATCGGCGCAGATCCAGCTCAAGTTCTCCTGTGTCAGCGACCGCCCCGGCACCTACGCCTCGGCGCGTTCCGAGATCGCCAGCAAGATCGTGGGCTTCTTCCACTAGCTTGCGATCGGCCGCCGCAGTCGGCGGCCGCAGGAGGGGCGCGACCGCCCCTCCCCCGGATGGGCAAAGCCCATCCGGGCCCCCCTCCCTGCGTCTTCGCTCGCTTCGCTCGCTACGGCCTTGCGGCTCGCTGCGCTCGCCTCGAAAGCCGGAGACTTCAGGGGTTGCTTCGGCCTTGCGGCTCGCTTCTCTCGCCTCGAAAGCCGGAGACTTCAGGGGTTGCTTCGGCCTTGCGGCTCGCTTCTCTCGCCTCGAAAGCCGGAGACTTCAGGGGTTG
>CAZQJC010000120.1:0-40933 GCA_964593795.1 uncultured Myxococcales bacterium | reverse complement strand
GAGATACCTAGTGCTGCCCGTGACCCAGCAGAATCCAGCGGGGCCGACGAGCGGCACTAGGTGTTTGTCTTGCGCCCGCTCCGCGGGCGCGAGTGCTGCTTTCTCCTGGCAAGCCGAGGAGCGCGTCATGCTCGAATGCCGCATAACTCTTGACGGGCAGCACTAGTCTTCAAGGTTGGGCTCGCAGGGCCGCCCTCGCCTGCTCCACGAGCGTCGGGACCGCCACGCCCTCGGTCGGGAGTGGGTCGTGAAACGTGATGCGCACGGTGCGGCCCGCGAGATCCAGCCGCACCGGCAGGAGCGGCACGCGAGCCGCCCGGGCGAGGTGGAACGCGCCCGTCTTGAGCGGCGCGAGCCCGGACTCGGTGCGCCGCCCCTCGGGGAAGACGATGACCGACACGCCGCGATCCAAGAGGGGGCGCGCGGTCGCGAGGCTGGCGATGGCGGACTCCGTGGTGCGGAGGTCGAGCAGCACCTGCCCGCCCGCCCGCGCCATCAGGCCGAAGATCGGGAGCCGCGCGAGGTCGCCGCGCATCGCCATGCGCCAGATCACCGGCAGGGACGCCGGCAGCGCGAGCAGCGCGACCGGGTGCGGATGATTCGCGACGATCACGTGGGCCCGGCGGGGATCGATCCGCTCCAGCCCGCGCACCTCGAGGCGCTTGCCGTTGAGCGCGAGCAGCGCCCTCGCCCACGTGCGCGCGTGGAGGCGCTGGCCGAGATCGCCGTTGCCGGTCGCGAGCACGGTCAGGAGCGACGTCGGGGTCACGGCGGCGGTCAGCGCGCCGAGGGTCCCGTAGAACCACAGATCGCGCGGGCTCACGGGCCCTCCGCGCGCAGCGCGAGGGTGATCGCGATGCGCCGCGGGAGCCGCCCGGACACGCGCAGCACGAAGCCGTGCAACCCATCTGGACAGGCGAATGTGCGGGCGCGCGCGCGCACCCAGGCGTCCTCCTCGATCGACGCCACGAGGCGGCGACCCGAGCGCTCGAGCGTGTACGCGCTGGCGACCTGCTCCTGACGCGACGCGCGGGCCGAGAACGCGACGCCGTCGAACCGGGCCTCCACGTCCGCGCGCATGCCCACGACGAGCTCGGCAGACGGGATCCAGCGGATGATCGGCAGCGACACCGCGGTCGCGAGCGTGACCTGCGAGCGAGTGGCGCGCACGTCGATGCGCTGCGCGCGCGTCCGCAGGCCGGCCGGCAGCCGCAGGCGCACGTCGACCGACTGCTCGCGCCCGTCCGGCGTCCTGCGCTCGTGCACCACCGTGGGATCGAGGGAGTCGCCGCCGAAGCGCAGCGCGCCGACGAGCGGGATGCGCAGCGCCGCCGAGACCTCGCTCGGGCCGGCGAGCCACACGCCGTCCACCTCGATGCGCTCGACGAGGGGCGGCGGCTGGAGCACGACGTCGAGGATCCCGGCCCTCATCGCCTGGCCTCCCAGCGCGCGAGCGGCGGCCACGCGAACACGCGCGCCGCGACGCCTCCGAGGGCGGCCCCCGCGGGCAGATCGACCAGGAAGTGCAGCTTGAGGGTCACGGTGCTGGCGGCGATCGCCACGGCCGTCCCGGCGAGGACGTGCCTCGCCGGGTGCGACGTCGCGTAGAACCCGGCGGCGACGTAGGTCGCGAAGGCGACGTGCAGCGACGGGAAGCAGTTGCCGCGGAGGCCGCCGAACGCGTCGATCGCCGCGAGCGCCAGCGGAGCGCCGCCCCGCCCGCGCCACGGAGGCGGCGGCACCGCGACCGGCACGAGCACGAAGCACAGGAACGCCACCCCGACGACGACCGCGAGCCCCGCCAGGCCGGGCAGCAGCACGTCGGGATCGCGGACGATGAAGAGCGGCGCGAGCGGGAGCGCGTAGCCGAGCAGGTAGACGGGCGCCATCCACGGCAGGTAGGGCACCTGGGCGTCGAGCCCGAGCGCCAGCGAGTGATACCCGGTGACGAGCCGGGGTGCGCCGAGCCAGGTCGCGCCGAAGAGCGCCGCGACGCCGAGGCCGGCCAGCCAGAATCGGATCCACGCGCGCGCGCTCGCCACGCGCGTAGCATGCCACCTTCCGTCAGATCCCGTGGCGGCGCAGCTTGTCCGCCAGCGTGCTCTTGGGCAGGCCGAGCCGCGCGGCCGCCAGGCGCCTGTTCCCCGCGCACTCCTCGAGCACGGCGCCGAGCACCGCCGATTCGATGTCGTCCCAGCGACGGCCCCGCACGTCGATGAGGAAGGGCGACGGAGGCGTCAGCGCGGCACCCGGGGGCGCCGACGGGCGCGACGGACGCGGCAGGAGGTGCTCGAGCCGCAGCTCGACGGGGTCGAGCAGCATCGCGCGCATGACGGCCGCGCGGAGCTCGCGCACGTTGCCAGGCCAGTCGTTCGCGCAGAGCGCCTGCATCGTGGCCGGCGCGATCCGCCGCGGGCCGTGCACCGACTCGAGCTCGCCGAGGAAGTGACGCACCAGCGCGGGCACGTCACCGCGGCGCTCGCGCAGGGGCGGCAGGTCGATCGTGACGTGCGCAAGGCGGTGGTAGAGGTCGAGGCGAAAGCGGCCGCGCTCGATCTCCGCAGGGAGGTCCCGGTGCGTGGCGCACACGAGGCGCACGTCCACCCTGACCTCGCGCGGCGCGCCGAGCGGCCGGACCTCGCCCGCCTCGAGGACGCGCAGGAGCTTCGGCTGCAGGCCGCGCGCGAGCTCGCCGATCTCGTCGAGGAACAGCGTGCCGCCGTCGGCCTCCTCGAACGCCCCCGGCCGCCGCGCGAGCGCACCGGTGAACGCGCCGCGCTCGTGCCCGAACAGCTCGCTCTCCGCCAGCTCGCGCGCGATCGCACCGCAGTTGACCACCACGAACGGCCGCGAGGCGCGGTCTCCGAGCGCGTGGATCGCGCGCGCCACCAGCTCCTTGCCCGTGCCGCTCTCGCCGTGCACGAGCACGGCGGCCCGAAACGGCGCCACGCGCCGCACGTGCTCCATCGCCCGCGCGAGCCCCGGGTCCTGACCGATGACCCTGCTCGACGGCGGCGGCGCCCCGCGCAGCGCCGCGACGAACCGCGTGCCGCCGACCTGCAGCTCCGACCCCGGCGACAGCTCGCCGATGGTGACGCGCACGCCGTTGACGAGCGTGCCGTTCCTGGATTCGCAGTCGAAGACCTTGACCGCGCCGCCCTCGCGCACGTCGAGCAGGCAGTGCCGCGCCGAGACGCCGCGATCGACCAGCACGATCGCGCTGTCTGCGGAGCGCCCGATGCTGTACTGCCCGGGCTCGAGCGGCAGCGCGTGCCGGCCGTCGCTGCTGCGCAGCACGAGCGGCACCCGGCTGGGCCGTGGCGGCTCGTCGCCCGGTGCCGTCTCGCCGGGCTGGTCGGCCCGCCGCGCCCGCTCGAGGCTCCTCTCGTCCAGCGCCCGTTCACGCACGGGCCGGTTATCGGCGCCCGCGCGGATCAGTTGCGAGAAACCGTCACGAGCCGAGCCCGACCCAGATCGCGCGCCCGTCCACCGCCCACTCCTTCTTCCAGATGGGCACGTCCACCTTGAGCCGCTCGATCACGTGCCGGCAGCCCTCGAACGCGTCCGCCCGGTGCGGCGTGGCCACGGCGATGACCACCGACACCTCCCCCGGGCGCACCGTCCCGACGCGGTGCACGATGCCGACGCGCGCCCCGGCCCAGCGCTGCTTGACCTCGCCGCCGATGCGCGCGAGGACGCGCTCGGCCATCTCCACGTAGGCCTCGTACTCCAGCCGATCGACGTCCTCGCCGCGGCTTCGCGCCCGCACGACCCCCGTGAACGTCACGACGGCGCCGCAAGATGGATCGCTCACCACGTCGACGACCTCGTCGAGCGTCACCGGCCGAGCGACGACGCGGAACACGTCGCCAGCGCCACCCGCCACCGGCGGGATGAGCGCGAGTTCGTCCCCGTCGGCGAGGACGGCGTCCGGGCGCACCATCTCCTGGTTGACCGCGGCCGCGAGGTGCCCGCGCAGGGCGGCGATCGGCGCGTGGCGCTCGCCCAGCCGGTCGAGCGCGACGGCGACGGTGGCCCCCTCCGCGAGCTCGAGCACCTCCTCCTCGCGCCCCACCCGTTCGCGCGCCACCGCGAAGTACCGCACTTTGATTCGCACGGCCCGGAAGCTAGCATGCGCAACCAAACCCGATCCGCGCCCGATAGTGAGAACCGCGATGCTCCTCGTCCTGCTCACCACCATCCTGGCCCAGCCGGCCGAGGCCCGTCCGGTCGCCCTCGAGATCCGCGCCGGGGCGCACGATCCGGGCGCCGGCCAGCTCCTCGAGGAGATCGCGCGCACGGAGGCCAGCGACCGAGGCCCTGCCCTCTCGCAGCGCCTCGAGACCGCGCTCGAGCCACCGGGGGGCGACCTCGACGCCGCCGAGATCGCCCGCGTGCGCCGCGAGATCGACGCGGGGATCGACGCGTTCCTCAATGGCCGCCTCGACGAGACCGTCAGGCTCCTCGGCGCGGTCAGCGGCCGCCGCGATCGGCTGCTCGGCGGTGACTCGAAGGACACGCGGCTGCGAGCGCTGCTGTTCCGCGGAGAGATCACGCTCGCGCTCGCGCTGCAGCGGTCGGGGCGCGACGCCCAGGCCACCGACGTGGCCATCGTCGCCGCGCGGGACTTCCCGGAGATCGAGCCCTCGCGCCGCGAGCAGGGCCCCGAGGCCGTCGCGCTCGTCACGCGCGTGCGGGATCGGCTCAGGAAGGGCCTGACCGGCGTGCTGCGTGTCGAGACCACGCCGCCCGGCGCGCCCGTGCTCGTCTCCGGCCGGTTCGCCGGGGTCTCGCCGGTGGAGCTGCGCGACCTGCCGTCGGGACCGTACCTCGTCGAGGCGCGCGGCCCCCGTGGGCGAGGCCGCCTGCACCGCGTGAACGTCGCCACGGGCACCGCCGAGGTCCGCATCGACGCCGGCCTCGAGGACGCGCTCGAGCTCGGCGCGAGCCCTGCCCTGGTCGTCCCGGCCGGCACGTCCCCCGAGTCCGAGGCGCAGCTCGCGGCGCACCTCGGCAAGCGCCTCGGCACCGACGTCGTGTACCTCGCCGGCGTGCGCCCCGATCCGAAGGGCGCGATCCTGTTCGCGACGCGCGTGGCCGTCGGGGCGGCGCGGGCCGAGCGGTGGGCCGGGGTCCGCCTCGGTGCGGCCGGGCCGACCCGGGAGCAGCTCTCGGCGATCGCCCGCGCGGTGACCCTCGGCACGCGCGATCCGATGCTGCTGCCCGCGCCGGGCGCGCTCGTGACGGCGGACGTGCCGGCCGGACCGCCGGTGCGCTGGTACCAGGACACGCTCGGCTGGGTGCTCGTGGGCGCGGGCGCGGCCGCGTGCGGCGGCAGCCTCGTCTTCTTCTCGTCCGCGGGCGACTCGGCCGACGCCGCCGAGCGCCAGACGCGCATCGAGGACCGTCAGCGCTTCCGCAACGACGCCGACTCGAGCCGGATGCTCGGCTATCTGACCGTCGGCCTCGGCGCCGCGGCCGTCGTGGGCGGCGTGGTCAAGCTGGCCCTGGTCCCCGACGAGCGGCAGGCGGCGCGCAGGCGCTGGATCGCCCTGCCCGCGACCGACGGCACGCTCGGCGCGGTGGTCATCGGGAGGTTCTGACGCGGCAGTTGACCCGGGCAGCGCAATTCGGTAGCACCCGCGCAACCGGTCGCTGGGATCGGCGAAAACCTGGGCGGCGTATGAAGACCTGGCTCGTCTGCTTCCTCCTCGTCACGGCCGGCTGCGGCGCGAACATCAACAACCACTGCGAGAGCAACGCCGCGTGCGAGTTCTCCTCGTTTCGCGGCCAGTGCGTGAATTCGTGGTGCGCGATCCCGGCCGAGGACTGCCCTTCGGGCTGGCGCTATCACGAGACCGCCGGCGACGGGCTCGCCAATCGCTGCGCGCCTTCGCCGCCAAGGGATGCCGGGCTCCGCCGTGACGCGGGCCACGACGGCGCGATGGGCCCCGATGCCGCCTTGCGCGACGGCGCGCCGCCCACCGACGGCCCCGTCGGCCCCGACGCCAGGCGCCCCGACGGCCCCCGGCCCGACGGCCCCCGGCCGCCCGATGCCCCGAGACCCGATGGCCCACGCCCGCCGGATGGCCCTCGCCCGCCCGATGGACCTCGCCCACCCGACGCCCCGAGGCCCGATGGCCCACGCCCGCCCGACGGCGCGATGGGACTGTCGCTCGGCTCCGCGTGCGGCACCGCCGGGCAATGCCAGAGCGGCTTCTGCCGCGACGGCGTCTGCTGCAACACCGCGTGCGACGGCCTGTGCGTCCGCTGCGATCTGACGACCAGCCGCGGCACGTGCGCGGGCCTGACCAGCATGGACCCGGACAGCGAGTGCGCGGGCAGCGGCACGTGCGGCGGCGTCTGCAACGGCGCGGGCACGTGCTCGTTCCCGCCCACGTCGACGAGCTGCGGCTCGCCGATGTGCAGTGACGCCTCGACGCTCGCCGTGCCGCGCTGCGACGGCGTGGGCGCGTGCGCGCAGGCGGCCCAGTCCTGTGCGCCCTACGCGTGCAATGCGGGTGCGTGCAAGACGACGTGCACCGTCAACGGCGATTGCGCCCCCGGCGCCACGTGCCAGGCGGGTCGCTGCGGCCAGGCGCTCGCCAATGGCCAGCCCTGCGGCGCGAGCACCGCCTGCGCGAGCGGCTTCTGCGTCGGCAACGTCTGCTGCGACGCCGCGTGCACGGGCAACTGCCAGACGTGCTCGAGCGGCACCTGCGGCGCCGTCACCAATGGCACCTCGTGCGGGACGAACACCTGCTCCGCGAGCCAGTCCACGGCGAGGAAGTGCATGGGCGGCACGTGCACGGACGTCATGACCTCTTGCGGCGACTTCACCTGCGACGGCTCGATGATGTCGTGCCTGACGAGCTGCGGCACCGACTCCCAGTGCATCTCCGGCCGCTACTGCGCCGCCGGCGGCGCCTGCGCGCCGAAGAAGGCGGCCGGCCTCTCGTGCAATGGCGCCAACGAATGCTCGAGCGGCTTCTGCGTCGACGGCGTCTGCTGCAACGGAGCCTGCAACGGCACCTGCGAGGCCTGCAACCTCGCCGGCACCGCCGGCACCTGCAGCCCCAAGCCCCTGGCGCGCGTGGGGAACACGATCTCGGTGAGCACAGCGACCTCCTACTACCCGGACATTGCGTTCCAGAACGGGCGATTTGGGGTGATCTGGTCCAACGTCCAGAACTCGCCAGGAACGGTGATGTTTCGCGGAGTGGGCACCGATGGCGTTGCCGTTGGCTCCCCGTCGATGATCTCTCAGGTGGACGGGGCCCAGATCAACGGCTACGTCCCGATGAGCATCACCGCCTATCCGTCAGGCTTCCTGACCACATGGCACTCGCGCGCAACCGTCTCGGACACCATGTTGAGCATGCGTGCGATGGACTCGACTGGGGCGCCGACGAGCCAGATCTGGCCGCTCTCGGACACACCGATGGGCGCAAGTCCCCTGTCGACTGCGGAGGCCGCCACCGCGTGGAATGCGGGTGCCAACCAGCTCGGCTCGATCTGGATGGCATTCGGCGGGACCGCGCCGATTCGATTCTCCCGCGCCGACTCGAGCCTCAGTCGGCAAGGTGATACCACCCTCGTGCAAGCGACCCAGCTCTCGGCAACGGTGGCGCTGGTATCTCGAGGAACCAGCGGGAACTACGGGGCGGTCTGGGCTGAGGGCAACATGACCTATCTGTCGATCACGGCCTCCGGAACCGCCAGCGCGAGTGCCCCCCTCGGCGCCGGTGAGTTTCCCAGCATCGCGTGGTCGGGTAGCGAGTTCGGCCTCGCGTACGTTGCCCCGACCGGCGTGGTGTTCACACGACTCGACGGCAACGGCGCCGTCATCGGTTCACCGGCTCCGCTTGGCGCAGGGACCCGCCCACAGGTGATCTTCGCCGGCGATCGCTGGATGGCGGTCTGGAGCAGCCCTTCCGGGATCCGGGGTCAGACCTTCACTGTGAGCGGGACCGCGCTCGCGCAGCCCGTGGTGATTTCAGCAACTGGTCGTGCGCCTAGATCGGCGTGGACGGGGTCTGAGGCTGGCGTGAGCTGGCAGGATGGGACCGTGCAGTTCGCACGGGTCTGGTGCGAGTAGCCTAGCCGCCGGTGCCGCCGGTGCCGCCGCTGCCGCCGCTGCCACCCGATCCGCCGCTGCCGCCCGATCCCGCGCGCGTGAGATAGCCAACCGCGCCGACCGCTGCGCCCGCGGTAATGCCCATGACGTTCTGATTGGGCGCACCGAAGTGAACGACCGTCGTGCGCAGGACCTTCCAGTCGAACCGGTCGAAGATCGCCAGAACCGGCCGCGCCCCGTTGTTGGCAGTGCGGGGAACCGTGTACTTGTACGTCATCGTGGCTGCGTCCGCGGAATCCGGGTTGAGCTTCGAACAGGTCACGACGGCCCACTTCTGGGGCGGGTTCATGCCATCCGTGGCGACGAGGTTGAAACCCACGATCGGGCGACAGGCTCCCGGCATGCCTGCGGCGTCCGGGCACTGGAACTTGATCTCGGCGCCCATCGGGTTCGTGACGTCGATGGCGCCTGCGTCCGTCGACGCGCCGTTGACGACGGGGCTCGTTACCTTGAGGCCCGACGTCGGCACCACGATGCTCATCGCACCGGTGAGCATGAAGGCCGCGTGACCCGACCCACCGGTCGCCGTCAGGTCGATGCGCTTCGACATCGCCGTGGTCGACAGGTCGAAGAAGTGCTCGGTGGCGGCGATCGTCGCCGGCAGGTTGCAGGTGTAGCCACCCGCCATCATGTCGAAGGTGCACGTCGTCGTGGCCATGATGCTGGCCGGGTGGCCGGTGTAGCCCGTCACCGTGATGTCACCGAGGCTGACCTGGGCCGGCGGCACGTCCATCGCGGCGCGATCGAAGAAGTCAGCCGAGCAGTCGTTGATGAGGCCGCCCGGGCTGTCGGGCATGTAGCCGGCCGGCGTGGTGCCGACGCTGACGATAGGCGTGCGCACCGACGGCATGCCCGGACCCGTGGGGCCGTCCTGCTCGATCACGTAGATCGAGGCGCCGTAGGTTCCCATCCCGCCCATGCCTGCGCCGCCGGAGCCCGCGCCGCCGGTACCCGCGCCGCCCGTGCCTGCGCCGCCCGTGCCTGCGCCGCCCGTGCCTGCGCCGCCCGTGCCTGCGCCGCCCGTGCCCGCGCCGCCCGTGCCCGCGCCGCCCAACCCGGCGCCACCACCGCCCGTGCCGGCACCACCCGCCCCAGCACCTCCGCCACCCGTGCCTGCTCCGCCCGTGCCTGCGCCCCCGGAGCCTGCGTTGTTGTTCGGCTTGTCATCGCCGCAACCTACCGCCACGCCCAGTGCTAGCAGGCCGGCGAGGAACTTCTGTACCTTCGCAGCGCTCATGGAGTCCTCCTCTGTGTCGTCGCTCTCAATAGAAAAGACATGAATCCAGCGGGCATACGGTATCAGCGGGGGCGAGATCCGCGCAACTGCCCCCGCCCATCCTGAAAGCCAGGTCACGCGACGGCGAAAAACTTGGCCGCTCGTGCACCTCGGAATACCATTGCACAGGTGTTCAGGTCAGACGTCGCGCCTGGCAGCTCCACCGACGGTGACGCCTCGCCCGGCCTCGCGCCCGCGGCAGATCCCACGGGCCCGGCCGACGAGCCCGCGCGGCGGCTCGGACGCCGCCTGACGGCGCACCTGCCCGGCGGCCGCGCCGAGGTGGAGCTCACCGACAACCGTCACACCATGATCTCCGTGCGCCGGCTCGGCGGATCGCCGCCCGCGTTCCGCGTGCGCCTGCACCGCATGTTCACCGAGGCCGATCCGGCCACCGTGCACGCGCTCGCGCGCTACGTGAGCCAGGGCGACCGCCGCGCCTCGGCGCTCCTCGGCCGGTTCATCGACGCGCACCAGGATCTCGTCCGCGAATCCATGCGCGAAAGCACATGTGTCCGCACCACCTCGCTCCGCCCCGCCGGCGCGGTGCACCACCTCGGGGCGCTGCGGGACGATCTCAACGCGCGCTACTTCGCCGGCTGCGTCCGCGCGGGCATCACGTGGGGACGGCACGGCGGCGCCCGCCCCGGCGCGCGCCTGCGCACGCTCAAGCTGGGCTCGTTCCACCCGGACGAGCGCGTCATCCGCATCCACCCGGTGCTCGACCAGCCGTTCGTGCCGCGCTTCTTCGTGCAGTCCGTGGTGTTCCACGAGATGCTGCACGAGATCCACGGCATGCCCGTCGTGCAGGGACGCCGCTCGATCCACTCGCCCGCCTTCCGCGCCGACGAGCGCCGCTTCGAGCACCACGCCCTCGCCGAGGCGTGGGAGCGCGACAACCTCGAGCGCCTGCTGGCCTCGAGGTAGTCCGAACCCTAGGGCTTCGCCTTGCAGACCCAGCGCGTGCCGTCGAGCGCGCACCGGCCTCCCACGCAGCGGCTGCGCAGGCCGTACGGATCGCAGGCCGTGCCGAGGGCCGCGTGCGTGCGGACGAGCGCGACCACGTCCGCCCGGCCGGCGCCGCCGCTGCCGTCGCCGAGCGTCGCGCCGTCCACCACCAGCGAGTAGGCGCCCGCCACGAGGTCCAGCACCTCGAGGCGCGCCCCGAGGTCGGGCAGCCGCGGCTCGTCGTCGTTGCACGCGAGCTCGCGCGCCGTGCCCGAGCACCCGTCGACGTCGCCCCCGCGCAGGTAGAGCACCGGATCGAACGCGGCCCACCCGACCGGCGCCCACGCGAGGAGGTCCGCGACGCCCGAGGTCTGGAACGTCACGACGCGCTCGGGCGCCCCCTGCGCCTTCGCGCACGAGCCGTCGAAGAGCGAGGCCACCCGCGCCTCCGTCGACACCGGCAGCGGACCGAGCCCGCTCTGCAGCGGCATCGCCGCCATGCACGCCGCCCGCGCCGCCTGCGCGAGCGGCTGACAGCGCGCCGCACCGGCCGCGCCCGCGCACACGAGCCCCGCGGTGCACCCGCTCGCGAGCCCCAGGCGATCGCACGCCTCGCCCGCACCGCCGAGAGGCTGCGCCACCCGCGCGACCATCACGTCCGCGCTCGCCAGGCCCGCGCGATCGACGACGTGCACGAGCGCGCCCGCCACGCCCGGCAGCGGCCCGTGCGTGTGCGTCGCGACGAAGCCCGTCTGCCCGAAGACGCTCACCTCCAGGCCGCGCCGCAGCACCGCGCTGTCCGGCCGCCCGTCGCCATTGTCGTCGAGCACCATCGCGGGCGAGCCGGCCGCGTCGAGCAGCGTGGCCTCGACGAGCGTCACGTCCCCGTCGGCGTCACTGCCCTGCGCCAGCACGCGCACGCGTCCGTCCGGCAGCTCGACGAGCGACGCGCCCGACAGGACCGCGGCGCTCGCGGCCACGCACGCGCCGGCGCGACAGGTCAGCCCCGCTGCGCACGAATCGCCGAGCCCAGCGGCATCGCAGGCGCCGCCTGCGACCACCGGCATCGGCTCCCGGATGGGCACGGTGAGCTCGGCCGAGCGCAGCCCCGCGCGGTCCTCGAGCCGCACCCTGGCCTGGAGCTGCGTCGTGGTCGACAGATCCTTGAGGCCGTGCAGCGTCGCGACCGCGAGGAAGCTCGCCTCGTGGGCGATGGGGCGCGCGCTCGGCACCGAGGCCTCCATCACGCGGTTCTTGTCGCCGAGCGCGTCGATCGTCAGGACCGCCCCGGTACCGTCGAGGACCTGCGCGTGGATGGCGGTGAAGTCGCCGTCCTCGTCGCTGCCGAGTGCGGAGATGCGCCAGCCGTCCGCGTTCGTGCGCACCACGTCGGCCCCCGCGAGGACGGGCGCGCGCGCGGCGCCGCAGGTGCCCTCGAAGCCGGGTCCGACCTGCCGGCACGCGAGCCCCGCGTCGCACTCGTCGCGCTCGCCCTCGGGATCGCAGGGCCCGCCCGACGCCACCACCGGTCGCACGCGCGCCACGAGCTCGTAGGGTCCGCGGTCGCTCCCGCTGTAGCCATCGACGAACACGCTCACGACCGCGCCGGCGTCGAGGAGCGGCCCCACGCCGTGCGACACGCGGACGACGCCCATGCGGACGTCGTCGCTGCACGCGACCTCGCTCGCCGGATCACGGCAGTCGGTGCGCACGTACACGACCGAGTCGAACGGCGTCTTGCCGAGGGTCGTCTCGACCACCAGGCGCCCGCGCACCGGCGCCTTGAACCGGTGCACGCGCTGGTCGCTGCCGTCGCCTCCGCACATGCCGTCGTGGCGGTGCCCTAGCCCGTTCGTGTTCCCCGCGTAGCGCACGCCGAAGCCGTCGAGCATCGGCTCGAGATCGATCACGTTCGCGTCGTCACAGGGATCCGCGGCGAGCTTGCACGCCTGGCACCGCGGATCCGGCGCCGTGCCGGGATCGCACTCCTCGTCGCCCTCGCGGATGCCGTCGCCGCACACGATCCTGTGCACGAACGCGTCCGCGCCACCGTCGCGCGTCCCGCCGTCGGGGAACGCGCGGCGCACCTCGCCGCAGCCGGCGAGCGCGATCAGCACCGCGACCGCGCCCGCCCCTGTCCTCACTTGCCGGTCAGCTCGCGCGCCGCGGCGAGGACCGCGTCGTAGGTCAGCCCCACGTAGGCGAACACCTCGTCCGCGCTCGGCGCGCTCTTGGCGTGCTTCTCGACCGCGAGCGCGCGCACGCGCACGCCGCCGTCCACCGCGGCCGCCTCGGCCACCGCGCTGCCGAGCGCCCGGTAGTTGTCCTCGAAGGTGATGACGCGGTTGCCCGCGGCGCGCGCCTCGGCGAGCACCACGTCGGCCGCGATCGGGAACGTGTAGCAGTCGACGAGGCCCGCCTCGATGCCCGCCTCGCGCAGCTTCGGCAGCATCGCCTTGGCCGTGTGCACCATGTGGCCCGTCGCCGCGATGACGAGGTCCTTGCCGTGCGCGAGCACCTTCGCCCCCGGCACCGGGAACAGCTCGCTCGCCCCGTAGAGGAGCGGCAGGTCGCTGCGCATCGTGCGCAGGTAGACCATGCCGTCGTGCTTGGCCATCCACTCCGTCAGCTTGTAGGCCGCCGTCGCGCACGCCGGGTTGAGCACCGTGGTGTTGCGGCGCCCCGCCTTCTTCGCGTCGCCCGGGAACGAGCGGAAGAACGGGATGTCCGTGACCGACATCTGCGACGGGCCGTCGGCGCCGAGCGAGATGCCCGAGTGCGAGCCCACGATCTTGAGCGGGTGCCCGCTGATCGCGCACATCTCGATCTGGTCGAACGCGCGCGACAGGAACTTCCCGAACGTGCTCGCGAACGCGACCTTGCCCGCCGCCGCGAAGCCGCCCGCGGCCGAGATCATGTTCTGCTCGGCGATCTTGCACTCGAAGAAGCGCTCGCCGTGCTTGTGCTTGAAGTACTCCGAGAACGTCGAGTTCGACACGTCCGCGTCGAGGACGACCACGTCGGGGCTCGACGCGCCGAGCTCGCGGATCGCGATGCCGTACGCGCGCCGCGTCGACAGCGTGCCCGTCTTCTGGAAGGCACCGAGCGCGCCGTCGCCCTCGAGCAGCTTGGCAAAATCCGCGGCAGGCAGCCCGCCCACGCGCGGCGCAGCGCGACGACCAGCCGCCGGCTTGCCCGGGCCCGGCAGCGCCCCCGGCTCGAGGCCAGCGCGGTTCGCGTCGAGCTGCGCGAGCACCTCGTCGAGCTGCGCCCTGCCGACCGGCTTTCCGTGGTTGCCCTTGCCCTGGAGCAGCTTCGAGCCCCAGCCCTTGACCGTGCGCGCGACGATCGCCACCGGCTTGTCGCCGGCCGGCTCCTCGAGCGCCAGGCGGATGGCCGCCATGTCGTGGCCGTCGATCAGGATCGCGCGCCAGCCGAAGGCCACGAGCTTCTGCGCCAGCCGGTCGGCTGACTGCGCGACCGAGACCAGGTCGGCCTGGCCCTCGCCGTTGCAGTTGAAGACCGCGCGCACGCGCACGAGGTTGTGGTCCGCGATGAAGTCCGCGGCCTCCCAGATCTGCCCCTCGCGCGACTCGCCGTCGCCGCACAGGCAGTAGATCCACTTGTCGCTGCCGTCGAGGCGCGCAGCCGCCGCGAGGCCTGCCGCGCAGGACAGGCCCTGCCCGAGCGAGCCCGTGGCCGCGTCGAAGAACGGGAAGCCGATCGCGGGGTTCGGGTGGCCGTCGAGGAGGCTGCCGACCTGCCGCAGCGTGTCGAGCTCCGCGGTGGTGAGCGTGCGCGGCGCCTCGGCCGTGCCGTAGACGCCGCCGAGCTCCGCGTAGGCCGCGTACACGATGGGGACTGCATGCCCCTCCGACAGCACCAGTCGATCGGCGTGCGCGTTCCACGGGTCCTTCGGATCGAAGCGCATGCGCTCGAACATGAGCGCGCTCACGATGTGGCCGAGCGACAGCGCGCTCGAGGGGTGGCCTGAACCGGCCATCGTGGTCATGCGTACCGACAGCTTGCCGATGTCGATGGCCTTGCTGCGCAGCGCGTCGAGGGTCGCCCGGTCGTTCGCCATAGGGGCGGAGCCTATCACCGAGATCCACCGCGCCAAACGGGGAAACACGCCGCAAAGCGCCCCGCCGCGGCCGCTACTTGCGCGTGGCCACCAGGTGCTGCGCGAACTCGAGCGCCTCGGCCGACAGCTCGGGCGACATCTCGACGGCCAGCGCCGCCGCCGCCGCGCGCGACGCGCGCTCGAGCCAGGCGCTCCAGCGCACACAGTCGGGACACGTCGCGAGGTGCGCGGTGAGCGCCGCCTCGTCGCCCGGCGGCAGCGCGCTGTCGCGGCGCCGGGACAGGAGCGGCCGCGCGTCCGCGCACGTCATCCGCGGGCACCCAGCGAGAGCGCCACGTGATCACGCGCGCGCTCGAGGCGGATCTCCACCGCGCGCTCGCTGATGCGCAGGAGGCGCGCGATGGTGGTGACGTCGAGCCCCTCGTGCTCCCGCAGGAGCAGCACGAGGCGGTACATCGCGTCGATGCCGGAGAGCGCCCCCGCCGCGGCCGATGCATCCGCCTCGGCAGATACGTCCCCTGCCGCGGCCACGGCGCAGCGCCCAGCCTGCAGCGCGGGTCTGTCGAGCGCGCGCGGCCTGCCCGACGGGAACCCGAGCGCGGCGCGCGCCCCGAGCTCCATCGCGAGCAGCCTCCGCCCGGCCGCGTCGAGCGCCTCGCCCGCCGGCGTCAAGAGCGCATCGCCCAGCATCATGAGCCCCTCGCCGAGCGCCTCCTCGGCGTCCTCGGGCTTCGGCACGACCGCGCGCGTGATGCGATGGATGATCGGCGCGGCCTCGACGAGCTGCGCCACGACGTCTGCGGACATGAGTGAGCGATCGTAGCACCTGGACCCGCGTTACAATCCACCCCGGCGATGTTCCCGGAGTTCGTGGGGCTGCTGTCCGCGCTGGCGGAGGAGCGGGCCGAGTTCCTGGTCGTGGGTGGCCACGCGGTGGCGGTCTACGCCCCGGCGCGGGCGGCGGACGGGCTCGATCTGTTCGTCCGCGCGAGCCATGGCAACGCCCGGCTGGTCCACCGCGCGCTGGCGGCCTTCGGCGTGCCCACGCACGAGGTCTCCATCGGCGACCTCTCGCACCCGGGGCCGACCATCCGGCTCGCCGTCCCTGGGCGGCGCATCGAGATCTTCACGGCCATCGAGGGCGTGTCCTTCGACGAGGCCTACGGCTCTCGCACGGAGCTCGAGCTCGCCGGCGTGCCCACGCCCGTCATCGGCCGGCAACTGCTGCTGCGCCACCTGCGCGCGTCGGATCGCCCCGAGGACTCCGCGGACGCCGAGAGCCTCGAGCAGGCGATCGCCCGGGCCCCGCACCGCCGGCATTGAGCGAGCACGTCGGACGGACCGTAGTACCGCAGTGGAGATACTCTCCTCGCATGCCCCCCTTCGCAGCCCGCAGGGCGCGCGTCGCCGAGCGACTCGGCCAGGACGCCGTGCTCCTGGTTCCCTCGGCGCCCGAGCGCGTCCGCTCGAACGACACGCACCACCGCTACCGGCCGTCGAGCGACCTCTTCTACCTGACCGGCTTCCGCGAGCCGGGCGCGCTCCTCGTCCTGCGGCCCGGGTCAACCACGCCGTTCTCGCTGTTCGTGCGCCCGCGCGATCCCGAGCGCGAGACCTGGGACGGCCCGCGCGCCGGCGTCGAAGGCGCGCGCGAGCGCTTCGGGGCGGACGCCGCCTACCCGATCGCGGAGCTGGCCTCGAGGCTCCCCGAGCTGCTCGATCGCGCGACCGAGGTGTACGCGCCCCTCGCGCGCGAGCCGGTGTTCGAGGCCGAGCTCGCCCGCGCGCTCGAGCACCTGCGCGCCTCGCACCGGCGCGGGAAACATGCGCCCGAGCGCATATCCGACGCCACGACGCTGCTCGCCGAGCTGCGCATCCACAAGGACGCCGACGAGCTCGCCACGCTCCGTCGCGCCGTCGCGCTCACCGACGAGGCGCACCGCGCCGCCATGCGCGCCGCGCGCCCTGGCGCCTGGGAATACGAGCTCGAGGCGCTGGTCGACTACACCTTCCGCAAGGGCGGCGCCACGGGCGCCGGCTACGGCACCATCGTGGCGACGGGCGCGCACGCGACCACGCTGCACTGGGTCGAGAACGACGGACGCCTCGAGGACGGCGAGCTGTGCCTGCTCGACGCGGGCGCCGAGGTCGACTTCTACACCGCCGACGTCACGCGCACGTTCCCCGTCGGCGGCCGCTTCACCGCGCCCGCGCGGCGGCTCTATGACGCGGTGCTCGCGGTCCAGGAGCGCGCGGTGGCGATGGTCCGCCCGGGCATCACGCTCGAGGACCTCCACCAGGCGACGCTCGAGGGCCTCGTCGAGGCCGCGCTGCGCCTCGGCCTCTGCAAGGGCGAGGCGGCCGTGATCCTGAAGGACGAGTCCTACAAGCGCGTCTACCCCCACCGCACGAGCCACTGGCTCGGCCTCGACGTGCACGACGTCGGCTGGTACCACCGCCGCGGCGACGCGCGCCGCCTCGAGCCCGGCATGGTCCTCACCGTCGAGCCCGGCCTGTACGTGCGCGCCGACGACGCCGAGGCGCCCGCCGAGCTGCGCGGCATGGGCGTCCGCATCGAGGACGACGTGCTCGTGACCGCCGCCGGCCACGAGGTCCTCACCGCCGCGATCCCCAAGCACCCCGACGCCATCGAGGCGGTCGCCGCGGGCCGCTGACCTGCCTCGATTCAGAGGGGCCCCGATCAGAGAACAAGGAACAGAACAACAGAGCATCGCCGGAGCGAGGAATGCCGGACGGTCGCGTGCGGCCATTCCGTGGTCCCTGTTGCCTGTTGCCTGTTGATCTATTCCTTGTTCACGCCGTCCGCCGTTGCTTCACCGCGGCTCGCGCTTGACGAGCATCTGCACCTTGACGGTGTCGCCGGCCTCTTCCTCCGCGGCCTTCTTGTTCGTCAGCAGCACCGGCGGCTCGTTCGGCTCGCCGCGCTTGGGCGGATCGGGCGCGCTCGGCATGAGCAGGTCCTTGAGCTCGTCCGACAGCCGCGAGCGCGCCTCTCCCTCCGGGGAGCTCGCCGGACCCACGGGCCCGAGCGCGCCGGTCCGGAGCAGGTCACGGATCTCGTCGGTGATGCGCTCGCGTGACGGCGCCAGCTTGCGCACGTCCTGGCGCATCTTCGGCGCGAGCCCAGCCGCCTCCGCCCCCGGGATGCGGTCGGCGTCGCGCAGGAAGCGCACGCTGCCGTAGGACTCGAGCAGCCGCGAGCGCACCTCCGCCATGCTCTGCGGGCGGTGGCGCGGCTCCTTGTCGAGGCACGCCATGATGAACGCCTCGGCCGGCGGCGTGACCTCGGCCAGGATGCTGACGCTCGACGGCAGCGGCACCGCGCGCTGGATCTGCATCGACAGCACCTCGACCGCGCTCTTGGCCTCGAAGGGCACCGTGCCGGTGAGCATCTCGTAGAAGAGGATCCCGAGCGCGTAGACGTCCACGAGCGGCGTCACGGGCTCGCCGCGCGCCGCCTCCGGGGCCATGTACTCGGGCGTGCCGAAGATCGTGCCGGCCACGGTCCCCTGCCCGGCCAGCGTCTCGTTGTCGACGATCTTGGCCACGCCGAAGTCGAGGACCTTGACGAAGTCGAAGTCGCCCTCGCGCTCGACGCGGAACTTCGTGCCGTGCGGAGGCGTGTGGTCGAGCATGTGGACGAGCTCGCGCCGGCCCTTTCTCGCCTCGAGGAACACGTTCTCCGGCTTGAGGTCGCGGTGGACGATGCCCTTTTCGTGCGCGGCGCCGAGCGCATGCGCGATCTGGTTCAGGATGTTGAGCGCGCGGAAGAGCGGCAGGCGCTGCTCGCGCCGCAAGAGCATGTCGAGCGGCTCGCCGTCGAGGTACTCCATGACGAAGTACACGCTGCCGTCCGGCGCCGCCCCGAAGTCGTGCACGTCCACGATGTTCGGGTGCGCGATCAGGCTCGCCGCGCGCGCCTCGCGCAGGAAGCGCTGGACCGCGTCGTCGCTCCTGAGGAACCGTTCGTGCAGGACCTTGACCGCGACGGGCTTGCCGAGGTGCACGTGCTCGGCGCGGTACACGACGCCCATGCCCCCCTGGCCGATCGGCTGCTTGAGCCGGTAGTTGCCGAGCACGGTCTCGACCCGCGGATCGACGTCCTCCGCGGGGACGAGCGGCACCTCGCATCGACGGCAGACCGGCCCGGGCCGCCATTCGCCCTCGGGTACGCTCAGCCGCGATGCCAGCCCGCACTTCGGGCAAACCAGCATGTGCGAGCATCTTACCGGAAGTCCTCCGCGTTCCGGCCTTCGTCCGGAAAGGCCCCGCCCGTCGTCAGGTGTGGTAGCGTCCGCCGTCACATGCGCCGCTCGCTCCTCGTGCCTACTCTGGCCCTGGGCATGCTCCATGCCGAAAGCGCGCTCGCGGTGACCCCCGAGACGCGCATCGCCGCCTCCTTCGACGAGGGCAACCCCTTCGACGCGAACCTGACCGTCGGCTTCCGCTCCGAGTGGAAGAAGGCAAAAATCAGGCGGGAATATCAGGAGTCCGGCTTCACCGACGGTGGCTCCAGGATCGTCAACGACCTGATGCTCGACCAGTCGAGGAAGATCCTCGACCTCAAGGCGGCCATCGGGCTCGCGCCGTGGGTCGAGATCCACCTCGGCCTTCCGCTCGTGCTCGCCGACTCGCGCACCATCGCGTTCGACGACGGAGGCGGCTGCGGCGGCGGCGGCGGCCGACCCACCTGCGTGACGGCGGCGAACTCGACGTCGGTGCGCGACGGCATCGTCCCGGCCGACCTCGGCAAGGTCCAGGGGCCGTCGCGCTCGGGCCTCGAGACGCTCGACTTCGGCCTCGGCGTCGCGATCCTCCGGCAGGACAAGGACGACACCAAGCCCACGTGGGTGGTGGACCTCGACTTCAAGCTCGCCGTGGGCAACACCCGCGGGTACGACCGCGCGGCCCCCGACTCCAACACCAAGATCGGCCCCGGCTACAGCACGGCGCGCCTGTCGACGTACGCGTCACGCCGCCTCGGTCCGGTCGAGCCCGTCTTCGGCATCTACTACGACCTGCCGTTCGCGCCGGACGACAAGGCGTTTCCGGCGCTGACCGGCGGCCAGCGCGAGTTCCGCCCACAGATGGACACCGGCCTCGTCGCCGGCCTCGACGCCACGCTCCACGACAAGGAGCAGGCGACGCTCGGCCTCACGCTGCGCATGAACGCGATGGCCAAGTTCAAGGGCCGCGGCTGGTCGGAGATCTGGGAGCAGCTCGCGTGCGCGCAGCCCGAGATCGACACGGCCACGAGCCAGCAGGTGCGGCCGCGCGGCATGTGCGTGCTGCCCGACGGGAACACGCAGACGTTCTCGGGCGCGACCGACATCGACAACTACGGCGTCTTCGGCGGCAACCTCGAGGTCTGGGGCGTCTGGAAGAAGATGCTGCGCGGCTCGCTCGGGTTCGGCATCCGCCACGACCAGTCGCACCTCGTCACGAACGCCACCGCCGGTCAGGACCTCAACAACGACGGCCAGGTCGACCTCGCGAACCGCAGCGAGTACAACCCGCTGCACCACGCCATCGTGGACACCGTCGGCCACCGCTACCGCGTCGAGGGCTCGACGACCTATCAGCTCATGCTGACCGCCGAAGCGCTTTTTTGAGGCTTCAGGCTTCAGGCTTCAGGCCCGGATCGGAGTCAGAGGGTCCACTTGCGGTAGGCGGCGGCCATCTCGGACGCGGCCAGCTTGGGCGGCACCTCGCCGATGCCCGTGGCCAGACCCGGGCTGAAGACGTGCCCGGCGGCGGGAACAGAACGACTCGCCAGCTTGAGCACTGCGGTCATGGCGAAGAACGCGTGGCTCGGAGGGACAGGCCCCGGCGTCACCATCGTGGGTGCGATCAGGAGGTGAGGGATCCGCGCGTTGCCGGTCGGTACCATCACGGCCGCGCCGACAGGGAGATGTCCTTCCGGCCTGCGCGCCACCGCTTCGTAGAGGCGAGCCTGCAGCTCGTCGCCGAAGAACTCCAGGTACCTCCGGTCGATGCCACCATCCATGTGGCCCTGACTGTTCGCCGGAGACACGAGCACGTCGTGCGCAACCTGGAGAATGTCCCCTAGGTCGACCACCACCTCCCGGTGCCCGGCGAACGCCTCGCGCCACGCCTCGACGACATCAGAATCCAGATCGACGAGGTGAAGATGCACGCCTGATCATAGAGTCAGACACGCGCGCCGTGGACACCTCCGTGCCGCCCGAAGGGCCGGCACAAGAGCGAGCGAAGCGAGCATGGCTTCCGTGCCGCCCGACGGGCCGGCACAAAGCGAGCGCAGCGAGCGTGCCTCCGTGCCGCCCGAAGGGCCGGCACGCAAAGCGAGCGCAGCGAGCGTGGTGTCGCCGCAGGCTTTGCCGAGGACGACACGGGGCCCCACGCAGGCTGGAGGCCGGAGTGGGGAGAAACACAGCTCAGCCGCGAGTTGCTCGAGGTGCCCATCGAAGCACCGGAGCGCCCGCGGATCGATGTGGGTTCGAGCTACTTCTTCGCGCGGGAGATCGCGATCTTCTTGATCACGACGTCCTTGGCGGGGCGCTCGGGGGCGCCGGGGGACTTGTCGAGGCGGGCGATCTTCTTGACCAGCTCGACGTTGTCGCACTGTCCGAAGATCTGGTAGTGGCCGTAGCCGCCGCCGTCGTCGAGGTGGCGCTTCTCGACCTCGGTGATGAAGAACTGCGAGCCGGCGGTGTTCGGGCCGCGATTCGCCATCGCGAGCATGCCGCCCTTGTCGAAGTGGTGCGGTCCGTTGGTCTCGTCGGTGATCGTGAACCCCGGATCGCCGCTGCCGTTGCCGGCCGGGTCACCGCCCTGGATCATGAAGTCCGGGATCACGCGGTGGAACACGAGGCCGTCGTAGAGCGGCTTCTTCACCCACTGACTCGACTTCTTGTCGAGCCACGGGCGCAGGCCGCGCGCGAGGCCCACGAAGTTCGCGACGGTGCCCGGCGCGTCCTTCTCGAAGAGCTCGCACTTGAACGCGCCCATCGAGGTGTTGATGGTCGCGAGCAGCGTCCCCTTGCCCTTGAGGCCCTTGGTGGCCTCCTCGAGCGTGAACTTGCCGCCCGTGGGGTCGGCGTCGGCGCGCGCGAAGGCGGGGGCGAGGAGCGTGCTGGCTGCGAAGAACGAGACGAGGGTCTTCTTCATGGCGGGCCGAACGTACACAAGGGCGGCCGCCCGGTAAAGCCCGCGCCGGAGACTGCCTACCCGCGCGGGCGTCGGGCCAGCGCGAGCTGGTAGATCGCGCGCCTCGGCGTGCCGGTGCGGGCGGACAGCGCCGTCGCGATCTCCTTCGGCCCCTCACCGCGGGCCAGCGCCGCGTCCACCTCGGCCTCGAGGTCCACGGCCGCGACAGGCCCATCGGGGGCGCCGCCCACCACGATGGTGACCTCGCCGCGGGGCGCCTCGTCGCGGTAGCGCGCCGCGAGCTCGCCGAGCGTCCCGCGCGCGTGCTCCTCGAAGCGCTTGGTGAGCTCGCGCGCCACCACCGCGGGTCGGTCCGCGCCGAGGCACGTCACGAGGTCGGCCAGCGTCTCGCCGACGCGGCCCGGCGCCTCGTAGAGCACGAGCGTCGCGGGCTCAGCGCGCAGCTTGCCGAACGCCTCCTGGCGCTTGCCCTCCTTGCGCGGCGGGAACCCTAGGAACACGAAGCGATCGGTCGGCAAGCCGCTCGCCACCAGCGCCGCCAGCACCGCGCTCGCGCCCGGCAGCGGCACCACGGGCGCGCCCACCGCGATCGCCGCGCGCACGACGCGGAAGCCCGGATCCGACACGCCCGGCGTCCCCGCCTCGCTCACGAGGGCGATGGACTGGCCGCGCGCCAGCCGCTCCGCCAGCGCGTCAGCGCGCTCGCCCTCGTTGACGTCGTGCACGGCCACGAGCGGCCGCTCGATGCCGTAGTGCGACAGGAGGAAGCGCGCCGACCGCGTGTCCTCGGCCGCCACGAGGTCGACCTCGCCGAGGACGCGCACCGCGCGGTACGTCATGTCCTCGAGGTTGCCGATGGGCGTCGCGACGACGTAGAGCGTGCCGACACCGGAGCCGGGCGTGGGGGCCCCGGGCCCGCCCGAGGTCATTCCCGGCCGGCGGCGATGTCGATGGCCTCGCCGAGCTCGGCCTGCAGGTAGTCGCGCAGCTTGTCGGTCAGGCGCTTCTCGAGCTGGCGCGCGCGCTCGCGACTGATGCCGTACTTCTCGCCGATCTCGTGCAGCGTCAGCGGGTTCTCGGCGAGCAGCCGCTCGTCGAACAGCGTCTTCTCGCGCCCCTCCAGCGTCTTGCCGAAGACCTCGAGCTTCTCGCGCAGGAGCTTGGCGAACTCGTTCGACTCCACGCTCGTGTCGGGGCGATCGCCGCCCTCGAGGTAGTCGAGGTGGCTCGGCCCGGCCTCCTCGCCCTGCCCGCCCACGGGCGCGTCGAGCGACATGTCGCTCGAGCGCAGCCGCTGCTCCATCTCGGTGACCTCGGACTCGGTCACGTCGAGCCGCTCCGCGAGCAGCTTGGCGTCGGGCACGAAGCCCTCGCGCGTGAGCCTCTCGCGCTCCTTGTTGAGGTTGAAGAAGAGCTTGCGCTGCGCCTGCGTCGTGCCGACCTTCACGAGGCGCCAGTTGTTGAGGATGAACTTGAGGATGTACGCGCGAATCCACCACGCCGCATACGTCGAGAGCTTCACGCCGCGGTAGGGGTCGTACTTCTGCACCGCCTGCACGAGGCCGACGTTGCCCTCCTGCACGAGATCGAGCAGCGTCCCGTAGGCGCGGCGGTACTCGTGCGCGATCTTGACGACGAGGCGCAGGTTCGCGGTGACGAGCCTGCGCGCCGCGTGCACGTCCTTGGCCTCGAACCACATGACCGCGAGCTCGTGCTCCTCCTCGCGCGTCAGGAGCGGGTGCTTGCGCAGCTCCGCGAGGTAGGCGGACATCGGATCGTGGCGGACGATCCCGCGGCCGCGCTTCTCCTCGTCGGGCGGCGCGTCCGAAGGTCGCAGGGCCACCGCCCCGCCCTCGCGGGCGCGGGTCGGCGCGTCCTCGAGCCACTCGGAGTCCGCATCGATCGGCGCCTCCTCGTCCTCGCCGACCGGCAGGCTCGCGTCGACGGCGCCGAGGGCGAGGTCCGCCCCGGGATCGGTGGACTCCTCCGACCCCTCGTCCTCGACTTCCTGCGGCTCACCCTTCGCGGGCTCGCTCGGTGCAGACCGCCGCTTGCTCATCGCGTGCGTCGTCGCTTATAGCACGGGCCTCCGATGCTGGCTCGATTGCTCCCCGTGGGTGCTCTGACCCTGTTCGTGCTCGGCCCCGCGACCGCGCTCGCCGATCCGCCGAGCCCTCCGCCGCCCGAGTGGCAAGACGACGTGGACGTCGCGCCCGAGGACGTGAGCCGCGGTGCCTGGCCGCTCGACGTGGGCCTCTTCGGCACGACCACCGCGGGGGCGTACCTCGAGGGCGGCGAGACCAACGTCCCGCCGCGCCACCGGACCAGCGACGACCCGTCGCGGAGCGGCTTCGACCTGCAGCGGCTGCAGCTCGGCTTCGGCGGTACGCGCGGTCGCCTGACCGCCCGCGCGTTCGTCGCGATCCCGCACGCGAGCGGCGTGGAGATCGACGAGGCCCTCGTCGGGCTGCGCCTGCGGTCCGCCGGCGGCACGTCGCTGGCGGTGGACGGCGGCGTGCTGCGCGCGCAGATCGGGCGCCAGAACGCGTTGCACCTCGTCCACCAGTGGATGGCGCGTCGCCCGGCGATGGCCTCGGTGATGTTCGGGCCCGGCGGGCTCGTGGCGCCCGGGGCGCGGGCCATCGTGGGCCAGGAGCTCGGCGAGGCAGTCCGGCTGATGCTGGACGCGGAGCTGCTCAGCATCGACCGGGTGGCCGACTCCACGCTGCCGCCGCAGACGTTCGGCGGTGGCGGCCCCGACAGCCCGACGGCCGTCCTGACGGCGTCCGCCCGCTGGGGGGACCGACAGCTCCTCGCGGAGGCGAGCGCGAGCTACTCCTTCGGGCGCCTCTACTTCCCCGACCGCACGCAGCTCTGCACGATCGAGGACGTCACGGCGCTCTGCCCGACCGCTCGCTCGCACCTCTACGGCGGGCACCTCCTCGTCGAGGGTCGCCCGGGCGGCGTCTTCGTGCGCGGCATCGTGGAGGCGTTCTTCCGGCGCGTGCCGACGTACAGCCTCACAAGCGGCGCGATGTACGCCGAGGTCGACGCCCAGCCCCTCCCCTGGCTGGAGGCCGCGCTGCGCCTCGACGCCGTGGGCGTGCCCGACGACGGCCTGGTTTTGCGCAAGAGCACGATCTTCTCCGCCAGCCTCGGCTGGACGAACCGCCACGCGCGCGTGCGCCTGACCTACCAGTACGACCACAAGCCGCAGGACCTCAAGGCGCCGCGGCCGCCGGCGCTGCCCGAGAACGACACCACCGCGCTGTTCCTGCAGGCCGAGCTCGCGCTCGGGACGCTGGCCGATCACTTCACGACGAACCACTGAGGACGCCCGCAAGGCCAATGACCCCCACCCTGCTCGTCGGCCTCCACCTCCTCGGCGAGCGCGTCGTGCTCGTCGGCGCCCCCGCCGCCCTGCACGATCGCCGCGCTCGGCTCGAGGCCGCGGGCGCCGTGATCGTCGAGATCGCCCCGGCCGACTTCGCCGAGGAGCACTGCTCCGGGGCGCGCCTCGTCATGGTGCAGGACGACGACCCCGGCGTGGTGGCGCGCGCCGAGGCCGCGGCGCGCCGCGTGGGCGCGCTGTTCTATGCGCACGATCAGCCCGCGCGCTCGGACCTCTCGATGCCGGCGCTGGTCCGGCGCGGCTCCGTGCAGGTCGGCATCACGACCGAGGGGCGCGCGCCCGCGCTCGCGGGGAGGCTGCGCACCGAGCTCGAGCGGCTGCTCGACCCGCGCGTCGCCCAGCTCGCGGACCGCGTCGCCGAGGCGCGCGAGCGGATCGGTCCCGAGGCCGCGCGCGTGGTCGCCGAGAGCTTGCACGTGGCGGCCACCCTGCGCATCGCGAGCGCGGGCGCCGCGTCCGCGAGCCTCCTCACCCTCAGCGTCGTGGTGGACGCCTCGCTCGATGGTGGCGGCGCGCCGCTGTCTCCGGCCGAGATCCTCGCGCAGAAGATCGAGCGCGCGATCGCCGAGGCCCTCGGCGGAGAGCACGCCGGCGTGCAGATCGTCTCGTTTGCGGCCCTCGATCCCACGACGACCAATTGCGGCCGGTGCGCCCAGTGCGGCGCCTGGGTCACCGATCGCGAGCGGCCCGAGCCGAACCGCGGCCTGACCAACGGCGCCGTCGTCGACGGCCGCCTGCTCTGCGACGAGCACCTGCCGCCCGGCCACCGCTGGGCGTTCTGAGATTCCTCCCTGTATTTCTCACCGCTTGCGCGGCCCGGTCGGCTCTGCTACGAACCACCTTCGATGCGCTGGTCGTTCCTCGTCGCCGTGCTCTGGTGCGCCCTCGCACCCGCGCGCGCGGCGGCCGACGAACGCCTCTCCACAGGGGACCTCGGTGAGGTCTGCGAGGCCGAGCCCGCGCCGCCGAGCTGCGAGGACGACCGCACGAACCGCATGGCGTGGCCGGTCTCGCCGCCCGCGATCGTCGACTGCAACGACGCCGCCAACCCGCTGCTCGCGGATCTCGTCGGGCGCTGCGACATGCCGGAGCTCCTGCCCAAGGCGTTCGAGCTGCAGTCCGTCGAGGACGAGCCCGAAGGCCCCGCGAGCCCTGCGCCTGGCGACACGTGCCACGGCTCGTCGTGCACGCAGGGCGACCCGCCGCTCTCACCGCGCCGCACGCAGGATCTCCTGCGGAGCTGGGCGCTGCCCGCCGGCATCCCCGCGCTCGCGGCTCCGCCCGTGACCGCGCTCGTCCGCTGGCCCGAGCCTTCCGCGCGGGTCGTGCACGTCCCGTTCATCCTCGACCGTCCACCCCGCGCGCGCTGATCGCGCGCAGTCAACCATAGAAGGCTTTCACGAGGATCCTCGCGGGCGCGACGAACGCGCTCCGGGGGTCTCTCGCTACATGCGGGCGCGCCAGGCGCGCACGCAGGAGGACAGAAATGAGCTCCGGAAATTCGACCAAGCAGATGTTCCAGGTCGTGGGGGTCGTCGGCGCCATCGCCGCCGGCTACTTCCTCGGCTGCGGCGGGCAGGCCGACAAGCCCGCCGACAACAAGGACAACGCCAACAAGGCCGCGACCGCGACGGCCAAGCCCCAGGAAGGCCCCGAGCGCATCAAGATCCCGCTCGATGCGAAGGGCACGTGGAAGGGCGGCTCGGAGTCGAGCGCGCTCGTCACGATCGTTGAGTTCTCGGACTTCGAGTGCCCGTTCTGCTCGCGCGCGATGCCGACGCTCGAGCAGATCCACAAGGAGTACGGCGACAAGGTCCGCGTGCAGTTCCGCCACAACCCGCTGCCGTTCCACCAGAACGCGATGCCGGCCGCCGAGGCGGCGTCGTTCGCCCACTCGAAGGGCAAGTTCTGGGAGATGCACGACAAGCTGTTCTCGAACCAGAAGGCCCTCGGCCGCGCGGACCTGGAGAAGTACGCCCAGGAGCTCGGCCTGCCGCTCGACGACTTCAAGAAGGCGCTCGACTCGAGCGCGGCCAAGCAGCAGATCGCGGCCGACATGGAGGTCGCCCGCAAGGTGGGCGCCCAGGGTACCCCGAACTTCTTCGTCAACGGCCGCCCGATCCGCGGCGCGATGCCGTTCGACGCGTTCAAGAAGATCATCGACGAGGAGCTCGCGACCGCCAAGCAGCTCGGCGGCGACGGCAAGGACGTCTACGCCAAGCTGATGGCGAAGGCCTCGGACGGCCCGCCGCCGCAGAAGGCGCCGCCCCCGCCGGGCGCCGATGCGCAGGTCTTCAAGATCCCCGCCGACGGCGAGCACACCAAGGGCCCGAAGGACGCGAAGATCACGATCGTCGAGTTCTCGGAGTTCGAGTGCCCGTTCTGCGGGCGCGTGACGCCGACGATCAACCAGCTGTTCAAGGACTACGAGGGCAAGATCCGCCTCGTCTTCAAGCACAACCCGCTGCCCTTCCACCCGCACGCGACGCCGGCCTCCGAGGCGGCGTACGCCGCAGGCGCCCAGGGCAAGTTCTGGGAGATGCACGACAAGCTCTTCGCCAACCAGAAGGCCCTCGAGCGCGCGAACCTGGAGACGTACGCCCAGGAGATCGGCCTCGACATGGCGAAGTTCAAGGCGGACCTCGACAGCGGCAAGTACAAGGAGCAGATCAAGAAGGATCAGGAGCTCGGCGCCAAGTTCGGCGCGCGCGGCACGCCCACGTTCTTCATCAACGGCCGCACCCTGCGCGGCGCGCAGCCCATCGAGGGCTTCAAGAAGACCATCGACGAGGAGCTCGCGAAGGTCGAGAAGCTTGGCGTCCCGGCCGACCAGGTCTACGCCGAGCTCACCAAGGCCGGCCTCACCGAGGCGCCCAAGCCCCCTCCGCCGGCGGCCAAGCCGGGCACGCCCGATCCGAAGGCCATCTACAAGGTCGACCTCGGCAAGGCCCCGATGAAGGGCAGCAAGGACGCCCCCGTCACGATCGTGATCTGGTCGGACTACCAGTGCCCGTTCTGCTCGCGCGTCGAGGCGACCCTCAAGCAGATCGAGAAGGAGTACGGGGACAAGGTCCGCTTCGCGTGGAAGGACCTGCCGCTGCCGTTCCACCCGAACGCCAAGCCGGCGGCCACGCTCGCGCGCGTCGCGGGCGAGGGCGGCAAGTTCTGGGAGATGCACGACAAGCTCTTCGAGAACCAGAAGGCCCTCGCGCGCCCTGACCTCGAGAAGTACGCGCAGGAGATGCAGCTCCCCGAGGCCAAGGTCAAGGCGGCGCTCGACAGCGACAAGTACGCCAAGGACATCGAGGCGGACGTCAAGCAGGGCAACAAGCTCGGGGCGAACGGCACGCCGGCCTTCTACATCAACGGTCGCAACCTCTCGGGCGCGCAGCCGTTCGAGGCGTTCAAGGCGGTCATCGACGAGGAGCTCAAGCGCGCCGAGCCCCTGCAGAAGAAGGGCCTCAAGGGCGACAAGCTCTACGCGGAGCTCGTCAAGGCCGGCAAGACGGAGATCCCCGCCGGCCCCGCGGGCGGCGGCCCCGAGGAAGACACCAAGGTCTACAAGGTCGACGCAGGAAACGGCCCGACGAAGGGCCCGAAGGCGGCGCCCGTCCAGATCGTCATCTTCTCGGACTTCGAGTGCCCGTTCTGCTCGCGCGTGGTCCCCACGCTCAAGCAGATCGAGAAGGCGTACGAGGGCAAGGTCCGCGTCACGTGGCGCAACTACCCGCTGCCGTTCCACCAGAACGCGACCCCGGCCGCGATGGCGGGGCTCGCCGCGCACGCCCAGGGCAAGTTCTGGGAGATGCACGACAAGCTCTTCGAGAACCAGAAGGCGCTGTCGCGGCCGGACCTCGAGAAGTACGCGACCGACCTCGGGCTCGACCTCGCCAAGTTCAAGGCGGACCTCGACAGCAACAAGTACAAGGGCGACATCGACAAGGACATGGCGTACGGGAACTCGATCTCGGGCCCCATCGGCACGCCGACGCTGTTCATCAACGGCCGCAAGGTCGCGGGTGCCATGCCGTTCGAGTCGTTCAAGCAGATCATCGACGAGTCGCTCAAGGGCGGTAAGAAGCCCGCGGCGGCTGCGAACAAGAAGGGCTAGTCCAGGCTCCAGGCTCCGGGCTTCGGGCCCGGAGCCTGAGGCCCCCCTCCCCCATGACCCGACGCCCGCGCTGATCGCGCGGCCCCCCATGCGCCAGATGGCAACTCCAGCACCACGGCCGAGCTTGTTGCTCGCCGCCCTGTCCTGTTGCGCCTGCGCGATGACCGCGAACGCGGGCTACGTGCACGACCTGGCCTCGAGCGGCGCGGCCACCGTGGACGTGCGCGCCGGAGGCGGTGACACCCGCGAGTCGGGGCACTGGATGGGGCTCGACCTCGCGCTACGCGGTGACTTCGCGGCGGGCGGCAGGCGCTTCTCGCTCGGGCCAGGAGCGCTCCTCGGCCTGTATCCCGGCTGGGAGCACGATCACACGCCGTACGCGCACCTCGGTCTCATGTTCGTCCCCGGGCGGGACGGCTCGTTCGATCGAACCGGCGCCGTCTATCCCACGCTCGATATCGGCGTGTGGCGTTACCCGAGCAGGCAAACCCACGATCGGTCTCACCAGGGCCTGGCATTCCGGATCGAGTGGCTCGACGGCCCGTCGGCGCGCGAATCGCTCTGGGTGGGGCTCGTGCTCTCCTTCGGCGGGTCGCACAGCTTCAACTGCTGCAAGTAGCCGCAGGGGTCGCCAGGATCCCCGTGGCGCGCGGCCCGTCAACGCCGTGCCCTCGCGGACGGTTGCACCGCCCACAGCATGGCTCGCCCGACGGCCCGGCACCGACCCTCTCCGCGGTCGCGGCCTCCAGCCCTGGCCAGCGCTGCCGCCGGAGCGATGAGAGGCGCCACCGCAAGGTGGTCGGCGCCGTGCCCCTGCAACCGCTGCCGGTCGACCTCGTGAGCCACTGGCGCGGGCACATCCGCTACACCGGCGCATCCGGGTCCGGCTCCGGCTCCGGCCCTCTCGTGAGAGAGGTTCTTCTTCATCGGCTGTGGGCGGTGTGGGCAACGCGAGCGTTGTCCAAGCGACTGTGGGCCCCCGCCTCGGCCCCTGCTCGCTCTCGGCACCGCGCCCATGGGCGCGTGTCCATCAGGCGCGGCACCGTCCACAGCACGGCCGCGGTCATGTCCAGTACCCGTGAACGGGCAAGGACTGTACCGGTCGCCAGGCTGGGGTTGCGGACGGTCGTCTCTCCTTGACTTCGACATTTAGTGCCCATATCATGTTCGAGATGCGAAGGGCTCCCGACAAGGCGCGACCGAGGAAGCGCCGCCGGCCGGTGCAGGGGGGGCTGCGGTTCCGCACGTGGGGCGGCAGGCGCAAGGGCGCCGGGCGCAAGGCCGGCCCACGCCCGCTCGTCCAGCACCGCCCCCGCGAGCGCATCCGCCGCCCCGCGCCGGTGCACGTCACGCTGCGCGTCCTGCCGCACGTGTGGAACCTGCGCACGGCGCGCTGCGCGGGCGCGATCGGGCAGGCGTGCCGCGCAGGCAAGGAGCGCTTCGGCTTCCGCCTCGTCCACCTCTCGGTGCAGTCCAACCACCTGCACCTCTTCGCGGAGGTCGCCGCTGGCGACGCGCTCCGGCGAGGCATGCAGGGGCTCTGCATCCGCATCGCTCGCGCGCTCAACCGCGTGATGCAGCGCAAGGGCAAGGTCTTTGCGGGGCGCTTCCATGCGCGTTGCGCGGCGAGCCCGCGGCAGGTTCGCGTCGCGCTCCGCTACGTGCTCTGCAACGGGAGGAAGCATGCGGCGCAGGTCGGACTGAACCCGCCGCCCGGCTGGCTCGATCGCTTCTCGACGGCGCGCTATTTCGACGGCTGGCGCGACCGGCCGCCCGACCCGCCGCCCAGCGCGCCCATCGTGGTGACGCCGAAGCTGTGGCTGGTCACGACCGGGTGGCGCCGCCTGGGCCTGCTCTCCGCCGACGAGACGCCGCACGCGCCGTGAAGCCCGCGTCGTCGAAGCGACGCCTGTCCGCGGTTCTTTTGCAGAGTGGCGAAGCTGCCCTTGGGGTCCGATCCGGGCGGGACGGCGTCGCTCGAGGCCGTCCGTGTCGAAAATGGCAACCTCTATCTGCCGACCCTGGGCTGCCATCCGTTCGAAGGAGACAGCGGATGGGCAACCTTCGATGAGGTCGCTGCGCACGACTGGGCCGCGTGGATCGCTGGTCGATCGAAAGGGTGATCTTCCCTGCCATCGCGGCTACGCGAGCCGCTCGAGCAGGCCCGTCTCGTACACGACGCGCAGGCGCGCGAGGTCGCGCGTGGGGCTCTGCGGGTCGAGCACGTTGTCGACGGCGCGGCAGACGAGGACGAGGTCCTCGCCGGCCTCGACGACGACGTAGTCCTTGGCGAGCGCGTCCATGTAGACGAGGTGAGGGTTGAGCTCACGCGCGGCGTCCTCGAGGTTGCGGGCGAGGGTCGTCTGATCGGGTGCGAGGTCGAGCAGGCCCAGCGAGGAGATGGCGCCCCCCGCGAGCTCGGGGAAGCCGGGCAAGCCGTCGCTCCTGCCGGTCGTCGTGACCTGGCCGCCGAGGTACGTGTGGAGGTCCCCGCTGATCGCGACCACGCCGCGGAGGCCGCGATCGCGTACGTGCTCGACGATGGCCCTTCGCTCCTCCGGATAGCCGTCCCACTGGTTCGTGTTCACGGGGCTACCCGGCGCGAGGTCGAGGCCCATCATCACGGTGGCGCTGCCGAGGAGCTTCCAGCGCGCGCGCGACGTGGCGAGCGCCTCGACGAGCCAGGTGCGCTGCGCCTCGCCGAGGTAGCTGCCGCCGCTCGCGATCGGCGCGGCGTGGCTGTGCAGGTCGAGGAGGAACAGCTCGACCCGCGCGCCGAGGCGCACCGAGCGGTAGAGCACGCGGTCGGCGGGCCCGGGCGCCATCGGCATCCACTCCCAGAACGCGCGGCGACCGTTGTCCCCGCGCTCGGCGAGAGATATGCGCGCATCCGCATATTCCGCGGCGAGCTCGTGATTGTCCCAGACGGCCAGGAACGGATGCGCGGCGTGCATCGCCCGCAGGGATTCGTCGGAGCGGTAGAGGCGGTACTTGGCGCGGTATTCCTCGAGCGACTCGGCGAAGCCGTCGCCCCTGGCGCCGATCGTGTCCGCGCGCGGCCCGGTGTCGTCGGTGCGCTCGTAGATGTAGTCGCCCAGGCACAGCGCGAGGTCGAGGTCGCGCTCGGCCGCGAGCCCCGCGTGCGCCGCGAAGTACCCGGGCTGCCAGCCCTGGCACG
Organism: uncultured Myxococcales bacterium; assembly: GCA_964593795.1. Taxonomy (GTDB): domain Bacteria; phylum Myxococcota_A; class Polyangia; order JAHFDS01; family JAHFDS01; genus JAHFDS01. Next base: position 8,617 of record CAZQJC010000120.1, on the reverse strand, counting down.
AGAAGTACGCGAGGCGGACGGGCCGGTCGTCGGTGACCGCGGGCGGCGTGCGGAAGCGCCCGGTCGGCGAGGCCACGCGCTCGGTGACGAAGCGGTAGTGGAGGGTCGCACGGCCGGCCAGCGCCGGGAGCTGCGCGAGCACGCGCACCGGCACGCCCGGCTCGTCCGGCAGGTCCACGCCGAGGCGGTAGAGCGGCGTCGAAAAGCCCGGATCCGCCGCGATCTCGACGCCGACGCGCCTGGGGCCGACCACTTCCTCGACGAGCGCCACCAGGATCACCCCGCCGCGCTCGTCCGGCAGCGACGCGACGACCCCGCACGGGAACGACGCCGACGCGGCGATCGGCTGCGACCACCACGCTCGCCCGTCCGCGCCACCGCACGCCGGCAGCACCAGCGTGGGCACCGCGAGGGTCAGGGTCTTGAGCGCCTCGCGCCGTCGCATCGGCCTTCTACCCCACGCAGCGGATCGGCAGCACCACCACGTTGTTCGCCTCCTCGCACTCGCTGACGGAGGCGCCCGGGTCGATCTCGACGCGCACGTCGCCGGTCGCCGGGCGGCTCGAGGTGTCGCACATGACGTCGGCGCACTGGCCGGGTCCGAGGGCGCGCACCGTCACGCCCTCGCAGAGCGTCCCGCCCGCGGTGTCGACGAAGCGCACGCGGACCCCGTCACCGCTCGGGCCGGTGCCGCGGTTGCACACGGTCGCCATCACGCGGCCGTCGCGCGGGCACTGGGGATCGCCGCGCCCCGTCAGGTCCGGAGCGGCCTCGGGCGCGAGGGAGCCCTGCACGTTCTGACGGAAGTCGTTCAGGCCCGGCGCGGTCCAGTTGCGCACCCACTGCGAGGTTCGCGGGATGCGGCCGTCGTCCCGGACGTTGGTGACGCTGTACGCGTGCTGGTTCCAGATGGCGCGCGAGGCGACCCAGCGGTCGAGCACGTCGCCGAACACGCGCACCCCGGTGCGCGAGCCCGTGTGCGCGGCGCGGCAGGTGTTGCCCGTCCCGGGCGTGCCCATCGGCGGCGCGGCGCACGCGAAGTCGCCCCCGCTCGCCCCGTTGCACTCGGCGTCGGCCGTGCAGCGGCAGAGGCCCATCTGACAGGGCAGCCCGGCCGGGCAGTCGGTGGCCGCCTGGCAGCGCAGGCCCGCGAAGCTCGCGTCGATCGCCGGGCACGACACGGTGCAGTTCTGGTTCGACGGCACGATGAGCTTCGACCGGAAGTTGCCCTCGACGTCGGCGACCACGGGGTTCTCGAGCCAGGTGCACGACGAGTGCTGCTGGGAGAACAGCACGTCACCCGTCTTGCCGGCCATGATGCGCACGAAGCACTCGTCGGCGTAGACGGCCTCTGCCGTGCCGTTGCCCTCGAAGTCGAACACCGACGAGCCCGTGATGTTCGACGAGTGGTCCTGCGAGGCCGCCGTCCAAAGGATGCCGTCGGTGCGCCCGGTCCCGCAGCGTGTCGCGTCCGGGGCCGTGCCGGTGCAGTCGGGGTCGAAGATGTTGTAGCTGTCCGAGCCGGCGACTGCGAGCTCGGGCAGGCCATCGCCGTCGAAGTCGCCGATCGTCGGCGGGCCGCCGCCCGTCGAGCCCGGCAGCATGATGGGCCCGAAGACGACGCGACCGTCGAGCGTCATGATGCGCGCCTGGCCGCTCCCGACCACGGCGATCTCGGCCTTGCCGTCGAGCCGCGTCCGGTCGTCTCCGGCCGCCGTCGCGCCGAACGTGCCGAAGTCGGCCACCGCGACGTGGCCCGGCATGCCCGTGAACGTCGCCGCGCGCACGAGCCTTCGCATCGCCGCGTCCCAGCGCCAGCGTCCGCTCGCCGCGACGAGGTCGGGCGCGCCGTCACCGTCGACATCGGCGACGATCGGGAATTCGCCGCTCGCCGTCCCGTGCAGCGCGCCGGCCGTGCCGTCGATCAGCGCGCCGTCCGGGCCGTAGACCCAGCCCTCGACGAGCACCTCGGGCCGCCCGTCGTCGTCGAGATCGTGCAGCGACACGCCGGTCCACATGCACTTTCCGGCGACGGGCCGCGAAGGCGCGCCGGCCGCGGTGTGGCTGCGCCACAGCTCGCGCCACGTCATCATCGTGGGCTCGTACCGGAAGGCGACCACGCCGCCCAGCGAGTCGAGCGTCACGATCTCCGCGCGTCCGTCGCCGTCGAGATCGCCGAGCGCGGGCGTGGCGGAGCCGTTCACCGGCACCGGGATGGTGTGCTGCTGCAAGCACGTGCGCCCGTCCATGATGCGCAGGACGCCGAAGTTGGTCGCGTCGCCCATCGGCCCCAGGCCGCACGCGCCGTCGGTGCCGTCGTAGCTCGGGAAGACGATCGAAGGCCGCGTCGTCAGGTTGTCCACGTTCGAGCGATGGCCGTCGAGGTCGAGATCGGCCACGACGGGCGTCGTCAGGACCTGCTTGTGCATCGGGTACGCGTCGCCGGCGGGCGGCCCCAGCCACTCGCAGTGCGTCTGCGGCGCGATGAGACCGGCGGGCGCCGAGCGGCGCTGGCAGCCCGGGGCCGACTCGCCGTCGCGGAACGGCACGCAGCTGCCTCCGATGCAGTGGCTGTCGTTCGCGCACGGGCTGCCGTCGGACGGGCACGCGCCACCCGCACCCGCGCTCCCGCCGGCGCCACCCGTGGCGCCCGCGCCGCCGACCCCTGCGGCACCGCCCGCACCGCCCCCGCCGGCGCGTCCCCCCGCGCCGCCTGGGGTCCCCTGACCCCCCGCGCCCCCGGTGCCACCCGCACCGCCCCCGGTGCCCGGAGACCCCATCCCACCCGTCGCGCTGCTGCAACCGAGCGCGATCAGAAGGAGAATCCCAGCCGTTTCACGCATCGGTGGCCTCCATCGAGGGTCTCGGAGCAAGCCGCGCGCCACTCCTGCACCGGAGCATCTCACGGCCCCGCCGCCAGCGCATCGAGGCGCGCCCGGGCGCGCGCCACCTCGGTCCTCGCCACCGGCGGCTCGGCCTTCTCCCAGGCGCGGAGGAAGCGCGCGTAGAAGTCGCGCGCGGCCGCCCCGTCTCCCGCGGCGTCCGCCACCGCGCCGAGCTCGTAGCGCGCGAGGATCGCGTATGCCGGCGAGGGCAGCGCGCGATCGACGAGCGCCTGCGGCAGGAGCAGCCGCGCGAGCACGCGCCTCGCCTCCACGAGCTGACCCGCCTCGCGCAGGCACCGGCCGAGCGCCAGGAGCGAGCCCTCGCCGGTTCGCGCGGTGCTCGGGCCGAGCGCGCGCAGCGCCGTGCAGTCCCCACGCAGCGCCGCGGCCTCCCGCCGCAGCTCCGTGAGCGCCGCCGCGCGCACGCTGCCCTCGAGGTGGCTCGTCGCGAGCCGCTCGGCGTCCTCGAGCGCGCCCGCCGCTCCGCGCAGCCGCGCGGCACGCAGCGCGAAGGTCGCGACGATCTCCCACTCGTGCGCCGCCTCCGCGTCCGCGCTGCCCCGCACGAGCGCCTGCAGCTCCGCGTCGTGGTCGCCGCGCACGTGCAGCAGGTCGGCCTGCGCCCGCACCGGCTGCACGATCGGCGCATCGGCCCCGGCGGTCACGGCCAGCCGCGCCGCCTCGTCGAGCTCGCGCTGCGCCTCGGCGAGCCGCCCCTCGGCGATCGCCAGCCAGCCGAGCAAGTAGTGTCCCGCGACCTGCGCGATGGGGCTCGAGCGCGCCAGGATCTCGGCGAACGTCCGCGCCTCGGACCAGCGCTCCTCCGCGATGCGCATGACCGCGAGCTCCTCGGAGAACGAGCCCGCGCCGTGCACGAGGACCGCGCGCGCCATCGCGTCGGCCGCCTCCTTCGTGCGGCCGGCGAGCAGGTGCTGCAGCGCGAGCGTGGTCAGCGAGTCCGGGCTCTCGGGCGCCCGCCTCGCCCAGTCCGCGGCGAACGCCTCCGCGTCGGCGACGCGGCCGAGCAGGCGCAGATCCTCCACGAGGTTGCCGCCGAACTGCAGCTCGGGGAACCGCAGCGCGAGCCCGCGATCGAGCCTCTCGACCTCCGCGATCGCGCCCGCCCGGAAGAGCCGCCCGTGCTCGTACCACGCGGCCTCGAAGTCGTCCGGGTGGGCGGACAGGTACGACGTCAGCGGGGTCTGCACGTCCGCGCGCTGCACGCTCGCGAGGTACGCCGAGACGACCTGCCGCGCCGGATGCTCGGCGGGGAGCTTGCGCGCCGCGTCGTCCGCGCGCTCGAGCCAGGGCCTCGCCGCCTTCTCCGACGACTCCATCGAGGCGCGCGAGAGCGCGGCCCGCGCGAACCCCGGATCGGCCGCGGCGGCTGCGTCGAGCGAGCGCAGCCCCGCGGGCGTATCGCACGCGGTCTTGCGGGCGAGGATGCGCATCCCCCGCTGGAGGTGGCGGAACGCCGGGAAGCTCGCGGTGCCGAGGTCACGCATGCGCCGCGCCTCGTCCGGTGTCGGTGCGCGCGCAGGACGCCGCTCGACCTCGAGCCACGCCAGGGCCGCCCTCGCCGCCTGCTGCACGAGCGGCATGAGCGCCGGTCCGTCGACCGCCACGATGGGCTTGCTCGTACCCTTGCGCAGGACCTGCAGCGCCAGCCGGTCCCCCAGCAATGCGAGCCTCGCCTCGAGCACGACGTTCGCCCGCGCGGCCTCGTCCGGGCCCATCACGATCACCCGATCGTCGTCGCCCAGCGCCTCGCGGAGCGCCCGCAGGGAGGCCTCCGCGAGCTCGCGGTCCGCGGGCACGGCGCCGTCCGAGGGCCCGACCACAGCGATGACCGGCGTCTCCGTCCGGCCGATCCCCAGGCCCCCGCCCCGCAGCCGCGGCCAGAGCACGATCGCCGCCATCACGAGCGCGACCGCGATCACCGCCGCGAGGGGTTTCACCGCACGCCCCTGCCCGCCCGGTCGCCCCCGAAGGGCGCCATCACAGCCGTGACTCGACGTGGAACGGCACGCGAGAGATCGGCCCGATCGGCTCGATCTCGACCTCGCCGCGCACGAACACCTGATGTCCCGCCAGCGCCCCGAGGGCCGCCCGCGCGGCCTCACCGAGCCCGAGCAGCGGCACGCGCAGCGGAAGCACGACCTCGGCGGGCTTGCCCGGTGCGACCTCGAACCCCACCGTCTGCTCCGCGCGACCGAGCGCGTGCCCGTCCACCGACACCGAGTAGCTGGCCGCCTTGACCCGCACCGCGAACGGCAGCACGGGCGCGAAAGCGACGCGGATGCGGAGCGTGATCGCGTCGAGGCCCAGCGCCGGCGGCTCCACGCCCACCACGCGCGCGCCCTCGCCTGCGAACGCGCCGCTCACCACCATCTGAAAGCCCCTCCCGAGGTCCGCCGTCCCTTCCGGCGCGATCTCGCCCTCGAGATCACCGAGCGCGCTCGTCACCGACAGCTTGACGCGCGCCTTGTACGGCACCCCGCCCCGCGCGAGCAGCGCCGGCAGGTCAGGCGGCAGCGCCGCGAGGTCCACGTCGAACGGCAGCGGCAGGACGACCTCCTGGCCGGGCGCCAGCCGGACCTCCGGGCGCGCGGCGCCCGAGCCCACGACGCCGGACCGACCCGCCAGCGACACCTCGTACGACGTCGCCCGCACGACGGCCTCGCCCCCCGCCTGGGAGACCAGCCGCACCGCGAGGAGCAGGCGCGCCCGCCGGCCATCCACCGACGTGACCTCCAGTCGATCCACCGACCGCACCTCCACGCGCGCCGCCGCCGTCAGGCAAGCGCCGGAGCAGAGGCCAAGGAGCACGATCGCGGCCGCTCGCACGCGCGCATCATCGCACGTGTCTGGCACCGCAGGCGGTCCTCCGCTATGGTCGAGCTCGGCGTATGACCCTCGGAAAGCTCGTCGGCGGGCTGGTGTTCCTGGCGATCACGGGAGGCCTCGTGACCGAGTACGGCCGCGGCCTCGGACCGCAGATCGAGCGCGAGCGCGAATCGGCCTGCCTCGGCATCGGCGCCATCAAGCGCGACGAGCCCGCGCCGGACTTCGAGCTGGCCAATCATGCCGGCACCAAGGTGCGCCTCTCGTCGCTGACGGGCCGGGTGGTGTTCCTGAACTTCTGGGCGACCTGGTGCCCGCCCTGCCGCGACGAGATGGCGTCGATGGACCTCCTGGCCAAGGATCTGCGGGGCACCGATTTCTCGATGATCGCGGTGAGCGTGGACGACGGCTGGGATCCGATCCGCGCGTTCTTCCCGGGCGGGACGACGATGTCGATCCTGCTCGATCCGTCGAAGACGCACGACGTCCCGCGGGCGTGGGGCACGGAGAAGTTCCCCGAGACCTTCCTCGTCGACCGCACCGGGCGCGTGCGGTGGCACGTGGTCAACAAGCGCGACTGGACGAGCCCCGAGGCGCGCCGCTGCATCGACTCGCTGCTGCGCTGATGGCGAGTGGCCGCCTCGAGGCGGCCACCAGGAAGGGCGCGCCGCCCCCTCCCTGCGTCTTCGCTCGCTTCGCTCGCTACGCCCTTGCGGCTCGCCACGCTCGCCTCGACGGAGGGCGGGCGCGTCGCTGCGCTCGCCTCGGCCTTGCGGCCGCGCGTTCGCCTCGTCTTCTACTCGGACGAGTTCGCGCCCTGGAGGATCCGCCAGAGGGTGCCGTCGTCGGTCACCTCCTCGAGGACGAACGAGTCCTCGGCCGGATCCACGAGGATCACGTCGGACAGTTCCGGCAAGGGGGCCGCCGCAATCGTCGCCACGGGAGGCGGCGCCACCTCGGGCCACATCGCCGCCGCCGTGAGCGCGACGCCGGCCGAGAAACCGACGAGGCTGCCCGGGAGCACGCCCCGGCGCGCCCGGCGCACCATCGCGAGCTCCGCCGCGGCGGCCTCCTGACGGACAAGCAGGCCCAGCTCCTCGGCGAGCTTGCTCCGCGCCTCCTGCGCCTCGTCCTGCAGCGCGAGCGTCTCTTGCAGGCCGACGCTCGCGCGCGCCCGCGAGCCCTCGCCGAGCGCCGCACGCACGGGATCGGGCTCGGCGGCGATGCGCCGCTCGAGCGCCCGGCGATCGCTGCGCTCCTGCCGCACCACGGTCTCGAGATCCAGGATGACCACGGCGAGCTCGGCCATCCGCTCGCGCAGCGCCAGGATTCGATGTCGCCGGGCCCTGCCTCGCGTGCTGCTCGAGCGGCGGAACATGGTGCCTCCGAAGGCCGTGCCTCCCACTCAGCCTAGCGCGGCCGCTCGCCGGGTGCCGTGAGGTCGCCCACAAACCGGTATGATGCCGCCATGCCGCAGCTCTCCCGGCGAGGCCAGGACATGCCCGCCTCGCCCATCCGCAAGCTGGTCCCGCGCGCAGACGCCGCCAAGAAGCGCGGCACGCAGGTCTACCACCTCAACATCGGCCAGCCCGATCTCGCCACGCCGCGCGGCTTCTTCGACGCGGTGCGCAGCTTCGACGCGCCGGTGCTCGAGTACGCGCACTCCGAGGGCATCCTGCGTGTGCGCGAGGCCATGGCGCGCTACTACGCCTCCGCCGGCGTCGCCGCGGGCCCGGGCCAGATGGTGGTCACGACCGGCGGCAGCGAGGCCCTCCTGTTCGCGCTCGCCGCGGTCACCGACCCCGGCGACGACATCCTCGTCTTCGAGCCGTACTACACGAACTACGGCGGCATCGGCCGCATGCTCGGCATCGGCCTGAGCCCCGTGCCGACGACGGCAGAGACGGGCTACCACCTGCCGCCCGCCGACGTCATCCGGCGCGCCGTCGGCCCCCGCACGCGCGCGATCCTCGCGTGCAACCCGGGCAACCCCACGGGCACGGTGCTGTCGCTCGAGGAGCTGCGCACGCTCGCCGCCATCGCCGAGGAGCGAGATCTGTTCTTCATCGCCGACGAGGTCTACCGGGAGTTCGTCTACGACGGCGCGCGCACGTACTCGGTGCTCGGGCCCGAGCTCGGGTCTCTGCACGCTCGTGCCATCGTCATCGACTCGGTGTCGAAGCGCTTCTCGCTGTGCGGCGCGCGCGTGGGCGCCGTCGTCAGCCACGACCCCGCGGTCATCGCCTGCGCCACGCGCATGGCGCAGGCGCGCCTGTCCGCCGCGACGCTGGAGCAGCTCGGCGCCGCCGCGCTCATGGACATGCCCGCCGGCTACTACGACGACGTGCGGGCCGAGTACCAGCGCCGCCGCGACGTGGTGCACCGCGCGCTCGCGGCCATGCCGGGCGTGACGTGCCGGCGCCCGGAGGGTGCCTTCTACGTGTTCGCCAAGCTGCCCCTCGAACCCGTGGACGGACGCGATTCGGACGCGTTCGCGGCGTTCCTGCTCGACGAGTTCAGCGACGGTGGCGAGACCGTGATGGTCGCACCGGGGGCGGGCTTCTACGCCACGCCCGGCCTCGGCCGCGACGAGATCCGCATCGCCTACGTGCTCGAGTCCGACAAGCTCGAACGCGCGATGTCGCTCCTCGCGAAGGGCCTCGCGGCGTTCAAGTCCCGCAAGACGTAGCCGGCGAAGACGACGGGCTACGCGCTACCGGCTACGGGCTACTTCCGGACGGATCCGAGGGCCCAGCCGAGGCGAGCGCAGCGACGCCCAGCCGAGGCGAGCGCAGCGAGCCGCAAGGGCGTAGCGAGCGAAGCGAGCGAAGACGCAGGGAGGGGGGCCCAGTTGAGCTTTGCTCAACTGGGGGAGGGGCGGCGCGCCC
>CAZQJC010000119.1:0-20254 GCA_964593795.1 uncultured Myxococcales bacterium | reverse complement strand
GGGGGAGGCGAGCCTGGGGGCGAGCCGACGCGGGGGAACACCGTTCCCCCGCAAGAAAACGCCTAAATGGCCGGTCGTGATCCCGAATCACGGCCGGTCATCTAGTTCTTTGTTTTCTGGGGCTCCGCGGGGGTGCGGGGGGCCGGCATGTCGCGACCGCCCTGGTGCAGGACGAGCCTGTCCGCGCGGCCGGTCTTGTCGCGCTCGAAGTCGATGCGGGCGTCGGTGACGCGGAGATAGAAGCTCGAGTCCCCGTCGGGCCAGAGGCGGAAGCGCGGCTGGCCGGTGGCTTGCGCCCAGAGGCCCCGCGCGTCGCGATCGACGTGGAGGACGAATCCCGGGGCCAGCGTGAAGTCGCCGACCAGGCCCGCGAGGCGCTCGGCCGGCAGCTTGACCGTGCGGGGCATGCGGGGCATCTCGGGCGGCTCGCCGCGGACCATCTTGAGCAGCATCCGGCCGAGGCCGTCGAGCGACCCCAGCGAGCACGCGGCCAGGATCACGACGCCCTCTCGACGCTTGCGGTCGTAGCCGACGAAGCTGTGGTAGCCGCCCGTCTGGCCGTTGTGCCAGACGAGATCGCCCGAGAGGTGCCAGCCGAGGCCGATCTTGTGGCCGCCCTCCGCGTCCGCGCGCGGCTGGGTCGCGAGCGCCATCGCCGGGGCGAGCGGGCCCGTGCCCGCGAGGTGGGCCTGCACGAAGCGCACGAGGTCGCGCCCGGTCGAGCGGATCGCGCCGGCGCCGGCGAGCGGCTCCTCGAGGTCCCACGCGGGGGCGGGGTTGGCGTCGGCGTCGTGGCCCTCGGCGACGCGCGCGCGATCGGCCGCGCTCACGGTGACGCGCGTGTCGGTCATGCCGAGGTGCCCCGCGAGGCGGGAGACCACGAGGGCCTCGTAGCTCGGCTGTCTGGTGGCAAGGACGAGCGCGTGACCGAGGAGGCCCGCGCCGAGGTTCGAGTACTCGTAGCGGGCGCCCGGCTTTCGCGAGAGCGTGTGCTCCGAGAGGAAGGCGTAGAGCTCGCGCGTGCCGTAGCCCTTGTAGGGGTTCGTCGGGTCCTTCGGGGCCAGGTTGGCGGGCAGCCGTGGCAGCCCCGAGTGATGGGTCGCGAGGTCCGCGAGCGTGATGGCGCGGCCGTCGATCTCGGGGACCTTGACGGCCTTCGGCAGGAGGCGCGCCACGGGCGTGTCGAGCGTGAGGCGTCTTCCTGCGACCTCGGCGGCCAGCGCGAGCGACGTGAACACCTTCGAGACCGAGCCGATCTCGAAGATCGTGCGGTCGTCGGGCGCGGCGCCGCCGTCGCGAACCTTGCCGAAGCCGTGCAGCTTGGTGCCGGCCGGCGTGATCGTCGCGACGACGAGGGCGCCGGAGAGCCAGCCGTCGTCGTAGAGCGGCTTGAGGAGCGGCTCGAGGGCGGCCCGTTCGAGCGGGGCCGCGGTGGCCAGGGCGAGGAGCAGGGGGGCTAGGATCATCGTCGCGGACTACAGCACGTGACGAGCCCCCCGACGGCTGAAATCCCGAGGGACTACTTGAAGGGCTCGAGGCCGCGCGTCAGGCGGGCCTTGACGCGCTCCTTCTGGCGCAGCTTGTAGGCCTCGTGGCTGTTCTCGCCGTGCTCGTTCTCGTACGCGCTCTGCACGTCGAGCACCTGGAACTCGGTCAGCACGAAGACGACGTTGCCGTACTCCTCGAGCAGGTGCGGCTGCCGCGCGAGGAGCTTGTCGATGCGCAGCGGTAGGTCGACCACGAACGACACGCTCTTGTAACCCGGGCCCGAGAACTCGTTGCGCATCGCCTTGCGCTCGTTCTCCTCGAGGTCGACGCCGGCCTGCAGGCCCGGCGCGAGGCGCGCGAGCGGCCCCGACTCGACGAGCGCCCGGAACGGGACGATCTCGTTCACGGACTCACCGGGGATGACGTAGTTGAACGGCAGCAGGCGCTGGTGGAGCTCGCGCAAGAGCGGCACGATGTCCACGGCGGAGCGGAGGTGCACGCGGAAGCGCAGCTTGTCGTAGAGCTGCGCGGCGATGTTCGCCCGCTTGGCCAGGAGCTTCAAGATCATGGAGTCGCGTTCCTTGCGGCTCCACGCGAACTCGCTGATGGAGTGCCCGGCGGCGCGGATCTCGTCGACCACCCGCACGACCTTCTCCTCGACGAGGTGGAAGATCTCCTGCTCGGCGATCGGAAGCTTGAAGAGCAGCTCGCGGCCGTGCAGGTGATGCAGCACGTGCATGAGCTTCAAGATCACGCACGCGTAGGTCTGGCGCTTGCCTCGCTTGGACGCGAGCAGGAAGAGCTCGCGCACGGGGGTGTCGTAGGCGACGTCGTCGGGGATGCGGAAGCTGAAGTTGCGCGTCGCGAAGTCGACGGACTCCGCGCGGATGCGCTCGATACGCTCGAGGTCGTCGGAGTTGCCGGGATCGAGCTCCTGCACGCGCAGGAAACGGTCCACCTCGGTCAGCGATTCGAACGCGAGCCGGTGCCAGTCGATGACCGAGGCCCCGCGCAGGAGCAGGCGCACCGCCTCGAGGTCCTGCAGCGTGAACGCCGCCAGACGCTCGTAGGTCTGGGCCGCCAGCGCCGCGTCACCGGTGTTGGCCATGGGCTCCTACTGTGGCACGGCCCGGGCCGCGAGAGCACGAGGATCCGCCGCTGGCCCTCACTGGCCAAATCAGCGCGGGGCGGCTTCGGGGGGGTGCAGCGCGAGGCCGAGGTTCTCGTAGGAGCCCTTCGAGCCGATCGCGCCGTAGAGCATCGCGAAGGTGCCCCCGGGCAGGCGCGCCACGGTCGGCGAGAGCTCGTCCTCGTGCTGCAGGAAGCTGAGCACGCGATCGAACACCGGGTTCCACGGGAAGGCCTCGAAGCGCGGATCGCCGGTCCTGGGCACGCGCGCCGCCGCGTACCCGATGCTCCAGTTCGGCACCGCCGCGCGCGGCGTGTTCAGCTCCTCGACGCTCGAGGACTCGAGCCCGTGCGCGCTGAACCACAGGTCGAGGAGCTCTTCGCCCGCGTCGTCGATGTGGGCCGCGAGCGCTGGCGACCCGACCGCGTCGACCTTGCGCCACAGCAGGGGATCGCTGGCGTCGTCTCGCGAGAGCTGGAGGCCATCGCCGACGCGCACGAAGCTGCGGCCGTCGGCGGCGAACGCGAGCCCGAGGCCTGCGCCGTCGCCGCCCTCGTAGGCGAGGTAGACCCCGCGCGAGGTGCGAGCGACGCCGGGCGCGTGCACCTTGCCGCCCTCCCAGGGGGAGGCGGGCTCGAGGGCGGGCGCGACGTCGCGCGTGAAGTGCACGCCGTCGGACGAGACGGCGCGATCGATGCGCGTGCCCATCGGTCCCGCGTCGAAGAACAGCAGCCAGCCGGCGTCGGTCCGCACCGCCGCCGGGGCCCCGACGCGCGTCTCTCCGGCCTCCGGCTCGAGCACGGGCTCGGCGGGATCGAGGGTCCAGCCCACGCCGTCGGGCGAGAGCGCGCGGTAGATGGCGGCGCGCCCCATCCTGCGGATCTCGACGTACAGCACGGGCTGCTTGCGCGGGTCGACGTCGGGGACGAGGGCGGGCTCGCGCACCTCGGCGGGCACGCGCTGGATCGCGCAGTGCTCCTTGCCCACGAGGCAGTTGGCGTTGTCACTGCACGGGGCCACGACGCAGCGCTGGATCACCTGGTTGCACAGCTCGCCGGCCGCGCATTCGGAGTCCGTCATGCACTTGGCCGTGCAGAACCCGCCGCGGCACGTCTGTCCGAACGCGCAGCGCGCGGTCTTGCTGCACTTGCGGGCGCAGCGCTTGTTCTTGAAGTCGCAGGACAGGTCCTTGCCGCAGCCGGCGGCAGAGTCGCAGTACTGCACGCTGCAGCGGCCGCACACGCAGCGCTCGCGCGGGCCGCATTCGCTGTCGAAGGTGCAGGCGTGCAGCGCCTGCGCGCTGTCCGGGACGCAGAAGCCGACCGGCGTCGACTCGGACGGGCCGAGCAGGGCCGGCGCCTCGCACAGGTTCGCGCCGCCGAGATCGACCCACGGCGCGACGCCGCTCGACTGCCGCGCGCCGGTGAAGTGATCGTTCGGACCGAGCCCGCACGACAGGAGGAGCACCACGAACAGCCCCAGGCGCCGAGCGCCCACCTCAGAACCTCGCCGTGGCGGTCAGGGCCGCGATGAGGATGGAGCCGCCGCTCTGCAGGGCCGGCAGCGTCGCCGCGAGCTTGCGCGTCGTGCGCTCGAGGAGCTGGTGGTACTGCGTCCCGACGTCGAACGAGAAGGGCCGCTCGAGCAGCCCACCCTTCGTGCCCGGGAGCTCCACGCCGATGCCGCTCGACAGGATCACGCGGTCGTTGTCGGCGAAGTTGGTCGCGAGCACCTGATCGGGCACCGGCGACGGCTCGAAGCCGGCGCCGAACCGTGCGAGGCCGGTCACGCCGAAGATCGGGAAGCGAAGCTCCGTGCCGCCGCGGACGGCGAGGGTGTCGCTGAGCTTGTCCTGCGGAAACGCCGCGCTCGCGAGCGAGGGCGTGACGCCGAGGTCCACGAGGATCTGAAGCTCCGCGACGCCGCCGTGGTAGCCGCTCCACTTCGAGTACGTGAGGTCGCCGGTGACGAGCACGCCGTCCGAGAGCTCCCAGGCGGCGCCGAGCGTGAGCCGGTGCGGCGTGTAGAAGTTCACGGCGCGGAGCGCGATGATGGCGTCGCCCTGCACCACACCGACGACGTTGACGTTCGCCACGATGTCCAGGCGGAGCTTGAGGTCGATCTCCCCGCGCCAGCCGAGGCCGAGCTGCAGCTTGTCCGTCGGCGACCACAGGACGCCCACGAGGGGCGCCGCGCGCGTCGGGATCTCGAGGTCGATGGCCGAGCGGCCCACCTTCTCTCCACCCTCGACGCCGACGTCGAAGCGCACACCGCTGCCGCCCACGTCCGCGAGCAGGCTCGCGCCAGCGCCGATCGAGAGCTCGCGCCCGATGCGCACGCCGACGATGGGGTTCGCGACGATGCGGTTCTTGTCGTTGTCGTAGAGGAGGAACCGCGGCTCGGTCGAGGGCACGAGCTGGATGCGCACGATCCAGCGGTCGGGCATGAAGAGGCCGAGGCCGATGGCGGCGGTGATGTCGGAGGAGAGCTTGAAGGGCAGGGCGAGGCCGAGCTGGAGGCCGCTCGGCGAGACGACGCGCGCGTCGGCGTGGTTGACCTCGAGGCCGAGCGAGCCCGTGGAGTAGCCGAGCGTGAGCTCCGCCGAGTCGATCGCGGCGACGCCGGCCGGGTTCCACATCGCGGCGGCTCCCCCGCGCGCGACGGCCGCGCCCGCGTTGGCCAGGCCGAGCGAGCGCGCGCCGAAGCCGAGGAGGTCCGTCGGATCCGCGACCGCCGCCCGGGGCGCGAGCAGGACGCCGAACGCGAGGAGCGCCGGGCAGGAGCGGCGGAGCAGGCGAGCGCGCGTCACAGCTCGAACGTCACGTTGAAGCCGCCCGCGTACACGACGCCACCGCCGCGCAGCACCGGATAGCCGGGGTTGGAGGTCTGGAAGCCCATCGTCGAGAGGTCGCCCTGGAGGTCCTTGACCTCGTCGCGCAGCTTGTCCGCCGGGTCCGGCGTCTCGCCCGCGGCGGCGCGGATCTTGGCGTCCGCGCGGTCGCCGAGCATCTGGAGCTGGAAGTGGACGTCGAAGCGCACGGGCTTGGGCAGGAGGTGCGAGACGCGCACGCCCGCGCCGGCGCTCAGCATGAGCTTGTCGCCGTCCACGAGGTTCGTGACGCCGTGCTGCGGTGGGATGGGCGAGGGCTCGAAGCCTCCGCCGAGGCGCGCGTCGAGCGCCACGTCCGTCGTCTCGAGGACCCGCACCTCGGCGCCGCCGCGCAGCGCCCACACGTCGGAGAACCGGAGGTGCGGCACGGCCACGTCGAGCCGCCCGGCCAGCGGCAGCTCGCTCGAGACGGCGACGTACGGCCCCTTCCACGAGGACCACTTGCTCCAGTCCGCGTCGAAGGACAGCGCCAGCATGCGCCAGCGCCACGCCGCGCCGAGCGCGACCTGGTGCGGCGAGAACAGTCCCTCGGCGTCGACGTCGAGGTCGATGTTCTGGCCCGCGACGACGTTGTGCGTGGTCGTGCGGAACGGCACCGAGAACGCCGGGCGGTACGCCGCGCCGAGCGACACGCCCCAGCCGACCTCGACGCGAAGGCCCGTGTTCAGCTTGACGTTGGTGTAGACCTCCTCGTCCACGCGCGCGTCGATGGCGCGCGTCTCGCCCTGACCCGAGGCCACCGAGCCGGTCAGGCCCGCGAGGAAGTTGAAGCCGACGCCGATCGCGACGCGATCATGGAGCTTGATGCCGAGCGCCGGCAGGATGACGAGGCGCTGCGTGCGGTTGTCGTAGTAGGGGTAGAACTCCTCCGAGGGCAGCCGCGCGATCACGCGCAGCACGTTCTTCGGCAGCGCATACATCGAGAACCCGACGGCCAGCCGGTCCTTGAGGAACGAGCCGAAGGGCAGCGGCAGGTGCGCGCCGAGCTGCACGCCGAGCTGCTCGGAGACGGCGTAGGGCTTGCCGTTGATGGCCAGGGTCGAGCCCGAGCCGACGACGCCCAGCGTGGCCGCGCCGCGATCGCTGCGCGACTCGAACACGAGGCCCGCGGGGTTGTAGTAGCTCGCCTCCCAGCCGGTTGCCCGGGCGGTGACGGCGCCGCCGAGGGCAGCCGCCTCGCTGCCGAGGCCGAACACGTCCGCGGGGCTCGCGAGGGCGGCCCTCGAAGCGAGGACCAGCAGGAGCGTGGCGAGCCCGAGCCGCATGAAGGGCGCATCTTACAGCGCGGCTCCGGGGCGCTGGCATCGAAACGCCTCGGGCTTCGGGCCGAGGACGGTGCGCTATAGTCTCGGCCCGTGCGTCCGATCGGCCTTGGGCTCCTGTGCCTCGTCGCCCTGTCGTGCGACGAGCAAAAGCCGCTCGAGCTCTTCGGCGACGACGACGACCAGGCGCTCGAGTGCACGCCGGGGCCTGGCACCTTCGACGCCAATGGTCGCTTCGCGGTGCTCGGCGCGCTCAACGTCCATGTCTCCGCGTCGGGCCTCGTCGAGTCCGACACCACGAGCGAGCTGCTGTTGCTGGTCGACATCACGCAGAACGGGACCCAGGCGGGGATCGCCGCGCAGCTCTGCGGCATCACGATCCCGCCGGTCGAGCTGCAGGGGCAGGAGCCCGTCACGTTCGAGGTGCCGACCGAGCTCGTGTCGTCGGTGGGCAAGGTGACCGCCGCCGGCTCGCTCTCCACGACGAGCGTCTGCGCGAACCTCAAGCAGGACGCCCCGCTCGTGATCGTGCTCGGCGGCAAGCTCGCGATGCCGGAGAAGGACGTGTTGCCGGCGATCGACGCGGGCGGCAAGTACCCGGCGTGCGGCGGCACGCTGCCAGCGCCCGCGTGCGCGATGGCGAGCGGCAGCGCGTGCGTCTGCGACCAGGAGGGCGACGGGCAGCCCGGCGGCACGCTGCGCGTGAAGAACGCCCCGGTCTTCTCCGATCTCAACGAGGTCTACGTCGTGCTCCGCACGGCCGTCTCGCTCAAGGGGCAGGTGTTCTCGAGCGACCTCGTCGCGGGCACCGTCGAGGCGACGCTCGAGCAGTCGATCCTCGGCTGCCAGCGCGGCACGAACCCCTGCTCCGCAGGCGACCTCAGCGCGGTCGTCGCCATCAACCCGCAGATCACGCAGCAGCCCGACTCGGCGTCCACGTTCGTCGGAAAGCGCGTCGACGCGGCCACCGACTGCGCGGCGCTCCTGTCGATGCGTGCGCGCCTGTTCCCGCCGAGCTGACGCGCGTGGCCGAGCGCAACGATCGCACCGTGCACGTCTGGACCGACGGCGCCTGCTCCGGCAATCCGGGGCCGATGGGCATCGGCGTCGTCCTGCTCTCGGGCGAGCTGCGCAAGGAGATCTCCGAGTACCTCGGGGTCGGCACGAACAACATCGCCGAGCTGACGGCCATCCAGCGCGGCCTCGAGGCGCTCAAGGTGCGCGACCGGCCCGTCATCGTGTACACGGACTCGTCGTACGCGATTGGCCTGCTCAGCAAGGGCTGGAAGGCCAAGGCGAACACGGAGCTCGTGCTCAGGATCCGCGCGCTCTGCGCGCAGTTCTCGCGCCTGACCTTCCACAAGGTGGCCGGCCATGCGGGGGTCCCCGAGAACGAGCGCTGCGACGCGCTCGCGCGCGAGGCCGTCGAGCGCCGGCGGTAGCTCGAACCCACATCGATGGGCGAGAGCGCCGGTGCCTCGATGCGCACCTCGAGCGATTGTTGCTGAGCTCTCCCGCTCCGGCCTCAGGCCTCCGCGGGTCCCTGTGCCGGTCGCGCCGAAGGCGCGCAACGCCAACGTGCGGCAAAGCCTGCGGGCGGCACGTGCTCGCTGCGCTCGCGGGAGGAGCACTCGAGTGGCTGCATGCGAAGGCCGGCGTGCGATGATCGGGCAGGGCGCGGCTTGCCCGGGGGAGGCGATGCGAGGACTCCGAATGCAGGTGCGTGCGCTCGCCGTGGCGATCCTGGCCTCCGGCTGCGGCGACGATGCCCCCGCGGGGGCCGGTGGCGGCGGTTCCGGAGCGGCGGGCGCGGGCGGATCGACGAGCACCACCACGGTGGACGCGCGGGGCATGGTCTCGCTCGGCGGTCGCCTCGAGGTCTTCGGTGGCACCGTCTCGGAGAGCGGCGACCTCGCGTTCGAGGGGACCGCGGACACGCTCAGCGTCTCGCTCTACGCCGAGCTCGCGGGCGGAACGGCCGACGATCTCGTGTTCCTGTCCTCCCTCACGGCACCGGACGGCCGCGAGCTCTTCCGCGCGGGGCCCGACATCGGCGCGTACCTCGCGCTCGGGCGGCCGCTTCGCCCGGGGCTCTTCCCGGGCTCGGGCTCGCTGCTGCTGCCCGAGGCCGACGGGGACGCGATGGCGCCGGGCCGGTACACCTTCCGCCTCGCGTCCACGAAGCCGGCGGCCAGGCTGTGGGTCGTGCATCGAAAGGGGCCGACGCCGGTCGCGGGCACGCTCGATCTCGACCTCTACTTCGTCGAGGGCTCGGGCCTCTCGAGCACCGACGTGGCCACGACGCTCGCGCCCGCCCTCGACGAGATGTTCTCGATCTTCCGGCAGGCCGGCATCGGAAGGGGCGCGGTGCGCGGGATCGACCTAGGGGGCGCGGACGCCGCCGAGCTGGTGGCGCCGCGCGTCGATCTCGCACCGACCTCGGCGCTGCGGCGACTGGCCGCGCGCGGCAGCGGGGCGCCGACGACGTACAACCTGTACTTCACGCGCGTCCTGACGGGCGACGATCCGGGATCGATGACGCTCGGGATCTCGATGGGGGTTCCGGCCGCCCTCGCCATCCAGGGCACGATCGCCTCGGGTTCGATCGTGTCGGTCGAGGCACACAAGCGGGCCGACGGCTCGCTCGACCTGCCCGAGCTGGGCTCGACGATGGCGCACGAGACGGCCCACTCGATGGGCCTCTTCCACACGACCGAGAAGGACGGCAAGAAGCACGACCTCATCAGCGACACGCCCGAGTGCCCGATGAGCAACGACACGAGCGGCGACGGGCTCTCGCCCGAGGAGTGCATGGCGCTCGACGCGTCGAACTTCCTGTTCTGGACGGGCACGGGCAACCGCGCGCTCTCCGCGGGGCAGAAGGAGATCCTCCTCCGCTCGCCGATCGTGCAGGGGAGGTGAGATGCGACGTTCCATCGTGATCGGGCTGCTCTGCGTCGCGCTCGCCGCGCCGGCGCTGGCCGCACCGGCCCGCAAGAACACCGTCCGCGCGAACCTCCAGGCCCGCGAGCTCGTGCCCATGAGCGCCGAGGACTGGAAGAAGCTCGGCCACGGCGTCGACGCCTTGCTCGACGAGGCGTTCCACGATCGAACCCTGCTCCTCGCGCATCGCGCCCGCGCGCTCGGCGCGCTCGCCAAGGTCGGCGGGCCGCGCGCCGATCGCACGCTCTCGGCGGTGCTCGCCGACAGGAGGGCGCAGCCCGCGCTCCTTGCCGTCGCCGTCGAGGCCTACGCCGCGCATCTCGGCGGCGCACACCCCGCGGTGGCGCTCGGCCACGGCAAGCGCCTGCTCGCGCACGAGGACTGGCTCGTCCGTCAGGCGGCGGCGCGCGCGCTCGGCCGGCTCGCCACCACGGGGGCGAGGGCCGCGCTCTCGGCGCGCAGGGCCCGAGAGCCCCACGGCGCGGTCAAGGTCGCGATCGACGAGGCGCTGAAGTAGCCGCGATCCGCGCCATCGCCTGGAGCAGCGTCGCCACCGGGTGCGCGAGCGTGAGCTTCGCCTCGGCGTGGGTCATCACCACGAGCCCCGCGACCGTGCCGTCGGTGCGCACGAGCGGGCCGCCCGACGAGCCGGGGGCCGTCGCCGCGTCCGAGGCGACCACGCGCCAGCGCGAGCCCCTCGGCCCCACGGGCGAGGCGATCTCCACGTCGAGCCCGCTCACGATGCCGGCCGACGCGACCACGGGCAGGCCCGCCGGGCGTCCGATCGCGGCCACGGGTTCGCCGAGCGCGAGCGCCTGCGAAAACGCCACCGGCGGCGGAAGGTCCGCCGCCGCGTCGAGGCGCAGGAGCGCCAGGTCGAGTCCGGTGTCGCGGCCGACGAGCTTCGCGCCGACGGCGCGACCCCCGGCGAGCTCGACCCGCGCGGCGCATCGATCGACGAGGTGCGCGACCGTGAGCACGCCGCCGGCTCGGTCGACCACCACGCCCGCACCCACGCGCGGCGACTCGTTCGCCCTGCCGCAGGTGATGCCGACGACCGAGGGGCGCGCGATGCGCAGCGCCTCGACGAACGAGACGGGCTCCGCGCTCGCCCGCGCGCTCGCGAACGCCACGGACACGAGCACCGCCGCCCGGCGGATCCGGATCAGCTGCCCTTCTTCCCGGCCTCGACGTACTTGACGCGCAGGTCGTAGAGCAGGTGCTCGAGCAGGCGCGCCTCGTCCTTGGTGAGGTTGCCGCGCGTCTTCTCCTCGAGCATGCCGAGCGTGTCGATCGTCTGGCGCGCCAGCGGCAGGTGCGGCTCCACCTTGCCGGTCTCGGGGTGCGTCATCACGCCGAGATGAATGAGCGCGCTCGTCGAGAGCGACAGGCACAGGGTCGAGAAGTCGATCGGCTGGAGGTCTTCCTGGGCGGGCGGCGGCTCGGGCGCCTCTCCCGCGGCGGGCTCGGTGGCCGACGCGTGGCGGCGATCCACCACCTTGAAGCCCTTGTCCTCCTGCCCCTCCGACACCGGTCAGTCCTCCGAGGGATCGTCGTCGTCGGCGGTGATCAGCTCGACGCGGATCGCCTGGGCCTTGTCGGCGACGTCGGGCAGCGTCTTGAGGAACTTCTCGAGGTCCTTCTTCGAGAGCGTCCCCTTGCGGACGGTGCGCTCGATGGTCCGAACGTCGAAGGTGCGGTCCGTGGGCCTAGGGGAGTGGATGGCAGGCATGCGGGGCATTGGATAGCGCCCGCGGGGGCGGGTGTCAAGCCGCCGGCCGGGGCGCGTGAATCTCGAACGAATTGGCGCACCTTCGTGTCTTCGTGGACAATCCGTGCGACATGGACGTCAAGCAGATCAACGCGCTCGTGCAGCAGGAGAGCGTGGTCATCGACCGGATCCTCGGCGAGGTGCAGAAGGTCGTCGTCGGCCAGCGGTACATGGTCGAACGAATCCTCATCGGCCTGCTGACGGGCGGGCACGTCCTGCTCGAGGGCGTGCCGGGGCTCGCCAAGACCCTCACGGTCAAGACCGTCGCCGACACGGTGAGCGCGAAGTTCCAGCGGATCCAGTTCACGCCGGACCTCCTGCCCGCCGACATCGTGGGCACGACCATCTACAACATGCAGCGCGGCGAGTTCATCCCGCGGCGCGGGCCGATCTTCGCGAACCTGGTGCTCGCCGACGAGATCAACCGCGCGCCGGCCAAGGTGCAGTCGGCGCTCCTCGAGGCGATGCAGGAGCGGCAGGTCTCGATCGGCGACGAGACGCACAAGCTGCCCGACCTCTTCATGGTGATGGCGACGCAGAACCCCATCGAGCAGGAGGGCACGTACCAGCTCCCCGAGGCGCAGCTCGATCGCTTCATGCTCAAGATCAAGGTCGGCTACCCGACCAAGGCCGAGGAGCGTGACATCATGGATCGCAACACGATGGGCGCGTCCGCGAAGGCCGAGGCGGTGTGCTCGCCCGAGACGCTGCTCGCCTGCCGCGCGCTCATCAATCAGGTCTACATCGACGAGAAGATCCGCGACTACATCGTCAACGTCGTGCACTCCACGCGCGAGCCGCGCGCGTACGGCCTCGCGGACCTGCAGGACCTCATCGAGTTCGGCGGCTCGCCGCGCGCGTCCATCTACCTGAACCTCGCGGCGCGTGCGCACGCCTTCCTGCGGCGGCGCGGCTACGTCACGCCCGAGGACGTCAAGAGCGTGGGCCCCGACGTGCTGCGCCACCGCATCGTCCTGACCTTCGAGGCCGAGGCCGAGTCGCTGACCAGCGAGGACATCATCCGGCGCCTGTTCGAGCAGATCGAAGTCCCGTGAGGCCCGCCCGGTGCTGACGCGCGAGGTCCTGCGCAAGATCAAGAAGATCGAGATCGCGGCGACGCGGCTCGCGACGGATCGCTTCGCAGGCGCCTACCAGGCCGTGTTCAAGGGGCGCGGCATGGTGTTCTCGGAGGTGCGCGAGTACCAGCCGGGCGACGACGTGCGCGCGATCGACTGGAACGTCTCCGCGCGCAAGAACGAGCCGTACGTCAAGATCTTCATCGAAGAGCGCGAGCTCACGGTGATGCTGCTCGTGGACATGTCGGGCTCGGGGCGCTTCGGCACGCGCGGGCAGGAGAAGCGCGAGCTCATGGCCGAGCTCGCCGCCACGCTCGCGTTCTCGGCGATCAAGAACAACGACCGGGTGGGCCTCATCGTGTTCACGGACCGCGTCGAGATGTTCGTGCCGCCCAAGAAGGGCAAGAAGCACGTGCTGCGCGTGATCACCGAGATCCTGCGGTTCCAGCCGGCCAGCCAGCGCACCGACGTCGGCGTCGCGCTCGAGTTCCTGCGCCGCATCTCCCGCCGACGCAGCGTGTCCTTCTTGATCTCCGACTTCGACACGCCCGCGTACGAGACGCAGCTCCGCGTCGCGCGCCGCCGCCACGACGTGGTCCCCGTGTGCGTGACGGACCCGCTCGAGGACCGCCTGCCGCCCCTCGGCATCGTGTGCTTCGAGGACCCCGAGAGCGGGGACGTCTTCGAGTTCGACACCTCCGGCCCCGCGGCGGCCGCGTACGCGCAACGCATGCTCCGCCAGCGGGCCGAGCGCGAGGCGGCCTGGAAGCGGCTCGACATCGACTACGTGCAGGTGCGCACCGGCGAGTCCATCACGCCGGCGCTCGTGCAGTTCTTCCGCGTACGCGAGCGGAGGCTCCACCACTGATGTGGGCGCTGCTCCTCGCCTGGCCCCTCCTCGCCGCGGACGCGGCGGTGGTGCAGCCCGCCGTCGAGGCGCCGACCGTCAGCGCGCGCATCGACCGGCCACAGGCGCGCATCGGCGATCCGATCACGCTGCAGGTGGTCGCGATCCGGAAGCGCGGCGTGGTGTGCAACCTCCAGGCGGGCCCGCAGCTCGGCAGGCTCACGGTGCTCGACCGCAGCGAGGGCGACCAGGACCTCGGCGACGGCTCGGCGAAGAAGGAGTGGACGCTGCGCGTGGCGGCCTACGAGACGGGGCACTTCGAGGTGCCCCCGCTCGTCGTGACGTACCTCGGGACCGCGGGCGAGGTGCGCGAGGTCCGCACGGCGCACCTCGAGGGGACGATCGAGGCGCTCACCGGGCCGGAGGATCGCGACCTTCGGGAGGTGTCGTCGCCCGTGCGCGTGATGTCCGAGAACCGGCTGCCGCTGTATCTCGTCGGCGGCTGGGTGGGTCTCGGCCTCGCCGTCGCGACGGGCTTCGCCGTCCGGCGGCGCGTGATCCGCCGTCGAGAGGCGGCGCGGCTGCCTCCACCGAGGCCCGCGCACGAGGTGGCGCGCGAGCGGCTCGACGCGCTGCTCGCCGCCACGGATCTCTCCGCGTCCGACCGAAAGCCCCTCTTCCTGTCGATGAGCGAGATCCTGCGCGACTGCCTGCGCGCGCGCCTCGGCGTCCTGCCGACGACGACCACGGAGCTCGAGCGCGAGCTGCTCTCCCACGTGGGCGCGGAGCTCGACGAGGAGCGCTACGCCGCGATCGTCGGGTGGGTGCGCGCCTGTGATCTCGTGAAGTTCGCGCAGTACCCGGCCACCGAGGACGACACGCGCGCGGCGGCCGACGAGCTCGGCGTGATCCTCGGGGCGCTCGCGCCCGCACCGCCGCCCGTGGTGGAGGTCGCCGCGTGAAGAAGAGCGAGCTCGCGGCCCTCGGCCGGCGCCTGCTGGCGGTGCTGGCGCCCTATCTCCTCACGCTCGCGGTGGCGGCGCCGATCGCGCTCGGGCTCTGGTTCGCGCTCCGAGGGCAGGTGGAGCTGTCGCTCGCGCGTCGCGGGGCGCTCGTGTTGCTCGGCGGCTCGGCGCTGGCCGCGTGGGTGCTCTTCCACGTCGAGCGCCGCAGGGCCGGGACGATGCTGTTCTCGCGCGTCGCGGACCTGCGCGCGGTGCAGGGCGGCTGGCGCCAGCGCATCATCAAGCTCCCGAAGGCGCTCCGCGTCGTGGCCCTGGCGCTCGTCGCGCTCGCGCTCGCGCGGCCGCAGTCCACGCTCGGCGAGGATGAGCTCGAGCTCGAGGGCATCGACATCGTGCTCGTGCTGGACCTGTCCTCCTCGATGGAGGAGACGGACCTGCAGCCCGACCGCCTCACCGCGGCCAAGCTGGTCATCGATCGCTTCCTGCAGCGCCGGAAGAGCGATCGCATCGGCATGGTGGTCTTCGGCAAGGACGCCTACACCGTGGCGCCGCTCACGACCGACTACGCCGCGCTGCGGCGTATGGTGGCCGAGCTCAAGCTCGGGCAGATCGACGGGCATGGCACCGCGATCGGCCAGGGGCTCGCGGTCGCGCTCAACCGCCTGCGCCGGTCGGACGCGCAGTCCCGCGTCGTCATCCTCGTCACCGACGGCGACAACAACGCCGGCAACATCGCGCCGCTCCAGGCCGCGGCCTTCGCGGACAAGCTCGGCGTCAAGGTCTTCACGATCCTCGTCGGCGATCACGCGCCGGCCTCGCCCTCGCAGACCACCACCGCGACGGGCCGCAGCCGCCGCCGCTACCCGGTCAACCCGAAGCTCCTCGAGGCCATCGCCGCGCAGACGGGAGGCGTGCCCTACCTGGCCACCGACGCGCCCGCGCTCGAGCGCAGGTTCCACCAGATCCTCGAGGAGCTCGACCGGTCGAAGTACCGCGAGCGCGCGAAGGTCCACGCGGAGCTCTTCCCACGCCTGCTCTGGCCGGCGGTGATCTTGCTCCTGGCCGAGCTCGTCCTCGGCCTGACCTGGTGGAGGAAGCTGCCGTGACAGGCTCGAGCGACATGGCGATCGCACCCCGGTCGAGCCTGTCACCGCGGCCGCTGGGCCGCCCCAAGGCCGCGAAGGGATCCGCGCAGGGCGGAGCCCGGAGCGGGAGAAACACAAGCGGGTTGGCCACTTGGGCCAGCCCGCTGACAGGCACCCGGGGAGACACGTGAAGTTCGCGCACCCGCTCTACCTCTGGGGGCTGCTCCTCCTGCCGATGTTCGCCATCGCGTTCGCGATCTTCTTCGCGCGTCGCCGGCGCGTGCTCGATCGGCTCGGGGACCAGGCCCTCGTCGAGCGCATGATCTCGTCGGCGTCGCCGCGCAGGCGTAGGGCCAAGCTCGCGCTGCACGTGATCTCGCTCGGGCTGGTCGTGGCGGCGCTCGCTCGCCCGCAGCTCGGCTCGCGGGCCACGCTCTCCCGTCAGTTCGGCCTCGACGTCGTGGTCGCGCTCGACGTGTCGCGCTCGATGCTCGCCCGCGACGTCTATCCGAGCCGCCTCGAGCGCGCCAAGCGCGAGCTCGACAACCTCCTCGACGAGCTCGTCGGAGATCGCGTGGGCACCGTCGCCTTCGCCGGCGAGACGATCTCGTACCCGCTCACGCTCGACTTCCAGGCCGTGCGCATGTTCGCGCGCTCGCTGACGCCGAACGAGGTCCCGGCGGGCGGCACCAGCCTCGCGCGCGCCCTGCGCGCGGGGGCCGAGATGCTGCGCCGCGTGCGCACGGGGCCGCGTCGTGCCCAGGTCATCGTGCTCATGAGCGACGGCGAGGACACGACGGGGGAGCCGCTCGCCGCCGCCCGCGAGGCCGCAGCCGAGGGCATCCGCGTCTACACGATCGGCATCGGCACACCGGCCGGAGAGCTCGTCCCGCAGGTCGGCGCCGAGGGCCGCGGCGAGGGCTTCGTCAGGAGCAGCGATGGCGAGCTCGTCACGTCGAAGCTCGACGAGGCGCGCCTGCGCCGGATCGCCGAGGTCACGGGTGGCGACTACTTCCGGGTCGATCCGAAGCGGTTCGGCGTCGACGCGGTGCGCCTGGCGCTCGCAAATCTGCAGCGCGCCGAGCACGAGGCGCGCGTGGTGCGCCGTTACGACGAGGGCTACGCTTGGTTCCTCTTCCCTGCCTTCATGCTGCTGCTCCTCGAGGCCGTGACGGGCGACAGGAAGCGCAGCGCGAGGCCCGCCGCACCTGCCGCCGCGCCGTCCCTGCCGCAAGCCGTGCGGGTCGCGATGATCCTCGTCTTCGTGCCGATGCTCGTGGGCTTCGACCTCTTGCTCGCCCCCGACCCCGACGTCGAGGAGGGCAACCGCGCGCTCGCCGAGGGGCGCGCCAAGGACGCCCTCGGCCGCTACGAGCGCGCTCTCTCTCGCCTGCCCGCCGAGCCGGGCCTGCACCTCGATCGCGGCGCGGCCCTCTACGCGCTCGGCCGCTTCGACGAGGCGCAGCGCGAGTTCCTCCGCGCCACCGAGGCGCGCGATCAGGCCCTCAAGGCGCAGGGCTTCTACAACATGGGCAACGCGTTCTTCCGCGCGGGCAAGTACGTCGAGGCGCAGCAGGCCTACGTGCGCGCGCTCGGGCTCGAGCCGCGTGATGTCGCCGCCAAGTGGAACCTCGAGCTCGCGCTGCGCGCGCACGCTCAGCAGGAGGAGGCGCGGCGCGCCGACGAGGCGCGCAAGGAAGCGGAGCGCCAGGCCGAGCAGGAGCGGCGCCGTCGCGAGGAGGAGGAGCGCAAGCGTCGCGAGGCCGAGTCGCAGGCGCAGGGACCCAAGGATGCGGAGGCGCCCGGCAGTGGGCCCCCGGAGAGACCCATGACGACCGACGAGGCCGAGGCCGTGCTGGACGCGCTCTCGGAGACCGAGCGAACGCTCGAGCAAGAGCTGGCGCGCCGGCGCGCCGCCGAGGCCCCAAGGGTGGAGCGCGACTGGTGAGGCGCAGGGCCCAGGTCGTCGTGGTCCTCCTCGCGCTGCTGGTCGCCGGGCGGGCGCGCGCCGAGGACGTGGTGTTCGACGCGCAGCTCTCCGCCGACACGGTGACGATGGACGGTACGGTGCAGCTCACCATCCAGCTCATCGTGCCGCGCGGCACCCGGCACGCGCGCTTCGTGCCGCCGGATCTGCACGAGTTCGACGTGCAGCCGCAGGGCGTGCAGCAGTCGATGCAGTGGTCGAGCGGCAAGAAGGGCTCCGAGGTGCGCGAGGTCGAGACCCGCACCTTTGGCCTGCGACCGAAGCGCCGCGGCCTGCTGCGCGTCGGCGAGGCGCGCGTCACCGTCGCGGGGCGCGAGTACCAGACGCACCCGCTCACCGTGCGCGCGGGGGCCGCGGCCGACGCCCCCGACGGAGGCGCGCCGCCGGAGAAGGCGCCCGACAAGGTGGTGCAGCGCGGCGAGCTCTTCCTGCGCACGACGGTGGACCGCCAGCGCGTCTACGTCGGCGAGCAGCTCAAGGCGACGTTCTCGCTCTTCACCAAGAGCGACATCCTCAAGTACCGCACCATCGCCGAGCCCAAGACGGACGGCTTCTGGTCCGAGGAGCTCTTCTCGCCGCAGGGCCGGCTCACCTACGACCGGCGCACCGTAGGCGGCGTCGAGTACTCGGTCGCGGTGCTGCTCAAGCGCGCGTTGTTCCCGCTGCAGCCGGGCCGCCTGACCATCGGCACGATGGAGAGCGAGGTCACGACCTTCACGACGGCCTTCTACTCGGCCGAGGGGCAGAACCTCAAGAGCGAGCCCATCGCCGTCGAGGTGCGCCCGCTGCCCGAGGCCGGCAAGCCCGAGGGCTTCGTCTCGCAGAACGTCGGCAAGTTCGCGCTGACCGCGCACCTCGATCGCGAGAGCCTGTCGGGCGGCGAGGCGGCGACGCTCACGGTCACCGTGCGCGGCGAGGGCAACCTGCGCGGCATCAAGCTCAAGACGCCGCAGGTCGAGGGCCTGCGCGTCTACGAGCCCAAGATCACCGAGCGCATCGAGCCCGGCGACCTCGTCGGCGGCACCAAGATCTACGAGTTCCTCGTGCTGCCCCAGAAGGCCGGCAAGCTCGAGATCCCCGTCCTCGAGCTGCCCTACTTCGATCCCAAGCTCGAGAAGTACGCCGTCGCGAAGACGGACAAGCTCGCCGTGAACGTCACCGGGCTCGTGAGCGCCACGTCCGCGCAACCGGGGACCGGGCCGTCGGCCTCCGGCGCCGGCGTCGAGAACGTCCTCGCCCCCGAGATCCGCACCATCCGCGCGCGGCGCGCCCTGTCGAGCCGCGTCGGAGCCGTCCTCTACCGCCACCGCGCCTTCCGCTTCATCCTCATCGTCCCGGCGCTGCTCTTCCTGGCCGTCGTGCTCTTCGATCGCGTGCGCGGGTTCCTCAAGCGCGAGACGCGCCGCGCGCTGCTCCGCAAGGCGAAGTGGAGCGCACGTGGCCGGCTCCGCGTCGCCGAGGGCCACGTCAAGGCGGGCCGCGCGGCCGAGTTCTGGGGCGAGATCGACCGCGCCATCCGCGAGTACATCGGCGCACAGCTCGGCCTGAACGTCACCGGCCGCACGCTCGCGGAGCTGCGTGAGACCCTCGAGCAGCGCGGCTACGCGCCCGAGATGGCCGCCGAGGTGGTCGGCCAGCTCGAGGCGTGCGACTTCGCGCGGTTCGCCCAGGTCGCGCCCGGAGCCGCAGAGATGCGCAACACCGCCAAGCAAGCGCGCGCGCTGCTCGACCAGATCGAGCGCGTCCGCGTCAAGGAGCCCGCATGACCCCGAGGCGCGTGCTCGTGCTCGTCCTCCTGCTGCTGGCGCACGCGGCGCCTGCGCGAGCGGACCTCGTCTCCGAGGCCTTCGTGCGCGGAAACGAGGCCTACTGGAAGGGCAACTACCCGGCCGCCATCGAGGCCTACGAGCAGGTTCGGTCCCTCGGTCCCGTGCACGAAGACCTCTACTTCAACCTCGGCAACGCCTACTACCGCGCGAACCAGCTCGGCCCCGCCATCCTCAACTACGAGCGTGCGCTGGCGCTCGACCCGACGCAGGACGACGCGCAGTTCAACCTCAAGACCGCGCGAGCCCTCTCTAGCCGCCGCGCCCACGATCGCATCGAGGGCGCCGATCGCGACCCGCTCTGGATCCGCGTCGTCACGACGTTCACCACGAGCTTCGTCACCTGGACCTTCGTCATCCTCTACCTGCTGGCGTTCTCGGGCCTGTTCGCGCTGCGCCTGCTCGAGGCCGGCCTGGCACGCGCCGGGGTCGGCGCCGTGACCCTGCTCCTGTTCGTCGCGGTGGCGGCGTCCGGCGCGCTCCTCGGCGCGCGCGCGTACCTCGACGAGCGCGTCCAGATGGGCATCGTGCTGCCCGATGCGCTCGCGGTGAAGGACGGTCCCGACCCGAACTACCGCACCGCCTTCGAGGTTCACGCCGGCCTCAAGGTGCAGGTGGTCGAGAAGGATCAGGACTGGGTCCGAGTCCGCCTCGCCAACGGCCTCGACGGCTGGGTCCGCGACCGCGACGTCGGCCGGCTTTAGTACGATCGCGGCCTGAGGGCCGCGCAGGAGGGGCGCGCCGCCCCTCCCCCGCCGCGGCAAAGCCGCGTCGGGCCCCCCTCCCTGCGTCTTCGCTCGCTGCGCTCGCTACGCCCTTGCGGCTCGCTGCGCTCGCCTCGCCGGAGGGCGGGCGCTTCGCTACGCCCTTGCGGCTCGCTGCACTCGCCTCGCGGACGGCTGGGCGACGATCTGCGGACGCAGGAGCGGCCACTCCTCTGAGCGGGCTCGAGGTGGCAAGCTCGCCCCTGCGCTCCGGATCGTGG
>CAZQJC010000118.1:0-2104 GCA_964593795.1 uncultured Myxococcales bacterium | reverse complement strand
CGTGGCCGCCGGCCGCGGCAATCGGGGGGTTGACACGGCGGCGTCCGGCGGTCGAGACTGCGGGGCATGCGGCGGCCGGCAGCTCATGGCCAAGCCGTTGGGCGGCGTGGCGATGCGACTCAGCAAACTTGCAGGCTCCGCGCTTCGAGAGCTCGAGGAGTGGCAGGCGAGTTCTCCCGATTCCCCTCGGTACGCGGACTGAATCGCCCCGGGTTCTCCGGAGGCTCGGTCAGTTGAGTCCGACCTCCCTGGTCTGGCTCGTCCGTTCTGCATGATACGCCGCCTCGAACTCGGACGGAGGAACATCTCCGATCGAGCCAAGGAGCCGGCGGTTATTGAACCAGTCGACCCACTCGAGCGTCGCGAACTCGACGTCCTCGAGGTTCTTCCACGGGCCGTTCGGCCGGATGACTTCTGCCTTGTAGAGGCCGTTGATCGTCTCGGCCAGGGCGTTGTCGTACGAGTCACCGACGCTGCCGACGCTGGCCTCGATGCCGGCTCCGGCGAGCCGCTCCGTGTAGCGAATCGATAGATATTGCGTGCCGCGGTCGCTGTGATGAATGAGGTTGTCGAGATCCTTGCGCTCGTGCAGCGCTTGCTCGAGCGCGTCGAGGGCGAGGTCGCTGCGCAGCGAGCTCGACACCCTCCAGCCCACGATCTTCCGCGAGAAGACGTCGGTGACGAAGGCCACGTAGACGAAGCCACGCCAGGTCACGACGTAGGTGAGGTCGGCCACCCACAAGCGATTCGGACCGTCCGCCTGGAATTGGCGCTGAACGAGATCCCGCGGTCGCTCTGCCAAGTCGGCAGGAATCGTCGTCCGAGTCTTCCGGCCACGGACGACGCCACGGAGACCCATGGCTCGCATCAGGCGCTCCACCGTGCAACGCGCCACGTCCACCC
Source organism: uncultured Myxococcales bacterium (assembly GCA_964593795.1). GTDB lineage: Bacteria > Myxococcota_A > Polyangia > JAHFDS01 > JAHFDS01 > JAHFDS01. Next base: position 1,201 of record CAZQJC010000118.1, on the reverse strand, counting down.
CTTCCCGGCGCAGCTGCCGCCACACCTTGTACGCGCCGTAGACGCCGAAGTTCTCCTTCCACACCCGCTCGATCTCCTCGCGCAGCTCGCGGTCACGCTGCCACCGCGCCGACCGACGCGCAGGATCTCGCTCCCGCACCTTCTGCTCGAAGTAGACCGACGGGGCGATCGGCAACTGCCTGCAGATCGGCTCGACCCCGTACGTCTCCCGGTGCTCGTCTACGAAGGACACCATCACTTCGGTCGGCGGTCGAGCTCCGCCTGTGCGAAATAGGCGGACGCCTTGCGCAGAATCTCGTTCGCGCGACGAAGCTCGAAGTTCTCCCGCTCGAGCTCCTTCACCCGCACCCGCTCCTCGCTCGTCACGCCGTCCTTCTGGCCGCTATCGACCTCCGTCTGCTTCACCCAGTTGCGCAGCGCCTCGGTCGAGCAGCCGAGCTTGCCGGCGATCGACCGGATCGTCTCCCAGCGCGACCCGTGTCGGCCCTCGTGCTCGAAGACCATTCGCACCGCGCGCTCCCGCACCTCTCGTGAGTACCTCTTCGTGCCTGCCATCGCTCCATCCTCCCAAGAAATGGAGCCTCCGGCAAACCCGGGGCGATTCACATCGCATCGCGATGGTCCGCGCGTCCCTCGGGGCTTCGCTGGTGTCGGGCGCGGGCCTCTCGCCGCTGGCGTACCCGCCCCTGCCGGCGGCAGGCCTCGCCGCAGTAGGCGTGGCCCCGGTCGCAGCAGCGACACAGAAAGAACACCGCACCGCACCAGCGGCACGCCCGCATCCGCAGCGCCTCGTGCACGTCCTCGTCCGGCCGGCGGACGAGGGGCTCGACAGGGCCGCGCGGACGTGCGATTCAACGCTCATCGTGGGTTGATCCACGTCCCCGTGGACCACCCGAAGGCCCGGAGGCTTCCACCTCCGGGCCTTCGCCGTTTCGGGCATCCGCCGGGCTGCCGCCAACCCTACCCGAGCCGCTCCACCACGGCGATCAGACCGGCCAAACGCTCAAATTCCTACGCTTCGGAGTGAGCGCCGACAGTGGCGTCACGCCGCCCGGCCCAAGCGGCGGCGGCCGGCCTGCCGCGGCTCGCTCGCGCTCGCCGCGCTGTCATTTCCCAGGAACATGACCCCGGCAGCGGGCGGTTTTCTCACGAACATGACCCCGGGTTCGTGAGGGATTTCTCACGATCATGACCCCACCCG
>CAZQJC010000117.1:0-45319 GCA_964593795.1 uncultured Myxococcales bacterium | reverse complement strand
CATACTCATCGGAACGCGCAGAGGAAGCCGATCGGGCCTCGTTTCTGGCAATTCTTGCGAGAGATTCGGGCTTCGGGCTTCAGAGGGTTGATGGGAATAGGTCCCAGCTGAGCTCGCGCACGTCTGGCAGTACGTCGACGCCGACCTCGTCGCCGCGGCCGAGCCCGGCCTCGATCGTGTTGCGGCCCTTCTCTGGTGCCTGGTCAACCCACGGCGGTAACTCACCGGCGGTGACCGGGCTCGGTGTCCCCGGGCCCGGTCGCTCGATCCCGGTCACGGCGACCGGATGCCGGTCACCGGCGACCGTTCCCGGATGCCGGCGACCGATCCCGGATGCCGGGCACCGGCACCGAGGCGGACCCGGAACCGGAACCGGTCCCGTCACGGTTTCCGTACCCGTCTCGCAGCACTGCGCTTGTTTCGATCAGCCCTCTGAGGCTTCAGGCTTCGGGCTTCGGGCTAGGCTGTCTCGATGAGACTCCTCGTCCTCGCGATCCTGCTCCTCGGGGTGGGTGCGGCCCAGGCGGCACCGAGGCGGATGCCGAAGCGCGCGGTGGTCATATTCGCTCATCCGGATGAGTTCGCCGGGGACCCGCGCGTCGGGACGTACGTGTCGTCGACGTGGGGCTTCTCGACGGCGAGCTACTGGATCGAGGGGCCGAGGGGCCTCGTCCTCGTGGACACGCAGTTCCTGCCGTCGGCGGCGCGCGAGGCCGTCGAGGTCGCGGAGGCGGCCACGGGCAAGAAGGTCGTGCTCGCCGTGGTGCTCCACGCGAACCCCGACAAGTTCAACGGCACCGCGGTGCTGCGCGAGCGCGGGATCCGCGTCGTGACGTCGGCGCAGGTCCGGGCGCTCGTCCCGGCCGTGCACGAGAAGCGCAAGCGCGCGTTCTACGAGCGCTACAGGCCCGACTACCCGGCCGAGGCCACGCTGCCGGAGTCGTTCGGGGGCGCGACCACGGAGCTCGAGGCGGCGGGGCTGCGCCTCAGGATGCATGTCATGGGACCGGCGTGCAGCGAGGCGCACGTGGTGCTCGAGTGGGACAAGCACCTGTTCGTGGGCGACCTCGTGGCCGGGATGACGCACGCGTGGCTCGAGATCGGGCGTACCGACGAGTGGCTGCGCCGGCTCGCCGAGCTCGAGCGGCTGGCGCCGGACTTCGTGCACCCGGGGCGCGGGCCGAGCGGCGACGGGCGCCTGCTCGGCCAGCAGCGCGCGTACCTCGAGAGCGTCGTGGCCGAGGTCGCCGCGGAGAAGCCGTGGGTGGGCGCGGACGGCAAGCTCGACGCGAAGGCCGAGGGCGCCCTCGCGCGCATCAAGGAGCGCCTCGAGAAGCGCTTCCTCGGCTACCGCTTCGGCGTCTTCCTCGACATCGGCCTGCCGGCCGAGTGGCGCAGACAGGCGCGGAAGTAGGGCGGCAACAGGCAACGTGGACGGCATGCCGTCCATGCGAACGGGCGGCCGTCCCTCGTCGGACGGAATACCGTCCCTTGATGGGCCCGCGCCCCGCAATTCGCTGGACTCACGCAGCGAAACGCGTGGCATTGCGCGTGCTACCCTGGAAGGGCATGAGCGAGGACAACAGCGATCTCACCGTGCGAATCCTGCAGCGCATCCAGAACGAGCTGGTCGGCATGCGCGAGGACAACCAGGGCATCCACGCGGAGCTGGCAGGGCTGCGGCAGGACAACCAGGGCCTGCGGCAGGACATGCACGAGATCCGCGACGAGCTCCACGGCATGAACCAGCGCATCGACGGTGTGCTCAAGATCGCGGGCACGCATCACGAGGATCTCGACAGGCGGGTGAGCGCGCTCGAGGGGCGCGTCGGCCGGCTCGAGTCCGCGCACTGATCCGCACCAGCGTAGTACGCTGGACGGATGCGTCAGCTCTTGCCACCGCGTGGATCCTGGGGCGCGGCTCTGGTCGTGGCCTGCGCCCTCGGCGCGTGTGACGACGGGAAGGCCGCGGGCGGCGACGGCCCGCGCGCACCGGAAGCGGACGGCGGGACGTCCGCGGATGGACCGGCAGGCGGCGGCGATGCGCGCCCGGGTCCGGACGGCGGCGCGCGCGACGCGGCATCGCCTGCCGATGCCCCGGTGGATCCCCCGTTTCAGGGCCAGGTCGGCTCGATCCTGTTCGTGACGCAGGTGCCGCACGACGGGTTCTCCACCGTCTCGAGCACGTTCGGCAATCACGAGGCGTCCCTGGCCTCGGTGCCGCGCGGCGGCGACCTCATGATCCGGTATCCGGACGGCACGCTGCGCAACCTCACGCGCGAGGCGGGTTTCGGCAATGCGGGCATGCAGGGCGCGGGCTCCATTGCGGTCCGGCAGCCCTGCGTCCACTGGTCGGGCAATCGCGCGCTGTTCTCGATGGTCGTGGGCGCGCCGACGGCGCAATACATGGTCGCGCAGTACCGCTGGCAGATCTACGAGGTCACGGGCCTCGCGCAGGGCGAGGCGGTCGCGATCCGCGCCGTGCCGGGGCAGCCGGCGGACTTCAACAACGTCTCGCCCTTCTACGGCACGGACGATCGCGTCCTCTTCACGTCCGACCGCCCGCGCGACGGCTCGGCCCACCTCTACCCGCAGCTCGACGAGTACGAGAGCGCGGCGACCGTCACGGGCGTCTGGTCCCTCGAGCCGCAATCGGGCGAGCTCGTACTGCTCGAGCACTCCCCGAGCGGCGCGTTCTCACCCAAGATCGACAGCTTCGGACGCATCGTCTTCACGAAGTGGGACCACCTGCAGCGCGATCAGCAGGTCGATTACACGATGGCCGACCAGATGGGCGCGTACGGCGCGTTCACGTACTCCGACGAGAGCGCGGGCGCCATGCGCCTTGCCGAGGTGCGCGGGATGGAGTCCTTCCCGGAGCCGCGCGACCGGGCCGATCCCGACGCCAAGCCGACGGTGTCGCTGCACACGTTCAACCAGTTCGTGCCGTGGGAGATGCGCGAGGACGGCAGCGGTGAGGAGACGCTCAATCACGTGGGCCGCCACGAGCTCGGCGGCTCCTACTCGGACGGGAGCTTCACCGACGATCCCAACCTCACCTACAACACGCCCGAGTCGGCGCACCGCAATCGCTTCTACCTGCGGGGGGACGGCGGGCTCTTCCACCTGCAGGAGGACCCGCGCAGCCCGGGCACGTTCTACGCGACCTACGCGCGGGAGTTCGGCTCGGCCTCCGCGGGGGCGATCCTGCGCTTGAACGGCGCGCCCACGGACAACCCCGAGGACATGGTCATCGTCCCGGTCACGCACCCCGACAGCTACTCGCAGCCCGAGGACCCGAGCATGGCGGGCGGCAGCACCGGCCACTACAAGAGCCCGCTGCCGATGTCCGACGGGACGCTGGTCGCGGTGCACACGAGCGTCGTGGGTCCGTCGAAGAACCTCGGCTCGCGCGCCGCGCCGCGGTGGAACTACGACTTCCGCCTGCGCGCGATGGAGCAGCAGGGCGGCATGTACCGGGCCGCGGGCGCGCCGCTGACGGCCGGCCTCATGGCCGACGTCACCGCGTGGGATCCCGACCAGCTCGTCAGCTACCAGGGCTTGCTGTGGGAGCTCGATCCGGTCGAGGTGCGGCCACGGACGCGGCCTGCGCGTCGCGTGCAGGCGATCGAGCCGCCCGAGCAGGCGGTGTTCGCGGGCGAGGGCGTGGACGCGGACCGGTTGCGCGCCTGGCTGCGCGATCGGGGCCTCGCGCTCATCATCTCGCGCAACGTGACGTACCGCGATCGCGCGGACGTGCAGCAGCCGTTCAACCTGCGCGTGCCCGGCGGCGTGCAGACGCTGGGCGCGATGGGCAAGGTGTACGACGTCGCGCACTTCCAGATCTTCCAGGCGGACGCGCTGCGCGGCTACGGGGGCACCGCGATGCCGCGCGCGGGGCGGCGCCTGCTCGCGCGCCCGATGCACGAGGCGGACGTCTCGGTCGCGGCCGCGGGCGCGCCGGCGGGCAGCGTGGAGGTCGCGGCGGACGGCTCGATGGCGGCCTTCGTCCCGGCGCGGCGCGCCCTGACCTGGCAGCTCTCGTCCCCGGCGGGCGAGCCGGTCGTGCGCGAGCGCAACTGGGTCTCGTTCCAGGCCGGCGAGATCCGCACCTGCGCGGTCTGTCATGGCCTGAACACGAAGAGCCAGTCGGGGGACGGCGTGCCGCAGACCGAGCCGGAGGCGCTGCGCCAGCTCCTGCGCCGCTGGCGCGCCGCAAATCCGTAGGCGCCGCTCTCACTGCTTCGTCCCATCTCGGAGGAAGAGAACGCCAGGGCCGCCAGGGCCGCCAGCCGGACATCGCCTGGCTCTCGCGGCGAGTAGCGGGCGGCCGTGCCGGGAACGAGGCTGGCCGTGCGCAGCGGCAGCCACCGGCCGGGGGCGGAGCGGGAGAAAACAGCTAGTACCTCGCCCCGCCACCTCCCGCCAACCGATCAAAACCACTGTGGCGAGGTACTAGTGCCGCTCGTCAGATGTTCGACCGGTCTTGCACCTGGAGGGAGCCATGCGACCGTGGTGCACGCGGCACTCGCGAGCGCGGAGCGCGAGCAAACGAGATACCTAGTGCTGCCCGTGACCGAGCAGAATCCAGCGGGGCCGACGAGCGGCACTAGGTGTTTGTCTTGCGCCCGCTCCGCGGGCGCGAGTGTTGCTTTCTCCTGGCAAGCCGAGGAGCGCGTCATGCTCGAATGCCGTACAACTTTTGACGGGCAGCACTAGCCCGTCGAGACGAGATGATCCCGGTCGTCCTCGCGGTGGCCTTGCTGGCCGAGCCGCTCACGCTCGATCAGGCCTTCGAGCTCGCGGTCGCGCGCGACGAGCGGCTCAAGGCGAACGCGACCCAGACGGAGCAGGTGCGCCGCGGAGCAGAGCGCGCCAAGACGCTGTTCAACCCGCAGGTCTCGCTGTTCGCGGCGGGCACGATGCAAAACGAGATCGAGGCGGACTTCGGCGTGCCGGCCGAGGTGCAGGCCATGTTCGGCCTCAACGTGCCGCCCACGAAGTCTGTCGTGCAGCCGCGGTTCGTGGGACGGTTCGGGGCCCAGGCGGGCGCGGTCTACAACTCGCAATACTGGGGACAGCGTGACGTCGTGCGGCACCAGGTGGAGGCCCTGTTGTCGCAGGGCGGCCGGCTGCGCGAGGTGGTGATGCTCGAGGTCGCGCAGGCGTACTTCGACGCGCTGCGGGCCGATGGACGCGTGAAGATCGGCCAGGCGGCGCTCGAACGCGCGCGCGCGCAGAAGGACCTCGCGGAGGCGCGGATCAAGGCGGGCGCGGAGCTCAAAACCGCGGCGCTGCAGGCCGAGCTCGACACCACGCGGGCGGAGCGGCAGATCCTCGATGCCGACTCGCAGCGGATGGTGGCGTACGAGACGCTGGCGCGCCTGTGCGGACGGTCTCCGGGCACGCTCGTGCAGCCCCCGCAGCAGAAGGGACCGAGCGATCTCGGCGCGGCGGTGGAGGAGGCGGTGCGCGCGCGGCGCGACGTCCAGGAGGCGATGCGGGCCGTCGATCAGTCGGAGGCGGAGCGCGAGGTGGCGCGGCGCAGGTTGTGGCCGACGCTCGGCATCGTCGGCCAGGTCTCCGCGACGCAGCCCTCGAGCGTGTTCGCGAGCGCGGTGAACTGGAGCGTGGTCGCGACGTTCTCGGTGCCGCTCTACCAGGGTGGCGGCGAGTACCTCGACATCAAGGACCGCGAGACGGCGATCGTGCTCGCGCGGAACACCATCGAGCAGCGCCGGAAGCAGGTGCGCGACGAGGTGACGCGCGCGTTCGCCACCTATCACACGGCGCGGCAGGCCGTGACGCTCGCCGAGCGTCAGGTCGCCGTGGCCCGCGAGAACCACCTCCTCATCTCGAGCCAGTTCAAGGCGGGCGCCGTGCGGCCGACCGACGTGACGCTCGCGCAGATCGAGCTGACGTCGGCGGAGGATCAGGTGGTGGTCGCGACGTTCGATCGGGAGCTGGCGGCGACCGCGCTGCGGGCCGCGATGGGCACGCTGGCGGCGCGTTAGCGCGGGATGCCCATGCCGCGCAGCCAGGCCTGCGCGAGGGGGGCAGGGTCGAAGCCGGTCTCGGCGGTGATCGTGTCGAGCATATCCTGCATGCCGGCGGCCTTGCCCTTCCACGTCGTGTAGAAGCGCGCGAGGACGCGCTCCATCGCCGGACGGCCGATCTGCGCCTCCACGTTCTTGTAGAAGAACGCGCCCTTCATGTACGGAATGGAGTCGTAGAGGTCGCGCAGCACGTCGACCTGACCGCACGAGGGGGGCCAGGCCGCGTGGTCACGCTGGCGGACGGCCGCCGAGAGCTCGGCCATCATGTCGGCCCACACCGCGTCCTCGGCCGCCTGGCCCTTGAGGGCCCCGGTGACGTGCGCCTGCAGGTACGAGACGGTGCCCTCGGAGAGCACGAAGTCCTCCCAGCAGCGGATGCGGATGCCGTTGCCGAACCAGCCGTGGGCGGCCTCGTGGACGTGCGTGATGGGGTCGGAGAGCGAGTCGGCGCCCACGTGCCAGAACGGGTGGTGCTCCATGCCCCCGTACGCGCCCGGCCCCCAGAGGACCGAGACCGACGCGGCCTGGTTGCCGAACATGTAGGGGCCGAGGTTCTGCTCGTACCAGTCGAAGGCCTCGCGCAGGTAGGCGACGCCCATCTGCGTGGAACCTTCCTGGCCGGCGAAGTGATAGGCCGAGATCTGCGTGCCCGCGCGGGTCGTGCCGAGCATCATCTGCTGGTACGCACCCACGGCCACGCCGAGCATGTACGACGGCGCGTCGGCGTCGAGGCGCGGCGTCACGATGGCGGTCTTGCCTGCTGGGACGCCGGTGACGACGAGCTCGAGCTTGACGCCGTCCGACGGCGCGCTGTGGCAGGGGAACAGGTTCCCGCAGAAGTACGGCCAGAGGAACGACACGCTCGAACCGGCGATCCAGCCGTCGTAGTTCGTGTGGTCAGCGAACGTGTAGTCGACCTTGACGGTGCCGCTCGCCGGAGGCTGGAACGTCAGAGTGCCCATGACGAGCGTGTGCGTGACCGCGGCGCCCTGCGCGTCGGTGACCGAGACGGTCGCGAGGTTGCCGGCCTCGAGCGAGACCGGGCTGGTCCCGGCGAGCTGGATGACGGCCGAGCCGCGGTGCTGGGCGAGGTCGATGGTGACCGCCGTGGAGACGACGTCGAGTGTGTCTCCGGCCCCCGCCGAACCCGCGGCACCGGCCGAGCCGGCCGAGCCCGCGGCGCCTGCAGAGCCGGCAGAACCCGCGGCACCTGCAGAACCCGCGGCGCCTGCAGAGCCGGCAGAACCCGCGGCACCTGCCGAGCCCGCGGCGCCTGCAGAGCCGGCAGAACCCGCGGCACCTGCCGAGCCCGCGGCACCTGCGACACCTGCGCCGGCGCCACCGCGTCCGCTGCTACCCGCGCCGCCGCGCCCGCTGCTACCCGCGCCGCCTGCCTCGTCATCCGAGCCGCACCCGCCGAGCGCCAGCAGCGACACGATGACCCATTTGCCGATCCGCATGCATTCCCTCCGGCCGACGCATACCGCATCGCGTCGGCATCGGGGAAGAGACAGGCGACTTGACGCCCTCGGCGGCATCCATCATTCTAACCGGATAGAAGGATTTATCCCGTGCGCACCGTGGACGACACCGCCCAGCTCCTGCATCTCTTCGGGGATGCCACCCGGATGCGCCTCTGCGCCCTGCTGGCGGGCCGCGAGCTCACGGTTGCCGACGTCGTGCGGGTGACCGAGCTGCCGCAGTCCCGCGTCTCGACGCATCTCGGCAAGCTCCGCGAGGCCGGCGTGCTCCGGGATCGACGCGTCGGCGTGCAGACGTTCTACGCCCTCAACGATGGCGCCATGCCGGACAGCGCGCGAAAGGTGTGGGACCTGCTCGACGGGCAGCTCCGCGACGACGTCATCGAGGGTGACCGGCGGCGCGCTGAGCAGCTCCTGCGGGCGCGCGACGCCGAGGCACCGTGGCCCGATCGCGTGGCCGGCCAGATGGAGCGGCATTACTCACCGGGGCGAACCTGGGACTCCACGCTGCGCGGGGTGGTCAGGTTGCTGCGCCTCGGAGACGTGCTCGACGCCGGCTCGGGTGACGGCGTGATCGCGGAGCTCGTGGCGCCGAGGGCACGGAGCGTGACTTGCCTCGACCGCTCCGCGCGTGTCCTCGACGCTGCGCGCGAACGCCTCGGGCACCACCCGCACCTGCGCTTCGTCCTCGGTGACATCGAGGCCCTCGATCTCCCGGACGCCTCGTTCGACGAGGTGCTCTGTTTCCACGCGCTCACCTACGTCGCCGCGCCGGCCAGGGCGGTGCGCGAGCTCGCCCGGGTCCTGCGGCCGGGCGGTGCCCTCGTGCTGGCCACGCTGGATCGCCACGCGCACATGGACGTGGCGTCCGCGTACCATCACGTCCAGGCCGGCTTCGCGCCGCGCCAGCTCCGCGGCTGGCTCGCCGACGCAGGCCTGAGCGTGGAGCTGTGCGAGGTGACCTCGCGCGAGCGCCAACCTCCTTACTTCCAAGTGGTGACTGCCCATGCCCGCAAACCGTGAAGCCCAGCTCCGTGAGCTCGCCGCAAGGCGGCTGATCGTCCTCGACGGGGCGATGGGCACGATGATCCAGCGCCATTCGCTGGGCGAAGCCGACTTTCGCGGTGAGCGCCTCGCGGCGCACCCGAAGCCCCTCAAGGGCAACAGCGACCTCCTCGTCCTGACCCGGCCCGACATCATCGGCGGGATCCACGAGGCGTACCTCGAGGCGGGCAGCGACATCGTCGAGACCAACACCTTCACGGCGACCTCGATCGCGCAGGCCGACTACGGCACCGAGGCGCTGGCGTACGACATCAACGTCGCGGGTGCTCGCATCGCGCGGGCGGCGGCGGATCGCTTCTCGACGGGCGCGCGGCCGCGCTTCGTGGCGGGCGCGATCGGGCCGCTCAACCGCACCCTTTCGCTCTCGCCCGACGTCAACGACCCGGGCTTTCGCGCCGTGACCTTCGACGAGGTGCGCCTCGCCTACGCGGAGCAGGTGCGGGGCCTGCTCGACGGCGGCTCGGACATCCTGCTCGTCGAGACCATCTTCGACACGCTCAACGCCAAGGCCGCGCTCGTGGCGATCGAGGAGGTCTTCGCGGCGCGCGGGGAGCGCGTGCCGGTGATGATCAGCGTGACCATCACGGACCGCTCGGGCCGCACGCTCTCGGGGCAGACGCTCGACGCGTTCTGGACCTCGGTGGCGCACGCCAGGCCGCTGGCGGTGGGCATCAACTGTGCGCTCGGCGCCGCGGAGATGCGGCCCTATGTCGCGGAGCTCGCGGAGCTCGCGGACACGCTCGTGTGCTGCTACCCGAACGCGGGCCTGCCGAACGCGTTCGGTGAGTACGACGAGCAACCGGCGACGACGGCTGCGCTCCTGCGCGAGATGGCGACCTCGGGCGATCTCAACTTCGTCGGAGGGTGCTGCGGCACGACGCCCGATCACGTGCGCGCGATCGCCGAGGCTGTCGAGGGGGTCCGTCCGCGTGTCGTCGGCGAGGGCAGCCACGCCTACAGCGTGTTCTCGGGGCTCGAGACGCTCGAGATTCGCCCCGAGCTCGGCTTCCTGATGGTCGGCGAGCGGACGAACGTGACCGGGTCGGCGAAGTTCGCCGAGCTCGTCAAGAAGGGCGACTTCCATACCGCGCTTCAGGTGGCGGCGGATCAGGTGCGGAGCGGCGCCAACGTCATCGACGTCAACATGGACGAGGGCATGCTCGACTCGGAGGCAGCGATGACGCGCTTCCTCCTGCTCATCGCGTCCGAGCCCGAGATCTGCCGTGTGCCAATCATGATCGACAGCTCGCGATGGTCGGTCATCCAGGCGGGCCTCCGATGCGTGCAGGGCAAGGCGATCGTGAACTCGATCAGCCTCAAGGAAGGGGAAGCCGACTTCCTGGCGAAGGCGGCGGAGATCCGTCGCTTCGGCGCCGGCGTCGTCGTCATGGCGTTCGACGAGAAGGGGCAGGCGGAGACGACAGCGCGCAAGGTCGAGATCTGCGCGCGCGCCTACGAGCTCCTCACGAAGCAGGCCGCCTTCGATCCGCGCGACATCGTGTTCGATCCGAACGTGCTCGCGGTCGCGACCGGCATCGAGGAGCACGCCGACTTCGCGAGGTCGTTCATCGAGGCGGCCACGCTCATCAAGCAGCGGTGCCCCGGCGTGCACATCTCGGGCGGCATCTCGAACCTGTCGTTCTCGTTTCGCGGCAACAACGCGGTGCGCGAGGCGATGCACTCGGTGTTCCTGTTCCACGCCATTCGCGCCGGGCTCGACATGGGCATCGTCAACGCGGGGCAGCTCATCGTCTACGAGGACATCCCAGCCGAGCTGCGCGAGCGGGTCGAGGACGTGATCTTCAACCGCCGCCCCGATGCGACCGAGCGCCTCGTGGAGCTCGCCGAGCGCGTCAAGGGCAGTGGCAAGAAGAAGGAGCTCGATCTGTCCTGGCGCGAGGCGCCGGTCGAGAAGCGCATCGAGCACGCGCTCGTCCACGGCCTGACCGACTTCATCGAGGTGGACGCGGAGGAGGCCAGGCAGAAGCTCGGACGGCCGCTCCTCGTGATCGAGGGGCCGCTCATGGACGGGATGCGCGTCGTCGGCGACCTGTTCGGAGCGGGCAAGATGTTCCTGCCGCAGGTGGTCAAGAGCGCGCGTGCGATGAAGCGCGCGGTCGCCTACCTCGAGCCGTTCATGGCCGAGGACAAGCACGCGGCCGCGTGCGCCGGCAAGATCGTGATGGCGACGGTCAAGGGCGACGTCCACGACATCGGCAAGAACATCGTGGGCGTGGTGCTCGGCTGCAACGGCTACGAGGTCATCGACCTCGGCGTCATGGTGCCCTGCGAGAAGATCCTCGACACGGCGCTCGAGGTGGGCGCGAACGCGGTCGGCCTGTCGGGCCTCATCACGCCGTCGCTCGACGAGATGGTCCACGTGGCGCGCGAGATGAAACGTCGCCACCTGACCCTGCCGCTGCTGATCGGCGGCGCCACGACGTCCCGGCAGCACACCGCGGTGAAGATCGCGCCCGAGTACGACCAGTCGGTCGTGCACGTGCTCGACGCCTCGCGCGCCGTGGGCGTGGTGTCGTCGCTCCTCGATCCGGGCCGGAGACGAAAGCTCGACGTGGAGAACCAGGCCGCCCAGGCCGAGCTGCGCGAGCTGCACAGCAAGAAGCGAGACAAGCCCCTCTTGTCGATCGCCGAGGCGCGCGCACGCCGGCCGAAGGTGGACTGGGCGACCGCGGACCTGCCCGCGCCCGCGTTCCTCGGGCGCCGCACGGTCGAGGTGCCGCTCGGAACGCTCGTGCCCTACATCGACTGGACCTTCTTCTTCTCGGCCTGGGACCTCGTGGGCAAGTTCCCGGACATCTTGCAGCACCCGGAGCGCGGCGCGGCCGCGCGAGACCTGTACGAGAGCGGCCGGCGCATGCTCGAGAAGATGTGCGCGGATCCGTCGCTGCGCGCACGCGGGGTGTACGGCTTCTGGCGGGCCGCGGCGGACGGCGACGACGTGGTCCTCTACGACGACGGGCGCGAGAAGCTGCGGTTTCCCATGCTGCGGCAGCAGCGGCCCAAGGACGGCGAGCCGTGCTGGTCGCTGGCCGACTTCGTGGCGCCCGCCGGCGGCCGCCCGGATCACGTCGGGGCGTTCGCGGTCACCGCCGGCATCGGCGTGGACGCGCTCGCGGGCTCGCTCGAGCGTGCGCTCGACGACTACGGCTCGATCCTCGTCAAGGCGCTCGCGGACCGGCTCGCCGAGGCGTTCGCAGAGTGGCTGCACCAGCGCGTGCGTCGCGAGTGGAGCTACGGCGGGGAGGAGCAGCTCTCGCCCGAGGATCTCATTCGCGAGCGCTACCGCGGCATCCGGCCGGCGTTCGGCTACCCCGCGTGCCCGGACCACAGCGAGAAGGTCAAGCTGTTCGATCTGCTCGACGCGCGAGGCGTCGGTCTCGATCTGTCGTCGTCGTGTGCGATGACGCCGGCGGCGAGCGTCAGCGGCCTCTACCTGCACGCCGCCCACGCGCGCTACTTCAACGTCGGCCGGCTCGGTCAGGATCAGGTGGACGACTACGCGCGACGAAAGGGCATGTCGCCCGCCGAGGTCGAGCGCTGGCTCGGGCCGAACCTCGGTTACGAGACGACACGCTGCGCATGAGGTCTGGCCCCGAAGGCGCCCCGCTGGTCCGAAATCGAGGCGCGGGACCTCCGGTGCTCCTGCGGGCGGCCGGGCTCGCTGCGCTCGCGCGTCTCCGCCGGGCCACGGAGAGGAGAACGCCAGGGCCGCCAGGGCCGCCAGCCCGGCTTGTGGCTGCCGCTGCGCACGGCCAGCCTCGTTCCCCTGCACGGCCGCCGGCTACTCGCCGCGACAGCCAGGCGATGTCCGGCTGGCGTGCCTGGCGGCCCTGGCGTTCTCTTCCTCCGAGAGTTGACGACTCATGAGAGCGCCCCCCTAGCGCAGCTCGTCGGCGAGGAAGCCGGCGATGCGGCGGGCAAACGTGTAGATGTTGAGCTGCGGTGGGACGCCGATGGACGATGGGAAGACGGAGCCGTCGGCGACCCAGAGGCACTTCGCGCCGCGGTGGCGCCCGCGTGGATCGAGCGGGCTCCTTGCGTCCACGCCCATCGGCAGCGAGCCGTGTGGGTGCACGCTGACGAGCGACGGATCCAGGGCGCGGACACCGCGGGAGAGCGCGGCGGGCAGCTCGTCGGGGCGGCGCAGCTCGATCGCGCGCGCGAAGGGCAGCAGCACCCGTTCGGCACCGGCCGCGAAGAGGACGCGCGCCGCCTTGTCGAGCCCCAGCGCGAGCTGCGCCCGATCGGCCCCCGTCAGCTCGTAGTCGATGCGGACGCGTTCCTCGTCGGCGTAGGCGCGCCCACCCGACTCGTCGTGGATCATCGCGGCCACGACGGCGAGGCGAGGGAACAGCGTCATCGTCTCGGCGTGGCGCGACGGCGGGACCGACAGAAACGCGGCCGTGCCCACGGGGTGCGCGAAGGCCGGCACGAGCCACGCGCGGCGCTCGTTGCCGCCATCGAACGAGAGCCACTCCGTGCACTCGTACGATTGTGGGATGCCCTGCCAGCCGCGCACCTCCGTCGGGAAGACCCCCGCGACCGCGACGCCGGGGTGGAGGCGCAGCGAGCGTGCGCCGCGCCCGCGCGGATCGGCGATGCCCGACCGGTCGCAGAGCGCCTGGCTGGACGTGGCGCTGGCGGCGAGCACGACGGCGCGCGCCTCGAGGCGCATGGTGCCGCGCGTGCGGCCGGCGGCATCGAGCAGCACGGCCTCGACCCCGGTGGCGCGTCCGGCCTCGAGGCGTACGCGAGTCACTCGCGTATCCGCATAGATCGTCGCGCCGGCGCGGACGGCCTCCGGGGCGAGCACGCGCAGCGCGTTCAGCTTCGCGTCGAAGGAGCAGCCGAGCTCGCAGAAGCCGCTCCGGGCGCAGCCGTCGCGGTTGTGCGAGAGGTAGCCGCCGCGCCAGCCGAGGGCCTCGCAGCCGCGACGGAAGAGCTCGTTGTGCGCGTTCTCCTCCGCCGGGCCCATCGGCCGCACGCCGAGCTCGCGCTCCGTGGCCTCGTAGTACGGCGCGAGCTCCGCCGCGGACCAGCCGGGCAAGGCCCAGCGCGCGAGCAGCGCCTCGGGGATCCGCTTGCACAGGTTGGTGTTGTGCACCGTGGAGCCGCCGACGCCGCGCCCCTGGAGCACGCGGATCGCGAGGTCGTCCGTGGCGCGCGCCCCCGCGTCCTGGTAGAGCGCCCCCAGCATCTCGTCCTCGCGCTGGTTGAAGTCGCGGGCGCGGTGGTAAGCGCCTCCCTCGAGGGCGATCACGTCGAGCCCGCGCCGTGCCAGCTCCCGCGCCGCCATGGCGCCACCCGCTCCGGTGCCCACCACGACGACGTCGCAGCGCCGGGTGATCGCGCTCGGGCTGTCTCGCCCGAGGAGCACGTGCCCGCTCATGCACCCGGCTCGATGGGGCTACGCTCGCCGCCGCGCCAGCCGCGCGGCACGATGGGGCCTCCGTAGCCGAGCGCGCTCCAGGCGCGCGAGTCGGAGTAGCGGGCGAGCGATACGAGCTCACGGATGGCCGCGTAGCCGGCGCGGCGCAGCGCGAGCCGGCTGTCCGCCCAGCCGAGCAGGTGGGCCTCGCGGGCCTGCACGGACAGCGCCGAGAAGCGCCGGGGCGACGACAGGAAGAGCTGGGGACCGTGCTCGAGCAGGGAGACGAGCCGCAGCACGTCGGCCCGGACGAACTCCGGGGCAGAGGCGAGGTAGGCGTCGAGCCACCGCGCGATCTCGCCGGCGGTGGGTGCTGATCCCGGGGGCACGAAGCACTCCGCAGCGGCCGTCAGCGTCGCGAGCTGCTTGCCAGACAGGGCACGCAGCCCGACTGGATCGGGGTAGCCGTACCGGCTCGACTCGAGGAGGCCCCCGAGGCCGAGCAGCGCCCCGCCGGCGAGGCCGGTCGCGAGGAAGCGTCGCCTTCGCACGCGCCGATGCTACCCTAACGGCATGAGCGGCTGTACGAGCTGCGCCTCGAAGGGTGGTTGCGACACGCGCAAGGAGGGGATGTTTTCCGCCCTCGGCGAGTCGCTCGCGCGCCTGTATCCGACGCGGACGTGGGGCGAGATCGACGACGAGGTCGCCTTCGAGGGCGGCCTTCCGCGGGGGATCGGGCCGCGGCTGGCGCGGCAGATCGCGGAGGAGCTCTCCACCGCGGCCTACTTCGAGCGCGGACTGCCGGACGAGCTGTGCGATTACGTCTGGGTGCTCTGCATGGGGCGCGAGCCCTCGCTGTGGCAGATGCGCGCCGGCCGCGCGCCCATCGCCGCCGAGAAGATCTCCGAGGTTTACCTCCGCGTCGCGCTGTCCGCGGTGGCGCCGGTCGCGGCGGTGCAGCAGGTGCTGGTGCAGCTCCGTCCGCGTGGTGACCGCATGATGTACACGGAAGAGCCGCGCGGTGGCGTGTTCGACGCGGAGCTGCTCGGGCGCATGCAGCGCCTCGTAGGGGTGATCGGGGACCAGGGCCTCCTGCACCTCGACTTCGGCGAGATCACGAACCCGCCGGAGGGCTACTCGGGGGGTGCGTACGCCGGCGCGCGCGGCTGCGAGCCGGCGATCGTCAACTACCTCTTCTACCCGCAGTCACCGACGGCCGTGGTGACACGCTACTTGTGCACGGCGGCCTCGAGTCGCTCCGCCTCTCTGATCCTGTCGTAGTCGGCGTCCACGACCGCGGCGAAGCCGTCGATGCGCGAGAACGTGCCCTCGGCCAGGCGCTTGCCGAGGTCGCTGCCCGGGGTGATGGCCAGCAGGGCCTTGCGCACCGCCTCGCGGCGGGCCGGCTCGAGGTCGCCGCGCGCGACGATCACGTCGAGCGGGATGTCCTCGGTCGTCTGCAGGATGCGGAACGTGCCCGGCGCGAGCCCCTCGTCGCGCGCGTTGTAGACCGCGCTCGTCATCACCGCGGCGACGTCACAGGTGCCGTCGCGCAGGGCGCGAAGGGCGGCCACGTGATCGCCCGAGATCACGCCCTGGCGGAAGGTCTTCTCCGGGTCCATGCCCCGCTTGCGCAGGAGATTCCTCGGCAGGAGGTACCCGGACGTCGAGGTCGACGAGACCCAGCAGACGGTCGTGCCCTTGAGCTGCTCGAGCTTCGTGATCGAGGCGTTCATGCGCGTCACGAAGGCGCCCTGGTACGTGCGCGCGCCGTCGGCCGTGGCCGCGGCCAGCGGAACCAGGTCGGGCATCCGCTCGCGCAGCCGCACGAAGCTCAGCGGGTTGAGCATGGCCACGTCGAGCTGATGCGAACGTAGCTGCGCCTGGACCTGCTCGAAGTCATCGATGGAGATGTCGTCGACGCGCTCGTGAATCTGCGCCTCGAGGTGGCGCGCGAGCGGCGAGTGGTCGCGCTTCTGCGTCCCGGCCGGGAGATAGCGGACGGTGCCGAAGCGCAGCACGGGACCGTCGGGGAGGACGGCGGCGGCGCCGGCGCCACCGGCCGTGGGGGGCGGCGCAGGGGGAGGTACCGGCCCCGGGCGCAGCACGAGAAACGCCGCACCGCCTGCGATCGCGACAGCGCCCGCGATCGCGATCCACGCCGCGCGTCGGCGCGAGCGGGCGCGCGGGCCACCGCTGAGCGGATCGGTCTGGGCGAACGGGCTCGGATACGGGTTCGGTCCAGAGGGCGGCGCCGAGCTTCCGCGCATCGCGACCGTGGGGGCATCCGCGCCGGGCAGGACGCCCGAGCGATGCATCGGCGTCGGCACCCCCGATGCGGGCCTCTGCCCAGGGCGCGATGCACGCGATCCCGGCCCCGCCATGCGCGGGTTGGACGGGCTCGAGCCCGTGCCGCCGGCCCGCACGGGCGTGCGCACGCCGCTCGCCTGCAGCGACGAGAGCGACGACATCGGGGGCAGGGGATCCGCCTGCAGCGTGGGCGTCAGCATCTCGGGCGCGACGATGCGCCTCAGCACCTCGAGCAGCTCGAGGACCGAGGGCCGATGTTCCCGATCACGCAGGAGCGCGCGGTCGATCACGGCCGCGAGCTCCTCGGGCGCGTCCACGCGCAGCTCGCCGACGGCGGGCGCCGGCTGCTCGATCAGCGAGGCCACGAGCGCGTTGTAGTTCTCGCCCTCGTGGGGAGGCCTTCCGACCAGCATCTCGTACAGCAGCACGCCCGCGCAGAACACGTCCACGCGGTGGTCGAGGTCCGTCTGGCCGCGCGCCTGCTCGGGCGACATGTACCTCGGCGTGCCCATCACCGATCCGGTCACGGTCAGGTCGAGGTCGCCCGTGTGCTCGCTCTGGATCTTCGAGATCCCGAAGTCGAGCAGCTTGACGAAGCTTCGGTCGCCGGCGCGCGCGACCAGGAACACGTTGTCGGGCTTGAGGTCTCGGTGGACGACGCCCCGGGCGTGCGCGTTGCCGAGCGCGTGCAAGACCTGCAGCGCGATGTACGCGGCCTCCGGCGTGGTCAGGGTCTCCTCGCGCTGGAGGCGCTCGCGTAGGGTCTCGCCCTGCAGGAGCTCCATCACGAGGAAGGGCGAGTCCGGATCCGCGATGCCGCTGTCGAGCATCTCGACCACGTTCGGGTGCTGGATCGCCGTCGCGGTGCGCGCCTCGCGTTCGAAGCGCTTGCGCAGGATCTCGTCGGTCGCGTAGCCCGCCTCGAGCAGCTTGAGCGCGACGCGCCGGCCGATGCCGACGTTCTCCGCCTCGTAGACCGTGCCCATCCCGCCCTTGCCGATGATCCGGATGAGCTGGTAGCGCCCGGCGATCAGGGCCGAGGGGATGTCGTGCAGGCCCGAGGTGTCGGTCGCCATCTATGCGGCCATTCGCATGCGTTCGGGATCGAAGAGCTCACTCGTCCGGCGCGACCAGGCGGCGAGCGCCGCCGCGTCCCAGCGCTCGGGGAAGCGCTCGTAGTGCCCCTGCACCTGCGTGGCGCGCACGACGCCAGGCAGGAACCGGCGCAGGAGCCAGGGCAGCCTCCGCAGGAGCTGGGGCGCGCGGAGGGCGAGCGAGGCCGGATCGAGCGCGGCGGGCGCGCACGCGAGCGACTGCGCGAGCTCCGCCTCACCGAGGAGGCCATCGCGCACGAGCGTGTCCACGTCCTCGGGCGACAGCGTCTCCGTCAGCCGACGGAGCACGTCGTTGGCGGCGCAGACCGCGCCGCGCCTCCGGTGCCAGCGCACGGCGTAGGGCCACAGCGCCGCGCGCGACAGCTCGCCCTGGGTGAGCGCCCGATCCGCGACGTCGGCGAGGAGCGTCGCCGCGAGCATCCCGGTGGCCACGCCCGAGCCGTGGGACGGGAACATCTGACTGCCCGCGTCTCCGAGGAGCGCCCAGCCATCGCCGACGAGCAGGTCGAAGGCCCGCCGCAGCGGCAGCTTCCGCCCGCCGCCGAACACGCGCTCGCCGATGAAGCCGAGGCGCTCGACGAGGTCCAGGATCAGCCGGCGCGCGCTCCTCGGCGCATCGAGCTTGCTGCCGGAGAGGAACCCAGCCGTGCCGCGCGACAGATCCACGTGCACGTTGCAGATGGAGTAGCCGCCCGAGACGCCCGCGTGGGACAGCGTCTCGCCCTCGAGCAAGCCCATCTCGACCAGCCACCGGCGCGCCGCGGTGGGGTCGGCGATGCTCCGCACCTCCTGGTGCGCGAGGCAGAGGTCTGCGTCAGCGACCCACGGACCGCGCGCCGCCTCGTCGCAGAAGGGCTCCCTGAACAGGTGGCCGGGCAGCCGGTCGCGCACCGGCGCGGCGAGGCCCGCAGCGTCCACCACGAGGCGCGCGCCGATCGTCCTCGCGCCCTCCGCGCCCGTCACGTTCACCCCGGTCGCGCGCGTGCCCTCGAGAGCGGGCCCCTCCACGCGGACGCCGTGGCGCACGTCGGCGCCGGCGCTCCGCGCCCGGTCGAGCAGCCACGCCTGCAGCGCACGCATGTCGACGCCGACGGTCGGCACCGGGGCACAGCGCACGCGGTGGCCCCCCGGGCTCTGCATCGTGAACGCGGGCGGCTCGTCCACGATGACCCCTTCGGGCGGCCGGCCGAGCCCGAGCCCCGCGAACAGGGTCCGCTCGACGCCGTTGACCCACGAGGCGCCCGCCCTGGCGGGCTCGTCTGCGCTGTCGACGAGCAGGACCCGCCGGCTCCGGCGCGCGAGCTGGAGCGCGCACGCCAGGCCCGCGACTCCAGCACCGACGACGACGGCGTCGACGTGGTCCCGCATCCAGAAAGCGTACAATGTCCGGGCTGACCGGTCGACCTGACCCGGTCACCAATCGGTAACGACCTGGAGACCATGCCGCCGACCACCCGCATCGGACAAGCGCTCGCCGACGATGGGCACCGCCTCGCCTACCGCGTCGATGGTGAGCAATCCCCCACGCTGCTCGTGCACCATGGCCTGCTGTCCTCGCGTCACCACTGGTGGCCCTTCATCGGCCACTTCTCCGAGCGCGCGCGGGTCGTGACCTGGGACTACCGCGGCCACGGGACGAGCCCGCCCCCGGCGCAGGGTTCGCCCCTGTCGATGACCTCGTTCGCGCGCGACGGCCACGCCGTGCTGCGCTCCGCCGCGAGGGGTCCGGCGGTGCTGCTCGGCCTCTCGATGGGCGTGCAGGTCGTGCTGGAGCACTATCGCGCGCACCCGGAGGATGCCCAGGCGCTCGTGCTCCTTTGCGGGACCTACGGGCACCCCCTCGTCGGCTCGGCGCCGGCGCGCGCGCTCCTCGCGGGGGTGGCGCGCGCGGTCGGGCGCGGTGGGGCGCCCGCGAGGTCCGCGATGCGGGCGCTCCTGGCCAGCCCGGCGCTGCCGCGGCTTGCCGCGCTCTCGGGCGCCGCAGATCCCGCTCTCGTGCCTGCGGACTTCCTGCCGAGCCTGTTCCAGCACGTCGCGTCGCTCGAACCGCGCGTCATCTCCGACGTCGTCTCGAGCTACGTGATGCACACGGCGGAGGACGTGCTTCCGCAGATCAGCGTGCCGACCCTCATCATCGCCTCGGATCGCGATCGCCTGACGCCGGCGCGCCTGTCCGAGCATATGCGCGCGCGCATCCCGGGCGCCGAGCTCGTGGTGCTGCCGAAGAGCACGCACGTCGCGCAGCTCGAGTACCCCGAGCGCACGCACCGCCTCGTCGAACGCTTCCTGCGCAAGCACCAGCTCCTGGCGTGACCGCGGACCAGGTTCGGACCAGGGACAGCCGGACAGCCCCTGATCTCAGTCCGAACCTACCAAGTTCCGCATCAAGGGAAATTGCCCCTCGGACTCGCCGATCCATCCGTCTCCGCAGATCACCGTCTGAAGTACGTCAGGCCGAGCGCGGCGGCCGTGATCGCGAAGGGGATGCCGAGCGCCGAGGCGCGCACGTGGCGGGTCCAGCGCCGGCGAGCGTCGTCGCTCGTCGCGCGGGCGCGCGCGACCACCGCGCCGATGCAGTAGAGGTTGAGCGCGACGGCGACCCCGCCGGCGCCGAGCTTGAGCGCGAGCAGCGGCGCGATCGGCCACGCTCGTAGCGTCATCAGCGCTCCGGTGGCGAGGACGCCAAGGATGATCGGCAGCTCCACGAGGAGGTCGATCCACAGGTGCACGCGCGCGATGAGACGCTCGGCCGCCTCGCCCGTGCCGCCCGCGAGCTCGAGCACCGTCTCGCCGAGCACCACGCCGCCCCAGGCGCTCACGAGGACGAGGTGGGCGAGGTGGAGCGGATCCATCGCGGAAGGAGGATAGCCGAGGAGCCGTGAGCGAAGCGTGAAGCTCCGGGCCCTGGACGCGGTGGTACGCTCGTCGCGATGTGGAGGGGCGCGCGGCTCGCGGTGGTCTGCGCGGTGCTCGGATGGGCGCCGCCAGCCGCGGCCGCGGGTGAGGAGGTCGAGGCGCCGGTCACGGCGGTCACGGTGTACGGAGATCGCGCCCGCGTGACGCGCACCGCGACGGTGACGCTCCAGGGGCGCCGCACGGTGGTGTTCCCGGTGCTGGGTGGGTCCGTCGATCCCGGCACGCTGCGGCTCGAGAGCCCGGACGCGCAGGTGGAGACGTTCGAGATCGGCCGCGTGTCGGACGACGAGCTGCCGGTCGACGAGGCGCGGCAGCTCCTGGATGCCCTGGAGAAGCTCGACGAGCGGATCGCGCAGGCGCAGCGGGAGATCGAGGTGTGGCGCGAATTCGACCTCGGGCCCCGCCTCCGCCCGGTGACGCCCGCGCTCGACGGGCCTCGTGCGCCGCCGCGCGTGGACGGCCGTGGGCTCGCGCCGGTGCTCGGGTTCGCGCGGAGCTTCTCGGACCGCGTGGCCGGCAAGGTGCGCGAGCTCGGCGACGAGCTGCGCGAGCTGGGCGAGGAGCGGCAGCGGCTGGCGATCCGCGCGCACCGGCTCGGGGCCGGCGGCCGCAAGGGCGGCTATCGCGTGCGGGCGCGCGTGGAGGGGCACGGGCGGGCGCGCCTGCACCTGTCGGCGATGTCGCGGCGGGCGCGCTGGCAGCCCGCGTACGACATCCGGTTCGACCCGCGCGATCAGAAGGTGTCGGTGTACTTCGGGGCCCTGGTGGCGCAGGAGACCGGCGAGGACTGGGTCGAGGCGCGCCTGACCGTCTCGACGGCCGCGCCGGGGAGCGCGACGACGTGGCCGCGCTTGCCGGTGTGGAAGATCGGCGAGCAGGAGCGCTTCGTGCCGACGCCGTACGCGGCGCCGCGGCCGCAGCCACCGGCGCCGCCGGCCGTGCCGCCGCGCGAGGGCGTGGAGACGCCGGCGATGGTGCGCGAGCGGCTGCGGGGCGAGCTCCTCGCGAAGGCGGGCACCGCTCCGGGCTTCCGGCGGGCCCAGATGGAGACCGAGTCCGACAAGGGCGAGCGCGAGTCGACCGCCGGGCCGGAGATCAATGTCTATGCGGAGGCGCCGAAGGTCGAGGCGGCTCGGCCTCCGCCTCCGCCACCCGCTCCGGCGATGGCACCGGCGCCGCGTCGGGCCTCTGCGATGGCGGACGTCGCGGTGGCGAACGTCGAGGTGCTGTCCGCGAGCAAGTCGTCCGATTCGAGCCGGCGCAGCGTGTCCGTGCCGGTGGAGTCGTTCGGCCTGCGTCCGCCCGGCGTGCGCGGCGAGGCCCCTCCGCCGGCCGCGTTCGCGGGTGGCTACGACCTCGTGTACCAGGCCGCCGCTCCCGAGACCGTGCGCTCCGCCAAGGGGACGCGGCGCGTGGCGCTCTTCGTGCGCAGCTTCCCCGTCGCCGTCGAGCGACGGATCTTCGCGGGCGTCTCGGACGACACGTTCCTGGTCGGGCTCATGCGGAACCCGCTCGGGCATCCGCTGCCGGAGGGCGACGCGCGCCTGTTCGTCGGCGCGGATCCGGCGGGCACGGCGCACCTCGGCCTGGTCGGCGCGGGGCAGACCGCGGTGCTCCCGCTCGGCGTGGACGCGGCCATCAAGCCCATCCGCCACGTCGATGTCGAGACCAAGGAGACCGGCCTCATCTCCAAGGACGAGGTCTCGACCTACCGGGTCACCGTCGAGCTCGCCAACCCGTACGGCGTGCCGCTCTCGGTGCGCATCGTCGAACAGCTCCCGATCGCGCAGGACGATCACGTCAAGGTCAAGCGCCTGTCGGCCGAGCCGCGCACCTTCGAGGCGCAGGACGCCGACGGGCGCGAGCTTGCGCGCAAGGGTGGCGTCGAGTGGCGCCTCGTCGTGCCGGCGCGTGCGCGCCAGGTGGTGCGGCTCGTCTATGCCCTCGAGCGCCCCAAGGGCTACAGGTTGCACCAGTGATCGCGATCGTGCTCCTCGCGCTCGGTGCCCCGGCCGTCGCGCGGCCGTGGGTGCCACCCGTCAGCGAGGTCGTGGTGTACCCCGATCGCGCGCGCATCACGCGCGCGGTCTCGGCGGCGTGCGGCGAGCACGTGCTCGTCGAGTTCCCGGGCATCCCGCCCGTCGCGGACGAGACGACGCTGCGCGCGCACACGGTGCTCGGGACGCTCGAGGGCCTGCGCTTCGAGCGGCGCACGCGCGAGGGCGCCTATGCCCCGGCGGTGCAGGCGCTCGACGGGAAGATCCGCGGGCTCGAGCGGCAGGAGCGCGCGGGCGTCGATGCGATCGAGCGTGAACGCGCCGCCGCCACGCTCGCGCAGGGCCTCGCTGCGACGGCGCTCGCGCTCATGGGCCGCGAGATGCTGGAGCCCGATCCCGCGGTGGGGAGCTGGCGAGCCGCGCTCGAGTCGAGCCTGGAGGCGCGGCTGCGCGCGTCCGGCGCGATCGGCAAGCACGAGGCCGCGCTGCGGGGCGTGCGCCGTCAGCTCGCCGAGGCGCGCGCCAGGCGCGGGGAGCTAGCCGCGGCGGCGACGCGCGAGGAGCTCGTCGCGGAGGCGGTGATCTCGTGCCCGGCGGGGCAGCGCTCGCGCGTCACGCTGTCGTACACGGTCGGCGGCGCGGGCTGGCAGCCGGCCTACGAGGCGCGCCTGGGCAACGGCGGCGCGGTGACGCTCACGACGGTCGCGACGGTGCGGCAGACGACCGGCGAGGACTGGCAGAGGGTGCGCCTGACGCTGTCCACCGCGGCGCCGCGGCAGGACGCCACGCCGCCGGAGCTGCAGCCGCTGCCGGTGTGGGCCGACAAGCGCCAGCCCCCGAAGAAGGTGCTGACGAGCCGCGAGGAGTCGCGCTCGCACGCGGACGCGCCGGGCGGTGCGGCGGGCGAGGCGCGCGGACGGGTCGCCGTGCAGGACCAGGGGCTGTCGGTGCAGATGACGGCGCCCGAGCTCGGCGACGTCCCCGGCGACGGGGCGCCGACGCGGCTCGTCATCGCGCGCACCGCGCTCGGCGGGACGCTGCGCCGCCGCGCGACGCCCGCGATCCTTCCGTATGTGTTCCGCGTCGTGGAGCTCGGCAACGCGACGTCGTTCCCGCTGCTCCCGGGGCCGGTCGACGTGTTCTCGAAGGGCGAGTTCCTCGGGCGTACCGCGATCGAGCACGTGGGGCAGGGGGCGCGCTTCGACCTCTCGTTCGGGATCGAGGAGGGCGTGCGCGTCGAGCGCACCGTCCTGCGCGAGGCGCGCGGCGAAAAGGGCGTCTTCGGCGGCACGATCGCCTACGAATACGCCTACCGACTCGAGGTGCGAAACAGCCTGCCCCGCGCAGGGCCCGTCGAGATCCACGAGTCGGTGCCGGTCTCCGAGCTCGCCGACGTCAAGGTCTCGATCGACCCGCGCACCACGCCCGGCTTCGAGCACCGCCGCGCTGACGGCCTCGTCGTGTGGCGGCTCGAGCTCCGCCCCGGCGAGCGCCGCGGCCTCGAGCTCGTCTTCCGCGTCGAGGCCCCGTCGAGCTACACGCAGTAGTGCGCAGCGGCAGCCACCTGCTGGGCTTGCGGCCTCTGCGGCCCTGGCGTTCTCCTTCTCCGTGGCCCGTGGAGACATATCCGCACATGCGGATGTGTAGATGAGAGCTCACTCCTGCAGCCGCTCGATCCGCACCGGCGTCAGCTTGTACTCGGGGCAGTCCGCGAGGCGGTCGGTGACGTCGCTGACGAGCTGGTTCGTGCGCGTCTCCGGGAAGTGGAACGTGAGGAACACCGTGCCGGGTTGCACGCGCCCCGTGACCCGCGCCACCGCGTCGGCCTGACCGTACGGGCTCACCACGCGCACGCGCTCGCCCTCGGCGACGCCGAGCGCCGCGGCATCATCCGGATGCAGCTCGAGCGCGTCATGATCGACGAGGAGCACGTTGTCGGTGCGGCGGGTCATGGTCCCGCAGTTGTAGTGCTCGAGCACGCGGCCTGTGACGAGCCGCAGCGGGAACGCCGCGTCGTCCTGGCCGAGCACCGGTGACGGCGCGAACGCCACGCACGCGAGCTCGGCACGGCCTCCCGGGAAGGACGTCTCGTGCAGGATCGGCGTGCCGGGGTGGCCGGGCGCGGGCACGGGCCACTGCAGACCGTCGCCCTCGAGCCGCGCAAACGAGATCCCTGCGAACGCCGGCGCGAGCCTGCCGATCTCGTCCATCACCTCGGACGGGCCCGCGAAGGGCTGCGGGCAGCCGGTGCGCGCCATGAGCTCGAGCAGGATCTGCCAGTCGGGCCGCGCCTCGCCCGGCGGCGAGAGCACGCGCCGCACACGCTGCACGCGCCGCTCGCCGTTCGTGAAGGTCCCGTCCTTCTCGAGGAAGCTCGCGCCCGGCAGCACCACGTGCGCGCGCTTCGCGGTCTCCGACAGGAAGATCTCCTGCACCACGAGCAGCTCGAGCGCGCCGAGCGCCTCGTCGAGCTGCGTGGAGGGATCGGTCTGCACGACGTCCTCGCCGAGGATGAACAGCGCCGAGAGCTCGCCGCGTCGTGCAGCCTCGTACATGCGCGGCAGCGTCCAGCCGGGTGTCGTCGGGACGGGCCTCCCCCAGACGGCCTCGAAGCGCGCGCGCACCGCCGCGTCGTCGAGGGCGCCGTAGCCGGTCAGCAGATCGGGCTGGCAGCCCATGTCGGCCGCGCCCTGCACGTTGTTCTGCCCGCGCAGCGGGTTGATGCCCGCGCCCGGCCGACCGACGCCGCCGACCAGCAGCGACAGGTCACAGAGCAGCATCACGGACTCACTGCCCTGGTAGTGCTCGGTGATGCCGAGGCCGTGCACCTGCAGCGGGCGCCGCGCCTTGCCCCAGAGGCGCGCGACGCGGCGGACCTGCTCGGCGGGGACGCCGGTCAGCCGAGCGGTGCGCTCGGGCGCGTACGTGGCGACGTGCGCCGAGAGCGCCTCGAGCCCGCGCGTGCGCGCGCCGAGGAACGCGTGATCGACGAGATCCTCCTCGATGAGGACGGCGAGCAGCGCGTCGAGGAGGACCACGTTGGTGCCGGGCCGGAGCTGCAGGTGCACGTCGGCCAGCGCCGCCAGCTCGGTGCGTCGCGGATCGATGACGACGAGCCGGGCGCCGGCCAGCACCGCCTGCTTGATGCGGGCGCCGACGATGGGGTGCGCCTCGGTGGCGTTCGATCC
This sequence comes from uncultured Myxococcales bacterium, assembly GCA_964593795.1. GTDB lineage: Bacteria > Myxococcota_A > Polyangia > JAHFDS01 > JAHFDS01 > JAHFDS01. The sequence continues at coordinate 19,802 of CAZQJC010000117.1, read as the reverse complement.
GGACACGAGGATCACGTCCGCGCGCTCGAGATCGGCGAGCGAGCTCGTGGCCGCGCCGGTGCCGACGACCCTGCGCATGCCGGCGGCCGTGGGCGCGTGGCACACGCGCGCGCAGCAGTCCACGTGGTTCGTGCCGAGGCCTGCGCGCATCCACTTCTGCAGGAGGTAGTTCTCCTCGTTGGTGCAGCGGCTCGACGACAGGCCGGCCACGCGACCCCGCAGGCGTGTGAAGGCCTCGGCGACGATGCCGAGGGCCTCGTCCCAGGACGCGGGCTCCAGCCGTCCGCCGCGCCGGACGAGCGGCGTGGTGAGCCGATCGCGGTGGCGCGCGAATCCGTGCGCGTAGCGCCCCTTGACGCAGAGGTGGCCGTGGTTGACGGACGCGCTCCTGGCGCCCTCGATCTGGACGATGGTGTCGTCTGTCGCGTGCACCTCGAGCTGGCAGCCGACGCCGCAGTACGCGCACGTGGTCCGCACGGTGCGCGTGGGCGGGAGCACGAGCGCGCGCTGCCGGTCGACGTCGGTGACGGCGTCGCTCGGGCACACGCTCGCGCACGCCCCGCACGAGACGCAGTCGGTCTCGTCGAGGCGCAGGCCCGCGGGGCCGACGGTGAGCCGCGCGTCCGCGCCCCGGCCGCGGAACGCGTAGACGAACTGGCCCTGGATCTCGCCGCACGCGCGCACGCACAGCCGGCACTTGATGCACGCGTCGAGGTCGAGGCGCAGGTATGGGTCGGACGCGTCGTGCCGGTCGTCGCGCGGGAGCTTGGGGTAGCGCGAGCCGTCGGCCCCAGCGGCCTCGCACACGGCGCGCGCGCGGCCGCGCGGCGAGCTCTCCGCGAGGACGAGCTCGGCGAGATCGCGGCGGTACGCCTCGAGGCGCGGCGTGTGCGTCCCGACGTGCGCGCCGGGGCGGACCGGAGTCGTGCACGCGGGCACGACTCGGCCGTCGAGCTCCACCAGACACGCGCGGCAGTGGCCCCCGCGGGAGACGCGGTCGTCGTGGCACAGGGTCGGCACCTCCACGCCCGCGGCGCGGCAGGCCTCGAGCAGCGTCCCGGCGCTCGCCTCCAGGGGGCGTCCGTCGATCGTGATCACGAGGACCTCCGCGCGAAGAGCTCGTCCGGGAAGTGCGCCAGCAGATCGCGCAGCGGCCGGGGAACGCCCTGGCCGAAGCCGCACAGGCTGCCCAGCTCGAGCGTGTCGAGCAGGCGCTCGAGCGCCGGGCGCTCGTCCATGCGGGCGAGCAGGCGCGTGCCGATCCGGCACGGCGTGCAGGCGCCGCACGACTCGCTCGCCGCGAAGTCGTGGAGGTGCGCGGCCAGCGCGGCCGCGGACACCGTCTCGTCGAGGACGACGATGCCGCCGTGGCCCAGGCCCGGCAGCGCGTCGAACGACAGCGGCACGTCGAAGCCGTGGGCCGGCACCACGCGGCCCATCGGCCCGCCCACGAGCGCCATCTTCCAGCGCCGGCCCGGCGGCGCCCCGCCCGCGCCCTCTTCGAGGAGCGTACGGAGCGGCGTGCCGAGGGGCGCCTCGACGGCGCCGGGCGAGACGACCGCACCGGACACGCTGAAGGCCTTGGTCGCCGGCCTCGCGCCCGCGAGCACCGCCGGCACGACCGCGAGCGTCTCGACGTTCTGCACGACGGTGGGGCAACCGTGCAGCCCGCGCTCGGCCGGGTAGGGGGGCTTCGGCCGCGACTCGGCGCGCAGGCCCTCGATGGACGCGATGAGCGCCGTCTCCTCGCCGCACACGTACGATCCGGCGCCCACGTGGATCTCGAGCGAGAGGCCGGGCAGGAGCAGGCCGCGCGCACGCGCGTGGCTGATCGCCGCATCGACACGCTCCGCCGCGTACGGGTACTCGCCGCGCACGTAGACGATACACGCCGGGCGCCGATCGCGTGGGCGCACGCCTGCAGGCCCGCGAGCACCGCGTGCGGATCCTCCTCGAGCAGCAGGCGGTCCACAAAGGATCCCGGATCGCCCTCGTCGCCGTTGGCGATCACGAAGCGCTCGCGCCCCGGCGCCGCGCGCGCCGCACGCCACTTCGCCGCAGTGGGATAGGCCGCACCGCCACGGCCGCGCAGCCCCGAGCGCTCGATGCGCTCCAGGATCTCGTCCGGCGGCGGCAGCGCGTAGAGCGCGGGCAGCTCGGCGTCCTCGAGCGGGCCGCGGCCGACCAGGTGGCGCAGCACGACGGCGGGCCCGGCGAGCGCTCGCCGCGGCACCGGGTGCGGGCCCGGCTCGAGGCGACTCGGCGCCTCGTAGCAGCGACCGGCGCAGTGGATGCCGCGTTCGCCCGATCGTGGCCTTGCGGCGCCGCCGGGGAACGAGCACGCCGTGCCGGTGCAGTGCACGGGCGTGTCCGCGCCGAGGAGATCGTAGTACGTGCGCACGGCCTCGACCGCCGCGGCCGGCAGCCCGAGCCGGGCGGAGATCGCGGCCGGGGCCTCGCCGCTGCGCAGCGCCTCGAGCGCGTTCGGCATCGCCGCCGCCTCCGCACCCGCGCGCCGCCGCGCCCACTCGAGGAGCTTTTCAGACATCGGTCTTCTCCGGATGCGCGGGGGTCTCCCGCAGGGATCCCTCGCGCAGGTAGGCGACCCAGTAGACGCCGGCGACCAGCACGGAGCCGCCGAGCACGTTGCCCACGGTCACGAGCACGAGGTTCGCGGCGACGCCGCCCGCCGGCACGTCGCCGAGCGCGAGCGCCACCGGCAGGAAGAACAGGTTGGCGATGGAGTGCTCGAAGCCCATCGCGACGAAGGCCGTGATGGGGAACGCGATGCCGACCACCTTGTCGGTGACGGAGCGGCCCGCCTGGGTCAGCCACACCGCGAGGCACACGAGCGCGTTGCAGAGCACGCCGCGCGCGAGGAGCTCGCCCGGCGGCAACGCGGCCTTGGCCTGGCCGATCGCCAGGAGCGTCTTGCCCACGGCGCCGTCGGCGAGGCGGTGGGTGCCGGCGGCGAGGACGAGCCCGGCCGTCGCGAGCGCCCCGACCGCGTTGCCGATGAGCACGAGCAGCCAGTTCCGGGCGAGCTCGCGCAGGGTCACGAGCCGCGAGGCCCACGCCATGACGACGAGGTTGTTGCCCGTGAAGAGCTCGGCGCCCGCGACGATGACGAGGACGAGGCCGAGCGAGAACGCCGCGCCTCCGAGCAGGCGCGTGGGGCCGAAGCCGAGCGTCGATCCGGTGATGGTGACCGCGTAGAGGAGCGCGCCGAGCGAGATGAACGCACCGGCGAGGCCGGAGAGGAGCAGCGTCGTCACCGCGCCGAAGCGCGCCTTGCGGGCGCCGAGGGCGGCGACGCGCCGGGCGACCTCGGGGGGCGGAAACGCGTCGAGGAGCGGAGCGTCCACGAATGACACTGTTGCATGTCCCGTGCACGCCCCGCGCGCGTCCCATCCGCGTTCCGTGCACCGTGTGCCGCGCGCGCAGAAGCGTGCCGGCGAAGATGTTGCGTCCGGCTCGATGAGTGGCGCAGCGACTGCGGCTCCGGGCGTCGAGGGGGCCGGGGGCACGACCACCTGGTAGGAGCCGGCCACCGCCGCGACGAGCGCGTTGCCGGCCGGGTCCTTCGCACCACTCCCGACGGTGCGTGCTTCCGAGCGCCGCGTGCGATCGTCGGAGGCGCCGGTCGAGAACGAGAAGGCGTGCGCCGCGAGGTGGTTGCCGCGGGCGTCCATGCGCTGGCTGTCGAGGGCGACGACGAAGCGCGTGTGCGCCGGCAGGGCTCCGGGCGTGCACGAGAAGACGCTCGCCGTCTCGTCGGCGAGGAACGCGCACGGGATGTCCGGGTAGACGGAGAATCCGGCCTCGGAGCCGGGCCGCATCGGCTCGGAGAGCGCGACGACGCTCGGCGTATCCGTGGCGACGTCCCCTCGCTTTCTTGCGCACTCGATCGTTCGCGCCTACAATTACCTACATGTACACCCTGCAGCCTGCCTCCATGCCCATGCGCCGCCTCTCGCCCCGGATCGACGTGGAATCCGCCCTGTGCAGCGAGGTCGGGGAGCGCGAGGACCGCCTCGCCTCGATCGTCGATCTGTCGCCCACGGGGATCCGCATCGAGCGGCCTTACGTGGGCGGTCGCTCCCCGCGCACCATGCAGCTCGAGTTCGAGATCCCCGGCGTGGACGAGTGGATCTGGGCGCTCGGCGAGGTGTGCTCCGACGCCGTCCGCCCGAGGCGTGACGCCGACGCGACGCACCTCATCCGTCACACCGGCATTCGCCTCCTGCGCGCGACGGACCGCGACCTGCGCATGCTGCGCGAGTACGTCCTCGACACGAGCATGGCCTTGCATCCCGAGGTCACGCTGGCGCGCTGACCGTTCGCCGTCTGTTCCCCGCTGCAAGTCCTGGGGCGATCCGCTAGTGATCGGGCACGACGTTGAACTCGAGCCAGAAGGCGCGGATGCTCCGCATGGCGCGCTGGAACGCGGAGAGCTCGACGGGCATGAGGATCATGACGCCGAGGCGCTGCTGGTGGGCGACGAGCGGCAGGGCCAGCGCGCTCGTCAGGCCGAGCCTGCGGATGGCCGCCCCGTGCTGCGCATCCAGGGAGTGGTCGTCGATGATGGGCTCGGTGACGTCCGCGATCAGGATCGGCTTCCCCTCGCGGTACGCGCGCGCCGCCAGGGCCGGCGAGTCGGGGCCGTGCCGGGCTTCGGGGAACTCCCCCCAGAAGGCGGCCTGGGACGGATCGGCGTATGCGACGACGGACTGCTGGAGCTGGCCGTCCTCGATGACGTCGACCAGGCAGATGTCGGCGAGCCTGGGGATCGTGAGCTGGGCGGCCTGGTCGAGCGTGGCCTGGTAGTCGATCGAGATGGCGAGCGAGCGGGACACGTCGGCGAGGAATCGCGCCTCCTCCTCCACGCGCTGGCGCTCGACGGAGAGCCCCTCGGCGCGCTCGAGCGCGCCCTCGAGCGCGAGGCGTGCGTCCCGCTGCTCCTCGAGCGGCCCGCGGGAGCATGGGCGCAGGGTCGGTGGCGGCTACCTCTTGGGCGGGAACGTCGCGGCGGGCTTGGCCGGCGGCGGCGGGGCCTTCGGCGGCGTCATCGTGGGGGGCTTGGCCGGCGCGGTGCCGGGCTTGGACGGGGCGGACTTGGCCTTGGGGCGACCGGCCTTCTCGCTCGTGGTCTCCTCCTCGGACTCCTCGGCTGCCGCGGCCTTGCCGCCGCCCGCGGCGCTCGCGCCCCCGGCGCTGCCACCCGGGGTCCCGGCTGCGGCTCCGCCCGGGGCCGCTCCGCCGGCGTGGCCCTCCATCGCCGCCAGGTCCTTCTGCATGAGGGCGATCATCTCCTTCTGGGAGGTGATGAGCTCCTTCATCGCCTCGCCGACCTTGGGATCCTCCGCCATCTTGGCCGGGTCGTGCGGCGCGCCCGGCATGGCGTACAGCTTCTTCATCGCCTCGGCCGTCTTCTTGAAGTTCGCGGCGAGACCGGCGTGCAGCTTGGACAGCTTCTTGAGCTCGGCCGCCTCCTTCTTGCCCTCCTTGCTCTTGCCCGCGACCATGAGCTTGGCGTGGGCGTCGAGCATGTGGGTCACGGCGGTCATGAGCTGCGCCATCTTGGCCGGCAGCGCGGACCGCTCGGCGATCATCTGTCCGCAGGTCTTGTCGTCGGCGCGCGCGGTGACGGGCAGTAGCAGCGCGAGCACGGTCCAGAGCACGATTCGCATGGTCTCCCCTCCTGGGTGAGCCGGCACGATACCGCGATCCCGCGCCGCGCCGCAGCCTCCCCCCCACCACCCCGCTCGCCGTGGCAGCATGCCGCCATGCGCGCCATCGTCATCCGTGCCCCCGGCGGTCCAGAGGTGCTCGAGCTCCGCGAGGTCCCGACGCCCGAGCCGGCCCACGGCCAGGTGCGGGTGCGGGTGCGCCTCGTGGGCCTCAACCGCGCCGACCTCCTGCAGCGCGCCGGCGCGTATCCGGCCCCGCCCGGCGTTCCCGCGGACATCCCCGGCCTCGAGTACCTGGGCGTCGTCGACGCCATCGGTCCCGGCGTGACGCGCTTCTCGGGCGGCGAGCGCGTCTACGGCCTCGTGGCCGGCGGCGCGTACGCGGAGGCGCTCGTCGCGCACGAGCGCGAGGTGGTCGCCGTGCCCGCGGGCCTGACCGACGAGGACGCGGCGGCGATCCCGGAGGCGTTCGTGACCGCGTACGACGCGCTCGTCGTGCGCGGCGGGCTGCGCGCGGGCGAGCGCGTGCTCGTGCACGCGGCGGGCAGCGGCGTCGGCACGGCGGGCGTGCAGATCGCGCGGGCGCTCGGCGCGTTCGTCGTGGGCACGAGCCGCACGGCGGACAAGCTCGCGCGCGCCCGGGAGCTCGGGCTCGACGCGGCCGTCGTCGCGGCGCAGGGCAAGTTCGCCGACGCGGTGCACGCGGCCACGGGCGGCGTGGGCTTCGACGTCGCGCTCGATCTCGTGGGCGGCGCCTACCTGCCCGACACCATCGCCTGCGCGGCCCCGCGCGCGCGCATCGTGGTCGTCGGGCTCACCGCGGGTGCGAGCGCCCAGCTCGACCTCGGCGCGCTGCTGCGCAAGCGCCTGCACCTCGTCGGCACCGTGCTCCGCTCGCGCCCGCTCGAGGAGAAGATCGAGGCGGCGATGCTGCTCGAGCGCCACCTCGGGCCGCTGCTCTCGCGCGGAGTCCTGCGCGCGGTCGTGGATCGCACGTTCCCGCTCGCGGAGGCCGCCGACGCGCACCGCCTGCTCGCCTCGAACGAGAGCTTCGGCAAGGTGCTGCTCGACGCGCGGTGACCCGTGCTGTTCGGTCACGGCCTTCGAGGCGAGCGAAGCGGGAGGGATACAGCTCAGCGACGAGTCGCTCGAGGTGCCCACCGAAGCACCGGAGCCCTCGCGCATCGATGTGGGCTGGGACTAAGGGGCTGTTCCCGAGAGTCCGCTCAGATCAGGCTGCATTCGAGGCGAGCGCAGCGAGCCGCAAGGGCGTAGCGAGCGCAGCGAGCGAAGACGCAGGGAGGGGCGGCGCGCCCCTCCTGGTGGCCGCCTTCGCGGCGGCCACTCGTAGACTAGTCCCCCTGCTGCGGGACGTGCTTGGCGCGGACGCCGCGGGCCTTGAGGAAGGTCTTCCACGGCGCCGCAGGGTAGGGGCCCACCGCCTCGTGGTGCCGGTCGTTCATGCAGTTGTGCCAGTCGTGGCGGACGATCTCGTGCTTGGCCTGCGGCGTCGCGGCCGCGACGATGCGCGCGAGGATGGCCGCGCACGCCTTGCTCCCGTCGATGCCCTCGACGGGGACGACGAGGTCCGCGGGCTTCCACGATCTGTAGAACGCGAGCTTGCGCTCCTCGAGGCCCGCGTAGAAGGCGGCGCTCCTGCGCAGCCACTCCCTGGCCGGCGCGAGCTCGGCCGGCACCTTGCGCTCGGTCGCGGCGCGCACGAGCTCGCGGTTCTCGGCGATCGTGACCTCCGCCGCGCGGAAGAACCTCGGCGTCGTGGGTGTGTTGGGCGCGGAGCCGCACGGGGCCGACTTGCCCGCGTCGTCGCGGCATTGCTCGAGGCTCGACGTCATCACGGCGTCCGGGCTCATCTCGGGCGCGAGCTTGGCCGCCTCGAGGAGCTCCGCCTTGGCGATCTTCGCCGGGTCGAACGAGAGGACGAGCTCGCCGCCCCGCGCGTCGAGCGTGAGCTTCTGGGTCCCCGCACGAGCGGGGGTCGCGAGGCCGAGGAGGAGGAGAAGGCTCACGAGCGATCGCACGGTGGACAGTGTAGCAACGAGGTCGTCGTACGATGTGCTCCGGATGCGGGACCCGGGTGCCGACGTGCTCGAGCGATTCCGCCGGCTGCGGATGTGACGGGCGGCTACTTCTCCTTCTCCACCCTGGCGTTCTCGACCAGCACCGGATACGCGTAGCCCGCGCCGAAGTCGCGGTCGAGGGAGACCGTGCCGCGCACCGTCACCACCTGACCCACGGCGGACTCGTCGTTCGTGGTGACCGTGAGGTCGTGATCGCCCTTGGCCTCCGAGCCCGAACCGTCGCGCACGTGCAGCCAGTTCTTGCCGAGCACGCCGGAGGTGTACTTGACGACCTTCGCGTGGATCTTGACCGCCTTGCCGGCGAGGGCGGCCTTCTTGCCCAGCACCTCGGACACCGTGGCCGCCTCCGCGCCAGTCGCCTTCGTCACCTTGACGTCGCCGACGTTCGTCGCCGCCTTCGCGGCCGCATGCGCTGCCTCGGGTGTCGTGGCGCCGGCCGCCGCGTGGGGGTTGCCGCCGGTCGCGTGGCTGGCCCCGCCAGGGGCCGGCGCAGCGGCCGTGGCGCCCGCCGCTAGCGTGCCGAACACGATGCGATCGAACTTCCGCTTGAGCGTCTTGCTCTCGAATCCGTCCATCTGCATGGGATTCGCGACGGTCACCTTGGCGCCGATCTCGACGGCCGACGCGTTGACGGCGGCCCAGGTCTCGCCGCCGGCAGTCCGGAGGCGCAGGTAGCTGTAGTCGGGGGTGTCGATCTTCTCGAGCACCGTGCCGGCCAGCGCGCCCGCCGGCGCCTCGGCCGCTCGCGCCTTGTCGCCCATCGGAGCCGCGGGGGCCGTGGGGGTCGCACCGGGTGCCGACGGTGGCAGTCCCCCGAGCGCCGGATCCGGCGCGGCCGTGGGCTTCGCTTGGTTGCAGGACGCAGCAGACAGGAGGAGGAGGGTGACCAGGATGCGCATGGCGACCCATTTTGCAATCGTCGGGCCCATCGCCGTGCAGCTTTTCGAGCGCGAGACGCGCAAACCGTGCGCTCCGGCGCAACTGGGTCGCATCATCCGCGCAAGAAGCACTTCTTGCGCCTCGGGGTCAGGGCCGGCGTCCGTACAGGATGAACGGGGCCCGGCGGGTGAGCTGCACGAACCCCAGCTTGTCCGGGTCGGCGCGCTCGGGCTTGCACCGCGCGTCGCGCAGCAGGAAGCCGACGCCCGCGGGGATCGCGGGGGCGCTCGCGGGCAGGGGCCTCGGCACCGGCGCCGCGGCACCCATCGCGAAGGGCGAGGTCGCGAGCTGCTCGATCCGGTACAGGCCATCCTGCATGGCGTCGTTGCACCCGAGCACGGCGACCTCGGCCGGCACCGGCACGGGCGGCGGCGGCTCGGGCGGCAGCGCCGCGAGCTCGAGGCTCTGGACGCGCGTTCGGTTCGTGGTGAAGCCACCGGCGAACCACAGGAACACCAGCTCGCCCGCGAGCGAGTCGCGCCCCGCGCTCTCGATGCCCCACACGAGGTGCGTCACGCCGAGGGACCTGTAGATCGCGTGGACGTCGCGGGCCGTCCGGTAGCGCGCGTACGCGATCAGCGCCTGGTCCGCGGGGGAGTCGTTGACCATCTCGCGGCCGAGGCCGAGCGTCGCCTGGACCTCGTGGACCAGCACCTTCGCCTGCGGCGGGAGGCGCTTCGAGATCTGCAGGTACGGATCGAAGGCCTGCCGCCTCGGGTCGAAGTTCTTCCTGAAGCCCGAGGCCACGAGGAGCTCGGACGCGCGCACGTTCGAGCCGTCGGCCGCGAGGTTGTTCGTCGGCAGGAACGGCACGTCGAGGCCCCAGGCGATCTGCACGCCGAGCAGGAGCACGAGCGCGCCGCGCGCGAGCGGTCCGAGCGACCACGCGGCGGCGATGACCGCGGCGGTGAGCGCGGCCATCGCGGGCAGGAGGCACTGGAGGAACCGGTCCTGCGGCGACATCACGTAGAGCCACGCGAGGAGGCCGAGGTGCACGAAGGCGTAGAGCCCGACGAGCCGGCGCGGGCGCGAAACGAGCGGGACGACCGGCAGGAGCAGCGTGAACAGCGAGCCGAAGATCGGCACGTCGCGGTGGAACTCGGCCCAGTCGTGCGGCACGAAGGAGAACGACGCGAGGGTCCGGGCGGCCTCGAGGAGCCCCCGGCCGGACAGCGGCGGCGAGTGGGTGCCGACGCCCGAGCCGACGCGGAAGAAGTTCTCGTACGCGGGGCGCGCGTCCTCCGACCACGGCGTGGCCGCGAACCAGCGATTGAGCGCCGGGTACAGGGGATCGCCGTACCAGAGGAGGTTCTTGAGCCAGTGCGGCGCGGTGAGCACCGCGCAGAGGCCGGCGATGAGCCCGAGCGCGCGCAGCGCCTGCCCCCGCACGGCGGGCCTGGCCGCGAGCCACAGCAGGCGCGCGCCCAGCACGAGGCTCGCGGGTGCGACCACGATGAGCGCGGAGTACTTCGTGCTCGCCATGCCGGAGAGGGCGATCGCGAAGAGCGCCGCGTCCTGCCACCTCGGCGCGGACCAGAGCCGGAGCATCGAGAGCAGGATCGGGATCGTCCAGAACGCGGCGAAGTGATCGGCGCCGAGCGAGAGGTTCCCGTCGTGGGCGAAGATGGCCGGGAACAGGAAGAGGGCGACCCAGGCGCCGGGCCGGCGCGCGCCGTGGCCGAGCCGGCGCACGAGCGGCGGGATCGAGGCCAGGATCCCGCAGAACACGAGCAGCTCGAGGTGCGACGCGAGCTGGGTCCGCTCGAAGAAGCTCTGCGTCGGCTCCATGTACGCCCACGCGTAGACGAGGCTCGAGAGGTGCGGGTAGGCGCCGAGGTACCAGCCCTCGGGGAAGCGCGAGATGCCGTGGCCCGCGACGTAGTGCGTGGCGATCGGCAGGTGGTACCAGCGCGCGTCGAACGACGCGTGGTCGGGCGACAGCGCACGGTAGTAGACGACGAGCAGGGCGACGACGCCCGCGATCAGGAGCACGACCGGCGTGCGCGGCGCCGGCGGACCCGCGCCGCGGAGGTGCCGCCGCAGGTGCAGGAGCCGCCGCACGTAGCGCCGGTTGGCGCCGAGGGCGAACGCACAGGACGCGACCATCACGAGGACGAAGAACACGGACCCGTAGAGGTGCAGCAGGCCCGCGGCGAACAGGAGCAGGTACAGGCCGAAGAGTCCCACGGCGCCGCTGAAGACGAGGCGCTCCTGGATGGGCAGGCCGCGCGCGAGCGTGCGGCGCAAGATCGCGTCCGCGGAGCCGACCACGCCGAAGCCGAGCGCCGCGGCGAGCAGCCACGCGGCGCCGACCTTGAGCACGAGCCAGTCCGCGAGCGCGTAGTGCCCGCACACGGTGACGAGCAGGCCGGCCGCGCCCGCGACCATCAGCGCCGCCGCCACCGTGCCCCTGCCGTCCGCCGTCGGAAACCGCATCGCGCCCTCGCTCCGGGGCGCAAGCTACACCCATTCGTGGGGATCTTCGATCCCGCCCGGGTCAGCCCGCCGCGTCACTCCTCGTCGCGTCGCCGGTCCCGGGATCGCTCGAGCTGGGCCTGCACGCGCTGCGTGTCCGTCGCGACGGCGCCGCCGCGTACGCGCTCGACGATGCCGGCAGGGGCGGGCTTCGCCGGGCGTTCCTGCGCCGCCGGGCGCGGGGCGGGCTTGCGCGGGTCCGCCGGGCGCGGCGCGGCCGCACGGGGGCGCGCCTGCAGATCGTCGACGAGGGGCGAGCTGGCCTCCCTGCGCCCGCGCTGGATCGAGTAGGACCCCGATGGCATCGGGCGATCCGCTCGGGGCGCGGTCTCGGGCTCGGGGGTTTCGGCGGGCTGCGCTTCGGCGGGCTGCGCTTCGGCGGGCGGGTCGTCGAAGCCGAGGTCGACCATCGGTGGATCGAGCTCGCCTTGCGGTGCGTCGGCCTGGGTCTCGGCAGGTGCGGCGGAGCCGATGGGGGCCGGCTCGGGCGGGGGCGGGGGCTCGCAGGGCGGGGGCTCGCAGGGTGGTGCGGTCGCTCTCGTCGCGGCCACCTCGAGCGGCGCGACGCCCGGCGCTACCGGGCGGGCAGGGCGCACCGGCTCGGGCTCTCCGGCGGGCGCCTGCTCCTTGCGCTTGCGCGCCAGCTCCTTGCGCGCTGCCTGGAGGCGCATGCCGAGCGTGACGAGGCCGAGGAGGCCGAGCCCGCCGATCACGCGCCACGCGAGCGGACCGAGGAGCGGCCCGCTGCTCACCTTGTCGGTGCGCGGCCAGCCCGGGAGCTCGACGTCGTCGGCGTACGCTCGCCTCGACCAGCTCCCGTACACGACGATGTCATCGACGGTCTTGCAGGTGCGGTCCGGCCCGCACGAGATCACCGCGAACCGATCCCCGTCGACTCGCCAGAGCACGTACGGCTGCCCCCACGGGTCCTGGCTCGAATCGCCCACGTCATCGAACGACAGGAGCAGGATCTTCGCGAATTTCTCCGGCGTATCCACCTGCGCCGGGCCGACGAGCTCCGCGGCCCGCACGGCCGTGGTCATCCGCTGGTTCATCCCCGCGAGCGGGGACTCGGACGTGCAAGCGCGAAAGCCCCAGATGACGCCGACGAGGCCTCCCACCACGAGCCCCGTGCGCACGAGGTTCCTCCCGACCCCCCGCGAGATGCTCACCGCCTCATGCTACGCGAGTCGAGGGTTCCCAGGGTGTGGCGACCTCGTGGCTGGCCCGAACGCGCGCATCTACTTGAGCTTGCGCATCCACCCGTCGACCTCGGCCCACGGGTAGTACGGGTGCCGCGCGCGCAGCGCATCGAGACGCTTGAAGGCGTCGCGGGCGCGGGCCTGCCCGCCGGGCGTGTGGAGCTCGTGCAAGGCGAGGCCGAAGAGGGCGGCGAAGCACTCAGGCTCGAGCTCGAGCGCGCGCGCGTAGCCGGCGCGGGCGCGGCGATCGAGCGCCTCGAGGACGCTGGCCTCGCGCGGCAGCTCGAGTACGCCCGAGCTCGCGAGCCAGCCGATGTAGCCACCGGCCGCCGCGGCCTCGGACGCGATCACGTCGGCGGTGGCGTGCTCGCGCGCGAGCTGGCCGAAGAAGCGGTAGGCGCGCGCGAAGTCGCCGTCGCGCTTGATGAGGGTCCAGTACACCCCTGACGCCTGGCCGAACGCGCGTCGGTCCTTCGCCGCGGCGCCGCGCTCGAGCGCGAGCTCCGCCAGGGTCAGGCTCCGCACGGAGTCGCCGTCGGCGTCGGCCTTGGCGACGCGCTCGAGCAGCGTCGGTGGGGCGGCCGAGGAGACGGATGGCATCGACAGCGAGGCGAGACAGACGATCGTGAGTGACAGCTTCGACATGGGTCCTCCTTCACTTTGTGTTGCAAAGTAAGCGGGCAGCCGGGTCTTCATGCGGCACCGGCGGGCTGCGTCGCCGGGGTCGCTTCGATCAGAGGTTGAGCAGCGCCTTGAGGTTCCGGACGTACTCGGCGAAGGCGCGCCGGCCGCGCTCCGTGAGCCTGTAGACGCTGCGCGGCTTCTTGCCGACGAACTGCCGGTCCACCTTCACGAAGCCGGCCTGCTCGAGCTTCGACAGGTGCACCGAGAGGTTGCCGTCGGTGGTCCCGATGCGGTCACGCAGGTACGTGAACTCCGCCTCGTCGGCGCCCGTCAGGATCGAGAAGATCGCGAGCCGGATCGGACCGTGGATGGTGGCGTCGAGCTCGGGGAGCTCAGCCAAGGTCCTCCTCCCGGCGCTCGCGCACCATGAGCCAGGCGCCGAAGCCGATCTCGCCGGCGATCGCCATGCCGAGGAAGATCCAGGGCACGAGCTCCGGCGGAGCGAGCATCGCCGCGAGCGCGGCGCCCCACCAGGCGATCCCGACGACGCGCTGGAGCGGCCAGCGCAGGATGACGGCGCTCGCGTAGTTGGCCGCGCCCATCAGGCCGAAGAACTGCGCGTAGAAGACGCCGTTTCCGAAGTAGCCACGCGAGCCGCCGACCACCGCCGCCAGGATGGCGACGCCGAGCGACCACGCGAAAGCTTCCCAGATGGCGCCGAGGGCCCGGCTCTGCGCGGGGCGCTTCTCGCGGCCCTTGCGCCGCACCGCGCTCGCCACGCCCATCACGAGGCCGCACGTGCTCATGCACACGCCCCACGCCCACGGCGCCTTGCCGAGCTCGCTCCACAGGAGGGCCACCGCGTGCCCGACGCCCCAGAGCACGAACGACCAGCCCCAGCGCTCGGTCGTGCGTCGCCCCTCGAGGATCATCTGCTCGATGAGCTCGAGCTGACCGAGCGCGCGCGCCCTGCCTTCGTCGTTCATGCAAAGTACTTTGCATCTCAAAGTTTGATTGTCAAGGGCAGAGCGACGCCGGGGTCCGCGTACGCTTGGCAGCCGTGACCCCGCCGGCGCCCACGCCCCTGTCGCAGCTGTTCGCGCGCGCCCGGCAGGACGGTGAGCTCCTCGTGCTCGACGTGCCCGAGGACTGGGCGCAGGGGCGCAGCGTCTTCGGCGGGCTGCAGGTGGTGATCGCGCTGCAGGCGATGCGCGCGCTCGTGCCGCACGCGCCGCTGCGCGCCCTGCAGGCGACGTTCGTCGCGCCCGTGGCGACGGGGATCGTGCGCGCTCGCGCCCAGGTGCTGCGGAGCGGCAAGAACGTCACGCAGGTCGAGGCGCGGCTCTTGGGCGGCGCCGAGACGCAGGCGCTGGTCCTCGGTGTGTTCGGCTCGGCGCGTCCATCGGAGGTCCTCGTCACGCCGGTTCAGCCTCCGAGCCCGGTCACCGAGCCGGTGGCGACGCTGCGCCACGAGCCTGGCGTGGCCCCGAGCTTCACGCAGCACTTCGCGGGGCGCTGGCTGCGCGGACGGCCGCCGTTCTCGCGCGACGAGAGCTGCGAGCACGTGGTCGAGGTCGATCTCCTCGACGAGTGCCCGGCCACCGAGGCCCACGTCGTCGCCATCGCCGACTACATCGCGCCGCTCGGCCTCTCGCACCTCGCGCGACCGACGCCGGGCGCGACCGCCACGTGGATGCTCGAGCTCCTCACGGATGAGGTGGCGCACCTCGGGCTCACCGGCTGGCGCGTGGACGCCACGCTCCTCGCCGCGAAGGGCGGCTACACGAGCCAGTCCGTGCGCCTGTGGGCCCCCGACGGCACCCCCGTCGCCATCGGCCAGCAGTGCATGTTGATCTTCGGCTGACGGCGATCAGGCGGCGGCCACCACGGTCCGCGTCTGCAGCAGCGAGCTGATCGCCGCGCATCGGCCGAGGCTCTCCCTGGCCGCGGTGTCGTGGGCGAGCGAGGCCTCCAGCAAGCCCGCTCGGCGCGCCTCGAGCTCGCTCACCCGCACCCCCGCGTCCGGCTCGCCGCGCTCCACGGCGCGTCGGGCCTGCTCGAGCTGCGCGAGCAGCCGGGAGCGGCTCGTGTCGAGCAGCAGGCGCGCGTGCGCGTCCACGTCGCGGGCCGCGCGCACGGCGGCCTCGAGGTGATCGAGCACCTCGCCCTCCGCGGACGAGGGCAGGCCCGCCGTGTCCCCCGAGAGCACGGGCGCCGCGCGCAGGACCGCGCTCGCGGCCAGGCTCCTCGCGCGATCGGTCTCGATCTCCGAGAGGGCGGTCTGGATGCGTCGGATCCGCCCGGGCACGAGGCGCGGCGCGGCCGCGCGCGCCTCTGGCCGCCGGAGCAAGGGCCGCCGCACCAGCCGCTGGGCGAGCCAGATCCCGATCGCGGCGAGCGCGACCGGCAGCGACAGCGTCACCCAGAGCGGCGCCCCGGCCGCGACGGAGACGAGGGCGAAGAGCGAGACCCCGAGGAAGTGCACCAGGCACGCCGCGCTGACCTGGGCGGCGCTCAGGCCCGCGGCGCGCAGCCGCCCGTGCCCGACGCTGCGCGCGCGCACGATCTCGCTCTGGCACCCGGCCTCGTGCGTCTCGGCCTGCAGCCGCTCGGCGGTCGACTCGGAGACGCCCGTCGCGAGCGGCACCGGCAGGCTGCGGAGCTGCGCGGCGAGCGTGTGCGCGGGCACGCGCAGCGACTCGCCGTGGCGCGTCTGCAGCCACTGCGCGCAGCGCGCCGCGTCCGGCACCTGCGCGAGCTGCACGGCGTACGGTCCCTTCTCGAGCTGCCAGGCCATCGCGCGCCCGCAGCCCGGGCAGAACGGCACGTCGACCACGAGCGCGGTCTTGCACCGCGGGCACGGCAGGCGAGTGCGCACGCCGCCGAGGTGCCACGGAGCCCGCCCGGCGAGCGCGTCCGCGAGCTCGGTGGCGGTCGAGAAGCGCTCCTCCGGCGCCACCGCGATGGCGCGGTCCACGAGCCGGCCGAGCTCGAGCGGAACCTCGGGGCAGAGGCTCGTCACCTGCGGCACGGGCTCGCGCAGGTGCTGCAGCGCGAGCTCGCACACGGCGTCCGCGGTGCGCACCGGGCGCCCGCACAGGGCCTCGAAGAGGATCGCGCCGAGGCTGTAGAGGTCGCTGCGCGCGTCGCAGAGCGCCGACGTGAACGTCTCGGGGGCCATGTACTGCGGCGAGCCGACGACCGCGCCCGTCCGCGTGAGGTTCGTCGCGGCGGAGAGCCACGCCACGCCGAAGTCGAGGATCACGGGGCCGCGCTCGGGGTGCAGGATGACGTTGGCGGGCTTGAGGTCCCGGTGCAGGACGCCCGCCTCGTGGCACACGGCGAGCGCGCGTGCGAGCCGCTCGGCGACGGCGATCGCCTCGTCCACCGCGAGGCGCCCGCGCGCCAGGCGATCGGCGAGGCACTCCCCGTCCACGTACTCCATCACGAGGATGTCGAGGTCGTCGTGGCGGGTCAGCGCGAGCGCACGGGCCAGCCCAGGATGGGCGAAGCGGGAGAGGATCTCGAACTCGCGCTCGAAGCGCGCCCGCGTCACGGGGTCGGGCGCGCGCAGCGGATCGAGGATCTTGAGCGCGACGAGGCCGCCGAGCTGCGTGTCCTCGGCCTGGTAGACCGACGCGACCGCGCTGTCGGCGACGTGCGCGGTGACGCGATAGCGCGCGCAGAGCAGCGCGCCAGGGGTGGCCGCGGAAGCGCTCACGCGCGTCCCCGCGCGCCGGCGTCGAGGGTCTCGAGCCAGGTCCTGGCGGCGGCCGCCTCCATCCGGCCCTCGAGCGCGAGGAACTCGAGGCGCGTGGAGAGCTCGGGATCGGTCTCGAGGACGCAGCGGGCGACCTCGGATGGCCCGGCGTCACCGCCCCCTTGCCGCCGCGGCAAGCCGAGCAGCCGGCCCTGCAGCTCGAAGGCCTGGTGCGCGGACAGGAGCGGCACGAGGTTGGCGCAGCGCTGCGCGGCGGAGCCCACGAACCGATCGTGCGACGCCAGCGCCGCGTCGCCGGCGCCGAGGTGCACGAGGCGCGTGGCCGGCGGGCAGCGCGACTCGCCGCGCGATTGCCGCTCGAAGCGCAGCATGATGCGGTCGCCGTCGCGCAGCATGCGCCGGTACCGCACGAGGACGAGCGCGAGCACGCACAGCACCACCAGGCTCGGCACGAAGATGGTCGCGGGTCGCGCGAGATCGGCCAGCGTCAGGTCCTGGGGCACGAACCCGAGGAGCGGTCTCCGGCCCCGCGCTCGGTCGAGGAGCGTGAGCTCCTCCTCGTCGTCGCCGACCGGCAGGTGCGAGGCCAGCCGCGCGACGTCCGGGCACCACTCGCCGATGCTCCCGGTGCACGGCGGGTGGTTCCGCAGCGGGGCGGGTCGCAGTGTGCTCGGGGGCATCACCTCCTCGACCTCGGGGCTCCGCGCGCGCGCGATCATCTCCGAGACGGAGCGGGCGGCCTCGCGCACGGCCGCCACCTCACGCCTGGCCCAGGTCTGTAGCTCGTACGCGTTGGCGACGAGGGCCCCGAGCACCACCGCCTCGGCGGCGAGGAGCAGCGCGCCCTGGCTCGCGAGCCGCCCCATCCCGCTCGAGCGCCGTGCCTTCAGCAGCGCGCCGGTGCGCCCCATGCACAGCGTCGCCGCGAGCGCATGACCCGGGCCGGGCTGCACTCCCAGGCGAGGCCCGACGCGGCCGAAGCGGAACAGGTAGAGCGGCAGCGTCACCGCGAGTCCCGCCAGCATCAGGCCCGTGTAGAGGTTCGATTCGTCGACCGGGCCCCAGAGCCCGACCCAGTGCAGCTCGCCCTGCATCGGATCGAGCCGCCACCACAGGAACCCGATGCCCAGCACGAACAGGAAGAACGCGTGCGTCGCCGGGTACGTCAGCGCAAAGACGCGCGTGTCGGCGAGGAAGCCCTGGCGCGCCTGCCGGAAGCTCAGGGCGCGATCGAGCAGCCACACGCCGAGCACCCCGAGGAGGGCGAGGGTGACGCTCCAGGCGTGGAGCGCCCAGGCCCCGAGCGCGACCGCGCTCAGCAGGCTGACCGGGCCGATCGCCCGCTCGCGCCGCGCCTCCGCGCGCACCCCCTGGCCGCGGAGCTGCTCGACGATGCGCCCGGCGTCCG
The DNA here is from genome assembly GCA_964593795.1 of uncultured Myxococcales bacterium. Lineage (GTDB taxonomy): Bacteria > Myxococcota_A > Polyangia > JAHFDS01 > JAHFDS01 > JAHFDS01. The sequence goes on along the minus strand of CAZQJC010000117.1, from coordinate 1,644 downwards.
CCTCGTCCACGAAGGAGACGTAGCGCTGGGGGCCGAAGGCCAGCGCCGCGCAGCGCCGCGCGAAGCCCCGCACGCCGAAGTAGCCGCGTCGCTCGGGGAACTGCGCCGTCACGTGCTCGAGCAGCGCCACCGGATCGCGCAGGCTGCGCACCACGACGTGGAACGCGCCGTCGGCGTAGGTGAACGGGCGCTCGCTGCCGCAGCCGCTGCACGCCGTGCTCTCGCGCGCGATCGCGCGCCCGCAGTGCAGACAGGGCGGATGCGCCGCGCGCCGCGCCAGGAACGCCTCGTGCTCCCGCACGTGGTCGAGCGCCCACGTGGCGAGGGGCGCGCTCGCGAAGCGATCCTCCGGCGCGCGCTCGAGGCAGCGGTTGACGACGAGCGCCAGGTGCCGCGGCACGAAGGGGGCGGCGGCTTCGACCGGGCCGATGTCCTCGGTGGTCCGCTTGTACGCGAGCTCGGCGAGGCTGTCCGCGCTCTGCGGAGGCGCGCCCGTCAGGCACTCGTAGAGCGTCGCGCCGGCGCCGTAGAGATCGCCGCGCGGATCGTACGCCGAGCCCGCGAACAGCTCGGGCGCCATGTACTCGGGCGTCCCGACGGTCGCGCCCGTGGTCGTGAGCTGCGAGCTCGCGTCGAGCCGCGCGGAGCCGAAGTCGAGCAGCACGATGCGCCCGTCGGGCAGGCGCCGGATGTTCTGCGGCTTGACGTCGCGGTGCACGATGCCCGCGCCGTGCGCGAAGCCGAGGATCTCGAAGAGGTCCCGCGCGATCCGCTCCACCTCGTCGGCGGGCAGGTGCCCGAGGCGCGCGATGCGCTCCTTGAGATCCTCGCCGGGCAGGTACTCCATCACCACCGTCGGATCGCGATCCCACGTGATGACCTCGTACACCGCGGCGATCCCCGGGTGGCGCAGCCGGGCCAGCGCGGCGATCTCGCGCCGGAAGCGCGCGAGCGCCTCCGCGTCGCGCACGAGATGTCGGGCCAGGCGCTTGAGCGCCACCACCCGTCCCGTCGCGGTCTCCGTCGCCTTGTAGACCCAGCTCGTGGCGCCGCGCCCGATCAGCTCGACGTCCGTGAACCCGTCAGGTGCGTGGAGCATCCAAGAAGATGACACCTCGCGCGCCGGCGACAAGGCGGAGCCGGGGACCTTTTCGCACGGCGTTGCGTGGGGAAATGTGCGCGCGTGCGTGTGCAGGGGAGGGGGCCGTCTCGCAGGGGTGGGTGTCACGAGGGAGCAGAGCACCCTCGGGGCCGAACGTGACACCCGGGCTCGGGCCCCGGCGCCCCCTCTCATGATTCGTCACATCTTCGTACCGACCGAGTCGAAGCGCTGAACGACGAAATAGATCAATAGAACAACAGAGCAACATGGAACAGGGAATGCCTGAGGTCGGTGGCTTCGGCGGGCCGATTCGCCAAGTCGTGACGGCGCCTGCCTCGTCGGGGCACGGCCACCGACGTCTGCTCTGCCGTTCCGTGCTCCGTGTTGCCTGTTGTTCTACTGTTCTATTTCGTCGTTTCCGAGGCTGCCCGTCATCGCAGCGGACTCAGATTCGGCTCGGCGAGTGTGTAGAATCATGAGGACGGCCCCTAGCGGCCCCCTAGCGGCAATGCCGGTCGGATAATGACGGAATCCGTCCGCTG
>CAZQJC010000116.1:0-11950 GCA_964593795.1 uncultured Myxococcales bacterium | reverse complement strand
GCCGCTCGTCGGACCAGCTGGAAGCCTTGGGAATCCCGGACGGGCAGCACCAGGTGTCTCGTTGGCTCGCGCTCCGCGCTCGCGAGTGCCGCCTGCACCACGGTCCCATGTCGCCCTCCAGGTGCAAAACCGGTCGAACATCTGACGAGCGGCACTAGTAGAACCTCCTGCCGGCCGCGGCCATCTCGACGAGGCCCTTCGGCGGCGAAAAGCGCGGGCCGTGCGCGGCGCAGAGCGCCTCGGCGCGCTCGACGAAGCGCGCGGGGCCCACGGTGTCGATGAGGGACAGGGGCCCGCCGGTGTAGGGCGCGAAGCCCCAGCCGAGGACCGCGCCCACGTCGGCGTCCTCGGCGGCGAGGAGGACGCCCTCCTCCATGCAGCGCGCCGCCTCGAGGGCCTGCGTGTAGAGGAAGCGCTCGACGAGCGACGCCGCCGTCGGCTGCGCCGCCGCGAGCGGGAAGTGCTCGGCGAGGCCAGGGAACAGGGCCTTTTCGCCGCCCGCGTAGTCGTAGAAGCCCTTGCCGTCGCGCCTGCCCGTGCGGCCGAGCTTTCCCACGACGACCTCGAGCACGCGCGCGGTGGGGTTGTCGGGCAGCGCCGCGCCGAGGTCCTTCCTGGTCTGCTCGCGCACCTGGTGCATGAGCGCGAGGCCCACCTCGTCGGCGAGCTGGAGGGGAGGCATCGGCATGCCGGCCATGCGACCGGCGTTCTCGATGAGGGCTGGGGCCACGCCCTCGAGCAGCATCGCGGAGCCCTCCGTGAGGTACGTGCCGAAGACGCGGCTCGTGTAGAAGCCGCGGCTGTCATTGACGACGATCGGCGTCTTGCCGATGCGCCGCACGAAGTCGAGCGTGGATGCGAGCGCGCGGTCGCTCGTCTGACGGCCGCGGATGACCTCGACGAGCTGCATGCGTTCGACGGGCGAGAAGAAGTGGACGCCGATGAAGGAGGCGGGGCGCACGGACGCCTCGGCCAGGCCCGTGATGGGCAGCGTCGAGGTGTTCGTGCCGAAGATCGCGTCGGGTCCGAGGACGGCCTCGGCGCGGCGCGTGACGTCCGCCTTGATCGCGCGGTCCTCGAACACGGCCTCGACGACCATCGTCGCGCCCGCGAGATCCGCGAAGTCGGCGGTCGGCGTGATGCGCGCGAGCACGCGGTCGCGCTTTTCGGCGTCCATTCGGCCCTTCTCGACCTGGCGGTCGAGCTGCTTTCGCAGGCCCTCCTTGCCGCTTTCGGCGGCTGCGAGGTCGCGATCGAGCAGCACGACCTCGAGCCCGGTCTGCGCGCACACGGCCGCGATGCCAGAGCCCATCAGGCCCGCGCCGAGCACGGCGACCTTGCCCGGCTCGAACGGCGGCACGTCCTTGGGCCGCCTGGCGCCCTTCTGCGCGCCCTGCACGCCGAGGAACATCGTGCGCAGCATGCTGCGCGCCACCGGCCCGCGCAGGAGCTCGACGAAGAGGCGCGTCTCGACGCGCGTCGCGCGCTCGAGCGGGAGCTGCAGGCCCTCGTAGAGGGCGCTCAGCATCGCGCGACCCGCGGGGTAGAGCGCGGCGCTCTTGGCGCGCAGCATCGCGTTCGCGCCGGTGAAGAACATGCGGCCGCTCTTGCTCTCGGGGCCGCCGCCCGGGATCTCGTAGCCCTTCTGGTCCCAGGGCTGCACGGCCTTGCCGCCGCCCTGGATCCAGCGCTTCGCTGCGGCGATCAGCTCCGCGCGCGGCACCACCTCGTCGATCATGCCGAGCTCGAGGGCTTCCTTGGGGCGCAGGTTCTTGCCCTCGAGGAGGATCGGCGCCGCGCGCATGATGCCGATGAGGCGAGGCAGCCGCTGCGTGCCGCCGGCCCCTGGCAGGAGGCCCCACTGCGTCTCGGGCAGGCCGAGCTGGATCCTGGGGTCGTCCGCCGCGATGCGCCGGTGGCACGCGAGCGCGATCTCGTAGCCGCCGCCGACGGCGCTGCCGCTGATGGCCGCGACGACGGGCTTGCCGCAGGTCTCGAGGCGACGCAGGAGCGCGAGCACGTCCGTGATGCCGGCCGAGAGCGCGGCGACGTCGAGCTCGCCGCGGGCCATCGCCTCGATGCGGCGCAGGTCCCCGCCGACGGCGAACGTGTCCTTGCCGGAGGTCAGGATGGCGCCCCTGGCGCCCTGGTCGGCGACAAGGCCGTCGAGGCAGCGCGCGAGCGCCACCAGCGCGTCGCCGTCGACGACGTTGGTGGAGCGATCGGGGGCGCTCCAGGTCCAGATCTGGATGCCGTCTTCGGTGCGAACGTCGATGCTCATCGCTACACCCGCTCGAGGATGGTGGCCGTCGCCATGCCGGCGCCGACGCAGAGGGTGACGAGGGCCGTGCCCTTGCCGGTTCGCTCGAGCTCGTCGAGCGCGGTGCCGAGCAGGATCGCGCCCGTCGCGCCGAGCGGGTGTCCCATCGCGATGGCTCCGCCGTTCGGGTTCGTCTTCTCCGGCGAGGCGCCCGTGCGCTCGCAGAACAGCATCGGCACCGCGGCGAAGGCCTCGTTGACCTCGAAGAGGTCGATGTCGCCGATCGTCATGCCGGCGCGACGCAGGACCTTGTCGGCCGCGTCCGCAGGGCCGGTCAGCATGATGCACGGCTCCGAGCCGATGGACCCCGCCGCGACGATGCGCGCGCGCGGGCGCTTGCCCAGGCGCTCTCCCGCCTCGGCGCTGCCGAGGAGAACGCTCGCGGCGCCGTCGGCGATGCCGGACGAGTTGCCCGCGTGGTGCACGTGGTGGATGCGCTCGACCTCGGGGTAGCGCTGGATGGCGACCTGATCGAAGCCGAACTTCTCGCCCATCTCGAGAAAGGACGGCGCGAGCTTCGCGAGCGACTCGACCGTGGTGCTCGGTCGAACGAGCTCGTCCTTGGCGAGGACCGTGGCGCCGAGCGGATCGACCACGGGGACGACCGATCGCGCAAAGCGCCCCTCGGCCCACGCGGCGGCGGCGCGGCGGTGGCTCTCGGCCGAGAGGGCATCGAGCGCCTGTCGCGAGAAGCCGTGCAGCGTCGCGATGAGGTCCGCCGAGATGCCCTGGGGCACGAAGTGCGCGTCGATGGCCAGCCGAGGGTCGGTGGACCAGGCACCGCCGACCGTGCCCATCGGCACGCGGCTCATGCTCTCGACACCGCCCGCCACGACGAGGTCGTAGAACCCGCCGCGGATCTGGCCGGCCGCGAGGTTGCACGCCTCGAGGCCCGACGAGCAGAAGCGGTTGACCTGCACGCCCGGCACGCGCTCGTCGTAGCCGGCGTAGAGCACCGCGAGGCGCGCGATGTCGGCGCCCTGCTCGCCCGCCGCCTCGACGCACCCGAGGATCACCTCGTCGATGGTCGCGGTGTCGAGCTGGTTGCGCTCGCGCAACGCGCCGAGCGTGGTCTTGAGGAGCTCGAGCGGCGTGGTCGCCGCGAGCCCGCCGTCGGACTTGCGGCCGCGGCCACGCGGCGTCCGCACCGCATCGAACACATAACATTCGCGCATGGCGGAGCGAGTCTAGAACATGTTCTAGACAATGTGGAACATGTTTCAGTTGGCGCCGGCCTCGCGCCGGCAGGGGCGATGTTGGGATTTTCGGCGGCGCGTTCGAGCCGAGCGGCTGCTTGTTGGCGCGCCTTCGGCGCGACAGGCGCAAGGGCGTAGCGAGCGCAGCGAGCGAAGACGCAGGGTGGGGGGCCCGGTCGGGTCGCGCCGAAGGCGCGCAACGCATGATGTGCCCGACTGGGGGCGGGGCGGCGCGCCCCGCCCGGTGGCCGCCTTCCGAGGCGGCCACTCGCTAAGGGTTCGCGGCGGCCATCGTCATGATGGCGGCGTACTCGGGGCTCTGGCCGAGCTTCTTCTCGATCTCGGGATACTGGGTGCGCTTGACCTGCTCCCGCAGGCCCACGAGCGTCTTGAAGGGCAGCGTCCGCGAGACGAGGTTGACGATGAACGTCGGGATCGAGCCGCCCGGGTCCGCGTGCGCCTGGTACTCGATGAACGTCGAGCGGCCCCCGTCGCGCGGCTGCAGGATCCAGTGCCCGCGCAGGTACGGAATCCGTACCGCGCCGTCCTGCTCCGGCACCTTGCTGCTCGTCGTGTTGCGGAAGTCGACGCGCACCTCGCGCCGCGCCACGTCGAACGAGGTCCGCCCGACCACGACCACGTCACGGTCCGACACCGGCCAGGTGCCCTTGGTGCGGTTGTACTCGACCTGGCTCGTCTCCGAGATCTTCTCGACGCTCCAGGCGCGGACGCAGCGCTCCATCCACATCGGCCGCCGCCCCGAATCGGAGAGCACGCCGAGCACCTTCGACATCGGTGCCTCGATGACGCCGCGGCCGCGGAACTCGTGCAGGTCGAAGCCCTGGACCTTGCGGCGGTGCACCGTGATGCCCTCGTCGGTGCGCACGTGCTCCCACGGCCCCACGGCCGGCTCCGCGCGCACGGCCGGCGAGACCAGCAGGAGCGCGGCCACGAAGAACAGACAGCGTTTCATCCTCATCCCTCCCGACGTTGTTCAGTACAGGATCGCGACGTACAGGCTCCCGCCGAGCAGCCAGCCCTCGCTGGCGAAGCCGGGGAACCCGGGGTTGTTGGTCTGCAGGCCCTCGCGGCCGGGGACCGGGTCGCCGAGCGAGTCGACGGCGTCGTCCGGGATCTCGTCCCTGACGAGCTGCGGATAGTTGCCCGCAGGCGGCACGATCTTGCTCTGGTGGCGCCTCGGCAGCCAGTGCACCTGCGCCTGCGCGCCGGCCTTGAGCTGCGAGCCCCAGAGCGGGAACTTGTACTCGGCGCCGAAGCAGGTCGCGACGCGTTCGTTGTCCACGTAGTTCGAGCGACCGGTCTGGAGCGGCACCGGGCTCGGCTGGTAGGTGACGTCGAAGAACGCCTCGAGGTCGCCCACTGCGTCGCGCATCCCGGCCGAGCCGTAGACGAGATCCGACCACGCGTAGTCGGCCACGGGGCGCTCGCTGTGGCGGTCCTTGTACTCGGACCAGCGCGCGAAGTAGGCGGTCGCCGTCGCCGACACGTGGTGCCCCGAGATCGTGCCGATCGCGTAGCTCGCGCCGAGCGCGAGCGTGAGCGGCACGTAGTCGTGCGTGAACGAGACCGACGCGCCCTGCTTGGCGCCGGTGGCGAGCGTGTACTCGAAGCCGCTCTGGATCTCGAAGGCGCGCGGCGTGTGCACCGTGAGCACGAGCCGGAGATCGCTCGTCGGGTCGTAGGTGACGCCGAAGTGCGGCGCGACCGCGGTCTCGACGCCGATGCGGGAGTCGATGAGCAGCGTGTTGAGGTTCGAGAGGTTCGAGACGTACACCGGCGCGATCGCCTTGTTCGTGAGCGAGAGCGTGAAGGCCATGCCGATGGACAGGTTCTTCATGATGCGGCTGCCGCCGCCGAAGGCGAGCGACGTCGCGGTCAGGCGGTCGCCGTAGAGCTCGGGGTGCAGGCTGTTCGAGAAGAACTGCTCGCGCTCGTCGCCGTAGAAGGAGCGCGCGGTCGTGAACTCGCGCAGCGGGATCATGGCGTGCAGGCCCAGCGTCAGCCGCTCGCCGAAGACCGGAGCGACGAGGCCGATCATCTGGTACGGGAGCACCGCGTGGCCGCTGCCGTCGCCCTGACGAGGCCGCGCGGGCAGGCCGTCCGAGCCCGAGCCGATGGGGCTGTGGCCCTGCTCGAGCCACTGGGTCGGAAGCGCGGGGTTGGCGATGGGGCTGCCGTCCGCGTGGCGATACGACTCGGGTGCCGCGCCGCGCACGCTCGGCACGTCGCACCGGCCCTCGAGGCCGCACACCGGGGAGAGCTCGCGGCCGTCGACGGCCACGCCGATCTGCGAGGACAGCAGGAACACGCCCACCTCGACGCCCTGCTTGGCGTAGGGCAGGAGGGCCGGGTTGAAGTAAGCGGAGGCCGCGCTCGGGCTCGTCACGCGCGCCGAGAAGCCGCCCGTGCCCTGGCCGCTGCCGACCAGCTCGAAGATGGGCGACGCGCCCGCGTCACCGGCCACGGCCAGCAGCGCGAGCGCAAGGCCGACCGAGGCGACCGGCCGAGGCCCGTAGCCCGTAGCCCGTAGCCCGGCAGCGCTCACGGGTTCGGGATCCGATCGAGGGCGAGGCGCTGGACGTTCTTGCAGGTCTCGAGCTCGGGGTGCGCGCCGGTCGTCACGACGGTCAGATCCTGGTCGACCTTGATCCACTGCGAGTAGCCGGGGCTCTGCGGGGTGGACGACGTGCGCAGGAAGAGGTTCGTCATCTCGGAGACGGCCTCCTCGCCGTCCCACACGACGGAGACGACGCCCATGCCGCCGAAGCGCGTCGCGCTGGTCGGGACCATGCCCGACTCCTCGTTCCAGTCCCGCTGGGCGACGTAGCGCTCGCCGAACGACGTGATGAGCGTGATGCCCTCGACGGCGTCGCCGTCCCAGTCCTCCATGCCGGCGGCCTCGTTGGGCGGCAGCGCCGGGAACATCGACAGCGGGATCGGTGGGTCGCCGATGCGCCAGGTGTTGCCCATGTACTGGTCCCAGTTGGCGCCGCGCAGGTTGTACGTGCGGTCGAGCTGGAACTCGCACATGCCGCCGCCGGCGGCGAGCTTGAACGTGCCCTGGCGCCCCTGGCTCGAGCTGTTCTTGAGCGCGAGCGCCTCCATCGTGGCGTCGCGCAGCGTGACGGTCGTCGTGCCCGTGACGCGCAGGCCGCAGTTGAGGCTCTTGACCGCCTGGAAGCGGTCTCCGCGCTGCACGATGTCGTAGTAGATCCAGTTGACGGTGGTCTGCCGGGCCCCGAGCGCGTCCGAGAACGTGACCTCCGCCTCGATCCACTTGCCGGTCATGTCGCACAGGGCCGAGCTCGCGCCGCCCGAGCCGCCGAGGCCCGGCACGCCGCCCGAGCCGCCGCGCCCGGCCATGCCCGCGCCGCCTGCCGCACCCGCGCCCGCCATGCCGCCCCCGCCAGCAGAACCGCCGCGCCCGGCCGCGCCACCCGCGCCGGCTTGCCCCGCCGCGCCCGCGTTGCCACCCGCACCACCGGCGCCTGCGCCACCCGCGCCGCCCGCCATGTAGCCGGCCGCATGGATCACGCGGTCTTCGACGCAGCCGAGGGCCATCGTCGCGAGCGCGAGGGCCCCGAGCCAGCGTCCCGTGGGAAAGAGCGAACGTGCCCGAGCCGGACCCATGACACCCCCCATTTCGTGCGCCTCGCAGGACTTCTCGCCCGTCAATTCGGGCGGAATTCGCGCAAATCCCTCGCTTGCGCGCGGAGGGAACATACAGATCCGCAATCGCTGCGTAAAGAGGAAAGTAGAACCTGTTCTACCTTGCGCGTGCGCGCCCTGAGGGCGCCCACCAGGAGGGGCGCGCCGCCCCTCCCCCAGTTGGGCGAAGCCCAACTGGGCCCCCCTCCCTGCGTCTCCGCTCGCTGCGCGAGGGACGCCCTTGCGGCTCGCTGCGCTCGCCTCGACGGTGGGATGCGCATCCAAGTGGGGTCTGCGCGTACGGAGCGACACCCGCTGCTGAACGCCGCGAACTTGAAGCATGAGGCGTTCGCCAGTCTACCGAGCCCGAGCGCGCGCGCGAGCCGAGCCCGATTGCTGCTCCGATCGGGCGCTACGCTGAGGGTCCGACCTTTGGGCGGCGCGGGGGTGGAGCGAACCGGAAGCGGGTGTCGCGGGTGAGGGCGGCGTAGCTGCCAAACGTGGCCGAAGGATCGGCGACCTCGTCGAGGGGATCGACGGGGTCCGCGGCGGGATCGGCGAACGTGCGGCGCAGGCGGTAGCGCGTGTCGCGCTCGGCGGGGACGCGGCCTGCCGCGCGGATGGCGGCGCGGAGCGCGGCGGGAGAGGCGTGCTGGCCGTGGCCCGCGCCGGCGGAGGTCGAGATGCTCTCGTTCATGAGCGTGCCGCCGAGGTCGTTGCAGCCGGCACCGAGGAGCGCGCTCGCGCGCGGAAGGCCGAGCTTGACCCAGGAGACCTGCACGTTCCGAAAGGAGCGGCCGAGCATGAGGCGGCAGAGCGCGTGGGTGCGCACGACGTCGTCGTCGCTCGGGCCCGCGCGCAGGCCCGGCACGAGGTTTCGCGCGTACATGGGCGCCTCGGCGTGCACGAACGACAGCGGCACGATCTCGGTGAACCCGCCGGTCTCAGCCTGCAGGCGCCCGAGGAGCGCGAGGTGGCGCACGCGATCCGCGGCGCTCTCGACGTGGCCGAACATCATGGTGGCCGTGGTCGGAAGGCCGAGGCGATGCGCGGTCGTGACCACCTCGATCCATGCGGCGGTCGAGATGCGTCCGGGCGCGATCTTCGCGCGCACGGCGTCGTCGAGGATCTCCGCGGACGTGCCGGGCAGCGAGCCGAGCCCCGCGTCCTTGAGCGCGCCGAGGTACTCGGCGAAGCCCACGCCCGCGAGGCCCGCGCCGTACTGGATCTCCTCGGGCGAGAACGCGTGCAGGTGCAGGTCCGGGCACGCGGCCTTGATGGCGCGGCAGATCGTCACGTAGAGCCAGCCGTCCATGCCGGGCGCGAGGCCCGCCTGGATGCACACCTCGGCGGCCCCGAGCTGCCGGGCCTGCACGGCGCGCGCGACGATCTCCTCGACCGGCAGGAAGTAGCCCTGCTCGGAGCGCTGCGTGCGCGAGAAGGCGCAGAAGCGGCAGGCCTTGACGCACACGTTCGTGAAGTTGACGTTGCGGTTCTGGACGAACGTCACGGTCTCGCCCACCTGCGCGCGCCGCACGGCGTCGGCGACCTCGACCGTCGCCGCGAGGTCCGCGCCCGTGACCTCCGAGAGGACGAGGCCCTCGGCCTCCCCGAGGTCCTCGCCACGAAGGCACCGCTCGAGGACCGCGCGGATCTCGGGCCGCGCCTGCTCGAGCGCGCTCACGCGCGCACCTCGTCCTGCGGCGGCACTGGCGGCGGCGAATGTATTCGCCTGTGCGCATGAATGATGCGCGCGTGCAGCGCGGGATCGACGAAGCCCGGGCGCGCGAGGAAGGCGTCGTGGATGGGCAGGCGCGCCACGAGGGACTCGCCGACCCGCGCGAGGGCCTCGGCGAGCGCGCCGGTGTGCGGCCACGGGTGACGCGGGTTGATGAAGTCGGGCGTCAGCGGCGAGATCCCGCCGAGGTCGCTGGCGCCCGCGTCCACGAGCGCCACGACGCTCCCGGGATCCACCAGGTTCGGCGGCGACTGCACGGCGACGTCGTCGTCGAGGACGACCCGCGCGAGCGCGATCACGTCCTCGAGCGCCTCGTCGGAGATGCCCGGCACCTCCTCCATGCGCGTGCCGGCGTGCGGCCGGAAGGGCTGCACGATGACCTCCTGGATGTGGCCGTACGCGCGGTGCAGGTGCCGGATCGCGAGCAGCGCCTCGGTGCGCTCGCGCGGCGTCTCGCCGATGCCGCACAGGATCCCGGTCGTGAACGGGATGCGCAGCCGGCCGGCGTCCTCGATCATCGCGAGCCGGCGCGCGGGGCGCTTGTCGGGCGCGCGGTGGTGCGGCATGCCCGCCTCGCAGAGGCGCTCGCTCGCGCTCTCGAGCATGAGGCCGAGGCTCGGGTTCGACGGGCGAAGGCGCTGCATCTCGGCGGCGGTGAGCAGGCCCGCGTTGGTGTGGGGCAGGAGGCCCGCCGCGAGCGCGGCCTCGGAGGCCCACACGAGGTAGTCCACGGTGCTGGCCTGCCCGAGCGTGGCGAGCGTGTCGCGGTAGGTCGGAAAGGCGCTCTCCGGGCGATCGCCGAGGCACAGGAGGGCCTCGGTGCAGCCGAGCGCCCGGCCGCGCGCGAGCACGCCCTCGATCTCCGGGGGAGGCATCGTGTGCTCGCCTGGATCGCCGGGGGAACGGCGGAACGTGCAGTACGAGCAGCGATCGCGGCAGAGGTTCGTGATCGGCAGGAAGACCTTCGGCGAGTACGTGACGGTGCGGCCGAAGCTGCGCAGTCGGCGCGCGCGAGCGGCGGCGCGCAGCGCTGCGCGATCCGCCGTGGCGCAGAGCGCGAGCGCGTCCGCGTCGCCGGGGGGCCGGCGGGCGAGGGCCGCGAGGGTCACGCGCCCTCGCCGGGGGGGCGCGACGTCTCGACGCCGGTCATGCGCGCCTCGGCGACCAGCGTGCCGGCCGCGTCGCGGAACTCCGTCACCATGACGGCGAACGTGAGCGTGCCGCCGCGGCGGCCCTGCTTGTCGTAGACGTCCTCGATGCGCGAGCGGCAGAAGAGGCGCGTGCCCGCGCGGGGCGGCGGCCCGAAGAACGTGAACTCCTGTTCGGCGTGCATGCCGCGCTTCTGATCGAGCTCGACCGCGGGCCACGGGTTCGCGCCCGGTGACAGCTCTTGCCAGAAGAGCGTCGTCGTCAGGAACGTCGGCGGGGCCACCGGGTGCTCTCCCGAGTGGAAGTCCGGGTGCCCAGCGAGCGTCGCGCGCGCGAACTCGAAGACCTTGCCGCGCTCGACGTCGAGCACGAACGTCTCGCCGCTTCTGCCCTTGGCGTCCTTGTTGGCCATTTGCGAATCCTAGGGGTGCTGCGAGGACACCGAGATGACCTCGCCGGTCAGGTACGAGGCGTAGTCGCTCGCGAGGAACACGATGACGTTCGCCACCTCCCAGGGCTCCGCCGCGCGCCCGAGGGCCTCCTTGGCGACCAGCTCCTCGAGCAGCTCCTTCGACGTCACCTTGTGCAAGAAGGCGTGCATCGCCAGGCTCGGCGCGACCGCGTTGATGCGCACGCCGGCGGGGGCGGCCTCGACGGCCGCGCAGCGCGTGAGCGCCATGACGCCCGCCTTGGCGGCCGCGTAGTGCGCCTGTCCGGCCTGCGCGCGCCAGCCGAGCACGGAGGCGTTGTTGACGATGGCGCCCGCGCGCCTCGGCAGCATGTGGCGGAGCGCCGCGCGCGTGCAGCGCATGGTGCCCGTGAGCGTCACCTCGGTGACGGCGCGCCACTCGTCGTCGCTCATCTCGACGAGCGGGCGCGTGCCGCCGAGCCCCGCGTTGTTCACGAGGACGTCGATGCGCCCGTGCGCGGCGATGGCCGCGTCGAACGTGCGGACGACGTCGTCCTCCCTGGTGACGTCGCAGCGCACCGCGACGGGGCGGCTGCCCGCGATGGCGCCGAGGCGCTCGGCGGCCTCGCCGAGGCGCCGCTCGTGCACGTCGGAGATCACGACCGTCGCGCCCTCCTCGACGCAGCGCTGCGCGGTCGCAAAGCCGATGCCGGTGCCGGCCGCGGCCGTGACGAGCACCACCTTGCCCTCGAGAATCATTCGCCCAGGCGGATATGTCGGAACGGTCACTTCGTGCCTCCGGTGGGGCGCGGCTCGGGCGGAAGGCCGAGGGCCCGCTCGCCGATGAGGTTGCGCTGGATCTCGCTCGTCCCCGCGTAGATGGTGTCGGCGCGCGAGAACAGGAACACGCGCTGCAGCGCCGCCGCGTCGCTGCCCGGCTCGGCCACCTCGGCCTCGGCGCCGAGGACGTCCATCGCGAGCTCGCCGAGGCGCTGGTGCCACTCGGACCAGTAGAGCTTGCCGATCGACGCGGTGCGGCCGAGCTCGCCCTGCTCGCTGCCGCCGAGGGTGCGCAGGGCATTCCAGCGCATGACCCGCAGGCCCGTCCACGCCCGCGCGATGCGCTGGCGGATCAGGGGATCGCCCGCCGCGCCGTTGCGCCTGGCGATCTCGATCACCTTGGCGAGCTCGTTGCCGAAGCCGATCTGCTGGCCCAGCGTCGAGACGCCGCGCTCGAAGGCGAGCGTGGCCATCGCCACCTTCCAGCCGTCGCCGGGCGCGCCGAGCAGGTTCTCGCGCGCGGTGCGCGCGCCGTCGTAGAACACCTCGGAGAACTCGGCGTCGCCGGTGATCTGGCGGATCGGGCGAATCGTCACGCCGGGCTGCTTCATCGGCACGAGTAGGTAGGTGAGGCCGGCGTGACGCTTCGAGTCGGGATCGGTGCGGGTGACGACGAAGCACCAGTCCGC
>CAZQJC010000115.1:0-12510 GCA_964593795.1 uncultured Myxococcales bacterium | reverse complement strand
CGGTGGTGCCGGCCGCGGCGGCGCGGGCATGGGCGGCGCGGGCATGGGCGGCGCGGGCATGGGCGGCGCGGGCATGGGCGGCGCGGGCATGGGCGGCGCGGGCATGGGCGGCGCGGGCATGGGCGGCGCGGGCATGGGCATGACGGAGAGCTGCGTCGCCGTGAGCCTGCCTCCGACCTGCCAGCCGATCGGCAAGTGGACCGCCGACCTCACCTCGCTCGCGCCGGTGGACGGCCGCGAGGACTACTACTACGGCTCCTGCCAGCAGACCGCGGTGCAGCAGAGCGGCCTCGGGATCGAGCTCCGGGCCAACCCCGCCGCGCCGGGCCTCTGCCTCGTCGGCGGCGCCGAGAGCTTCACCTTCGACGCGGCCGCGTGCACCGCGAGGATCAAGTGGTCCGAGCGCCGCACGAACCCCTCCGAGTTCTGGATCGACACCTCGGAGGTCACTGCGACCTTCACCACCGGCAGCCGCGCCACGGGCAGCCTGCACTTCTCGCAGAGCGGCTTTCTGGCCTGCGACGCCGTCGGCGCGCTCGACCTGTCGAGCGAGGCGCCGCCGCGCTTCGCCACCACGCGCCGGACGACGTGCCTGCCGCGCGCCGCGACCACGGCCTGCGTGCCCGCGCGCGACTACACCGTCACGACCTCCTCGCCCGCGCCGGCGATGGGCACCGACGCCTCGCTCTGCGACGCGCGCATCAGCCTGGCGTTTCCGGCCTTCTCGGTGGCCGAACAGGCAGGGCGCCTGTGCGTCACGACGGAGTCCGCGCGGCCGCCGATCACGACGCTCGAGGTCGCGAGCTGCCGCCTCGCGATCGAGACCACCCGCCCCGCCCCCACCGCGGGCCTGACCGAGTGGGCGCGCCTCGAGGTGACCCCGTCGTCCGGCGGCGCCCTGTCCGGCAAGCTCGCGCTCGACGAGCGCGACGACGCGTTCGGAAACCGCGGCTGCCACTCCGACGCCTCCGCCACCGCCCGCTGATCCCCCTCCCCGAGCCCTTCGTGCTCGTGCTCGTGCTCGTGCTCGGCCGGATCCTGCGCTCCTGGTCGCATGCGGCCATGCGGATGAATCCCCTCGGGCCTGCCATGATCCCTGCGTGACGCGGACCGGAGCCATCTACGCATCGCACGACGAGGCCGATCGCGCCGATCGTGCCTACTACCGGTCCCTCACTCCCGAACAGAGGCTCGACGTCCTCCTCGAGCTCATCGCCACCCTCGAGGAGGAGCTCGATGAAGCTGCACCGCGACGTTCGCGACTCTTCCGCGTCATCGACTTCCCACCGCCCTGAGCAAGCGGCCACGCGGCGTGGCCTCTGGTGCATCCCGAAACGAAGCGGTCTGCGAGTCGTGACCAGGCGAGGTCACAGGCTCCTGCGCGGAGCCGCCCTGCGCTACGCCACCTGGCTCCGAGCGCACTACGAATTCCCGATGCGGGTCCCGATCTACCTCTTGCCGGGAAAGACGGTTCGCACGATGCACGGCGAGCGATGCTCTGCCTCGTTCTTTGCACCCTGGTCGCCCAAGGATGAGCCGCATATCCGCATCGCGACCGGCGACTACCCCGAGCTCCTGCGCGAGCTCGGCCGCGACAATGCCCTCGCCGCGGTGCTGTGCTCGATCTCGCACGAGATCGTCCACTACCAGCAATGGGTGGCGACGGGAGAGATCTGGGAGAAGGGCGTCGATCGAAAGGCCGCGAGGATGGTCGAGCGCTACGCGCGCGAAGTGGCCCACCCGTGACCTGATTGTTCTCGCAGTCGCCCTCCGGCTCCGGTCCGGCTGAAGCCTGAAGCCTGAAGCCTGAAGCCTGAAGCCTGAAGCCTGAAGCCTGAAGCCCGAAGCCGCTACTTCCCGCTCCCCAGCAGCCCCGCCAGCTCCGCGCCGCCGAGCTGCGCGGCGCGCACGTACTCGAGGAGCAGCGCGCGGTTGTCGTCCACGGGCAGGCCCTGCATCTCGAGCGCGCCGATGCGGTCCTCGGGCGAGAACGCGGCGTCCTCGACGCGCTCCATCGACAGCTTGTCCGGCGCGTAGCTCATGTGGGGCGCGCGCGTCTCGAGGATCGTCCAGTCGTCGCCGCGGCGCAGCTCGACCGTCACGCTGCCCGTCACCGGCGTCGCGATCCACCGCCCGAGCGCGTCCTTGAGCAGCATCGACTCCGGGTCGAACCACTTGCCCTCGTAGAGCAGGCGCCCGAGCCGCCGGCCCATCGTCACGTAGAGGTCCATCGTCGCCTCGTTGTGGATGGCCGAGAGCAGCCGCTCGTAGGAGAGGTGAAGGAGCGCCATCCCGGGCGCCTCGTAGATGCCGCGGCTCTTGGCGTCGATCACGCGGTTCTCGATCTGGTCGCTCATGCCGAGGCCATGGCGGCCGCCGACGCGGTTCGCCTCGCGCACGAGCTCCCACAGCGTCGCGAAGCGCTTGCCGCCGACGGCGACGGGCACGCCGTGCTCCCACTCGACGGTGACCTCCTCGGCCTCGACGCGCGCCTCGGGCTTCCAGTGCGCGACGCCCATGATGGGCGCCACGATGCGCATGCCGCGGTCGAGCCGCTCGAGGTCCTTGGCCTCGTGCGTCGCGCCGAGCAGGTTCGCGTCGGTCGAGTAGGCCTTCTCGACGCCCATCCGATAGGGTTTGCCGATCCGCGCGAGGTACTCGGACATCTCCGTGCGCCCGCCGAAGGCGCTGACGAACGCCTGGTCGAGCCAGGGCTTGTAGATCTTGAGCGTCGGATCGACGAGCAGACCGTAGCGGTAGAAGCGCTGGATGTCGTTGCCCTTGTGCGTCGAGCCGTCGCCGAAGACGTGCACGCCGTCGTCGCGCATGGCCTGCACGATCGCGGTCGTGGTGACCGCGCGGCCGAGCGGCGTGGTGTTGAAGTACTTCTTGCCGCCCGACGACAGGTGGAACGCGCCCGACTGGATGGCGACGACGCCCTCCCTGGCGAGGCGCTCCTTGCAGTCGACGAGCCTGGCGGCCACCGCGCCGTGCGCGAGCGCGCCGGGCGGGATGTTCGCGGGGTCGTCCTCGTCCGGCTGCGCGAGGTCCGCGGTGTACGCGTGCACGGCCATGCCCTGCTCCGCGAGCCACGCCACGGCGCAGCGGGTGTCGAGCCCGCCGGAGTAGGCGATGCCGAGCTTGGTGCCCTTCGGGGGAAGCGAGCGGTAGATGCGCGACATGCGCCGTGATTAGCACGCGCGCGCCGCGCGATCACCCCGCGAGCGACAGATCTCGCATCACCGCGTCGTGCAGGGCCGGCCGCAGCGCGCGGATCTCCTCGTTCGCGCGCGTCGGGTGCACGCGGTTCGTGAGGAGCACGATCGCGAGCGCCCGCGCGGGGTCGATCCACACCGACGTGCCGGAGAAGCCCAGGTGCCCGATCGCGCTCCTCGGCAGCAGCGTCCCCGCCGACGAGCCGACGGCGCTCGGCCGATCGAACCCCAGGCACCACGTCGAGCCGGGCACGCCCGCGGGCGACCAGAACGCCTCGAGCACCGCCGGTGCGATCGGCAAGGCCGAGCGCCCTCCACGCACCGCGAGCAGCGCCCGCGCCCACGCGAGCACGTCCGCCGCGCGCCCGAACAGCCCCGCGTGCGGCGCCACGCCGCCCATCGCGCGCGCGTTCTCGTCGTGCACGACGCCCTCGAGCAGCACGCCCCCCACCCGCTCCGTCGCCGCCACCTGGCAATTCATTCGCAAAGGCGCATACGACGCTGCGAGCCCCATCGCGCCTTGCAGCGGCGCCCACTGCGCCTCGAGCGGCGCGCCGCCGGCCGCCTCGAGCGCCGCCCCGAGGACGAGGAACCCGAGGTCCGAGTACACCGACGCGCTCCCCGGCTCGCGCTCGAGCGGCTCCCGCGCCGCCGCCTCCACGATCGCCGCGCGTCCGCTCGCCAGCGTGTAGAGCGGCCGCCACGCCGGCAGCCCCGACGCATGCGCCAAGAGCTGCCGCACCGTCACCGCACGCCGCCGCGCATCCCCGGTGTCGAAGGCGGGCACGAGCGCCACCACGCGCGCGTCGAGCGCGAGCGCGCCCCGCGAGGCGAGCGTCATCGCCACCGTCGCGGTGACCATCGGCTTGGTGAGCGACGCGAGGTCGAAGAACGTCTCCTCCGTGACCGACTCCCCACCGATCCGCGCCCGCCCCGCCGGAACGATGGCCTCATCCTCGCCCCGTGCCACCGCGAGCACCGCCCCCGGCACCACGCGCCGCACGACCGCCTCGGCGAGCAGCTCACGGGTGCGCCGGAGATCCACCCGAGCATTGTAGGCCCGCCCGTCTCCTCGGGCCTGGTCCGTCGCGCCGACCCGTGGCCCGGCCTCTGGTCGCGCCTCATCGCCGGCCGCCTTCGCGAACGGGAGGACGAGCTCGCCGCCATCGCCCGCGACGAGGGCCGCGCCTTCCTGGGCAGAAGGACCGTCCTCGCCCAGCACTGGAACGACGCCCCGGCCACGAAGGAACCCCGCCGCAAGCCCGCCCCCCGCGTCGCCGAGAAGGACCGCTCCGGCCGCATCGCCGCCCTCGCGCGCCTCGTCTACTTCTGGCTCGAGTACCGCGCCGCCTGGCTCCGCTTCGCCGCCGGCGAGCGCTGCAGTCTTCCCCGCAGGCACCTAGTCCATGCGCGTCCGCTTCGGCGTCCACTGCGCCGACACCGCCTGACGCCGGCCACGTCGCCGCCCAGCCTCTGGAGCCGCACCTCCGACACACCCGTCCGCCTCTCGATCGAATTGCCGTGCAACGCGCGTGTCGCGCTTCACATACGGTCGTCGGCACGCCTCACCGCTCGGCCACGGCTCTCGGGCTTCTGGATTACTCACGGTCGGGATTACTCACGGTCGGGCTTCTACTCGGTCGGGGCTTCCGGGGCTACACACGGTCGGGGCCTCTACTGGGTTCTCCCCTGTCTCCGATAGCTGGAAACCGCTCATACGCATCCTTGACGGTTTGCAGGTGATCCGCCCGCTGCAAGTCGAGCGGCTCTGCGGTCAACCGAACGAGCCAGGCCCCTGCGGCGGTGCGTCCAGTTCGTCCGAGCAGGTGCGTATCGCGCTCAAGATCCGGAAATCCGATGCGGTTCGCGGTTTGCTCCGACCAGTAGAGCAGCCAGCCAAGGCCAGGCGGCACGGAAGGGTGTGGCATTTCTCGTCGAGGCAGGGCCGGTAGCCCAAGCGGAGGTGGCTGCTTGAAGCGTCCCGCGCTCTCCATCTGTTGCACAAGAAGGGAGGCTGCCGGCCCAGGTGTGATGAAGCCCCAGTACGCTTCGAGCGCATCTCCGATGCGACCCAAGATCTCGCCGATTCGCGGAAGAGACTCGGGGATGCCCTGCACGGAGATGCTGGCATCGAGGGCCGGCTGACCACCGGCTACCGGAATGCCTCGGTGTCCCGAGCCATTTAGGCTGACCCAACGGTCCTCCACGCCGCTGCAGACAGCCGCAAGGTCCCCGTTCCGCGCAGCCTCTGTGATCAACAGTTGCCTGTCTGCAACCGGCAACAGCGTAGCGTCCTTGTCGACGACGTACGACAGGGACGTCTTGAGCTCCGTCTCGATCACGGAAAGCAGAGCCTCCGGCCGCTCATCATGGCCCCCAAGAGGTGGAGCCCGGAGGTGCAGGACGTAGTCGCCATACCGCACTTATGGGAGTTGCTTGGCGAACTCGGGCTGACAGGAATGAACGATGACTTCAAGATCCGGGTGAAATCCAATCATTTCACTCCAACACCGCTGGGCTGCCGGCGTTGGCACTGCGAGGACCATTGTGAACTTGCACATGCGGGCAATCTCCAGCATCGCACGCGTCGACCGTCCAGGGGTTGCCGTCGTCTGCGATCCCTCCGGCGCCCTCGATCGTGACGGAGAATTTCCGTGCCCGGCTTTCCGGCGATGCGCAGACGCACCACGTTCTGGCCAGCCAGGAGCGTCGCGGCGCGATCGAGGCCCGCGACCTGGGGCTTGAAGTCGGCGGTGCCCGCGGCCCCGACGCCATTGTGCGCCACCGAGCCCGAGCTGGCGCGCGCCGTGCCGTTCGGTTTTCGTCGATGAGGTCGCGCCGGAGAGCCCGGAATCGAGCACGAGCACGAGCACGAGCACGAGCACGATCGTGCACTTGGTCCTGAGCTTCCCGCCCCCGTGTTCCCGTTCCTTGCTCCTTGCTCCTAGTTCCTAGTATTTCCGATCCCCCGCCCACCCTGAACTCCCGTTCCGGGGCCCTGCCCCCCGCCCTGGGGGCACCGGTCCCGATCTCAACCGCCCGAAATCGTATGGAACCCCTTGGATCGCTGCGGTCCGGCTGCAGCAGCACCCCGCTGGCACGAAAGCCGCTAGTGCCCCTTGGACATGCGGCTCGGGCTCACTCTCGCGATGTTCTTGACCGGGTGCATGGGCACCCTGACCGACCTCAACGCGGGCGGCGGCGGCACCGGGGGCACGAGCCTCGGCGGCGCCGGCGTCGGCGGCGGCTTCGCCGGCGCCGGAGGCGACGGGGGCACCGGGGGCACGGCCGGGCCGATGGGCCTCGAGACGGCGCCCATCGCGGTCGCCGCCGGCGCGAACACGATCCCCCTCGGGCGCGTGGGCCTCGTCGGCGCGACCATCTCGTTCAAGGCCGAGGTGCAGACGCTCGGCCTGCAGATGAGCGATCTCCTCCTGACGAGCGGCACCGACGGCGCGCACGTCCTCCACCCGCGCTTCATCATCCAGAAGCCCGGCATGGACGTGCCCGATCCGACCGACGCGCTCTCCGCGGTCGACATCATGGTGCCCGCCGCGTCGACCAAGCCGCTGTCGACCGGTCCGGTCGTGATCCCGGGCTTCGCGGTCGGCGACGGCCTCATCGTCCGCTTCCAGCTCGCCGAGGTGATGCCCGCGGGTGCGGGCGGCATGGGCGGCGCCGGCGGCATGGGCGGCGCGGGCGGCGCCGGTGGCCGCGGCGGCGCGGGGGGAGCGGGCGGCGCGGGCGGCGCGTCCGCGGCGACCACGTGCACCAACGTCGGCGCCTTCACGCAGTACGCCACGCCGGTCCTGCGCGCGAACTGCGCGGGCTGCCACGCCGATCCGAACAACGCCGCCGCGCAGACGGCGCTCGACCTCGCGAACGTGGCCGCCGACGGCGCCGCGCAGCAGGCCGCGGGCTGCAACGGGGTCAAGCGCAAGATGGCCGCGAACGCCGCGCAGGCCCCGCTCTTCACCGCGAACAACCCGCAGGCGGCCGCCGGCGGTCACCCCTTCAACTTCGGGGGCGACGTCAACGCCTACAACGCGTTCCGCGGCCAGGTCCTGCTGTGGTGGGTCGCCGAGTAGTACGAACCCGAGACGCGGCTACTTCTTGAGCGCGACGAGCGCCTCGTGCATGCGGCCGAGGCCCTCCTCGATCTTGGCCATCGAGGTCGCGTAGGACAGGCGCACGAAGCCCGGCGCGCCGAAGCCCGTCCCCGGCACCACCGCGACGCGCCCCGCCTCGAGCAGGTACTCGGAGAGCTGCACGTCGTCCGCGAGCGTCTTGCCGTCGGGCGTCTTTCGACCGACGAACGCGCCCAGGTACGGGAAGACGTAGAACGCGCCATCGGGCGAGAGGCACTCCACGCCGGGGATCGCGCGCAGCCGGTCGACCATGACCTTGCGGCGCTGATCGAAGGCCTTGCGCATCTCGTCGACGCACGCCTGGGGCCCCTCGAGCGCCGCGAGCGCCGCGGCCTGCGCGACCGACGAGGCGTTCGACGTCGACTGGCCCTGGATGGTCGAGACCGCCTTGGCGAGATCGGTCGGGCCGGCCAGGACGCCGATGCGCCAGCCGGTCATCGCGTAGGTCTTCGAGACGCCGTCGACGAGGATCGTGAGCGCGCGGATCTGCTCGCGCAGCTTGCCGTCCACGCTGTTGACGAGGTGGCAGTACGGCACCCCGTAGACGAGCGAGCGGTAGATGTCGTCCGACACGACGAGCAGGTTCTTCGCCACGCAGAGCTCGGCCAGCTCCGCGAGCTCCCGCTTGTCGTAGACGGCGCCGGTCGGGTTCGACGGCGAGCACAGGACGATCGCGCGCGTCTTCGGCGTGAGCTTGGCCTCGATGTCCACGGCCCGCGCCTTGAGCCCGCGCGCCATCGTGGTCTCGACGATGACCGGCGTGCCGCTCGCGAACGTCACCATCTCCGGGTAGCTCACCCAGTACGGCGCCGGGATGATCACCTCGTCGCCCGCGTCGAGGAGCGCGAAGAACAGGTTGAAGAGCGAGTGCTTCGCGCCGACCGACACGACGATGTGCTCGGGCGCGAAGTCGAGCCCGTGCGCGCCGTTGAGCCACTTCGCCACCGCCTTGCGCAGCTCGGGCGTCCCCGCGACGTCGGTGTAGCGGGTCTGCCCGCCGTCGATCGCGGCCTTGGCCGCCTCGCGGATGTGCACCGGCGTGTCGAAGTCGGGCTCGCCGGCGCCGAAGCCGATGACGTCGACGCCCTGACGGCGCAGCGCCGCGGCCTTCGACGTGACGGCGAGGGTGATGGAGGGCTTGATGGCGTCGAGACGGGACGAGAGCTTCACGGAAGGACCTCA
Source organism: uncultured Myxococcales bacterium (assembly GCA_964593795.1). Taxonomy (GTDB): domain Bacteria; phylum Myxococcota_A; class Polyangia; order JAHFDS01; family JAHFDS01; genus JAHFDS01. Next base: position 3,965 of record CAZQJC010000115.1, on the reverse strand, counting down.
GCGGAGGGTTTCAGGGTCTGGGCACCGGCGCGGTCGCCAGGCGCGGCGCGCCGAACTTCTCCACGAGCCTTCTCCGCACGAGCTCGGGGACGAACGCGGTGACGTCGCCGCCGAACTGGGCGACCTCCTTGATGAGCGACGAGCTGACGTAGGAGCTCTCCTCGCTCGTCATCAGGAACAGCGTGTGGATCTCCGGCGCGAGCCGCCGGTTCATGTGCGAGAACTGGAACTCGTACTCGAAGTCGGCGACCGCGCGCAGGCCGCGCAGGATGATCTTGGCGCCGCGCTTCTGCGCGTACTCGACGATGAGGCCGGAGAACGCGTCGACCTCGATGCGCGGGTCGTCGCCCATCGCCGACATGATCATGGCCTTGCGCTCCTCGACCGTGAAGAGCGGCTGCTTGCGCACGTTCTCGGCGAGCGCGACCACGATGCGGTCGAAGGCCACGAGGCCGCGGCGCAGGATGTCGAGGTGCCCGTTCGTCACCGGGTCGAACGTGCCGGGGTAGATGGCGAGCCTGCTCAACTGGACCTCATGTCGTCTCCGGAGCGGCGCGCACGTAGAGCGAGACCTCGGTCTCGCCGTAGCGGCGTCTCTCCTCGAGCGCGAGGATGCCACAAGACGGCGCGGGCGGGCTCCTTCGATCGTGCTCCGCGACCACGATCGCGCCCTCCGCGAGCTGCGCGGGCGTCAAGGCCGCGAGCACCTCGTCGAGCACGCCGGCCGCGTAGGGCGGATCGAGGAACACCCACTGGAACGGCCCGACCAATCGCGGGAGCACCGCGCGCACCTCTCCCGCGACGATCCGCACCTGCGCGGAGAGCCCGAGCGCCGCCACGTTCTTCTGCAGGGCCACGATCGCCGGCCGCGCCCGCTCGACGAGCGTCGCCCGCGCCGCCCCGCGCGAGATCGCCTCGAGCCCGAGCGCGCCCGAGCCGGCGAACAGATCGAGCACCTCCGCCCCCTCCGGCGGCGGCCCGAGCACGTTGAAGATGGCCTGGCGCACCTTGTCCGTGGTCGGCCGCGTGCCCTGCCCCGCCGGCGCGACGAGCCGCCGCCCGCCGAGGACGCCACCGGTGATGCGCATGCGATGATGTTCTCACGGCTCCGCACCAATGCCTCCTCATCGCCTCGTGCTCGTGCTCGTGCTCGTGCTCGTGCTCGCCCCGGGGGGCGCTCGCGCCGCCCCCGATCCCACCCTCGACGTGGTCCGCCGCGTGGCGCGCCTGCACGGCGTCTCCGTCCGCCGCCCGATCCCCACCGAGCGCGTCTCGGTCGACGCCTGGCCGGCTCGCCTCGCCGCGGCCCTCGGGGCACGCCCGAGCCGGGACCGCCTCGCGCTCTGGGCGCGCCTCGGCCTCGTGCCCGAGGGGCTCGACCTCGCCGCGCTCGTGCGGCGGCTCTCGCAGGCCGCGATGGTGCGCTACGACCCGAGGACGCGGCACGTGCTCGTGCGCGCGGACGCGCCCGACGACGTCGTCGCCCGCCTCCTTCCGGCAGAGGTGACGCGCGCGCTGCTCGATCAGCAGCTCGAGCTCGGCAAGTGGCTCGACGCGCCGGCGCTGTCGTCCGACGAGCGCCTCGCGCGCCGCGCGCTGGTCGACGGCGACGCGCTCGCGACCGCGCTCGAGCTCGGCCGCCTCGACGACACGGTCGTCGCGCCCGCCGAGGCGCTCGGGCGCGAAGGCGCCCACGTCGCCCCCGCCCTCGAGGGCGCGCCCCGCTGGCTGCGCGCGGGCGCCGCCTTCTCGCAGGGCGCCGGCGCCGCGTACGTGCGCGGCCTGGTGCGCACCAAGCCCTGGGCGACCGTGCTCCAGCGGATGCGCCCGCCCCCCGCCTCCACCGCCGAGATCCTGCACCCCGACCGCGCGACCGCGCCGCGCAGGCCGCAACCGGGACCGGTCACGCAGCTCGCGGACGCCGGCCTCGAGCCCCGCGGAGAGGACACGCTCGGCGAGCTCGGCGTGCGCGTGTTCCTCGAGGAGCTCGGCGTCCCCGAGCCCGACGCCACCGCCTCCGCGGCCGGGTGGTCGGGCGATCGCGTGCTCGGCTTCGCCGCCAAGGGGCGGCTGCCGGCCGTCCTCTGGTGGACCGCGTGGGCGAGCGAGGCCGACGCGAACGAGGCCGAGACCGCGCTCCACCAGGCGCTCGACGGCGCCGGCGAGCGCCTGTGCGACGAGGACACCGGCGAGGGCTTCGCGATCGCGCGCAAGGGCGATCGCGTGGTGGTGGCGCTCGGCGTACCGAAGGACGAGGCCGGCGCGATCGCGGCAGCGGCGCTCGAGTGGCCCGAGGCGGCGCGCAAGCGGGGCGAGCCGAAGAAGCGCCGGAGGTAGGCTCGGCGCACCAAGATTCTGTACATCCGCATATGCGCATGTGTCCCGGACCAAGAGGACGCCAGGGCCGCAAAGGTCGCCAGCCCTGCAGGTGGCTGCCGCTGCGCCTTGACCGCGCTCGCTTCTTGGGCCACCGGCGGCATCTCGCCGCGGCAGCCCTGCGACGTCCGACTGGCTGCCTGGCGGCCCTGGCGTTCTCTTCTCAGGGCGCGAGCCGCGCGCTCACGCCGGGTGCGGCTGCTGCTCGAGGAACGTGAGCAGCGTGTCGCGCCTCAGAACGACACCGGCAGGTCGAGCTGCACGATCCGGTAGCTCTGCTTGCTCATCGGGTCGTCGAGGCCCTGCGCGTAGGCGACGCCGGGCCGGATCCAGGTCGAGTCGCCGACCTTGAAGTGAAAGCGCGGGCCCATCGCGACGGTCAGCGTGTCGCGCACCGCGCCGGTCACGTCGGCCGCGACGGCCGCCGGGGTCGAGAGCCACCGCTGGTAGCGGATCTCCCCGGAGAGAGACAGCTCCGGGATCACGAAGTAGCCGAGGTGCAGCCCGGCGGTGAGGTTCGTGCGGGCCTCGTCCTTCTCGACCTTGTCGCCGCGCACGCGCAGGAGCTCGAGCACCGTCACCTCGAGCTGCGCGGTGAAGCCGCCCTTGACGTAGGCGAGGTCCGCGCCCGGGAAGACCGTCAGGTAGTTGACCGCGAACATCGCGTTGTCCATCGCGGAGCGCGCCGCGATGCCGGACTTGGTGGCCGCGGCGTCGGCGGCGTCGGGGGTGTCGCCGCCGCCCATCCCGACCGGGATCGCGACTCCGAGGAAGAGCGCGAGGCGCAGCTCGTCGGTCGGCTTGAGCGCGTAGGTCGCGCCGACGACCGGGTTGACCAGCGTCCGCGAGCTCGCGCCGGTCGGGGGTGCGTTGTCGACGAACGCGAGGCGCAGGAGCGGCGCCAGCTGGGGCGTGAGCTTGTACGTGCCGAGCAGGCTCGACACGATGGTCGAGCCGCCACGCGCGCTGGCGTCCTCGAGCAGCGCGAACGAGGTGTCCGACCGCACCACCGTGAGCGCCAACGCGGGCCGCAGCTGCCACGGCAGCGAGTAGGGCGCCGCCGCTGGCGGTGCGGTGCTCGGCGCCGCCGGCTGGCCGGTGGCGGTGGCCGTCGGTGCGGGCGCCTGGGCGAGGGCCGCCGTGGACGAGAGGAGCGACGCCGCCACGAGCGCCACACGAATGGCTCCGTTCCTGGACGAGGTGTTCATGGGCGGACTGTCGCAGCGCGGCATTTCTGCCCGGCGGCACCCAGATGAACAGATCGTCAACGCATTGCGTCAGGCTGAGATCGGCGACGAAACAAGCAGGATTCCCGGGGAGGTGGCGTGCCGATCCGGACCAGCACGAGCACGAGCACGATGGCTCGTAGGACCGAGGGAGAGCCGCGACATGGCCATCCGAGGTGGTCGCGCAGCGGACCGGGCGATAGGCGGCGCTGCCCGTGGAGGCGAGCGGAGCGAGCGGCCGGTGCGCGCTTTCGAGGCGAGCGGAGCGAGCCGCAAGGGCGTAGCGAGCAAGGCGAGCGAAGACGCAGGGAGGGGGGCCCGGATGGGCTTTGCCCATCCGGGGGAGGGGCGGCGCGCCCCTCC
>CAZQJC010000114.1:0-5740 GCA_964593795.1 uncultured Myxococcales bacterium | reverse complement strand
GCTGGGCTTCGGCAGCCGCAGCGGGAGCGGCTTTCCGCAGGAGTCGTCGGGTCTGCTCCGGAGCTGGCGGAACTGGCGCCCCGTCGACCGCGCGAACATCGCCTTCGGCCAGGGGGTGAACGTCACGGGCCTGCAGCTCGCTTCTGCAACGGCCGCGATCGCCAACGGCGGTGTCTGGGTGCAGCCGCGATTCGTTCTCGGCCGCAAGGCGCCGGGCGCCGAGCTCGCGCTCGCGCCGCCGAGCCCCACCCGCCGAGCGATGAAGCCGGAGACCGCCGCCACGCTGCTCTCGATGATGGAGGGCGTCACGGGCCCGGAGGGCACGGGCAAGCGGGCCGTAGTCCCAGGCATCCGGGTGGGAGGCAAGACGGGCACCGCACAGAAGCTCGATCCGCGCACGGGCGCCTACTCCGACAGCAAGTATCAGGCGTGGTTCATCGGCGTGGCACCGGTGGAAGATCCGCGCGTCGTGATCGTCGTCATGCTCGACGAGCCGAAGGGCATCGCGCACACGGGCGGAGCCGTCGCTGCGCCCGTCTTCGCCAAGGTGGCCGCCGCACAGCTCGCACGCCTCGGCATCGTCGCGCCGCAGGCCACGAGAGCCGTGCAGGTCGCACCGGCGACGCCGAGCACGTCCGTTGGCGGCGCGCTCGCGCTGGCCGCAGCCGAGACGGCCGGCCGGGTCGAGCGCTTCGGCGACCGCGTCTTCGTGCCGGATTTCCGGGACCGGACGGTGGCCGAGGTTCAGCGCGAGACGACGGGCATTCTCGACGTCGTGGTCTCCGGTGAGGGCCGTGCGGTGGCGCAGGATCCGGCTCCGGGAACGATCGTCGACGGACGCGAGCGGCGAGTGATGGTACGATTCGAGCGCGGCCCCGGGGAGGGATGATGCGATTGTCTGCGCTTCTCGCAGCGCTGCCGGGCGAGAACGCACGCATCGCGATCCACACCGATCCGGGCGCGGACGATCCCGTCATCCGCGGTCTGTGTCACGACTCGCGCGCGGTGAGCCCGGGCGATCTCTTCATCGCCCTGCGTGGCTCGCTGGCCGACGGCCACCGGCACCTCGGACAGGCCCTCGACCTCGGCGCGGCCGCCCTGCTGCTGGATGCGCTGCCGGCCGATCTCGACCGGCGGGGTCGCCCCGTCGTGATCGTCGGCGACACCCGGCGCGCGGTGGCGCCTCTCGCCTGCGCCTTCTTCGGCCACCCCTCCGCCGAGCTGCTGCTGGTGGGCGTCACGGGAACGAATGGCAAGACCAGCGTCACCTATCTCGTCGAATCGATCCTGTGCGCGGCGGGCCGCCGTGCCGGCGTGATCGGTACGGTCGAGACCCGCTGGCCCGGCGAGCGGAAGCGAAGCCTCAACACGACTCCCGACGGGCTCGAGCTGCAGCGACTCCTTCGGAACATGCGCACCGCGGGCGTCGAGGCTGCCGTGATGGAAGTCTCGTCGCACGGCCTCGCCCTCGGCCGCGTGGACGACTGCCGCTTTGCCGTGGCGGCCTTCACCAATCTCACGCAGGACCACCTCGACTTCCACGGCGACATGGACCGCTACGGCGAGGCGAAGCTGCTGCTCTTCCGCGAGCATCTCGCGAAGGATGGCTGTGCCGTGCTGAATCTCGACGACGCCGCCGCACCGCGTTTCGCAGACGCGGCGCGCGCGGCGGGCGCGCGCGTGCTCGGCGTCTCGCGCGAGCCCGGCCGCGACGCCGACGTGGCGCTGGCGCATGCCGAGGTCGGTCTCGCCGGCACCCGCGCCCGCCTCGTGTTGCCCTCTGGGCCTCTCGACGTCACCTGCCCGCTGATCGGCGACTTCAACGTCGAGAACCTCCTCGTCGCCGCGGGCTGCGCCGTGGCGCTCGGCATCCCGCCCCGGGCCCTCTCGGACGGGCTCGCCGCCTGCCCCCAGGTGCCGGGCCGTGTCGAGCGGGTGGGCGCCGAGACTCCCGGCGCTCCGACCCTCCTCGTCGACTACGCGCACACGCCCGACGCGGTCGAGAAGCTCCTGCGTACGCTGAGGCCTCTCGCGCACGGCCGGCTCATCACCGTCTTCGGCTGTGGCGGCGACCGCGACCGAGCCAAGCGCCCGCTGATGGCGGAGGCCGTGGCGCGGCACAGCGACCGCGTGATCGCGACCAGCGACAACCCGCGCACGGAGGATCCGCTGGCGATCCTGCGGGAGGTCGAGGCCGGCCTCGGCGGGCTCGTCCGCGTCGGGCAGGACGCACTCGACGCGACGCCTTCGAGCTTCTCGACCGTGCCCGACCGCCGCGCCGCCATCGAGCTGGCACTGCGCATCGCGCGCGCCGACGATACCGTCGTCGTTGCCGGCAAGGGCCACGAGGACTACCAGATCATCGGCCGCGAGCGCCTCCCCTTCGACGACCGAGAAGAGGTGCGCCGCGCCCTCCGCCGCCGGGTCCGCGCATGAGCGTCCCCTTCTCCGCCGCAGACGTCTCGCGCTGGACCGGTGCTCGCCTCGTGCAGGGCGACGGAGCCACGCGCTTGCGCGGGGCGTCGATCGACACCCGGACGCTGGCGCCGGGTGTGCTCTTCGTTGCGATCCGCGGCGAGACGCACGACGCCCACGGCTTTCTCGCCGACGCCGCAGCGCGCGGCGCGGCCGGTCTGCTGGTCGAGGCCGGATGCGCGCTGCCGGCCGGGCTCCCGGAATGCCTTCCCGTACTCGCCGCGAACGACACGACCGAAGCGCTCGGCGCCCTCGGCGCAGGCCATCGCGCGGGCTTCGACGGCCCGGTCGTGGCCATCACCGGCAGCAACGGCAAGACGACCACCAAGGAGATGTGCGCCGCGATCCTCGGCGTCCGTGCGCCCTGCCTCAAGACGCCGGGTAACTGGAACAACAATTTCGGCGTGCCGCTCACGCTCCTGCTCCGCGAGCCCGAGCACCGCGCGCTGGTGGTCGAGATCGGGATGAATCACCGCGGCGAGATCGCGCCGCTGGTGGCCCTGGCACGGCCCAGCGTCGGCCTCATCACGAACGTCGGCACGGCGCACATCGAGAACCTCGGCTCCCAGGAGGAGATCGCCCTCGAGAAGGGCGATCTCGTGGCGGGTCTCGCGCCCCCGGCGGTGGCGGTGCTCAATGCCGATGATCCGCGGGTCCTCGCCCAGGCGTCGCGAACACGCGCGAGAATCGTGACGTTCGGCCAGAAACAGCGCGCGGACGTCGGCGCCGAGAACGTCCGTGCGCTCGGGGAGCGGGGCTTCGCCTTCGATCTCGTGTCGCCCGGGGGACGAGAGCCCGTACACGTGCCCGGACTCGGAGAGACGACCGTCATCAACGCCCTGGCCGCCGCTGCGGCCGCCCTCGCCGCGGGTGCCGACCTCGGCGACGTGGCGACCGGGCTCGCCCGCTTCCGCCCCGTGGGCGGACGCATGGAGCAGATCCACCTGCCGCGGAACATCATCGTGCTCAATGACAGCTACAACGCGAACCCGCAGTCGATGGCGGTGGCGCTGCGCAGCCTGGCCGAGCTCAAGGGCACGAGCCGCGGCCTCGCCGTCCTTGGCGACATGGCGGAGCTCGGGGAGAGCGCGACGCCGGCGCACCGGGCCATGGGACGCCTCGTGGCCGAGCTGGCCCTCGAATGGCTCTTCACCGTGGGCCAGCACGCGCACGAGACCGCGGCGGGAGCCATCGAGGCCGGCATGGACCCGACTCGCGTCCGCGTGAGTGAAAGCCATGCGCAGACCAGTGCCGAGGTCGGCGAGATCCTGCAGGGCAACGACTGGGTGCTGGTCAAGGGCTCGCGCTCCGCACGCATGGAGCGCGTCGTGGAGGCGCTCGTCGCGGCGGCCGCGGAGGGCTGATGCTCTATCACTTCCTGTACCCGCTCGCAGGCGAGTTCGGCGGCTTCAACGTCGTCCGCTACATCACTTTCCGGACGGCGGCGGCGACCCTCACCGCTCTCTTCCTCTCTTTCCTCGCCGGGCCGGCGCTGATCCGCGCGCTGGCGCGCCTGCGCGTCGGCCAGCCCATCCGCGAGATCGGCCCCGCGCATCAGGCGAAGGCGGGCACGCCCACCATGGGCGGGCTCCTGATCCTGCTCTCGCTGGCCGTCGCGGTGCTGCTCTGGTCCGAGCTCGACAACCGCCCGGTGTGGATCGTTCTCGGACTCACGGCAGGCTACGGCGTTCTCGGCTTCGTGGACGACTACCGCAAGGTGACGCAGCGGAGCAGCGATGGCGTTCCGGGCCGCGTCAAGCTCTTCTGGCAGTTCCTGCTGGCCTTCGCCGTGGCGCTCGCGATCTATCTGCAACCCGGATTCTCGGGCGAGCTCTCGGTGCCCTTCTTCAAGGACGTGACGCCTCACCTCGGCTTCCTCTACGTCCCGTTCGCGATGCTCGTGATCGTCTCCTTCAGCAATGCCGTGAACCTCACCGATGGCCTCGACGGGCTCGCGATCGGCCCCGTCATGATCACGGCGGGCACCTTCCTGCTGCTCGCCTATGCCGCGGGCAACAAGACGATCGCCGATTACCTGGCCATCGCCTACGTGCCGGACGCCGGCCAGCTCGCGATCTTCTGCGGCGCCCTCGTAGGGGGAGGCCTCGGCTTCCTCTGGTTCAACACCTATCCCGCGCAGCTCTTCATGGGCGACGTCGGCTCGCTCGCGCTCGGCGGCGCGCTCGGCACCATCGCCGTGCTGGTGCAGCAGGAGATCCTGCTGGGCGTGGTGGGGGGGGTGTTCATGCTGGAGATGCTCTCGGTGATGATCCAGGTGGCCTCCTTCAAGCTCACCGGCAAGCGGGTCTTCCTCATGGCGCCGATCCACCATCACTACGAGAAGCAGGGCTGGGCCGAGCAGAAGATCGTCGTCCGCTTCTGGATCGTGTCGATCATCCTCGCGCTCGTGGCGCTCTCGTCGCTGAAGCTGCGATGAAGCTCGATCTCGAAGGAAAGCGCGTGCTCGTTCTCGGCCTCGGCATTTCGGGGCGAAGCGCCGCGCGCTTCTGCGCCGGCCTCGGAGCCGAGGTCGTGGCGGCGGACGAGCGCGGCCCCGACGTGCTCGGAGGGCTGGGCGATGTGGCGGCCGTGGCCACGCTGGCCCTCGGCGGCGCCCTGCCCGACGCCGCGGCCTTCGACCTCGTCGTGCCGAGCCCGGGCGTGCCGGCCAGCCGCTACGCAGGCCGCGCCCGGCGCGTCTGGGGCGACATCGAGCTCGCCTGGCGCGCGCTCTCGGTGCCGATCGTGGCCGTCACCGGCACCAACGGAAAGTCCACGACCACGCGCCTGGTCGAGGCGCTGCTCCGCGCCGCCGGGCTGCGCGCCGAGGCCGCCGGAAACATCGGCAGCTCCGCCCTCGACCTCGTCGGCCGGCCCCTCGACGTGGCCGTGCTCGAGGTCTCGTCCTTCCAGCTCGAAACCACCGATGGATTCCGCCCGAAGGTGGCGGTGGTCCTCAACATCACGCCCGACCATCTCGACCGGCACGGGAGCTTCGCAGGCTACGTCGCCGCCACGGCGCGCATTTTGGCGAACCTCGGCGCGGGCGATACGGCCGTGCTCTCGGCGGACGACCCGGGCACGCGGGCCCTTGCGGCCCGGGTGCGCGGCCGGGTGCGTCTGTTCTCCCAGCGTGAGGCCATCGCAGACGGCGCCTGCCTCGATGCTGGGTCCATCCTGCTGCGCGACGGGGAGCAGACGATTCGGATCCCGCTCGAGGGCTTCGCCCTGCCCGGGGTCCACAATCGCGAGAACCTGCTCGCGG
>CAZQJC010000113.1:0-7479 GCA_964593795.1 uncultured Myxococcales bacterium | reverse complement strand
GTGAGGCCGGGCGTGGTGTTAGGGGCCAGAAAAATCGATCGCTTGGGCCTCGCTCCCGCCCTATCCATGCGCCTTGGCAGATGTGATCAATGATCAGAGCCCCAGCTACTCCGGACCCTTTCGCACCACGAAGACCGGCGTGTGGCCGACGCGCAGCACCTCCTCGGCGACCGAGCCGAGGAGCGCGCGCCGCGTGCCGCTGCGGCCGTGCGAGGCGATGCAGATGGCGTCGACCCCGAGCCGCTCGGCCGCGTGGTGGATCCCCTCGGCGGGCTTGCCGCCGTCGATGACGACGACCCGCGTGTCCACGCCCGCGCTCGCGGCGCCCGCAGGGACGAGGCCGCGCAGGCGGTCCTCGAGCACCACGCGGTGCTCGCGCGTGAGCTTGACGTCGTCGCGCGCGTACGCGTAGACGGGGTTCGGCAGATCTCGCTCGTAGACGTGGCAGAGCTCCACCTGGCCGCCGCCCCGCGCGAGCGCGTAGGCGAACGGGATGGCCGCGTTGCCGAGCGGCGAGAAGTCGGTGGTCACGAGCACGTGCGCGAGCTTCGGCAGCGGCTCGCTGCGGGCGGTGCGCGCCGCGAGCGGCACGCAGAGGACCGGCTGCCGCGCCGCGCGCAGCGTCGCGTGCGCCACCGACCCGTGCACCACGCGCGACCACCCGGTGCGCTGGTGCGTGCCGACCACCACGAGGTCCACGTCGTCGCCGAAGCACGCGGCGATGGACTCGCCGAGGTTGCCCCAGCTCGGTCGCAGGCGCAGCGACACCTTGCCCTCGCCGGGGAGCTGCGGGATGCGCGCGTTGAGGTCGCGCTCGAGCAGGTCGTTGAGCTCGGGGTCGCCGGCCAGCAGGTTCCGCGGGCCTTCGAGCCCGAACCGCGTGTACTCCTCGGGCGGCCAGTACACGTGGAGGAACGTCACGTCGCACGGGCCCGCCTCGCGGAGCGCGCGCACGCCGTCGATGGCGGCCTCGCTGGCGACGCTTCGATCGAGCCCGACCCAGAGGTGGAGCGGCCGCTCGCGGCGCGCCCAGGGACCGAACGCCTCCGGCACGCCGGGCACCACCAGCACCGGGCGGTCCGAGGCGTCGAGCACACGCTCCGCGGTGCTCCCGAGGAACCACCGCGCTGGAGCCCGGCGACCATGCGTCCCGAGGACGATCATGCGCGCGTGCACCTTCTGGGCCGCCTCGACGAGCGCGAGATCCGCGGAGCCCTCGAGGACCTGCTCCTCGACCTCGACGCCCGCGGCGCGCAGGCGCTGGGCCGCCGCCGCGAGCTGCTCGGTCGCCGCGCGACGCATGGTCGCGTCCGCGGAGGCGACGTCGATGCTGCCGGCCATCGGCGTCACGGCCCAGAGCGGCGTCACCGAGTGCACGAGCACCAGCGAGTCACCGAAGCGACGCGCGACGTCGGCCGCCACCTGCGTCGCCGCGGTGGAAGCCTCGGAGAAGTCCGTTCCGCAGATGATCCTCATGCCCCCCCAGGGAGCATGGCTCGTGCCAGGGGCCCGATCCGTCAGGCGTGGACGGTCGCCAGGAGCTCGATCGGCACGCTCAGGCTGCGGGCGACAAGGCAGTGCTTCCTGGCCTCGAGCAGGGCCTCCTCGGCGGAGAGCACGTCGGCGCCCGCCACCGTGATGTCCACGTGGATCGCGATGGACGCGAAGGCGATGCCCCCCGGCCCCTTGTCGAGCCGGCCTTCGACCCGCGAGAGGTAGCGGCGGATGTCGAGCGCGCGCTGCTTCGCGAGGGCCTGGAAGGTGGCCTCGAGGCACAGCCCGGTCGCGCCGAGCAGCATGTGCTCCGCGCTCCACTGCGTGTCGGTGCCGCCGTGCTGCGGCGGTGGGCCGCCGTGGATGTCGGGACGGGTCCCCGCGCTGACCAGCCCGCCCCCCGGCACGCCCTCCACCAGGACCGTGTACAGGTGCGGAAACCCACCCCTGCGGGCCGGCGCGGCCTCCACAGGTTGGGGGGTCTGCGATTCCATTGCGAGCCTCCAGCAGGTTGGAGCAGCAAGCGCCGTGCCCCCGTACGGCGGACCCGGGGACCGATCTGGCGCAGGCCTTGCGCCAGCAAGGGAGACCTCTGCAGAACCTGCGGCACGGCGGGTCAGCTCGGCGGGCCCTGCGTTCGCGGCACCATCGCGGCGGGCCCTTCGAGCGCAGCCGGCGGCTTCGTCGAGCGCCCACCGACGGGCAACGTCAGGCGCGCCCGGCAGCCCCGCGTCCCGACGCGGTTCTCGAGGACCAGCATGCCGCCGTGTTGCTCGGCGATCTGCCGCGACAGCACGAGGCCGATGCCCGAGCCGCCGGGCTTGGTCGTGAAGAACGGCACGAACAGGTTCGCGGTCTCCGAGATGCCGGGCCCGTCGTCGTCGATCAGGATCTCGACGTCGGTGACGCTGCGCCGCCAGGTCACGGCGACGCCACCGCCGGTCTCGCGCGCGGCGTCCGCCGCGTTCTTGAGCAGGTTGATGAGCGCCTGGTCGAGCTGATCGCCATCGGCCGCGATCACGAGCTCGGGGCCCGCCTCGAGCGCCACGGGGGCGCCCTCGACGAGCGCAACGTTGCGCCGCACCCACGCGCCCACGTCGACCTCTCGGATCGTCGGCGGCGGCAGCCGCGCCAGCCTCGCGTACGAGGTCATGAAGCGCTGCAGCGCCTCGGCCCTGGTCGCGACGATGCCGAGGCCGCCGCGCAGGTCGGTCTCCCAGTCCTCGGCGCGCGGCTCACGATCGAGGATGCGCTGGAGCGAGCCCGCGATCGAGCGGATCGGCGCGAGCGAGTTGTTGATCTCGTGGCCGAGCACGCGCACGAGGCGCTGCCACGCGAGGCGCTCCTCCTCGCGCAGCGCGCGCCGCAGATCCGACAGCACGAGCAGCGTGTGCGGGCGCCCACCGAGCCGGAAGCTCTGGCGGCGCACCTCCCAGCGCCCGAGCGCCCCGGCGAAGGTGGCCTCGAGCGTGCGCGGCGCCTCGCCCTCGAGGCACGGCGCGAGCGCGCTCCCCGCGGCGGGGGTGCCGAGCAGCCGCTCCGCGGGCGCGCCGAGGAGCTTCTCGCCGGCGCGGTTGACGAGGCGCAGCCGGCCCTCCTCGTCGAACGCGAACACCGCCACGTCGATCTCCGCGATCACCGTGCGCAGGAGGTTCGTCGCCTCGATCGCGCCGAGGCGCTGCTCGCGCAGCGTGGTGCCGAGGGCGTTGACCTCCACGAGCGCGAGGCCGAGCGCGTCTCCGTGGCTCGCGCCGCGCGCGCGGATCGTGTAATCGCCCGTGCGCAGCGCCGCGAGGAGGTTCGACAGCACGTTGAGCGGGCGCACCACCTGCTCGCGCAGGGCGAACGCCGCCACGAGCCAGGCGCCGACCGTCACGATGGCGAGCGTCCACTGCACCTTGGCCGAGTACCCCTCGGCCCAGGCGATGCCGAGCGTGGCGGCGACCGCCGGCAGCCCGCCGAGGAGCGCCGTGCGCAGGACCCGGAGATCGTGCGGCGCGATCACCGATCTACGCCTAGAGGCCGAAGCGCTGCAGCCTCCGATACAGGGCGCTCCGCGACAGGCCGAGCAGGTCCGCGGCCTGGGAGATGTTGCCCGAGCAGCGCGCGATCGCCTTCTGGATGAGGAACCGCTCGGCCTGCTCGAGCGTCATCTCCTCGAGGCGCAGCGCACCATCGGCGCGCTTCTTGAGGCCGAGGTCCTCGACGCCCACCTGCGCGTCGGCGGACAGGAGCACCGCCCGCTCCACCGCGTGCTCCAGCTCGCGCACGTTGCCCGGCCATCCGTGCTCGAGCATCGCCTGCATCGCCTCCGGGTGGAAGCCGCCGACCTCGCGGTGGTAGCGGCCCGCCTGCCGCTCGAGGAAGAACATCGCCAGGCGAGGGATGTCCTCGCGCCGCTCGCGCAAGGGCGGCAGGTGGATCTCGACCGTGTTGAGCCGGTAGAGAAGGTCCTCGCGGAACCGCCCCTCGGAGACCTCCTTGCCGAGGTCCACGTTGGTCGCCGCGAGCGTCCGGACGTCCACGCGGCGCGTCTTCGACGAGCCGACGCGGGCGAGCTCGCCCGTCTCCAGCACCCGGAGCAGCTTCGCCTGCTGGCCCGCGGGCATGTTGCCGATCTCGTCGAGGAACAGCGTGCCGCCGTCGGCGGCCTCGAAGCAGCCCGTGCGATCGACCTTGGCGTCGGTGAAGGCGCCCTTGACGTGCCCGAAGAACTCCGACTCGAAGACGCCGTCGGAGAGCCCGCCCCCGTTGACCGGCACGAACGTCTTCGACCCGCGCGGCGACGACGCGTGGAGGAAGCGCGCGATGACCTCCTTGCCCGTGCCGTGCTCGCCCGTGATGAGCACGTTGGCGTCGGAAGGACCCACGCGCTCGAGCAGGCGCAGCACCGGCTGCATCGCGCGCGATTCGGCGATCAGCGAAGGCAGCCCCTCCTTGCGCAGGCGCTGGTTCTCCTCCTCGAGCTTCTGCCCGCGCCGCAGCGCGCGCCCGAGGTCGACCTGCGTGCGCAGCGTCGCGAGGAGCCGCGCGTTGTCCCACGGCTTCTCGATGTAGTCCCGCGCGCCGCGCCGCATCGCCTCGACCGCGCCCTCGACCGAGCCCCACGCGGTCATCACGAGGACCGGCAGCGCGCTGTCCGCCTGCTGCAGGTGCCCGAGCAGGTCGAGCCCCTCGCGGCCGCTCGTGGTGTCGCGCGCGTAGTTGAGGTCCATGAGGACCGCGTCGAACTCCTGCGCCTGCAGGGACGCCAGGATCGCGGCCGGCGACGTCGCGGTGTGGATCGCGTAGCCCTCGCCCTTGAGCAGGAGGCGGAGCGCCTCGAGCACGTGCAGCTGATCGTCCGCGACGAGCACCCGCGGCGCCGACTGCGGCGTGCGGCCGCGCGCGTGGTCCGCGCTGCTGGTCGTGGAGACGGGGGTGGAGTGTGCCTGCGCCTGTGCCATGGGAGCCTTCCGTTTCGTGCCTATGCGTCCGTGCGCTCTTCGACCACGCGGCCGTCGAAGAGGCGCACCGTGCGCTCCGCGTGACGCGCGAAGCGAGGATCGTGCGTGACCATGCAGATGGTGGTGCCGGCGCGGTGGAGGTCGGCGAGCAGCGTCATCACGGCCTCGCCGTTGGCCGAGTCGAGGTTGCCCGTCGGCTCGTCGGCGAGGAGCACCGTCGGCTCGCCCACGAGGGCGCGCGCGACGGCCACACGCTGCTGCTGACCGCCGGAGAGCTGCGCCGGGTAGTGCCGCAGCCTGTGCGCCATGCCCACGCGGTCGAGCGCCTCCTCGACCTTGCGCCGGCGATCGGTCGGCCCGAGGCCGCGGTACGCGAGCGGGAGCTCGACGTTCTCGAACACGGTGATGTCGCCGATGAGGTTGAAGCTCTGGAAGACGAAGCCGATCTCGCGGTTGCGGATGCGCGCGCGCTCGGTGGCGTCGAGCGAGTCGGTGGCGCGGCCGCCGAGCTCGTAGGTGCCGGCGGACGGCACGTCGAGCAGGCCCAGGATCGCGAGCAGCGTGGACTTGCCGCAGCCCGACGGCCCCGCGATGGAGACATATTCGCCTGCGCGAATCTCGAGGTGCACGTTCGAGAGCGCGTGCGTCTCGACCTCGTCGGTCTGGAAGACCTTGGTGACGCCGGCGAGACGGATGAGCGGTCCCTCGGGGGACACCGCGGGACGGCTCGGAGCGGCGAGCGGGGCTTCCATCGTCATAGTGTCGGGACCCTGTGTCCGGTTCCGAACACCAGCCTAACAAGCCCCGTGCCAGCCGCCAGACCGGCGATCGTCCCTTTGATTCAGGTAGGTTGAGCTGCTGGGCCCCCTGCGAGGCGCGCGGTCCTGGAATCGGACGTCCCATTATCGAACACACGGGCCCGAGATCAGAAGACCTGGGACAAGGAACGCCTGGAGCCTGGGACAAACCTGATCGTTGACCTTGACGTGAACGTGAACGTGAACTCCACCTTGGACCTTGTCGTCGACGTCGACGTCAAGGGTGGCGTTCAAGTTCACGTTCAAGTCGATGACCACGTCAACGTCAACGTCGGCGACGTGACTCGAGGCAGTCTCAGCGCGTTCCTGGTCCGAACCTCAGGCCACGACGAGGCGCGCGAAGCCACGCTTGCCGACGCGCAGGAGGAAGCTCCCCGCCTCGAGCGCGCGCGTCGGATCGTCCTGCGGGTCGTCGTCGATGGACACGCCGCCCTGCGCGATCTTGCGGCGCGCGTCGTTGGCGCTCGTGGCCTGCCCTGCCTGGATGATGGCCTGCACGAGCTTGGTCCCCACCACGAGCGCGATCTCGGGCACCTCGTCGGGCGTCCCGCCCTGCACGAACATCCGCTCGAACTCCTCCTTCGCCCCGGCGCCCTCCGCCGCCGAGTGGAAGCGCGTGACGAGCTCGACGCCGAGCGCGATCTTCGCGTCGCGCGGGTGCCCCGCCTTGCGCTGCGCGATCTCCTCGACCGAGCAGTCCGACAGGAGCTCGTACCAGGTCCACATGAGCTCGTCGGGGATGCGCATGGTCTTGCCGAACATCTCGCGCGGCGTGTCGCAGACCCCGATGTAGTTGCCGAGCGACTTGGACATCTTGTCGGTGCCGTCGGTCCCGACGAGGAGCGGCGTCGTCAGTACGCACTGCGGCTTCTGCCCGTACTCGCGCATGAGGTCGCGCCCCACCAGCAGGTTGAAGAGCTGGTCCTGCCCGCCGAGCTCGACGTCGGTCTTCATCGCGACCGAGTCGTAGCCCTGGCAGAGCGGGTAGAGCAGCTCGTGCATCGAGATCGGCCGGCCCGCGTCGAGGCGCTTCTTGAAGTCGTCGCGCTCGATCATGCGCGCGACCGTGTACTTGGCGCAGAGCTGCACCATGTCCGCGGCGGAGAGCGGCGCGAGCCACTTCGAGTTGAAGTCGATGACGGTGCGCTCGGGGTCGAGCACCTTGAATACCTGCTGCTTGTACGTCTCGGCGTTCTGCCTGATCTGTTCGTCGGAGAGCGGCGGCCGCGTGACGTTCTTGCCCGTCGGGTCGCCGATGCGCCCCGTGAAGTCGCCGATGAGGAAGTGCACCTCGTGCCCGAAGCGCTGGAACTGCCGCATCTTCTGCAGGAGCACGACGTGGCCGAGGTGGAGGTCGGGCGCGGTCGGATCGAAGCCGGCCTTGATGCGGAGCGGACGGCCTTCCTTGAGGCGCCCGAGGAGCTCCTCTTCGCGCTCGAGGTGGACGGCACCGCGCTTGACCGCGGCGAGCTGTTCTTCAGGTGTGGCGGACATGCGCGGCCATACTACTACCCGCGACGAGCACGAGCACGAGCACGAGCACGAGCACGATCTCGGATGCTGGCGAGCACCAGCAAGCACAGATCAAGCAGGCCCGCGGCTTCCGCCGCTTCTCGTTACGCGGCCTGGACAAGGTCCGCTGCGAGTGGACCCTGGTCTGCCTGACGCACAACCTGCTCAAGCTGTTTCGCGCACCTGCGACGAGGGAGCTCGCGCTGGCC
>CAZQJC010000112.1:0-7614 GCA_964593795.1 uncultured Myxococcales bacterium | reverse complement strand
AGCGAAGACGCAGGGAGGGGGGCCCAGTTGAGCTTTGCTCAACTGGGGGGGGGGCAGTCGTGCCCCTCCTCGTGGCCGCCACGAGGCGGCCACTCCCAAGCTAGTACCGCGCGAAGGCGGCGTCGGGGACGTCGAGGGCGCTGCGGTCGCCCTTCTTGATCATCGCCACGCGCGCGGCGCCCATCGGCAGGACGTTCCACACGTAGAAGCGGCAGGACGCCACCTTGCCGGCGTAGAAGTCCTGCTCGGACTGCGGCAGGCCGCCCGCGTCGAGCTTGGCCTGCGCGATCTCGGCCGCCTCGAGCGACAGCGTCGCGATCGTGAGCTCGGCCATCGTCTCGAGGAAGTAGTTGGCGACGCCCGTCACCTGCTCGAGCTTGCCGCCCATGCCCCACTGCATGAGCTGCATCGCGGCCTCCTGCAGGCCCTTTTGCGCCTCGCCGATGGCCTTGGCCTCGGCGCCGAGCGCCGCGCTGCCGGACAGGCGCGCCACGAGGTCGCCGACGTCCTTCATGTACGCCATGAAGTTGCCGCCGTTGCCGCGCTGGAGCTGGCGCGAGACCAGATCGAGCGCCTGGATGTGGTTCGTGCCCTCGTAGATCGAGAAGATCTTCGCGTCGCGGCAGTACTGCTCGACCGGGAAGTCGCGCGTGTACCCGACGCCGCCGTGCACCTGGATCGCGAGCTCGGCGATGCGGAACGACTGGTCCGAGCAGTACGACTTCGACAGCGACACCATGAGGTCCGCCTGGCCCTGGTGGTAGGCCGCCTTCTTCTCGTCCGTCTTGGCGTAGGCGTCGGCGAGGTCGATGTGGAGCGCGAGCTTGATGAGGAGCGCCCGCATGCCCTCGACCTTGGACTTCATCTCGAGCAGCATCCGGCGCACGTCCGAGTGCTGGATGATCGGCACGCGCGGGGCGTTCGCGTCCTTGAAGTTCTTCACGCTCGGGCCCTGCTGGCGCTCCTTGGCGTAGTGCAGGGCATTGAGATAGGCGGTCGAGGCGAGCGCGACGCCCTGCATGGCGACGCCGATGCGGGCGCCGTTCATCATGTGGAACATCTGCGACATGCCGTGGTTCTCGATGCCGCCGACGAGCAGGCCCTTGCACTTGCCGGCCTCGCCGAAGTTCAGCACGCACGTGGCCGACGCGTTGATGCCCATCTTGTGCTCGATCGACCCGACCTGGACGTCGTTGTCGGCGCCGAGCGAGCCGTCCTCGTTGACCCAGACGCGCGGCACGATGAAGAGCGACAGGCCCTTGGTGCCCGCCGGCGCACCCTCGACGCGCGCGAGCACGAGGTGGATGGTGTTCTCCACGAAGTCGTTGTCGCCGCACGAGATCCAGCACTTCGTGCCGGTGATCGCGTAGGTGCCGTCGCCGCTGGGCACGGCCTTGGTGCGCGTCGCGCCGACGTCCGAGCCGGCGTGCGGCTCCGACAGGCACATCGTGCCCGAGAAGCGCCCCGACACGATGTGCGGGACGAAGCGCTTCTTCTGCTCGGGCAGCGCGAGCTCGGCGATGAGCGCGCCCGCGCCGTGCGACAGGCCCGGGTACATGTTGAACGACGTGTTCGAGCCCGTGATCATCTCCTCGAGCGCGAGGTAGATGGAGATCGGCCCGCCGAGGCCCTCCCACTCCTGCGGCATCGGGAAGGCCGGGATGCCGAGCGCGTAGAACTGCTTCCACGCGGCCGCGAAGCCGTCAGGCGTCTTGACGCGACCGCCCTCGAGCCGGCACTGCTGCCGGTCGCCCGAGCCGTTGATGGGCCCGGAGACGGTGGTCGCGAACTTGTACGACTCCTTCATCATCGCGTCGCACTCGGCGCGCGACAGGTGGGAGAACGCGGGGAGCTCGAAGAGCTGCTCGACGTGCAGGTGCTCGTAGAGCGTGAAGTCGAGGTTGCGGAGATCCGCCTTGTAGTAGTTGACGCCGCTGGACATGGGACCTTCCTCGCTAACCGATCACGATGGGGGCGCAGGTCGACACGCCGGCGCCCACGATGGTGCGACCGGTGTTGGCCATGAACGTGGAGACCATCCCGGTCATGCGGTTCATCTTGTAGATGACCGTGGAGGGATCGCCCATCTTCTTGAGGAACATGTAGAAGTCGCCGCCCCAGAACGCGAACGCCCAGGCCTGCGGCATCCCGCTGATCATGCTGGCGGGGAACATCATGGTCTCGGCGCCGGTCATCTTGTCGAGCTTGGCGACCTTCGCCGGCGTGACGTCGGGGTAGAAGCCCCAGAGCTCGGCGTCGCCCGTGCCCGTGAGCTCGGGGTTGCCCGTCACGTTGCCGAGCGGGCTGATGGCGAGCGACATCGTGCTCAGCGTGCCGAGGCGGACGGGACCCGTCGGCGCGCCGGTGAGCGGATCGTGCGCGCCGCCCGCGACGTAGAGCGTCTCCATCTCGCTGCCCGGTGCGTTCGAGACGAAGCCCATGCCGAAGGTCTCGAAGCCCATCTGGTTCTTCTGGAACGTGGTCGCCGTGCAGGCCGCGTTCGACGTGTCGACCTTCCAGATGGTGCCGTCGGAGTAGAGCACCCACGCGGTGGCGCTGCGATCGACGGCCATCGAGAACGGCGTGGGCTTCGCGCCCGGCAGGCCCGGGAACGGCGGCGGCCCCTCCATGACCGGGCAGTTGAGCGTCCCGATGCGCACGAGCGGCGGCATCGCGTCGGGCTTGAAGCTCCAGAACGAGTTGTCGGTGTCGACGAGGTAGATGAGCTTGGCGCGCTCGTCGCACGGATCCGCGACCATCTGGCCGCCCGCGCCCGCGCCGCCCATGCCGACGCCGGCGCCGCCCGCGCCCACGCCCGCGCCGCCGGTGCCGCTCGGGATTCCCCCGGATCCGCCCGTGTGCGCGCCGCTACCGGCATTTCCGCCGCCGCTGCCGGATCCACCGCCGGCGCTGTTGGGGCCGCACGCGAGCGGCGCGACGCTGAGCGTCAGGAGGAGGACGAGTCCGTTGCCAAGCCGCGTCATGCTCGGGAATTTGCCGGAGATCGCGCTACGAACGCAAGCGCCACGCACGGCGATCGTGACGGGGGTGCCGTTCCGGTGCGCGCTGGTCGGGCCGATGCGGGCTGACGACCGTCAGCGAGCAGGCACAAGCGCAGGCCTTGCGCGGACGCGATCACCGGCCACCGGGGGCGTGGCGAGCGGCCCTCGCTCGCGGCCCTCGGCGCGGACCTCCGCGGAGGTGAAGGAGAACGGGCGCGTGAGGATGGGGTCGATCGAGCCGAGGAGCGCGTAGTGCAGGTGCGGCGCGCCCGCGCCCGCGTTGCCGCAGCGGGCGATGGGCTGGCCGCGCGTCACGCGCTGGCCGACGTGCACGACGATCGAGCCGTGGCGCAGGTGCACGAGCTCGCTCCACTCGCCGGGGCGATGCTCGAGGATCACGCGGTTCGCGGCCGAGCTCGTGATGGGCCCGGGCGGCGCGTCCACGACGTTGTCGTCGACGCGGATCACGACGCCGTCGGCGGGCGCGAGGAGCGAGCGATCGAAGCAGAACCAGTCCTCGTTGCGCTTGCCCTCGCCGGCGTAAAGGCCCCCCGACTCCGTCGCGGGCTGGAGGTCGAGCGCGAACGCGGCGTAGCCCTGGTGCGTGCCCGGGCCCTCGAAGCCCTGGATGACGAGCCACTCGCCATCGAACGGGATCGAGAGCTGCGTCTCGTGGTTGGGCGGCAGGCGCGGCGCGGGCTCGGCGAGGCGCGCGGGCGCGCGGCGCGCGTCGCCGCGGAGGTCGAGCGAGGGATCGTCGCGCTCGAAGTCGAGGTGGACGAGCGGCCGGGCGGTGGGCGCGGCGCCGCTCGCGAGCGCGGCCAGCGCGGCCGCGTCGAGGGCGACGGGCCACACCCAGAGGTCGTCGAGCGCGCCGATGAAGGACTCGATGGCGTACGCGTCGCGGCGGTGGCCGAGCCGCAGCGGGCCCTGCGCCGGGTGGCGCGGGGCGGCGCGCGCCTTTCGCGCGGCCTCCTTGCCGTCGACGTAGAGGAGGAGCTCGCGCGCGGTGCCGACGAGCGCGACGTGCGCGAAGCGGCCGGCCTCGAGCACGTCGCCGCTCTCGAGCGTGACGCCGCCGACGCTCGCGTGCACGCGCGGCGCGCCCTCGACCTTGCCGACGACGAACGTGCCGGAGTCGCCCTCGCCGAGCGCCCACATCCACGGCCCGCGCGGGTGCTGCACCGCCATCCAGAGCGCCACCGTGAAGGGCCCGGACGCGAACGACTCCACCGCGAGCGACGTCTCGGCGAAGGCGCCGTGGTTGACGAGGAGCACGTGGTTGTCCACGCGCGTGGGCGGGAGCGCCGGGCGCGTCGTGGCGCAGGCGAGGGAGCAGAGAGCGAGGAGCGCGAGGGTGCGCATGCGGGGAAGGAGGTTACTCCGGAGTCGTCCACGTCCACGTCCACGTCCACGTCCACGTCCACGTCGGATTCCGGACGTCCTGACGCAGGACCTGAAGCCAGCCCCGGGTCCTCGACCTTCCCATTCGCTGGATCGATCGGAGTCCGATCGATCCAGCGCGGCGGAAGGGTGAGCCGCCGCGAGCTGGCGGCCCTCGCGGCCCTGGCGTTCTCTTCTCAGTAGTCGACGGTGACCGTGAACGCGCCGGTGTTGTCGCTGCCGGCGATGTCGTCGACCTTGAACCAGAGGTTGCCCGCGGCGACGGTCGTCTGCGAGCGGTCGGTGCCGACGACGAACATGCCCGGGACGGGCGCGCGCACGCCGGGGTTGCCGGGCGAGACGGTGCCGATGAGCGCGCCGCACCACATCGAGTACGGCGCGCACTGGAACTGCCCGAGGTCCTGCGGGTGGCCGTTCGCCGTGGCGGGGCCGGGGCAGCCGGTGTTCGAGCAGGCGCCGACGGTCTGCGCACCGATCACCCGGATGCGGTACGCGTGGCACGCGCCGAGCGTGATGCCGGAGTCCGCGAAGCTCGTCGAGCCCGTCAGCCGCGCGTCGACGGTGACGGTCTGCGTCCGTCCGAGCGAGGTCGGCAGGAGGCACTCGTCGGTGTCCTGCGGCACGTACGCCCAGAGCTCGTTCGAGGCCGCGGTCGGCGAGGTCTGGCCACCGTAGAGCATGCCGACGCCGCCGCGGAAGCCGGCGTCGAAGCTGCAGCCGGCCCAGCCGCGCGCCGAGGGCGACGCGATGCTCTCGCGGAGCCAGCTCTGCCAGTCGAGCGTCCACGTCTCGGCGAGCAGCGTGCCCATGCCGTCGGCGCCGCCGAAGACGGAGTGGATGTTGCGCGTGGTGTCGCCCATGCCACAGACCTGCCAGCGCGCGCCGGGAGGGTTCGTGGGCGAAAAGCCCGTCGTCGGCCCCTTCCAGCCGATCTGGCCATCGTAGTTGTAGGCCACGTTCGCGAGCACGCCGCGGATGCTGGTGTTGCCGCCGAAGACGACGCAGCTCGCGCGGCGGTCGTCGCACGAGATCGAGCCGCCCTCGATGCCGCTCGAGGCGACGCCCTGGTTGCCGAAGAACTCGAAGCGCGTGCCGTTCCAGTGCCACGCGCCGAGGTCCACGACGGGGCCGTCGGAGTTCGCGCCGCCGTGGATGATGGTCGTGCGCCGCGCGGCGTCGTACGCGACGTTCGGCGAGATGCGCGAGCCGGGGCCCTGCCCGATGTCCACCTGCCAGCTCCGCTCGTCGAAGTGGCTGAGCGTGGCGGTCTCGTAGGGGCCGTTGGCGCTCGTGGCCTGGCCGCCGTAGATGACCATGCGCTGGTTGTAAGCGTCGTAGGCCATGCCGGCCTTCCAGCGCGGATCCATCGACGCGGGCGGCTGCGGCACGCCCGTCATCCAGCTGTTCGTCTTCGAGTCGAACGCGTACATCGTCCGCTGCGCCGAGAACGGATCGGCCGGGTTCGTGCGCCCGCCGAAGATGTACGTGCGGCCCCCGCCGGTCGAGGCGACCGCGGCGCCCACGAGGCCCGGCGGCGGCGTGCCGCCCGCGGGCGCGACCCGCTGCCAGCCGGAGACCGAGAAGCGCATCGTCCGCGACGAGCCGCCGCCCGGGGCCGGGTTCTGCACCCGGAGCTGCAGCTCGCCGACGGTGGCCATGAGCCCGACCGGGATCGTGGCGCGGACCTGCATGGGCGAGAGCAGCGTCGTGGCGAGGCGCGTGTTCGTGCCCACCTCGTACACCGCGCTCTGCGAGTTCAGGCCCCCGCCCGTCAGCGTGACGGTCGCGGCGGCGCCCGCCGGCGCGGAGCGCGGCGACAGATCGCTCACCGACGGCACCGGGTTCGTGATCGTGAACGTCGCGCCCGCCGAGGGACCGGCCGAGGGCGATGGGTTCGTCGCGGTGACGGTGATCGTGCCGGCGTTCGCGAGCATCGCGGGCGTGAGCACGGCGCTGAGCTGCGTCGCGCTCCCGAAGGTGGTCGCCGCGTTCGCCGCGCCGAACTGCACCGTCGCGCCCGTGACGAAGCCGGTGCCCGTGACGGTGAGCGTGCTCATCGCGGAGCCCGCCGGGAGCGTGGTCGGCGCGAGGGTGGTGATCGTCGGCTGCGCGTTCTGCACGTCGAAGCCGACGCCGTTCGAGTCGGCACCCGTGCCGTTCGAGACCACCACCTGCTGCGTGCCCGCCGTGGCGAGCGAGGCCGCGGGCACCGCCACGACCAGCGAGGTCGCGGTGCGCGTGGTCGGCGTGAGCGTCGTCGCGCCGAAGCGCACCACCGACCGCTGCAGGAAGCTCGTCCCGGTCACGGTGAGCGAGAACCCGGCCGAGCCGGCGATCGCGGTCGTGCGCGAGAGGTTCGTGATGGTCGGCGTCGGCACGATCACCTGGAAGTTGACCGGCATGCTGACGTTGCCCGTGCCGTTCGAGACCGTGATGGCCAGCGGCCCCGCGGTGACGAGCTGCGCCGCCGGGATCGTCGTCGTCAGGCGCGTCGTCGAGACGACGGTGGTCGGCAGCGCCATGCCGCCCGCCTGCACGACCGAGCGGCTGAAGAAGCCCGCGCCGTTGACGGTCAGCGCCGTCGCCGGGCTCTCCACGAGCGTGCTCGGGGGCGAGAGCGTGGCCACGCTGGGCGTCGGGTCCGCGACCAGGAACGCGCTCGGCGCGGACACGTTGTCGGTGGCGTTCGCGACCGTGACCTGCACGGTGCGCGCGGCCGTGAGCTCGCCTGGCGGGATCATCGCGACGAGCTGCGTGTCGCTCGAGCGCGTGGTGGGCAGGGCCGTCGCGCCGAAGCGCACGACCGCGGTGGGCACGAAGCCCGTGCCGGTGACGGTGAGCGACAGCGCCGGGCTCTCGCTCGTCGCGCGGTTCGGCGTCAGCGTCGCGATGGTGGGCACGGGATCGCCGACCACGAACGGCGTCGGCGCGGTGTCGCCCGCGCCCGGCACGGACACGACGACGTCGAAGACGCCCGGCGCGGCGGTGAGCGCGGCGGGCAGCGTCGCGTCGAGCCGGGTGGCGTCGCCGAACGTGGTCTGCAGCGACGTGCCGGCGAAGCGCACGGTCGAGCCCGCCACGAAGTTCTGCCCCATCACCTGCAGGACGAGGTCCGGCCCGCCGGCGCGCGCGGAGGACGGCGCGATCGTCGTGATCGTCGGCAGCGGCAGGCCCACCGAGAACGGCAGCGCGTTCGACGCGCCGCCGC
>CAZQJC010000111.1:0-84458 GCA_964593795.1 uncultured Myxococcales bacterium | reverse complement strand
GGGGCGGTTGCGCGACCCGAACGCTCTGCGGGGGTGAGGCCGGGCGTGGTGTTAGGGGCCAGAAGTTCTGGGGTGCTGGACTCCCAGAAGGACATTCCATCTGCCTAGGCAGATGTGACAAATCATGAGGCGCTCCGCGCTGCGTGGGGCCCCGTGTCGGTCGCGCCGAAGGCGCGCAACGTCAACATGCGGCAAAGCCTGCGGCGACACCACGGTCGCTTCGCTCGCTCTTGGCCGGCGCTCGCTCGGCCCGACGTTGAACCTGGGACAGCCCCCCTAGAGCGCCGAACAGGCTGATTGCCGTCCTGGGGCGCCAGAGAGGGGAGTCGATCACTCGGCCCTTCTCCCACCGGGGGCGAGTGCGCTGAAGGTTGAAAATTCGAGCCGGACCCCTACCGCGTGACATGGGCCCCACGAACGCGTTAAACTGCTTGAGCTTCGGAATCTTTTCGACCCACGAGGGCTCACGAGGAGGAGCGCGATGGCGCTGTTTGGTCCTAAGAAGGACAAAGAGAGCAAGCCGCAGTCGACCCCCACGCAGCAACCCGCGGCTGCAGGAGGAAAGCCTGCAGACGCGAGCGACTTCGACTCCCCGGTGGAGAGCGTCTCGCTCTCGGCCGCGGCGGCGAAGCCCAAGCGAGACGACAAGGCGGAGCGGGCAGCCAGAGAGGCGGCGGAGGAGGCCGAGCGCGCGCTGCGCGACTACGGCATCGAGCAGGCGATCGCGCTCATGCGCCTGCTGCCCCACGAGGCCAACACCGAGCTCGTGGTGCAGGTCGTCAAGAAGACGCTCGAGTCGACGAACATCCGCGTCCCCAAGATCATCGAGGACGCGGCGCGCAAGGAGCGCGATCTCGACGCGCGCGTGGCGCAGCTCGAGCGCGAGATCGGCGAGCTCGAGCGCGAGATCCAGGTCCGCGAGGCCGAGATCGAGCGGCACCAGAAGGACCGCGCCGAGACCACCACGGTCAAGGAGCGGCTCCAGCTCGCGGAGCAGCTCGCGTGGGCCGGTGCGCAGGCGCAGCAGCCGGGCGGCGGCGGGGGATCCGAGCCACCGGCGCCACCCCCCCTCCAGGATCCCGAGGGCAAGCAGACCAGCGAGGAGGCGCTCACCACCCCGGCGCGTCTCGGAGCGGGCACGTAGTGTCTAGTCCCACGGGGCTTCGTGGGGTCCGAGCGACTCGATGCTGAGATTCAACCTCGTCACGGTCACGAGCGACGCCGGGCTCAAGCGCGACATCAAGCGCCTGAGCACGGCCACCGGATCGAACCCGATCTTCGTGTCGGATCCCACGCACGTCGACCTCGAGACGAGCGATCAGCTGCCCGATCTGCTCGTGTGCGACGTGCGGGCGGGGGCGACCCCGCCTCCGCCCTCCATGCTCGCGAAGCTCCCCGAGCGGACCAAGCTCCTCTACATCACCTCCGAGCACGAGCTCGCCAGCGTGATCGAGCACCTGCAGCACCCGAAGTCGGCCGGTTTCGTGTGCCGTGACGATCGCTTCGACGAGGAGGAGTTCATCATCACGGCGACCAAGCTGCTTCGCGGCGAGGTCTTCGGCCTGGCGAAGTACCTGCCGTGGGGCGTGACGAGCTACTCGCTCACGCTCAAGACGTACGACGAGAAGCTGCTCGCGATCGACGTCATCAACGAGTACTGCCGGCTCGCGGGTTGCCGCGGGCCGGTGCGAGAGCGCATCCAGCTCGTGGCGGACGAGCTCATGATGAACGCGCTCTACCATGCGCCCATCGACGACGGCGGGCAGAGCCGCTACCGCAACGTGCCGCGCAAGGACATGACGGCGCTCGAGGTGCCGCCCATCCAGGTGCAGTACGCGTGCAACGGGCGCTACTTCGCCATCGCGGTCAAGGACAGCTTCGGCTCGCTCACGCGCGAGACGATCATGAAGTACCTGTCGCGCGCCGCGCAGGCGGACGCGCAGGACATCGAGCGCAAGGCGGGGGGCGCGGGCCTGGGCCTGCTCACCGTGCTCAAGAGCGTGTCGAAGCTGGTGTTCAACCTGTCTCCGAAGAACGCGACCGAGGTGGTGGCGCTCTTCGACATGGAGCTCTTCGCCAAGGGAAAGATGGGCGCGCGGTCGCTCAACCTGTTCGTCGCGCCTCCACGTCCGGCGGCGGCGACGCAGGCGGTGGCGGCGATGACCATGCCCGGCGCGCCCGACGCGGCGCCGCAGGCTGGCTCCCAGCGCTGGGTCGCGGGCCTGGGCGTGGCGGCGGCGGCGGCGCTCGTGCTGCTGGCCGGCACGCTCATCTTCAAGAAGCGCGGCGAGGCCGAAGCCAGGCAGCCATCGAAGCTGATGGTGCAATCCGCACCGGAGCAGGCCACGGTGATGCTCGACGAGCAGGAGAAGGGCATGACGCCGGTCGAGATCTCGACCGCCAACGTCACGCCCGGCCTGCATCGCGTGACGGTCAAGAAGTCCGGCTTCCGCGACTACACCATCGAGGTCGACCTCGGTCAGGCCGTCGGCAACGTCATGGTCCGCGCCCCGCTCGTCGCCGACAAGTGACGGCGCTCAGGCCGGGCGGTCGAGGCTCACCATGAGCTCCTCGGCTGCCGCGTAGGTGGCCTGCGAGCGCCGGCCGATTCCATCTGGATATCCGAATATTTCGCGCGCGGGCCGGGCGCCGAAGCCCTCGTCGATGACCTCGAACGCGTCGAGGGGCACGAGCGCGGGGTGCGCGACGCCGCAGGCGTGCGCGAGCTGGAGCATCTCCTTGCGCAGCGCGATCACGTAGTTCGCGAGGCGCGCGGACTTCGCGGTCGGATCGAGGCCGCGCACGAGCCAGGCGTTCTGCGTGGCGACGCCGGTAGGGCAGTGGCCGGTGTGGCAGCGCTGGGCCTGGATGCAGCCGATGGCCAGCATCGCCTCGCGCGCCACGTTGACCATGTCGCAGCCGAGCGCCATCGCGAGGAGCGCCACCTCGGGGAAGCCGAGCTTGCCGGAGCCGATGAGGGTCACGCGGTCCTGGATCCCCGCCTCCGCGAGCACGCGGTAGACGCGCGAGAAGCCGATCTTGAAGGGCAGGGCGACGTGGTCGGAGAACACGAGCGGCGCGGCGCCGGTGCCCCCCTCGCCGCCGTCGATGGTGATGAAGTCGACGCCTCGATCGCCCTTCTGCATCAGGCGCGCGAGGTCCTTCCAGAACTCGATCTCGCCGATCGCGGACTTGATGCCCACTGGCAGGCCCGTGCGCTCGGCGATGGACTCGGCGAAGTCGAGGAGCTCGTCCGCGTTGCGGAACGCGGAGTGGCCCGACGGGCTGATGCAGTCCTTGCCCATCGGCACGCCGCGGATCCGCGAGATCTCGGGCGTGACCTTCGCCGCGGGCAGCACCCCGCCGAGGCCGGGCTTGGCCCCCTGGGAGAGCTTGAGCTCGATCATGCGGACGGGCTTGCCCTCGAGGCGCTCGACGAGGCGCTCCATCGAGAAGCGTCCGTCGGCGTCTCGTGCGCCGAAGTAGCCGGTCCCGAGCTGCCAGACGAGGTCGCCGCCGTGCAGGTGGTGGGGCGCGAGGCCGCCCTCACCGGTGTTCTGCATGCAGCCGGCGATCTTCGCGCCGCGGTTGATGGCCTCGACGGCCGCGTACGAGAGCGAGCCGTAGCTCATCGCGGAGGTGTTGATGATCGAGGTGGGGCGGAAGGCCTTCTTGCGGCCGCGCGGGCCGCCGATGACCTTCGTGCAGGGGACGCGGTAGCGAGGATCGTAGCCGGGTTCGCCGTCGTGCGGCGAGGCGCGCGGGAAGACGGCGTGCTTGACGATGAGGTAGCTGGACGTGCGCTCGATGTCGTTGTCGGTGCCGAAGCCGAAGTAGTTGTTCTCCTTCTTCGATGACGCGTAGACCCAGCGGCGCTGGTCGCGCGAGAACGGGCGCTCCTCGTCGTTGGACGTGACGATGTACTGGCGGAGCTCGGGGCCGATGGTCTCGAGCCAGTAGCGGAAGTGCCCGATGACCGGGAAGTTCCGGATGATCGCGCGCTTCTTTTGCGTGACGTCGTAGAGCGCGACGAGGACGACGATCACCCCGAGGCCACTTGCCACCCAGAGCCACACCGACATGCGGCGATGGTAACGCGGGTCTCAGGCCGCGCGGGATTCGTCCTCGGCGAGCAGGGTCGAGGTGATCGCGTCACGCAGCAGCACCACGCGGTGCGGCAGGAAGCGAGCGGAGGGATACACGAGCTGGAGCGGGACACCGCGCATGCTGTGGTCGGGCAGGACGCGCTCGAGCCGAGCGATGCGCGCGCAGCCCCCGCTCGGCAGGACGCCGATGCCCGCGCCCTCGGTGACGGCGTGGAAGACGAAGGAGAAGTCGTCGACCGAGAGGGGGCCGGAGACCTCGACGGCGACCGGCCCCTTCGGGCCGACGAGGGCCCAGCGGGTGTGATCGCCGCTCTGCGGCCGGAAGAGGATGCAGTCGTGCTTGGCCAGATCGGCCGGTCGCTTCGGCGTCCCACGGCGGCGCAGGTACGCGGGCGAGGCGAAGAGGCCCCCGGAGGCCAGACCGAGGGGGCGCACGATGAGCGACGAGTCCTGCAGGCGCCCCGCGCGCAGCGCGAGGTCGATGCCCTCCTGGACGAGGTCCACGTAGCGGTTCGTGAGCACGAGGTCGACGTGGATGGCGGGGTGCTCGCGCACGAAGCGCGTGACGATCGGGGCGAGCAGGCGCGCCGCGAGATCGGCGGGGGCCGTGAGGCGGACGGTGCCGTGCGGCTCGCGCTCGGAGGCGGACACCGCGGCGCGGGCGTCCTCGAGCCCGGCGATCGCGCGCGAGGCGCGATCGTGGTAGAGGCGGCCCGCGTCGGTCAGGCGGAGCTGCCGCGTCGTGCGGTGCAGGAGGCGCACGCCGAGCTCCTCCTCGAGCTGCTTGACCGCGCGCGACACCGACGACTTGGGAAGGCCGAGGTGCTGCGCCGCCGCCGTGAAAGAGCCGGCCTCGACGACCTTCGAGAAGACGGAGATCTTGTTCAGATCCATCGTTGCTCCAGGAGTAACGGTTCGTTCGATTCTGTCAGACTACTGCGCATCGAGCAACGGACGCAGAGTGGGATCAGGAAACGAAACGGAGGATCCCATGACGACGCTTCTCGCATCGCTGCTCGCAAAGGCCCCGATGGTCGCTCGCTCGCTGTTCGGGCTGACGTTCCTCGTGTTCGGACTCAACGGCTTTCTCAACTTCCTGCCGCAGCCGCCGTTGCCGGCCGAGGCGGGGAGCTTCATCGGCGGGCTCGTGTCGGCGAAGTACCTGTTCCCGCTTCTCAAGGGCACCGAGGTCGTGGCGGGCGCGCTGCTCCTGTCGGGCCGCTTCGTGCCCCTCGCGCTGACGCTTCTCGCGCCGATCATCGTCAACATCGTCGGCTTCCACGTGGCGCTCGCGCCGAGCCCGGGGATGGTGGTGTTCCTGCTCGGCACCGAGCTCTACCTCGCGTGGGCCTACCGCGACGCGTTCCGCCCGCTCTTCCAGGCGCGGTCGGAGCCGACCGCGGCGGCGACGACCGCTCCGCAGGGCCGCTACGCGCAGGCGTGACCGGAGGCCGCCCTCACCTCCGGCGGGAGGCCTCGACGACGAGGCGCGGCAGGTCGTCGAGGGGGGCGATGCGCTCGGCGGCGCCGGCCTCGGCTGCGGCGCGGGGCATGCCGTAGACGACGCTCGAGGCCTGGTCCTGCGCGAAGGTGGCGCCGCCCGCAGCGCGGATGGCGAGCAGGCCCTCGGCGCCGTCGCGGCCCATCCCCGTCAAGACGACGCCGAGGGTGCGCGCGCCGAACACGCGCGCGGCGGCGCGCATCGTGACGTCGGCGGCGGGGCGGACGCCGTGGACGGCCACGCCGGCGGACAGGTGCGCGGTGCCGGCGGGCGAGAGGTCCAGGTGGAGGCCGCCGGGCGCGACGAGGGCCACGCCCGGACCGGGCGCGTCGCCGTGGCGCGCCTCGCGGACGCGATAGCCGCCGAGGCCGTCGAGCCGCGCCGCAAGCGCCGTGGTGAGCTGCGAGGGCAGGTGCTGGACGACGAGGAGCGCGAGCGGGAGCCCCGCGGGCAGCGCGGAGAAGAGCGCGGTGAGCGCCTGCGGGCCGCCGGTGGACGAGGCGATGACCCCCACGCGGACCGCGTCCCCGGTGGCACGGGCGGGGGGTGGTGGTGCGGGCCGGGCCGCCGGCGCAGACGCCGCGTGGGGCGCGCCGCGGACGTGCGCGGTGGCCGCGGCCGCGAGCTTGTCGCAGAGCTCGCCCGAGACCCGCGCGAGATCGGCCGACACCTCGCCCGAGGGCTTGGCGACGAAGTCGAGCGCGCCCGCCGCGAGCGCCTCGACCGCGGCCTCCGCGCCCGCGCGCGTGTGCGCCGAGAGCATCACGATGGGGCAGGGCGACTCCGCCATGATGCGCCGCACGGCCGCGATGCCGTCGAGGCGCGGCATGTTCACGTCCATCGTGATCGCGTCGGGGCGGAGCGACGCCGCGAGGGCCACGGCCTCGGCGCCGTCGGCGGCCTCGCCGGCCACCACGAAGCGCCCGTCGGCCTCGAGCGCCCGCTTGATCGCCCCGCGCATGAAGGGCGAGTCATCGGCGACGAGGACCCTGCGCTTCACCGGAGCCCGCGCACCACGTAGGCCGTCACCGGGTCGGCGACCCCCTTGAGCTTGACGCCCGGCGCGGCCTCCACGAGGAGGCGATCCTGGATCGGCGCGTAGGTGCTCTGCGCGATGAGGACGCCGCCGTGGGGCGCGTTCGATTCGTAGCGGTTCGCGCGGTTCACGGTGTCGCCGATGACGGTGTAGTCGCGCCGAACGAAGCGGCTGCCGAGGTCGCCGCGCACGAGCGGCCCGGTGTTGATGCCGATGCGCATGTGGATCGCCGTTCCGCGCGTCTGGTTCCACGCCTCGAGCGCCTCCTGCATGCGCAGGCCCGCGCGGACCGCGCGCAGCTCGGGCGGGTCGGCGTCGCGCTTGTCCTCGAAGATCGCCATGATCGCGTCGCCGATGAACTTGTCGATGTCGCCGCCCTCCTCGAGGACGATCGGGCACATGCGGTCGAAGTACTCGTTCAAGACCTCGATCACCGCGCGCGGCTCCATGTTGCCGCTCATCTGCGTGAACGTGACGAGGTCGGAGAACATCACCGTGGCGACGCGCTCGTCGGCGCGCACGTAGCCGAGGTCGCCGCGGGCAGCGCGCTCCTCGGCGGCGCGACGCGCACCCTCGGAGATGTAGACGCTGGAAGCGAGCTTGTACGCGAAGAGGCGCGACTCGGCGAGGATGCGCTCGGCCATCGCCACGCAACGATCGACAGCGAAGGGCTTGACGAGGAAGGCCGTCAGGCCCGCCGCGCGCATCTGCGCCTGGTCGCGGCGCGATTCGCGCGCCGTCAGCATCATGACGGGCACGTCGCGCGTGCGCTGGTCGCGCTTGAGGGCGAGCGTGAGCTCGAAGCCATCCATGTGCGGCATGTCGTAGTCGGTGATGACGAGGTCGTAGCGGACCTGCATCGCCCGCTCGAGCGCGGCGCGGCCGTCGGCGGCGGTGTCGACCTGGAAGCCCTGCCGGCCGAGTCCTTGCGCCACCGCCTGCCGGATCGACGGCGAGTCCTCGACGACGAGGATGCGCTCGCGCACCGCGCGCCCCGCGCCCGCGAGCAGCGTGCGCAGGCGCGCCACGAGCTCCTCGGCGACCACCGGCTTGACGAGGTAGTCGTCCGCGCCCGCGTCGAAGCCGCGCTCGAGGTCGGCCGCCTCACCGAGCGCGCTGCAGATGACGACCGGCACGTGCGCGAGGCGCGGGTCCTCCTTGAGCGCCTTGCAGAAGGAGTAGCCGTCGCGGCGCGGCATCTCGACGTCGCTGATGACGAGGTCGGGCACCTCCTCGCGCGCGCGCGCGAGCCCCTCCTCGCCGTCGAGGGCCGAGACCACCGTGTAGCCGGCCTCCTCGAGGATGGGCGTCGTGTGCTTGTGGATGAGCGGTGAGTCGTCCGCGAGGAGCACCACGCGCCGCTTGCGCGTGGCGGCGGAGAGCACCTCGCGCGCCTCGGTCGCCGAGAACGGCACGACGAGGAAGCCGCCCGCCTGCGCCGAGCGGGCGAGCACGCGGTCGTCCTCGTCGGGCGAGACCACGACGATCGGCACCTCGCGGGTCGAGGCCTCTCCGCGCAGCCGCGTGGTGACCGCGGGCGCGTCCTCGCAGCACAGGAGCACCACCTGCGGCGCGCGCGCTCCGCACAGGGCGAAGAGACCCTCGCGATCGGCCGCGTGCTCGACGTAGAAGCCGGCCTCGCGCAGCGTGGGCTCGAGCAGCTCGGGCACGACGGGCTCGACGCAGAACAGGACCGCGAGCCGCTCGCTCGGCGGGTCGAACGTGCGCTGCCGTCCCATCGGAGGAGGCTCGGTCATGGCGTCCCTACCTCTGCGTCTCCGTCGGCGGCGCCGCGTCGTGCCTCGAGCTGCCGCGATACCGCGCGCAGGAGCTCGGCGCGGTCGACCGGCTTGACCAGGTACTCGCTCACCCCCGCGTCGAAGCCGCGGATGCGGTCGATCGTCTCGCCTCGGCTCGTCAGCATCACGATGGGCACGGCCGCGTAGGCCGAGGTGGCGCGCAGGGCCCGCGCGAGGTCGTAGCCGTCCATGCGCGGCATCATCACGTCGCTCGTCACGAGGTCGAAGGGCCGCCCGGCGCTGGCCGCGGCGGTGGCCGCGGCGAGGCCGTCCACGCCGTCGGCCGCCTCGACGACCGCGTAGCCGACCGAGCGCAGGGCGCGGGCGACCGTGTCGCGCACCATGTCGGAGTCGTCGACGACGAGGATGCGCGGGCCGCCGACGCGCGTGGCGGGCGCGGCCATCGTGGGCTCGCCGCCCCGCGTCGTCTCGAGCGCGAGCGAGATCACCGCCGGCACGTCCAGGATCAAGACGGGCTTCTCGCCGTCGAGCGTCGCGCCGGCGCAGCCGCGCACGTTCTCGAGCAGATCGCCGAGGCTCTTGATGACGATCTCGCGCTTGCCGTCGAGGCGATCCGCGACGAGGCCGAACGTCTCGCCGAAGAGGTCGACCAGGATCACGGACACCATCGGCGTGACGTAGGCGTCGGCGCCGGTCTCGAGGTCGAGCGCGCGCGCCAGCGACAGGAGCGGCACCTGCTTGCCGGCGACGTCGATGACGTCGCGGTCGTAGAGGCGCCGTACGGCGCCGCGCTCGACGTGCAGCGTGCGTTGCACGAGATCGATGGGCAGCGCCAGCGTCTCTCCGCCGGCGCGCACGAGCAGCACCTGGATGATCGCGAGCGTGAGCGGCAGCTTCATCGTGAAGGTGCTGCCGACACCCGGCGTGGACGACACGTCCACCGTGCCCTTGAGCTGCGAGATCGCCTCGCGCACCACGTCCATGCCGACGCCGCGGCCGGACACGTCCGTGACCTTCGCGGCCGTCGAGAAGCCGGCGCGGAAGATGAGCTCGAGCACCTGGCGCTCGTCCATGCGCGCGAGCTCGTCGGCCGTGACGAGCCCCTTCTCGAGCGCCTTGGCCTTGATCTTCTCCGGCGGGATGCCCGCGCCGTCGTCGGAGACCTCGACGACGATCTGGTTGCCGCGCTGGTGCGCCGCGAGCGTCAGCACACCCTCGGCGGGCTTTCCCGCGGAGACGCGCGCGTGCTCGCTCTCGACGCCGTGATCGAGTGAGTTCCGCACGAGGTGCATGAGGGGGCCGTCGAGCGCCTCCACCAGGATCTTGTCGAGCTCGGTCTCGCCGCCCTGGATCTCGAGCCGCACCTTCTTGCCGAGCTGCTTCGACAGGTCACGCACCGTGCGGTGGTACTTCGTGAACACGCGGGCGATGGGCACCATGCGGAGCTTCATCACCTGATCGCGCAGGTTGCCGCTGATGCGGTCGAGGCGCCCGCCAGCGCGCTCGATGCCGCGGCTCGTCTCGTCGAAGGCGCGCTCGGTGCGCGCGATCTCCTCCACCAGCTCGCGCAGCAGGGCCTTGCGCTCGGCCCCCGAGACGTCGCCCGCGAGGCCCGCGCGCCGCACGATGCGCTTGTGCACGCCGAGCAGGCGGGAGAGCGACGCGAGACCCAGCACCGACTGCGAGAGCGCGTTCTTGCCGATCACGAGCTCGCCGACGAGGTTCAGCAGGTCGTCGAGCTTCTCGAAGTCGACGCGGAGCGTCTGCTTGCCGGACTCCGTCGCCGTCGCGACGGGCGCGGGCGGGCCGCTCGTGGGGCGCGTCGGCGCTTGGGCCGGTGCTGGATCCTCGGAGCGCCGCAGCGGCACCCCCGGCGGCGGGGCCGGAGGCGCTGCGCCCGGCTCCTCGAGCCGCGCGATGAGCTCCTCCACGGCGACGTCGATGGGCGCGCGGCGGGCCGCGCGATCGAGGATCTGACGCAGGGAATCGAGCGTCCCGAGCAGCACGTCCACCACGGCCGCGTCGACGCCGCGCGAGCCGTCCCGCACCTTGGCGACGAGATCCTCCGCCTTGTGCGCGAGGCGATTCATGCGCGCGAGGCCCACGAAGGCCGAGCCTCCCTTGAGCGTGTGCAGGTCGCGGAAGATCTCGCGCACGAGCTCGGCGTTGCCGGGATCGCCCTCCAGGTGGACGAGCTTCTCGGCGAGCGCCTCGAGGCGCTCGGCGGCTTCCTCGAGGAACGCCTCGACCATGTCGTCCTCGACGCTCGGGTTCCACGTCGAGTCGTCCGGCGGCGGCTCGGTCTTGCGCACCGGCGCCGAGGGGACGCCCTCGAGGGCGTCGGCGAACGGGAGCAGGGTCGAGATCGCCCGCTCGAGGGCGTCGTCGTCGAGCCGGGGCCGCTCCGAGTCGGCGCGGTCGATCGCCTGGAACAGCGCCTCGGCCGCGACGCGCGCGGCGGGCAGGGCGACGGCCGGGTCCACGCGCCTCCGGGCCGTCCGGCGTTCGGCGGCCGCTGCGACGAGGCGCTCGAGGCGACCCGCCGTGTGCGCCAGATCCGACAGGCCGATCGCGGCGGCGCCGCACCGCAGCGCAAACAGATTGCGCCGCACCTCGCGCGCGCTCTCCGACGTCGCGGCCTCGGCGGTGCCGATCCAGTCCCGGGCCGCGCGAGAGAACGCCTGCGCCGCCGGCAGGAAGCGCGCCCAGAGCGGATCCCTCATCGGGCGCCCCGCGCGTAGAGGCCGCTGCCCACCCGCTCGAGGAGCGGGTGACTCACGCGCTCGCCGATCCACAGCCGACCTGACGGGCCGAGCGCTCCGGCGAGCCGATCGAGCGCCGAGGCGCGGGCTTGCGCGTCGAGGTGGTAGAGCACGTTCCGGCACACCACGAGCGAGAAGGGGCCTGGGGGCGCGGGACCGAGGAGGTTCCGCACCTCGAACGTCACGCGGCCGCGCACGCGCTCGGGGAGGCGCACCCGCTCCCCTCCGTCGGACCCGTCGAGCAGGCGACCGCGAAACGCGGGGGGCACGGCCTCGAGGGCCTGGCGCGGATAGGTCGCGCGCTGCGCGTGCTCGATGGCTCGCCGCGAGAGGTCCGTGCCGAGCACCCGCGCGTGCGGCGCCAGCGCGGCGAAGCTGAACGCCTCCTGGCCCTCGCCGACACCCGCGCACCAGACGCGCGCACCTGGGCTCTCGGCAATCCATGCGCCAAGGCGGATGAATTCCGTGGCGTCGCGGAAGAAGCCGCTGTGCGCGACGCGCAGCCGCTCGAAGAGCGCCTCGAGCTCGGCGGGGTCGAGGGCGGCGGCGTAGGCCTCGAAGGGGACACCGCGCGCGAGCGCCCGCTCCGCCGCGCGATCGCGCAGGCGCCACGGGTGCGGCGCGATGCCGGCGTGGCGAACGAGCGCGCTCCGGACGCGCTCGAGGGCCGGGGCCGCCGGGCTCGGCCTCGCCGCAGGCGAGCGATCCGGAGGGGGCGCCACAGCCACCGCGCTCACGACCGCTTGGATTCGAGCGCGCGCCGCGGTGGCGGCAGCCGGCCCGCCACCTCACCCGGCGGCTGGCCCTCGTCCACCTGGAAGCCGCGCACCGAGCGGTCGAGCTCGGTGGACAGGCCCGCTAGCTGCTCGCCCTGGATCACAGCCTCCTCGCTCGACGCCAGCACCTCCTGCGCGATCTTCCGCACCGCGTCCATGTTGCGCGCGATCTCGTCGGAGACGACGGCCTGCTCCTGGACCTGGCGCGCCGTGTCCGTGATGACCTCGACGATCTGCTCGAGGTTGCCGAGCGTGCCGGTCACGAGCTTGGTGCCGCCCTCGACCTCCTGCGTGCCGGTCTCCATCGACCGCACGGCCTCGCTCGTCTGCTCGCTGATCGTCGCGATGAGGTCCTCGATGTCCTTGGCGCTCTGGCCGACGCGCCGCGCGAGCGAGCTCACCTCGTCGGCGACCACCGCGAAGCCGCGCCCCTGCTCGCCCGCGTGCGCCGCCTCGATCGAGGCGTTGAGCGCCAGCAGGGACGTCTGCTCGCTGATCTGGCGGATCACCTCGACGATGTTGCCGATGCGCTTTCCGCTCTCGCCGAGCTGGCGGATCTTGTCGCCCGCCTCCTCGACGGTGTGACGGATGTCGGCCATGCGCTTGATCGCGTCCTTGGCCGCCTCGCCCGACTGCTGCGCCACCTTGGTGGCCTCGATGGCGTTCGTGGCCACGCTCTGGATCGACGCGGAGAGCTCGGTGACCGCCGCCGTCGTGCTCTCGATCTTGAGCGCCTGGTCCTTGGCGCCCTCGAGCATCTGCTTGGACGCGCCGGAGATCTCCTGGCTCGACGAGCCCACCTGCTGGCTCGCCACCTGGACGCGCGCGGCGAGCACGCGCAGGTGCTCGAACAGCTCGTTGAGGTTCGTCGCCAGATCCCCGAGCTCGTCGTTCGACTCGACCTCGAGGCGCTTGGTGAGGTCGCCGCGCCCGTGCGCGATCTCGGCAGTCGCGGCCACGAAGCGGCGGATCGGCAGGTCGATCCAGCGCGCGAGCCAGTAGCCGAAGAGGGCCGCGAGCACCCAGGCCGCGGCCCCGAGCCAGATCGACGTGCGCTGCAGCTCGGCCAGCTCCGCGTCGACGTAGCGCCGATCGCGCAGGAGGACGTAGCGCCCGATCGCGCCCGAGAGGAGGCCCGCGTGGCCATCCGCCTGGTGCACGTAGAGGTCCACCTGGCCCGACGACACCCGCACGATCTGCGTACCCCCGTGCGAGCTCTCGCGCTCCGTGGACGCGAGCGCCTCCTCGATCAGCTTCTGGCGTGACGGATCGCCCTGCGCGACCACCGCATCCTTGGCCACGAGCGCGACGGTCACCTGGCGCTCGGGATCCGAGTGGCTCTGCTTGCGGAAGAGGTCCATGTCGCGCGACGCGGACACGCCGACGAGGAGGATGCCCACGGTGCGGTCGCCCGAGCGCAGCGCCTGGCCGCACACGGCGAAGGCGCGCCCCGCCTGGACGAGGAGCTGATCGCGCACCACGAGGCCCTGCCGCAGGTGGGAGAACACGCCCATCTCGCGGGTGTCCTCCTCGCTGATGCCGCCCTGACCCGCGAGGACCTTGCCCTTGGCGTCGAGGAGCACGATGAGGTCGGGGCGCAGCCCGCGCCCGAGCGCCTCGACCGCGCGCGCGACCTCGCGCTGCACGGCCTCCGGCGGGCCCTCGGCGAGGGCCCGGCGCAGCGCGTCGTCGCTCGCGACGAGCTCGACCGCGGTCTGCAGGGGCTCCGCCTGCGCTTGCCGGTAGCCGAGGTAGCGCGAGAAGTACGGCTCGAGCCCCTCGCCGCGCGATGCCTTGATCGCGAGGTGCCGCGACCAAGCGAAGCTGCCCGCGATGATGACGAGCGCGAGCACGACGCAGGTGCCCGTGATCTTGCTGCGGATCGTGATGCGGGACCGGCGGAAGCGCCCGGACACGTCGGTCAATCCAGTGACGGCGTCGGTCACGCGCATGGGTTCCCTCTCGGTGCTTTCTTCACGCCACCCTCCGGTACGGCCGGAAGCGCTCGCTCGAGATCACGCGCGGCAGGTCGAGCACGCCGAGCGGCCCCTCCGGCAGCGACACCACCCCGCGCAAGTAGGCCGCGGCCGCGGCGTCGATGGCCGGCGGCGCCGGCTGGATCTGCGCCTCGTCGAGCAGGCGCACCTCGTCGAGCTGGTCCACGAGGAGCCCCGCGGTGCGCTCGCGCCCGCCCTCCTCGACCTGCGCGATGAGGATGCGCTTGCCGTGCGGGCCATCGGGCAGGCCGAGGAAGCGCGCGAGATCGATGACCGCCACGATGTCGCCGCGCAGGCTCATCACGCCCGCGATGCAGCGGTCGACGCGGAACACGCGCGTGAGCGGCCCGAGCTCGACGGTCTCCTTGACGTGATCGATCCCGGCGCCGAAGCGCTGGCCGCGCAGGTGGAAGCACACGTGCTTTGCGGGGATCCCAGCCGCGGCCACGCGAGCACGATACCACCCCTGCGGGAGGGGCTCTAATCCCAGGGTTCGCCTCGGTTGATCCCGGTCGCGCTCCACCTGGTCTCGGCCTTGGTCCTGGTGCTGGTCGATCTCCGTCGGAGCCGGAAGGGACCAGGGCCAAGACCAGGGCCAGGGCCAGTCGGTCCCGGCTCAACTGAGGCGATCCTTGGGACTGGATGACCGGCGGTGAGGCGGGCGGCGCGCCCCGCCTGCGGCGGCCTCTCGAGGCCGCCGATCGCACCTACCGCACGAGCTGGCGGTAGGCGGCGGTGGCGGCGGCGAAGCGGGCGGCGAAGCGGGCGCGCTCGCGCGCCGAGGCACCGGGGTGCGCGTCCGGGTGGAGCGATCGCGCGAGGCGGTGGTACGCGCTCTTGATCTCGGTGCGGTCGGCGCCCTGGCGCACGCCGAGGATCTCTCGCGCGTCGAGGTCCTCGCCCAGCTTGAGCTCGAGCGCGCCGCACGCGTCGAAGATGGCGAAGAGCTCGACGGCCGCCGGGTCGGCGCCGAGCTGCGACGACTCGCCCGCGAGCAGGCGATCGAGGATGGCGCGGTCGCCGGGCTCGAGCATCGCGCCCGGGGGCTTCGGGCGGATCTCGAGCTGCCCGCGCAGCAAGAGCGCGCGGATGTGTGGTCGCGCCTCCTCGTCGAGCAACGGGCGGACCCGCTCCCGCAGCCAGCGCCACGGCGCCAGCGGCGGGATCGCGAGCTGCGCGGGCGGCTGCGCGGCGACGTCGAACACGACCGGGCCGGCCGCGTGGGCGGCGACGTCGTCGAGGCGCAGCTCGGTCTGTCGCTTGAGCGCCCGCTCTACGTCCCCCGGTTGGGCGGCGCCGAGCGCGACGAGCGCGCGTCCACCGGGGCCGCTCTCGGCGCGCGCCCGGGCGTGGCCGCGCTCGGCTTCCTCGTCGGTCACGGTGCCGTCCGCGCGGAGCAGATCACCGAGGCGCACGGTCGAGGTCGGAGCGGCCACGCCGACGACGTAGCCGCGCCGCAGGTAGATCGCGGCGTCGGGCGCGTCGGCGCCCACCTTGGACTTGCAGGGGCTGCGGAGCGCGCCGGTGGCGCGGGTGGAGAGGTGCCAGAAGAGCGCGCTGCGCAGCTCGGGGATCACGCCCGGATGCTAAGGGGCGCCCGCGGGCGCCGCTAGTTTTTGCCAGGTGGCAGGCGCGCGCGAGGCGGGATCGGGCGGCTACTTGCCGCCGGCGGTGCGGGCGCGCACCTCGATGAGGTACTTGCGGACGACCTCGCTGACGTCCTCGGTGAAGCGGACCTCGCCCTCGGCGATCTCGCGAAGAGCGGTGACGGCGGGCTTGTTGTCGCACTCGACCAGCGGCTCGCCGCCCTTGGCGAGCTGACGCGCGCGCTCGGCGCCGAGGATCACAAGGGCGAACCGGTTGCCGACCTTCTCGAGGCAATCTTCTACGGTGACTCGGGCCACGGGACCTCCTGAAGTGCGTGACCCTAGCGCTCGAAGCTGCCGCGGTCAACCTGCCGCCCGGTGCGTGGCATGTGCGACGAGGTGGGCGCGTCCGGGTCTGCAGGCCCGAGCGGCGATCTTTCGACCCTGACGATTCACCCCAGCGAATCGCGCGATTGCGATGATAAGATGGGAAACGCACGGCACCTAAACTGCATCGCTGGGGTGCATGCGTGGAGGCGTCTTGGCCGCTGAGACCACCTGGGATCCGCTGATCGGACGGCTGATGGGCTCCTACCGCCTGGAGAAGCTCATCGGCGAGGGTGGGATGGGGAGAATCTACCTGGCGAAGCACGCGCGGATCGGCCGCAAGGCCGCCGTCAAGGTGCTGTCCGCCGAGGCCGCGCGCGACTCGCACGCGGTGTCGCGCTTCTTCCACGAGGCCAAGGCGGCCGGCGAGGCCTCGCACGAGAACCTCGTGGAGGTCTACGACTTCATCCGCGACAAGGACACCGGGTGCTGCGCGTACATCATGGAGTTCCTCGAGGGCGAGGATCTCCGCCAGGTGCTGATGCGCGAGCGGCGGATCAAGCCCGAGCGCGCGATGCACATAGGCGCGCAGCTCGCCGCGGGGCTCGGCGCCGCGCACGCGATGGGCGTCGTCCACCGGGACGTCAAGCCGGAGAACGTCTATCTCATCGAGCGCGCCGGGATCCCTGACTTCGTCAAGCTGCTCGACTTCGGCGTGGCGAAGTTCGCGACCGCGGTCGCGCACAAGACGCAGGCGGGCTTCGCGGTCGGCAGCCCCTACTACATGGCGCCCGAGCAGACGCTGGCCAAGGACATCGACGGCCGCGCCGACCTCTACGCGATCGGCATCATCATGTACGAGATGCTCGCTGGCCGCGTGCCGTTCGACGGCGCGAAGAACAGCGAGATCTACCGCAAGCACTGCGAGGATCCGCTGCCGCCGCTCCGGCCCGACTACGGCATGGGCACGATCCCGCCAGCGCTGATGGGCGTCATCAAGAGGGCGCTCGCGAAGAAGGCGGACGACCGCTACCAGACCGCGTCGGAGCTGCGGGCCGCGATCCTGTCCTCGAGCGACGAGACGCTCGGCGAAGAGGACGCGGACAGCGACGAGCCGACGGAGACGCAGAAAGTCAAGGCGCCCAGGGACACCGTGATCGGAACGGGCCCCGTCTCGGGCCGCCGCTGATCCCAGGGGGAACAAGGAACAGGCAATAGAACAACACGCAACACGGAGCACGGAACCTGCTCCGGCCAGTCCTTGTTCGTATTGCGCTGTTGCTTGTTGCCCTGTTCCTTGTTCACGCCGTCCCGCCGGGGACGGCTACCCGGCGAGGCCCTTTTGCTCCAGGATCTCCGCCGTCAGGATGGCGCCCTTGGCGGCGCCCATCTTGGTGTTGTGCGAGACCAGCACGTACTTGAGGCCGCCGAGGGCGGCGTCCTCGCGCATGCGGCCGACCACGGTCACCATGCCGTCGCCGTGGTCGCGGTCGAGGCGCGGCTGCGGGCGATAGGGATCCTCGTGCACGTGGATGAGGCGCTCGGGCGCGCTCGGCAGGCCCATCGCCTTGAGGCCCTCGCCGAAGGCCCGCATCGCGGCCTTGGCGTCGGCGACCGAGGCGGCGCGCTCGAGCTCGACGAAGACGCTCTCGGTGTGACCTTCGAGGACGGGGACGCGCGTGCAGGTGCAGCTCACCTTCACGTCGTGCGGGACGATGTCGTCGCCCTGCAGGCGGCCGAGGATCTTCTTGGTCTCCTTCTCGACCTTCTCCTCTTCCTTGGCGATGTACGGCACGACGTTGTCGATGATGTCCATGGCGAGGACGCCGGGCGAGCGGCCCGCGCCGGAGACGGCCTGCATGGAGGTCATGAGCACGCGCCGCAGGCCGAACTGCTGGCGCAGCGGCTCTAGCGTGATGCAGAGGCCAATGGTGGTGCAGTTCGGGCCGGGCGTGATGAGGCCCTTCCAGCCGCGCTTCTTGCGCTGCGCCGAGATGAGGCCGAGGTGCTCCAGGTTGACGCCCGGGATGAGGACCGGCACGT
The DNA here is from genome assembly GCA_964593795.1 of uncultured Myxococcales bacterium. GTDB lineage: Bacteria > Myxococcota_A > Polyangia > JAHFDS01 > JAHFDS01 > JAHFDS01. The sequence continues at coordinate 66,564 of CAZQJC010000111.1, read as the reverse complement.
CGGGCTCGTAGCGGAAGGCGGAGGCCGTCGACACGACCGCGGCGCCCTGGTGCGCGTAGCGCGGCTCGAGCACCTTGGCGGCGTCCGCTTCCACGGCGGAGAACACGAAGCGCACGTCGCTCGCGTCCATCTGCTCGGCGTCCTCGACCACGATCTCGGCGAGCGCCGGCGCGAGCGGCTCCGAGCAGTACCACCGGAAGGCGCCGGACGACTCCGTCAGCGCATCGCGGTACTTCTTGCCTGCCGAGCGGGACGAGGCGGCGAGGCGTTTGACCTCGAACCAGGGGTGATTCGCGAGGCTGGCGAGGAACTGCTGGCCGGCGACGCCCGTGGCGCCGACGACCGCGACCGGGATCCTGGAACGTGGTTGCGACATCCTCGGGAGCTTACTGCGATGCCGCGACGCGTCAACGTCTTCGGCGTGGTCAGCCGCCGGCGCAGGACACCGTGAGATCCGAGGCGGCCGTGGCCTCGCAGCTCGAGCCGCAGGTCTCGGCGCGGACGCACGCGCAGCTCGGCGCAGTGCCGCACGCGGCGGGCAGGGTGTGGCAGCTGAATCCATCCGGGAAGCCGCCGACGTCGGAGATGTCGCGGCGGCAGTACTGCGTCCCGTGCTGGCAGAATTGCGTGCCGCACGCGAACATTCCTTGCGGCGCGGGACACCCGCCAGAGGCCGCGACGTCGAAGCCGGCGGCGTTGGCGTCGCACTCGTTGCCGTAGGTCATGCCGTTGCACGCGCAGACGGGCGCGTAGAGGTCGGGGCAGGCGCCCGGCCGCGCCTTGCACTGGCCCTGCTCGTCGCCGTTGCCGCAGCGGTTCGCGCCGTAGTCGCAGTACTCGCCGGTCGCGCAGCTCGCGCCGAGCAGGCCGCCGCACAGGCGTCCGGTGGAGCCGCCAGCGCCCCCCGCGCCTGCGCCACCCGCACCCGCGCCTGCGCCACCCGCACCTGCGCCACCTCTGCCCGCGCCGCCCGTGCCCGCGCCACCAGTGCCGCCAGTACCTGCGCCGCCCGCGCCGCCTCTTCCCGCGCCGCCGGAGCCGGCACCGCCTGCGCCCGCGCCCCCCGGGCCCGCACCACCGGTTCCCGAGGCACCGGCGCCGCCGCTGCCAGATCCCCCGGCGGGGTCCGAGCCGCAGCCCGCGGCCACGAGGGCTGCGCAAAGGGTCATCGAGGAGATCCAGAGGCGAGAGGCTCGCGTCGCTTGCTTGCGCATGTCGCGGCCCTTGAGCAGGCGCCGTGCCACCAGGCAACCTGTGGATTCCGTTCATCGGGGCGCGCGACGCTGGCACGCCGTGGCGCACCCCTGTTGTCTCGAGAAAACAGTCAGCGCCGGCGGCGGCGAGCGAGAAACTCCTCCCAGAGCGCGGCCTCCTCGCGCGGGAAGAACGCGTTCGGGGGCACTGCCTGGTGATACCGGCGGAAGGTGGCCGTGAACGCTGCCGGGTCGGACTCGTAGAAGGCCTCGGCGGAGGCCGACCCACGCAGCAGGCGCTCGAAGCGCAGGCGTGCGACCAGCAGAGCGGACATGCGCACGCCGTCCGCGTCGGCCGCCAGGAGGCGCGCCCGGAGGTCCGCATCGACGCCACCGGCTCGCGCCGCGCGACGCAGGGCGCGCACCGGATCGGCTGCGGTCATGGCCGCGGCCAGGATGCGCTCGAAGGCGGCCCCGCGTCGTTCGTGCGGCTTCATCTGCAGCGTCTCGCGGTCGTGCGCGCCCGCCGGAGCTCCTCGCGGAGGACGGGCACGTCTCCGTCTCCGACCGTGCCCTCCATGCGCTCGAGCGTCACGCCGCGCAGGCGTGGGCACCGCGGCGCCCAGCGCTCGTAGAGGCTCCAGACACGTTCGGGGACCGCGTCGTCGTGGCTGTCGAGCCGCATCACGCGCCCGCCGGGGAGCCACGCGCCGTCGCTCGAGCGGCCGCCGGAGAGGTGGAGCTCGATCACTCGCTCCAGCGGCAGGCGCGCGAGGTAGTCGTCGGGATCGAAGCCGAAGTTCTCGGCCATCGTGTGCACGTTGTGCAGGTCGAGCAGCAGGTGCGTACGCGGCGCGCGCGTGCACGCGCCCAGGAACGCGGGCTCCTCGAGGGGGGCGCCGAGCGTGAAATAGGCGACGTTGTTCTCGACGCCCACGTCGGGCACCACGGCCTGCATCGCGCGCAGGCGCGCCCGCACGGTGCGCGCGGCCGCGGCGGTCATCGGCAGCGGCATCGGCAGCGTCATCGCGAGCCCGCCCAGGGAGCTGGCGCCGAGGTGCTCGGTGTACCAGCGGAAGCGGAAGGTGGCGTGGTCGCGGCGCACGGCGGCGAGCCAGCGGCGGCGGCGCGCGCGATCGGCGGACGCCGTGGTGCCCATCGAGAGGCCCACGCCGTGCGCGACGAAGGGCTTGCCCGTGGAGGTGAGCGCGGCGAAGCGCCGGTGGAAGCCGTTCGGCTCGAGCGCCCCGCGCGCATCCGGACGCCAGAGCGTCTCGGGTGTGACCTCGAAATATTCGGCCATGCGGATGAGTGGCGCGCAGCGCTCGAGGAACTCGAGCTCGGGCTGCAGGGTGAAGCCCACGGGGACCATGCGCCTCGATCAGCGCGACTTGCGGCGGTCGTTCGGGGTCTTCGCGTAGAGGTAGAGGAAGCGGCGGCTCTTGGCGGGCACGTGGCCCATGCCGCAGTCGACCGCGTCGGGCTCCTCGCCCTCGACGTCCACGCCGCAGCCGCTGCCCACGGCCCAGCGCGCTCCCTCCGGCGCACGCTTGACCAGCCGCTCGCGGGTGCGCGCCGCGAGCTCGGCGACGCGAGAGGCCTCGGGGCGGGGCAGGGCGGCCGCGACGGCGCCGCCGAGCACGGCGATCCGGCGGTCGACCGCCTTGTCCTCGTCAGGATCGCCGCGCCCGCGCTTGCTCGGGCCCCGCTCGGGCACGGCTGGATCGATCGCCGTCGTCCTCGCGGGCGTGCGATCGGTCGCCACGACCACCAGCCAAGGCTCACCCGCGAGCTGGTTCGGGACGATGCGCCGCAGCTCCTCCATGCCCGCGACGACGACCTCGACGAGCGCGAGCGGCGCGAGCTGCGCGTCGGAGCCGTGGTTGAGCAGCTCGCCGAACGCGGTGCCGCGCGCGTATTTCCCCGCATCCGCCGCGGGGTTGACGATGACGACGAGCGGCACGCGCGCCCGCTCGGCGCGGCGGAAGGCGGCAGCGACGCGCGCTGCGCCGTCGGTGCAGTCGCTCTCGCACGGCGTGGCGAACACGAGGCGTCGCGGCAGCGCGAGCGCGGCGGCGGTGAGCGAGACGAAGTGGCGACGGTTCACTTGCGCTCCTTGGCGGCCTCGCGGAATCGCTCGTGCGGCAGCTTGGCGAAGAGGTACAGGAAGCGCTGGCTCTTCTGCGGCACGTGGCCCATCCCGCAGCCGACGACCATGCCGTCGTCGGGGGCGCCCTCGACCTCGACGCCGCACCCGGCGCTGCTCGCCCAGCGCGCCCCGGCGGGCGGCTTCTTCACCACGTTCGCGCGCGCGGCGGCGGCCAGCGACCGTGCGCGCCTCGGATCCGTGGCGATCGCCCGCGCGACGGCGGCGCCCAGGAGCGCCATGCGCCGCTCGGCATCCTTGTCCTCGCGCCCCGCCGGCAGCGTGACCTCGATGGCCTGGGCGAGCACGCGCGAGCCGGGCAGCACCGCGTACGCCACCGGCTCCCGCTCGCCCTCCGCGGGCACGATGCGGCGGAGGTCCTCGGCGGTCGCGCAGATCACCTCGGCGGCGCCGAAGGGCGCGAGCTGCGCGTCGGTGCCGTGGTTGAGGAGCTCGCCCCACGCGACCCCCGCGGGGTGCTTTCGCGCGTCGTCCTTCGGGATCACGAGGACGAGGAGCGGCCGGCTCGCTCGCTGCGCGCGGCGGAACGCGGCCGCCACGCGCGCGACGCCCTCGGCGCAGTCGCGCTCGCAGTCGTCGGCGAACACGAGGCGCGGGCCGAGGACGATGGCGGCGGTGGCGCCGAAGAGCAGCTCCCTTCGGCGCATCATCGGTAGCGCTCCGACGGCAGCTTCGCCCACAGGTAGAGGAAGCGGCGGCTCTTGGCGGGCACGTGGCCCATGCCGCACTTGACCATGAGCGGATGGTCGTCGCCCTCGACGCGCTCGCCGCAGCCGGAGCCGCTGGCCCACCGCGCGCCGGGTGGGGGCTTCTTCACGACCGCCTCGCGCGCCTCGGCCGCAAGGCGCTTGACGTCCGCGGCGGGCACGCGGAGCGCCCTCCGGATCGCGCCGCCGAGGATCGCGATGCGCTGATCGGCGAGGTCGTCCTCGCCGTCGCGCTCGCCCTCCTCGAGCGCGGCGTCGACGAGCTGCACGCCGATCGGTGTCGTGTGCGGCGTGACGACGACCGCGACGGGGCGCCCGGACGGCACCGCGGGGACGATGCGGCGCAGATCCTCGAGCGTCGCGCAGACGACCTCGGCCGCGCCGAAGGGCGCGAGGTGCGCGTCGCCGCCGTGGTTGAGGAGCTCGCCGAAGGCGCGCCCCCGGTCATGCTTCTTGCCGTCCTCGGGGATCACGACGACCAGCAGCGGCCGCTTGCCGCGCTGCGCACGCCGGAACGCCGCCGCCACGAGCGCCGCGCCGTCGGTGCAGTCGCGCTCGCACGGCTCGGCGAACACGAGCCGTGGCCCGAGCACCATCGCCGCGGCCGCGCCCGCGAGGAAATGTCGCCGCGTGGTGTTCACTCGACCACCGCGAAGCGCTCGCCGCCGAGCTCGAGCTCGCCGTCCTTGATCACGATCGCCGCCTGCGCCGCGCCGTGCTCCGGCACGAGCTGCACGCGCCCGCGGTCGATCGTCACGTGACCGCGCGTCTGGCCGCAGTGCAGCGAGAAGCCCCCGCCCGCGTCGATGACGAGCAGGCCCTCTTGCGATCGGTAGACGCCGACGAGGCCCGCCGACGTGGTCTCCACGGTCGCGGCGAAGCGCTCGAGGCGCTCGTCTGGCGCCGCCTCGATCCGCACGGCCACGCGCGCGGTCGACGTCGAGGCACCGTCGGCGACGATCGCCGGCGCCGCCTCGCGGACGCCGCCCGGTTCGGGCAGGAAGCTCGCGCGATCGAGCACGTCGGGCGCCTCGATCGACCAGCGCCCGTCGGGGCGCGGCCAGAGGCTTCCGCCGAGCAGGTCCGCGAGCGCGCGCGCGCCGCCGGGGTCCGCGTCGACGACGAGCAGATCGGCCCGGGCCTTCACGCCGACGTCCGCGTACTCGACGTCTCCGGTGGCGCGTCGCACCCACGCGAGCGCGCCTGGCCGAACCGCGATCGCGCGTGGCGGGCCGCCGGGGACGTGGAGCGTCACGCGGTCGTCGACGTGCAGCGCCATCGGGAGGGCAGGCGCCCCCTGGAAGCCCACGGCCTGGATCGTGAGCCCCGCCGCGCGCGCCTCGCGATCGAGCAGCACGTAGCCGCTCGGATCGCCGTCTCCGCCGCAGCCGCCCGCGAGCAGCATGGCCACGACGCACTGACGAAGCCCCATGGGAAACCTCCCGCGCATGTGGATCATAGACGCGCGAGGCGGCCGCGGGTTCCCTGCAATGTGGTGTGGGTGTGGCCCCCACCGCCGGTCGTGCCTCGTCAGCGGCAGCGCTCGAGGAACGCGCTTGCGGCCGCCAGGATCTCGCCCGGCATCGTGTGCCCGCCGTCGAAGACGTGGAGCTCGACGTGCGCGCCTGCGGCCTCGAGGAGCTGCGCGAGGCGCCGCGACTCGGACACGGGGAGGATGCGGTCCTTGTCCCCGTGGGAGAGGAAGACCTCGAGGCCGGGACGCCGGGCAGCGCGCCACTCGGCCTCGGCTGCGATGGCCGGCGAGAACAGGATCAGGCACCGCGGCGCGCGCGGCCCGAGCAGGGCGACGTCGGCGGCGACCATCGCGCCCTGCGAGAAACCGCCGAGCACGACCGGCGCCTGCGGCCGCTCGCGCGCCACCTGTTCCAGCAGCGCGCTCACCATGCGGCGCGCCGCCAGCAGCTCGCTCGGCCGCTGGCGCGCGAAGACACGCTCGTCGCCTGCGCGAAGAGCGCCTTGTACCTCTGCGAAGTCGATGGGCCACCAGCCGAGGCCCCCTGTGCTTGGCACCCGCAAGGGGGCCGCAGGGAACACGAACCGCGTTCCCGCCGGAGCATCGAGCTCCCGGGACAGGGAAACCAGGTCGTCTGGGGGGGCGCCGTAGCCGTGTAGAAGAACCAGGGCTGGGCCGGCGCCATCGCCGACCCGACGCACGTCGAGCGGTCTCTCGGGCTCGCGTCTACAAGAAAGGCAGGACGCGAGCCCGAGGATCGAGACGACGCTTCGTATCAGCGAGGCCCTCGAGAGGGCGACGCTGCTACCAGCGGCCGCCGCCGCCGCCGCCGCCGCCGCGGCCACCGCGGCCACCGCCGCCGCCGCCACGGCCGCCACCACCGCCGCCGCCGCCGCCACCGCCGCCACCGCCGCGCGGACGCTCCTGCGCCTCGCTGACCTTGAGGCGACGACCATCGAGCTCCTTGCCGTTCATGCCCGACATGGCCGCCTCGGCGTCAGCCGGGCTGCTCATCTCGACGAACGCGAAGCCGCGCGGCTGGCCGGTCTCGCGATCGGTCGGGACCTTGAGGTCGACGACCTGGCCGAACTGCTCGAAAGCAGCGCGGAGCGAGCTCTCAGTGGTGTTGTAGGAAAGGTTACCGACGTACAGCCGCGTGCCCATGGGATCCTCCGTAACAGGAGCAAAGACAGTACCGCGCTATCACATTAAAGAAACGAGATTTGTTGCGACGAAGTGAAGTGGCCCGGTCCGCTGTTGTTCTGAAGCCGTCCGTCGAGGCGAGCGCAGCAAAGGTGTCCGCGGAGGCGAGCGCAGCGAAGCTGTCCGTCGAAGCGAGTGAAGCGAATCGGTCCGCCGTCGCGCAGCGAAGCTGTCCGTGGAGGCGAGCGGAGCGAGCCGCAAGGGCGTAGCGAGCGCAGCGAGCGAAGACGCAGGGAGGGGGGCCCAGTTGGGCTTTGCCCAACTGGGGGAGGGGCGGCGCGCCCCGCCTGCGGCGGCCTTCCGAGGCCGCCGATCGCTCAAAAGATCTCGGAGAACCAGCCGCGGAGCCGGCCCATCGAGCGGCCGCGGCGCTCCTGCGTCGCCACGGCGGCCTCCACCTGCTTGGCGCCGTAGAGCACGAGGCCCACGCCGGTCGTGAAGCTCGGCGCCTTGACCACGTCCACGAGGCCCCCGATGCGCTTGGGCGCGCCGCGACGGACGGGAAGGCCGAGCACCTCCTCGGCGAGCTCGGTCATGCCGTCGAGGCTCACCGTGCCGCCGGTGATGACGGCGCCGGAGGCGAGACGATCGGCGAAGCCGCTGCGCTCGATCTCCTTTTGCGCCATACCGAAGATCTCCTCGACGCGGGGCTCGACGATCTCCGCCAGCGTCTGGCGCGGCAGCTCGCGCGCAGGGCGGCCGCCCACGGCGGGCACCTCGATCTTGTCGTCCTTGTCGACCAGCGCCGCCATCGCGCAGCCGTAGCGCTGCTTGACTCGCTCGGCCTCGTGGAGCGGCGTGCGCAGGCCGTACGCGATGTCGCTCGTGATCTGGTTGCCGCCCACCCCGAGGACGGCCGTGTGCACGACGGAGCCGTCGAGGAAGATGACGAGGTCCGTGGTGCCGCCGCCGATGTCGAGGAGCGCGACGCCGAGCTCCTTTTCGTCCTCGTCGAGCGCGGCGTACGACGACGCGAGCGGGGCGAGCACGATGCCGGCGACTGTGAGGCCGCAGCGGTTGCAGCACTTGATGATGTTCTGCACGCTCGGCGCGGCGGCCGTGACGATGTGGACCTTGGCCTGCAGGCGCACGCCCGACATGCCGAGCGGCTCCCGGACGCCGTCCTGATCGTCGACGATGTACTCCTGCGGGAGCACGTGGATGATCTCGCGGTCCTGCGGCAGCGGCACCGCGCGCGCGGTCTCGTGCACGCGCGCCACGTCGGCGCCGCGGACCTCCTTGTCCTTGACCGCCACCGTGCCGTGCGAGTTCATCGACCGCACGTGCGCGCCGCCGATCGCGGCGTAGACGACCGAGATCTCGCAGCCGGCCATGTGCTCGGCTTCCTCGACCGCGTTCTTGATGGCCGACATCGTGGCGTCAATGTTCACGACGACGCCCTTCTTCAGCCCCGTCGACGGCGCGGTGCCCACGCCGATGACGTCGATGCCCTCGTCGGTCACCTCGCCGACGAGCGCCGCGATCTTGGTGGTGCCGATGTCGAGGCCGACGATGATCTCAGAGCTCTTTCCCATCGAACCCTCTCGTTTCGAGCTGTGAAAGCCCTGCCCGCGCCGGGGCGCGAGCGAAAACCGAATGCTTCACCCGCGTCAGCCTGACGCGAGTCGAACCGTGACGCGGTCGGGCCGGGACGCGTTGTCGAGCCTCACGCTCGTCGCGCCCGCCCCGCCGACCTTGCCGAGCACCTGATCGAGCCGGCGCAGCTTGCCTTCGAGGTCGCCCTTGCCGAGGTAGACGCGCACCGCGCGTCCCCCGGCCGGCACCGCCTCGATCTCGAAGCCCCGCAGCGGGTGCGCGTGGATCTCGCCGAGTCGCGGCCTCGAGCCCGCCTGCGCGTAGGCGTCCGCGACCGTGAGCGCCTCGCGGACGAGCGCGTGGGCGGCCTCGGGGACGGCGCGGTACCGCTCGCGCGAGATGCCCGTGATGATCGGCAGGCCCTCGGTCTCGGACACCTGCGCGCGCTTGAACGGCACGCCGTCCTTCTCGACGAGGTAGAGCGGGCCGCCGAGCGCGACGAGAGCCACCGGCTTGCGCTCGACGATCTCGACCGAGAGGGTCCGCGGCAACTCGCGCCGGACGTGCACCGACTTCACCCAGGGCAGCGCCGCGATGGCCCGCTCCGCGGCGGTGACCCGCACGCCGAGCAGGCTCTGTCCGACCTTCGCGTCGAGCGCGCGCTCGACGTCGCTCACGGTGACGCGCTCGAGCGGCGGGAGGCGGATCTCGCCGATCGCGAAGCGCGGCGAGCGCTCGACGAGGCGCCAGGCGCCGAGCCCGCCGCCCACCAGCATCGCGGCGACGCCGATGGCGGCCGAGGCCTTGAGCGCCGGGCGGCCCGCGCGCACGATGGTGGCGCCGAGGCCCCGCAGGCGCGCCGTTATCCGCGGACCGAGCGGCTCGCCCGGTGCCCGCGTGGCGCGGCGGCGCTTGTTGGCGTGCTTGCCGAGCTTCACGCGCGCCTCCCGGCCTCGAGCGAGGCGCCCTCGAGGATCCGCTCGCACAGCTCGCCGTAGCTCAGGCCGGCGGCCGCGGCCATCTTGGGCAGCAGGCTCGTCGCCGTCATGCCGGGCAGCGTGTTCACCTCGAGGATCGCCATCTCCTGGTGATCCGGCGTCACGATGGCGTCCACGCGGCTGTAGCCCTTGCACCCGAGGGCGCGGTGGGCCGCGAGCGAGGCGTCGCGCATCGCGCGATCGATCTCCGGCGGCAGCGGCGCGGGGCACAGGTACTCCGTGTCCTTGCGCTCGTACTTGGCCTCGTAGTCGTAGAACGCGTTCTTGGGGCGGATCTCGACCGTGCCGAGCACGGTCTCGCCGAGGATGCCGACCGAGAAGTCGTTGCCGGCGATCATCCGCTCGGCGAGCACGACGCCGTGGAGCCTCCTCGCGACGTCGATCGCGGCGCCGAGGTCCCGCTCCTCGAGCACGCGCGTGACGCCTACCGACGAGCCCTCCTCCGACGGCTTGACGACGACGGGGAGGCCGACGGCGAGCGCGTCGGCCGGCTCGGTGACGATGCGCCAGGCGGGCGTCGGGATCCGGTTCGACTCGAAGACGCGCTTGGACATGACCTTGTCCATCGCCAGCGCGCTCGCGAGCACGCCCGAGCCCGTGTAGGGGATCCCCTCGATCTCGAGCAGGCCCTGGATGCAGCCGTCCTCACCGAGCGTGCCGTGCAGCGCGATCCACGCGACGTCGATGCGCGCGTCCGCGAGCACGGACGACCAGCGGCGCTGGTCGAGATCCACGCGGATCACCAGGTGGCCGCGCGCCTCGAGGGCATCGGCGACCGCGCGGCCAGTGCGCAGCGAGATCTCGCGCTCGCTGGAGCGACCACCCATCAGAACCCCGACACGGCGCCTTGTCGTCATTGGATCGGCCTCGCGACGGCGAGGCGGTTCCACTGTGCGTCGCCCGATCGCGGTGGTCCAATTTTCGGTCCTGTTTTCTTGTGTATGCGCGTGTGTGAGCGGGACTACCGATCGGGTCTCCAGCGCGCGCCGTCGGCGACGGCGCCGCCTTCCGCGAGGCCGCCCCAGACGATGAGCTCGCTCCGGGTCCAGACGATCGAGGCGTACGTACGGCCCGCGGGCGCGCCGTCCGTCGCCAGCGGCAGCCAGCGATCCTCTGCGGGGCGGTAGCGCGCGCCGTCTCCGAACGTGCGTCGCGTCGGCACCTCGATGGCGCCTCCCCAGACGATCATCTCGCTGCCGGTCCAGGCGGCGCTCGTGTAGACGCGGGGGCTCGGCGCGCCCTCCGTCGGCAGGATTCGCCACCTGTCGGTCGTGGGATCGTAGGCGCCGCCGGTCCCGAGCCCGTCGCCGATGCCGAGCGCCTGCCCGCCCCAGACGATCATCTCGCTGCCGGTCCACACCGCGACGTGGCCGAGGCGCGGGGTCGGCGCGCTGGCCTTGGTGGTCGGTCGCCAGGCGCCGCTCGAGGGCGTGAAGATCCCGCCGCTGTCGTAGGGCGTGCGCAGACCATCGTGGCCACCCCAGACGATCATCTCGCTGTCGGTCCACACGGCCGAGTGGTCCATGCGCTTCTCGGGGCCCTGGCCGCCCGGGATCGGGGTGAAGGAGGGATCGCCGGGCCGGTAGCGCGCGCCGTCGTCGAGCGGACCGAGGGCCGGCAGGTTGGTGAAACCGCCCCAGAGCAGGACCTCGGAGCCGGTCCACACCACCGTGTGCTGGATCCGCGCGCCGGGCGCGCCGTCCGCGGGTGTCGGGGCCCAGGTGCCGCGGCCGTTGAGCGGCTGGTAGCGCGCGCCGTCGCCGCGGAGCGCGGTGGAGTCGGCGCTGCCGTCGCCGCCCCAGACGAAGAGCTCGCTGCCGGCCCACACGCAGGCGGGCCAGCGCCGCGCGCTCGGGCCGTTCGCCGTCGGCAGGGGGAGCCAGACGTCGCCCACGGGCTCGTAGAGCGCGCCGTCTGCGACCGGGACCCCGTTGCCGTTCTCGCCGCCGAAGATCGCGAGGTGGTTTCCGTTCCATGCGCTGCCGTGGAAGACGCGCCGGGACGGCGCGCCTGTTTGCGTCATCGGCTGCCACGAGCCCGGGCCATCCGGTCCAGGTCCGGGGCTTCCCCCGCCGCCCATGCCGGCGCCACCGCCGCCCGCAACTCCGCCGCCCGTACCTCCGCCGCCCGCCCCCGCCATCCCCATGCCCGCGCCCCCGCGCCCGCCGTCGGAGCGACCTGCGGCGCCGTCCGCCGCCGCGGCCGGCCGGTCCCTGGACGTCAGCGCCGAGCAGGCGGGCAAGGCCCAGAGCGCGAGCGCTATGCATGCGTCAAGCCGCATGGGTCTCCTCTCCGATCACCTTGACCTCGAGCTCGAGCCGGACGCCGAAGCGGGCCTCCACCGCGGCGCGCGCCAGCTCCACCAGCGCCAGGACGTCGGCCGCGGTCGCGCCGCCCGTGTTGACGATCCAGTTGGCGTGCACGGGCGAGATCTCCGCCGCGCCCTGCCGGCGGCCCTTGAGGCCGCACGCCTCGATGAGGCGGCCCGCGAAGTCGCCCGGCGGGTTCTTGAAGAAGGAGCCGGCGTTGGCGACCTTCTTCGGTTCGCGCGCGTGGCGGCGGTCGCGCAGCGCGCGCACGTCGGCCTCGATCTCGGCCCTGGGGCGCGGGCGCAGGGTGAACGTCGCGGAGGCGATGATCTCGCTCCGCGGCAGGGCGCTGCCGCGGTAGACGAAGCCGCAGGCGGCGTTGTCCCGGCGGACCTCGCGGCCCGCGGCGTCGATGGAGACGACCTCGGTGGTGACGTCCTTGAACTCGCCGAGGTACGTGCCGGCGTTACCGAGCAGTCCCCCGCCCACCGAGCCCGGGACGCCGCCGAGGAACTCGAGGCCGCCGAGCGAGGCCTGCGTGGCCACCGAGAGCAGCTTGCCGGTCGAGACGCCTGCCTCGCAGCGGATCACCTCGCCGGTGCGCTCGAGGCCGCGCAGGTTGTCCGTCGCGAGGAGCACCCCGCGCACGCCGCCGTCCCGCACGAGGAGGTTCGAGCCCGCGCCGAGCGGCGCGCACGGCAGGCCCCGCGCGTGGCAGAAGGCGCGCACGGCCGCGAGATCGGCGAGGTCGGCCGGCGCCACCCAGGCGTCCACGGGGCCGCCGATGCGCAGCGTGGTGTGACGCGCGAGGGGCTCGTCCCTGCGCACCTCGCCCCGGCAGGCGGCGGCGAGCTCGCTCCGCCAGTCGCTCATGTCCGCGCGGCGAGCCTCGCGAGCACCTCGTCCGCCGAGTGCACGATGTCGCCGGCGCCGAGCGCGAGGAAGAGGTCCCCCGCGCGCAGCTCCGCGACCGCGGCCGGCGTCACCTGGGCGCGCGGCCCGACGTGCGTCACGGCGATGCCGTGGCTCGCCATCGCCTGCGCGAGGCGCGCGGCGTCGAAGCCCGCGATCGGCGCCTCGCCGGCCGCGTAGGTGTCGGCGAGGAGCACGCGGTCCGCGCCGCGGAAGGCGGCGGCGAGCTCGTCGAACAGATCGCGCGTGCGGCTGTGGCGGTGCGGCTGGAAGGCGACCACCAGGCGCCGGTCGGGGTAGGCGCCGCGCGCGCCCGCGAGCGTGGCCTCGATCTCCGCCGGGTGGTGCCCGTAGTCATCGACCACGAGGACGCCCGCGGCCTCGCCGTGGATGGTGAAGCGGCGGGCCACGCCCCCGAAGGCCTCGAGCGCGACGCGCGCGGTCTCGAGGTCGATGCCGAGGAAGTCCGCGACGGCCAGCGTGGCGAGCGCGTTCTGCGCGTTGTGCGCGCCAGGCATGGCGATCGCGAACGTGCCGAGCGGCTCGCCGCGGCGCTCGAGGTCGAAGCGCGTGGTGGTGCCCGCAAAGCGCACGTCGCGGCCGCGGAAGTCCGCGCCCTCGGCGAAGCCGTAGGTGACGACGGGGCGCTCGAGGTCGCGCGCGAGCTGCGCGCACACCGGGTGGTCGGCGCAGAGCACCGCGGCGCCGTAGAAGGGCACCTTGTCGACGAACTGCCGGAACGCGTCGCACAGGCGCTCGAAGGTGCCGAAGTGCGACAGGTGCTCGCGGTCGACGTTGGTCACGACCGCGACGGTCGGCGTCAGGTGCAGGAAGGAGCCGTCGCTCTCGTCGGCCTCGGCGACCAGCGTGTCGCCCGCCCCGAGGCGCGCCGACGAGCCGAAGGCGCTGAGCTTGCCGCCGACGACGACCGTGGGATCGAGGCCGGCGGCCATCATGACCGTGGCGACGAGCGAGGTGGTCGTGGTCTTGCCGTGCGAGCCCGCGACCGCGACGCCGTACTTCATGCGCATGAGCTCGGCGAGCATCTCGGCGCGCTGGATGACCGGGATCTTCCGGGCGCGCGCCTCGATCACCTCGGGGTTGTCGGGGCCGATGGCGCTCGAGACGACGAGGACCTCCGCGTCGCCGACGTGCTCGCGCGCGTGCCCGCGGTGGAGGTGCGCGCCGAGGCGCGCCAGGCGACGCGTGGTCTCCTGGTCGGCCGCGTCGGAGCCGCGCACGTCGTAGCCGAGGTTGACCAGCACCTCGGCGATGCCGGACATGCCGATGCCGCCGATGCCTACGAAATGGATGCGGATGCGGCGTCCCCGGAACACGCCCACATTTGACGCGGTCGGCCGCGCCGGGGCAACTCCGGGGGCGGCGCCCTGCGACGTTTCGCCGCAGGGCGTGGGGCGAGGCGGGTTGTACGCTGGGGTGTGCCGCGCGGGCGCCTTGACAGCCTCGTGCCCGGCGGGCATGCATGTCGCATGACCTGTTCGACGCTCCTCCTCCTGGCCGCTGGCCTGCTCGCGTGCGCGTCGCAGCCGGCGCCGCCTCCGGCGGGTGCCCCGGTGGCGGGCCCCCCGGCGAGCGGCGACCGCGTGGTCGTCAAGGTGACCGACGCGGGCTTCGTGCCTGCGCGCATCCCGGCGAGGAAGGGCGTGCCGCTGAGGCTCGTCATCACGCGCGAGGTCGGCAAGACGTGCGCGACCGAGATCCAGTTCGACGGCCAGCCCGGCGCGACCGAGCTGCCGATCGGCAAGGCGGTCGAGGTGACCTACACACCGGCTCGCTCGGGCGACGTCAAGTTCGGCTGTGCGATGGGCATGATGATCGGCGGCGTGCTCGCCGTCGTGGAATGAACCGAGAGGTCTCGATGCGGTCCGTACGCCACGTCTGCTTGATCCTGGTCGCCGCGTGCGTCGCCGCCGCGTGCGGCAGCGATGCCCCACCCTACGAGAAGTCCGACTTCGTGATCGAGGCGAGGGTCGATCAGACGCCGCCCATCGTCGGGCGCAACACGATGACGCTCACGCTCAAGGACCTCATGGGCAACCCGGTGGCGGGGGCGACGCTCGCCGTGGACCCGGAGATGCCGGCCCACGGGCACGGCAGCCCCGAGGTCCCGGTCATCCAGGATCTCGGCGGCGGGCAGTACAAGGCCGATCCCGTGTCGCTCATCATGGTGGGCCGCTGGGAGGTCAACGTGACGGCCACGCAGGGGGCGCTGCGTGGCAAGAAGATGTTCCCCGTCGACGTGCCGTGAGGTGCGGCTGGCCCTTGGCGGCCGTGATCTGCCTCGGTGGGCTCGCGCTCGCGCGTGACGCGGCGGCCGCGGCGTGCTGCGTGTCGTCGTCGGTCGGCGTGCCGCGCCTGCGCATGTGGGAGGACGGCGCGGTCGGGCTGACGGGCGCGTTCTCCACGGCGCCGGGGCAGTGGGACGCCGACGGTCGCTTCCGAGGCTTCGAGGGCTACGGTGAGCGCGAGTGGCGGCTCTCGGCGTTCGGCCTCGTGCGCGTGCAGAAGCGCGTGCAGCTCTACGCGCTCCTGCCGGTGGTGCTCAACCAGCGCGACGGCACGCTGCGGAGCGAGCGCGGCGGGGGCCTCGGCGACGCGCAGGTCGCGGCGCGCTACGACCTCTACAACGTGGGCGAGGCGGGCGCGTGGCCGGGCGTGGCGCTCTCGCTCGGCGTCCTCGCGCCGCTCGGGCGTCCGGTCGACGAGTCGCGAAGCCAGCTCGCCGCCGACACCACGGGCCGGGGCGCGTGGGTGCTCTCGCCCGCGCTGATCCTCGAGCAGGTCTGGGGCGGCACGTTCCTCCAGGGCACGGTGGGCGCCACGATCCCCCTGCCGCGCGAGCGCGCGGACACGCAGGTCTCGCAGCGCTTCGGGCCCGGCGTGGCGGTGGGCCTCGCGAGCGGCCTCGAGGTGGTGCCCGGCAAGGTGGTGGTCGGCGCGCTCCTGCGCATGTCGTGGGAGTCGTCCCTCACGGTCGACGGGCGCACGGTCGACAACTCCGGCCGCGCGGACTCGGGCGTGGGCCTCTCGGTGGCGTGGGACTTCAGCGAGCACTTCACCGCGCAGGCGGGCATCGACGTGGGCTTGCTCTTCGATCACCTCGGCGACAACCAGCCCGGCCGGGTAGGCGGCTCGCTCGGCCTGCGCTGGGCCTCTTACTAGTGGCCGGCTCGGAAGCCGGCCACCAGGAGGGGCGCGCCGCCCCTCCCCCAGTTGGGCACAGCCCAACTGGGCCCCCCTCCCTGCGTCTTCGCTCGCTGCGCTCGCGACGCCCGTGCGGCTCGCTGCGCTCGCCTCGGACGGACCGGCGAGACTATTCGTTCGTGCTAGTGGCCGGCTCGGAGCTACTCGGGGGCCCCGCAGACGAGCCAGCCGAGCATCGTCCTGCGCTCGTCGGGCGTCGGGGCGCCCGCGTCGGCCGGCGGCATCTTGCACGCGTAGACCTGCGTCAGCACCTCGCGCTTCTGCGCGAACACGCGCGCGTAGGTCGACAGATCGTGCATTCCCATCGCGGCGACGCCACCCGGGAAGTGGCACGGCGTGCAGCGGCGCTGGATGAGCGGCGCAACGTCGTTCGCGTAGCTCGGTGCGGGTGCGGGACAGGCGGCGGGGAGATCGTTCGGGCAGGTCAGCGCCGCGTCGCGCGCGCCCGCGTCGGCCGGGCCCGCGGGATCGCCGCCGCCGCAGCCCGAGGCGACGACGGCGGCGACAAGGGCGGCGCGGAGCAGGCTCATCCGGCCGCGCGCACGGTCACGGCACGTTGACGTAGAACGCGGCGTGGCCGTGCGGCGAGTCCTCTGCGTCGGCGCACTCCTCGAACGTGTGGAAGCGGACCGTCCACTTGCCGGCCTTGTCGAACCGGATCGGGCCCACCTTGTAGACGCCGGGCGAGGTCTCGGTCGTCATCTGGTTGGAGTTCGGCGCGGGGTGCATCTCGTCGAGGTAGACCTCGGCGGAGGTCTTGCCGCCACCGGCGGCCATGCCGTCCTTCTTCTTGGTGAGCGTCACCGTGAAGAAGACGTCGCTGTTCTGGCACACGGCGGTCGAGGTCCACTTGAGGTGGTACTTGCAGTCGTCGTCGTCGCCCTCGGCGTTGCTCATCGTGGGCGGGTACATCTCGCCGCCCATCTCGCCGCCCGCGCCCGCGCCGCCCATGCCGGCCATTCCGTGGTCGTGGCCGCCCATGCCGCCCGCCCCACCCGCGCCGCCGCAGGAGGCCTGGTTGATGGTCACGGTCATCGTGCAGTGCGCGTCGGCTGCGCCCGTCACCGCGCCGCCGGGGCTCGCGCACGCCGCCGCTCCGCCGGCGCCCGCGCCGCCCCCACCACCGGTCATGCCGCCCGCGCCCCCGGTTCCAGCGCCGCCGGTCCCCGCAGCGCCCTTGTCATCCCCACACCCAGCCAGCGCCACGCAGAGCACTCCAGCGATCCAGAAAGCCGTCTTCATCGTCATCCTCCGAGGGGTTCGGTCGCAGATGCTACGCAGCCGGTCGTGTCCCGGCCCTGCGTCAAGATGTCGCGGAGGCGGGGCGGCGTGCCGCGCGCGGCGTCAGGGGCGGGCCGGGCAGGACGTCGTCGTCTCGGGCGGGAACTTCTCGGCGGACTTGTTCATGTTCGACTGGGTGACGCAGGTCACCGGGATGCCCTGCTCCGTGTAGGGGAAGCCGACGGTCGCGTCCATCGCGAGCTCGGGGGTCCACTCGAGCACGGTCAGCGGCTTCGTCTCGCCGCTCGGCAGCGTCTGGTGCCCGATCACGACATCGAAGATCGGCATGGCGTCGCGCACCGCGGGATCGAGATCGCCGCTCGCCACGAGGTCGTCGAGCACGTCGCGGCCGATCGGCTGCAGGCGAAGCCGCAGCGTCACCCGATCGGGTACGCCCGCGAACGTCTTGCTGAAGTCGCCGCGCGGGAACGACTGCACCTTGTGGGTCTTGAAGAAGTCGGGGCTCCGCGTGTCGAACGTCGTCTGTGCCGGCAGCGTCTGGGACTCGTAGCAGGCCGCCTCCCAGAACATGTGCACCTCCTTGCCCGCGTCGTCGAGCATGCGGTCGCGGAGGATCCACGTGTCGGCGTCGGCCTCGGTGATGCGGCCGTTCGGGGGCAGGACGCCGCTCTGGTAGATGACCTGGCCGTCCTTGTAGGCGATGACCTCGGTCCACAGGCGGCGGTCTTGCGACGAGCCGCTCGGCAGCGAATGGCCGACGTCGACGGTGTCCACGATCACGCGCACGGCTGCGTTCGTGCCGCGGTTGAGCACGCAGAGCGCGCTCTGCGTGCTGGACTCGAAGAAGTCGTCGATGGCCGCGCGCTGCGCCTCCTTCTCCGGGAAGGGCGTCAGCGCGACGTCGACGCCGGCGAACTGGTGGCTGTGGTAGCGGCGCACGCCCACGCCGGGGGCCTTGGCGACGGGCCGCAGGTCGCGCGACTGCGGCATGTGGCACTGCCCGCACGTGACGCCCTTGGCGAGCATCGAGAAGACGGACTTCTGCCACTCGTCGTACGTGCGCTCGATGAACGCCCCCTTCGGCGTCACGATGTCGTGGCAGCTCCCGCAGAGCTTGGCGGAGTCGGCCTCGTCGCGGTCGTGCAGCGTCGAGTACGCCGACGCGTGCGCCGTGTTCGGGACCGCGTCGGGATCCTTGAGCGGGCCGCGGATCGTCGTGTCGTTCGCGAGCCTGAGGGGGTTGTTGTGCGTGCCCTCGACGGCGACGACGTTGTGGCAGAAGTAGCAGGTCACGCCCTTCAAGTGCTTCGGCACGCTGTCGAGGTTCAGGCCGTCCCTGGTCAGCCCCTCGGAGACGGCGAGCGGCGCGTGGCACTTGATGCAGAAGTCGCCGAGCGCGCCGCCGGTCTCGCGCTGGCCGCGCTTGTTCATCGCGATGAAGACCGGGTCCTCGGCGGCGTAGGCGTGCATGCTGCCCGACCAGTCCTTGTAGTGGTCCGCGTGGCACTCGGCGCAGGACATCGGGTCCATGAGCTTTTCGCGCGAGAGGAGCTTGGACGGCGTGCGCTCACCGCACGCGGACAGGACACAGGCGAGCGCCCACAGGGCGCGCCGAAGGGTCATCGCTTGGCTCCTTGCGCGATCCAGAGCGTGAAGTTGCAGCGCATCTCGCTCGAGAGCTTCGCCGACGAGGGCGGCATCCGGAACGCGGCGTCGTCGGATTCCAGCCGTTCCATCACCAGGCTGCACTTCGGGTCGCCGGCCTTGACGCGCGCTCGACCGTCAGTGGTGCCGAGGAGCAGCGCGTAGGCGGCGTCGGCGTCCTCGAGGACGAGCCCACCCTCGCGCCCGCCGGCGCTGTGGCACTGGCCCGCGCTGCTCGCGCAGGTGGGCTTGATGATCTTGTCGAAGAGGTTCTGGTACGAGGTGTCCGCGTAGAGCGGCCGGCAGGCGAGGTCCAGGCTCGGCACGCACATCGGGGTGGCAGGCGGCGCCGAGTCGCCACAGCCACCGAACAGGATCGACAGGGCCATCGCGGCCCCCGCACGCCACATCGTCCGAAGCAGACCCGGGGCGGGGCGATCCGTCAAGGGTTCCGGCGCACGACCGGGCGCCTTGCGATGTGTGTAACGCTCTGCCAAGCTCGCGCGTACGTAGGCAAGGTGGTCATGAAGCTCGCAATCGGACTGGTCCTCGCGATTCTGGTTGGCTCCTCCTGTGGCGGTGACGGCGGTGGGGGCGCGGGCGCGGCCGGCACGGCCGGGGCGGGGGGCAGCAACGTGGTCGGCTGCCTGACCGACATGCGGGCGATGACCTACGCGGCCAACATGGAGCTGCCGAGCAAGGAGGCGCGGCTCAAGCTGGTGCTCGTCTCGAGCGACCCGGCGCCGCCCACCAAGGGCAACAACAACTGGATGCTCAAGGTGCTCGACGCCGCGGGCGCACCGGTGATGGGCGCCACGCTGGACGTCAAGCCGTTCATGCCGGACCACGGCCACGGCACGTCGATCGTGCCCACGATCACGCCGGCCGGCGACGCGTACAAGGTCGACAACGTGAACCTGTTCATGGCGGGGCTCTGGCAGGTCACGATCACCGTGTCGGCCGGGATGAAGAGCGACTTCGGCGTCTTTTCCTTCTGCATCCCGGGCTAGGCATCGGGCGCGGTCAGCGCTTGCCCAGCTGCTCGACCGCGTCGGCGATGTCGCTCGCGGCGCGCGGCCGCCCGAGGGCGCGCATGCGCTCGGACATCTGCGCGCGGCGCGCGGGATCGCGGAGCAGCGCCCCGAGCGCCTCCGCGATCGCCGGCGGCTCGAGGCCAGGCTGCGGCAGGAGTAGCGCCGCGCCCGCGGCGACGAGCTCCGCCGCGTTCTTGGTCTGGTGGTCGTCGGCCGCGGTGGGCAGCGGCACCAGGATCGCGGGCTTTCCGACGATTCCGAGCTCCGCCAGCGTGGTCGCGCCCGCGCGGCAGACCACCACGTCCGCCCCGCGGTACGCGCTCGCCATGTCGTCGATGAACGGCCGCACGTCGGCCTCGACGCCGAGCTGCGCGTAGCGCTCGCGCGTGGCGTCGACGTCCGCGGCGCCCGTCTGGTGGAGGACCCGCGGCCGCTCGGGGCAGAGCGCGATCGCCTGCGGCACCAGCTCGTTCAGGCGCCGCGCTCCCTGCGAGCCCCCGAACACCAGCAGGCTGGGCCTTGCTGCGCCGCTCGCAGGGAGGCTCCCTGCGAGGGCCGAGCGCACCGGGTTCCCGACGAGGGCCGTCTTGCTGGCCGGGAAGAACGCGCGCGAGCCCTCGAACGCCACGAACACGCGATCGACCAGGCGCCCGAGCACCTTGTTCGTCAGGCCCGGGATCGAGTTCTGCTCCATGATCGCGGTCGGCAGGCCGAAGAGCTTCGCGGCGATCAGCATGGGCCCGGAGGCGTAGCCGCCCACTCCCAGCACGAACGACGGATGCCGGCGCATGAGGAGGATGCGCGCCTGGCTGATGGCGCGCGGCAGGCGCAGCAGGCCCGCCGCGAGCGCGCGCGCACCGACGCGCTTTAGGCCACTGACGTCCACGAGGTCGAGCTCGAAGCCGGCCTTCGGGACGGCGGTCATCTCGAGGCCGCGCTCGGTGCCGACGAACGACACGGCGTGGCCGCGGCGGCGCAGCTCCTCGGCGACGGCGATGCCGGGGTAGAGGTGCCCGCCCGTCCCGCCACCGGCGATGAGGACGGTCACGACTCGATCACCACCTGGCGTCCGACCGCGCGGTTCTTCGAGGTGCGCGGGCGGAAGATTCGACGCCACAGCGGCTCGCGCTGCGACTCGTGCAGGTCCGGGCCGACCGGCGCCGGGTTTCGCCGCGAGATGTTGAGCAGCACCCCCGCCATCGCCATCGTCACGACGAGGGAGCTGCCGCCGTAGCTGACGAACGGCAGCGTCAGGCCCTTGGTGGGCAGCGAGCCGAGGACGACGCCGATGTTGATGAGCGCCTGCGACGCGAAGAGCATCGTGATGCCGAAGGCCAGGTACGTGCCGAACGCGTCACGCGCGCCCCAGGCGGCGCGGAGGCCGCGCCACACGAGCAGGCCGAAGAGCGCGACCACGCAGCAAAGGCCCACGAACCCGAGCTCCTCGCAGAGGATCGACAGGATGAAGTCGGTGTGCGCCTCGGGCAGGAAGAACAGCTTCTGCCTGCCGTCGCCGAGGCCCATGCCGTAGGTTCCCCCCGAGCCGACGCTGATGAGCGACTCGGTGATCTGGTAGCCGATGTCGCGGCGGAACGGCCACGGATCGACGAACGCGACGACGCGCTTGAGGCGCCAGGGCGTGCCGGCGAGGTGCTTCCACGCGACCGGCGCGGCCGCGAGCACGGCGATGAACAGGTACGACATGCGCGCGCCCGACACGAACAGGACCGCGATGGTCGTGAAGCCGAGGATGGCCGCCGTGCCGAGGTCGGGCTGCACCAGCACGAGGCCCATCAGGATGCTCGCGATGGTGAACTGCGGGATGAACGCGAGCGGCGAGCGTCCGAGCTTCTGCGCTTGCTTGGCCAGCGAGTGCGCGAGGAACACGACGAGCGCGAGCTTGGCGACCTCGGCCGGCTGGAACGACAGCGGCCCGAGGCGGAACCAGCGGCGAGCGCCGTTGATCCGCGCGCCGAGGAAGAGCACGGCGACGAGGAGCGCGAACGACGCGGCGACCATCGACGGCGCGTACTTGCGCAGGCGCCCGAAGTCGATGCGCGCGAAGCGCCACATCGCGAGCCCGCCGAGCGACAGGTAGAAGGCCTGGCGGACGAGGAAGTACGTGTACGAGCCGTGCTTCTGCTGGGCGTACACGGCGCCCGCCGAGAACACCATGATGGAGCCCAGCGTCAGCAGGGCCACGACGGCCAGGAACAGCAGGATGTCGACCGGCTTCTCGTGCATGCGGCGCCACCTTCGACGGTAGGGCCGGACTGGAACGGGAGCCAGTTTTTCGCCGGAGCAAACGGCGTGAACAAGGAACCAGGATCAGGGCAACAGAGCAACAGGGAGCGTGGAATGTCGGAGGCTGTCCTCGGCCCAGGTCAGCGATTCCGTGGTCCGTGTTGCCTGTTGTTCTACTGCTCTGTTCCTTGTTCTCCGGATCAGGGAGCTTGTGGGGCCCGCGCCGCGCGGCTGGCCCAGGTCGCCATGCCCATCGCCAGCACGAGGACGCCGGCTGCGAGCAGATAGGGCGCCCCGGGCAGCGCGATGTGCGGGTCGAGCGCGCGCGCGAACGTCCACGCGAAGAGGCCCGGGCCGATCATGCCGGTGATGCCGGTCAGGCTCGACTGGGCCCCCTGGAGCTGGCCCTGCTCGGACGGGCTCACGTGCCGCGTCATGAGCCCCTGGCACGACGGCCCGGCCAGCCCCCAGAACGCCATCACCGGGATGCCGAGGTTGAACAGCAGGCCCGTGGGTGCGAGGCCGTAGATCCCGAAGCCGGCGGCGCCGCAGAGGAGGCCGATGAGGAGCGCCTTGCGCTCGCCGAGACGCTGGACGAGCGGCTTGATGAGCCCGCCCTGGACGATCGCCGTGCACACGCCGACGCCCGCGAGCGTCAGTCCCACCTCGCGCTCGCCCCAGGAGTAGCGGTGCCCCGCGTAGAGGACGAACGTGGAGGGCAGCACCTGGTGCGCGAGGTAGCTCAGGAACGACACGGCCGACAGGCCCAGCAGCTCGGGGTGACGCCGCAGGAGCACGAGCGCCCCGACGGGGTTCGCGCGCGCCCAGCGGAAGCCCGCGCGCCGCTCGCGCGGCAGCGACTCCGGCAGCACGAAGAGGCCATAGCAGGCGTTCGTCAGCGAGAGGCCCGCCGCGACCCAGAAGGGCAGGCGGGGGTCGTGGCCGCCCAGCAGGCCGCCGAGCGCCGGGCCGAGCACGAAGCCGAGGCCGAACGCCGCGCCGAGCATTCCGAACGCGCCCGCCCGCTTCTCGGGCGGTGTGACGTCGGCGATGTAGGCGCTCGCGGTGGGGATGCTCGCGGCGGTGATGCCCGAGACGACACGCCCGACGAAGAGCCACCCGAGCGTGGGGGCGAGGGCCATGAGGACGTAGTCGCCGGCCAGGCCGAAGTTCGAGATCAGGATGACCGGGCGCCGCCCCACGCGGTCCGACAGCGCCCCGAGGAGCGGCGACCACAGGAACTGCATGAGCGCCCAGACCGTGCCGAAGAGGCCATACATCTCTGCCGCGCGGGCCGTGTCCCCGCCGACGAAGCCCACGACGAGGCGCGGCAGGACCGGGATGATCATGCCGAGCGCGAGCATGTCGAGCAGGACCGTCACGAAGACGAACGCGAGCGCGGCGCGGCGTGGCTGCACGCCGGTCGGCGCGGCCGCGTCGGCTGCGGGGGCGGGGGGCTCGGACATGGGGGTGGAGGCTACTCCTTCGCGAGGCGGTAGCGGTAGGTGATGTCGCCGCCGCCCGGGAGCTCGCTGCGCGTGCCCATGCGGTACGTCCCGGTGATCTCGCTGCCGGACACCGTGCCGCGCAGCTCGACCGACACGCCTGGCTGACCCGCGACCGTGCCCTGTCCGGTCGCCGACACGCCGCAGCTCGCGTCGAGCGAGCCCGAGACGGGCACGAACGGCGAGCCGCCCGAGAAGGCGATGCTGCCCGAGCCGCCCGAGACGGAGATCGACCCCGCAAACGGGTTGCCGATGTGCGACTGGTGGCCGCCGTTGTCGGTCACGCCGAGCAGCGAAGCCGCGTACGTCCCCGGCTGGAACGCCGCGCAGCCCGTCTGTTGCGTCTTCTGCCAGCACTGCTTGATCGCGAACTCGAGCCGCCCGGGCGTGCTGCGCGCCTTGCCCGTTCGCATGTCGCGGAAGCTCTCGTTCTGGTAGCCGGGCAGCGAGGTGTGATCCGCGCCGAGCTCCTGCACCTCGGGCTGGCTGATCGGGGGTGCGTCGCCGCGCACGTCGATGCCCGGGATCGCGCCGCGCGCGGGATCCTGCAGATAGACGGACGCCTTTCCGCCCGCCTCGGCGAAGCCGACGACGTTGACGATGTGGCCGTAGCCGTCGTCGGGCATGGTCGGATCCGGCGCGGCGCCCGGCTTGTAGCGGATCCCGACCTCGACCACGCAGCCCTGGCGGAGCGCCTCCTTGATGGCGTCGTAGACGCCCGCGCCGTCGCTCCCGGGCTCGTCGGTGGGCATGCCGTCGGGCCCCTTGAGCGGCATGCCGTCGGCGCCCCGCTTGGGGTTGATGAGCGACGTGACGACCTTGTCGCCGAGCCCGAGCGCCTTGACGGCCGCGTGCTTGGCCTTGACGAGGTCCTTGCGATCGACGCCGCCCTCGTCGCCCATCGGCTCGTGGAAGAGCGGCCCCATTCCCTTCTTGATCGCGTCGCGCAGGTCGGCCACGCCGTCGTTGACGGAGCCGTTCTTGCCGACGTGATCGGCCGGGATCCCCACGTCGATCGGCGCGTCGGCGGTGCCGAGCATGGACTCGTTGTTCTTGCGCGCGAGGTACGTGAGGTTGCCTGCGATGGTCGTCGGCAGGCACTCGAAGTCGCCCTGCGCGATGTTCGGCGTGTCCTTGAGGAGCACGCTCGTGCCGTCGTCGCGCGTGGGGGCGCCGGCGCCGACCGGGCGCGCGACCGGCAGGCCCGCGGGCGGCGCGCCGTAGCGACCGGGCGTGGCGCTCGCCCGCGCGGGCGTGATCGCGACGGGCACGAGCTCCACCTTGGCCTCGAGGTGGTCGGCGTCCGCTGGACGCTTGCCGTCCCAGCCGGCGGGCAGGAGCTGCGCGCCGAGCGCCACCTGCAGGCGCACCGTCGGCTGCGACGTCTCCGCCGCGAGGTACATCACCTGCTCGCCCTGCTGGACGGCCACCGGCGTGTTGACCACGAGCCACTCGGCGGCCGAGACCTTGCCGTCGCCGTCGAGGTCCGCGGCCACGTTGAGCAGCATCGCGCTGCCCCTGTCGCCCGAAAACGCGACGGCGAGGCGCACGAGGCCCGACGGCTGTCCGCCCACGTCCAGCCGGTGCAGCCGCGGCGTGCCGAGCACGCTCGGCTGCGGCGCCGGGGCCTTGCCTCCGCCGCACCCGAGCGGCACCGCCAGCATCCATGCACAGATCCGCATGAGTCGCATGGTCCCGCTGCGCGGCGCGCGCGTCAATCGCGGGGCAGGGCGGCCACGGCGGCCTGGAACCTCCGGCCGCGGTCCTTGTAGTCGGTGAACATGTCGAACGACGAGCACGCCGGCGAGAGCACCACGGCGTCTCCGGGGCGCGCCAGCGCGGCCGCCCTCTGCACGGCGTCGCCCATGCTCGAGGCGCGCTCGTGGGGCGCGGCGTCGCCGAGGGCGGCTTCGATGAGCGGCGCGGCCTCGCCGAGGAGCACCACCGCGCGCGCCCGCCCCCGCACCGCCTCGGCCAGCGGCGCGTAGCTGCCGCCCTTGTCCTTGCCCCCGCAGATGAGCACGTACGGCGTCGGGAACCCGCGCACGGAGGCCACGACCGCGTCGACGTTGGTGCCCTTCGAGTCGTCGAAGTAGCGCACGCCGCGGGCCTCGCCGACGAGCTGCATGCGGTGGTCGAGCGGCCGGAACCCGCGCGCCCCCGCGCGCACGTCCTCGGCGGGCACCCCCGCCAGCCGGGCGGCGGCGTAGGCGGCCGCCGCGTTCTCCAGGTTGTGCCGGCCGACGAGCGCGAGGTCCGCGGTCGGGAAGCGCTCCTCGCCCGCCGGTAGCGGCAGGACGAGCTCCGCGTCGGTCGGCGCGGGAAGCGCCACGAGGCGCGACGCATGGCCCCGGGCGAGCGCCACGCACGTCGGGTCGCCGCCGTGCACGACCGCGAAGTCGTCCGCGGTCTGGGCGGAAAAAATGCGCGCCTTCGCGGCCCCGTACGCCGCCATAGAATCGTAGCGGTCGAGGTGATCGGGCGTGAGGTTGAGGAGCACCGCCACGTGCGGCCGCATCGTCACGCAGGTCTCGAGCTGGTAGCTCGACAGCTCGAGCACGCAGAAGCCGCCCGGCGCGAGCGCCGGCGTGCCGATCGCCGAGACGAGCGGCGTACCGAGGTTCCCGCCCACGAACGTCGGCCGGCCCGTGGCCGCGCAGATCGCCCCGCACAGCGAGGTCGCGGTGCTCTTGCCGTTCGTGCCGGTGATCGCGACGAGCGTCCCGCGCACGTGCGCCGAGGCGAGCTCGATCTCGCCCGTGATGGGCACGCCGCGCGCGCGCGCCGCCGCCAGCTCCGGCCCGCGCGGATCCACGCCCGGCGAGAGCACGATGCGGTCCGCGCCCGTGAAGTCCGCGAGCCGGTGCTCGCCGAGCACGAGCTCCACCGCGCCCCGCACCTCGTCCGGGATGGCGCGCTTCTCCGCCCGATCCGTGAGCACGACCCGGTCGCCCGACCGAGCGAGGAACCGCGCGACCTCGATCCCGGTCGCACCCGCCCCGACGACGAGCGTCGTCATCGCAGCTTGAGCGTGGCCAGGCCCGTCAGCGCCAGCATGAAGCTGATGATCCAGAAGCGCACGATCACCTTCGGCTCGGGCCAGCCCTTGAGCTCGAAGTGGTGGTGGATGGGCGCCATCTTGAACACGCGCTTGCCGGTCAGCTTGAACGACGCGACCTGGATCATGACCGAGAGCGCTTCGACCACGAAGACCCCGCCGATGACCGCGAGCGTGAACTCGTTCTTGGTCATGACCGCGACGATGCCGAGCGCGCCGCCGAGGGCCAGCGCGCCCACGTCGCCCATGAAGACGCTCGCGGGGAACGTGTTGTACCAGAGGAAGCCGATGCCGGCCCCGGCCATGGCCCCGCAGAAGACCGCGAGCTCACCGGTGCCGCGGAGGAACGGGATCTTGAGGTACGTGGCGATGTTGACGCCGTAGAAGACGGTGCCGGCGCCGTACGCGAGGATGAGCAGCGCGCCCGACGCCATGATGACCGGGCCGATCGCGAGGCCGTCGAGGCCGTCGGTGAGGTTCACCGCGTTCGACGAGCCGACCACCACGAAGAGCGCGAACGTGGCGTAGAGCCAGACCGGTAGCTCGATAGGGTGCTTGTAGAAGTCCGTGAAGGGCAGGGCGAGACGCCCGCGCAGCGACGGCTCGACCAGGTCGGGCCAGTAGTACAAGAGGCCCACCGCCACGCCGCCGATGATGTACTGCCCGAGCATCTTGTACCGGCCGGGCAGGCCCTTGGTGTTCTTCTTGGAGATCTTGAGGTAGTCGTCGAGGAACCCCACGAACCCGTAGCCGAGCGTCACGAGGAGCGCCAGCCAGATGAGCCCGTTGCGCAGGTCGCACCACAGGAGCGTCGGCACCGTGAGCGCAAACAAGATCAGCGCTCCGCCCATGGTCGGCGTGCCCTTCTTCGAGAAGTGGGACTGCGGGCCGTCGTCGCGCACGACCTGGCCGATCGTCTTCTGCTTGAGGAGCCGGATGAACCACGGCGAGAGCAGGAAGGAGATGACGAGCGCCGTGAGCGTCGCGAGGAGGATGCGCGAGGACGTGTAGCGCACCACGTTCAGCCACTTGAAGGCCGGCACGTGGTCCTTGAGCCACATCGCGAGATGGAAGAGCACGGTTAGGGACCCCTTTTCGTCGATGCGGCCTGCATCTGCGCGACGACGTCCTCGAGGCGCATGCCGCGCGAGCCCTTGACGAGCACCGCGTCACCGGGGCCGGTCGCCCCGAGCACGGCCGCGGCGGCCTCGGCGCGGTCGGTCGTCTCGACGATGCGCGCGGCCTCGAGCCCTGCGTCCCGCGCTCCGCGGGCGATGGCGGTCGCCAGCTTGCCGACGCACACGAGGCGCTCCACGCCGATCGACGCGGCGACGCGGCCGACCCCGGCGTGCAGGGCCTCGCTCGTCGGCCCGAGCTCGAGCATGTCGCCGAGCACGGCCACGCGGCGCCTCCCGGGCGCCAGCTCGGCCAGCGTCCGCAGCGCGGCCGCCGTGGAGGCGGGGTTCGCGTTGTAGAGGTCGGCCAGCACCACGCGCCCGGCGACGTCGACGATCTCGGAGCGGTGGCGCGCCGCGCGCCCGCGCGCCAGCCCCTGCGCGATCGTGTCCGCCGGCAGGCCGAGCGCCACACCCACCGCGGCCGCCGCCGCGGCGTTGCGGGCGTTGTGCCGCCCCGGCAGCGCGAGGTCGAAGGCGACCTCCCCGCCGCCGAGCGCGAGGCGCACCCGCTGGCCTGTGCCGTGCGCGGTGGCCTCGACGAGCCGCACGTCCGCGCCGGCCCCCTCGCCGAACGTCCGCCGCTGCGCCGCCGGCACGCCGTGATATTCGCATTCGCGGATGAGTCGCGCGTCGTCATCGGGCAGGATGGCGAGGCCGCGCGGCCCGAGGCCGCCGAAGATCTCCCCCTTGGCGATGGCCACGTGGTCGATCGACCCGAGCTGCTCGAGGTGCGCGGGCGCGACCAGCGTCACCGCCGCGACGTCCGGCGCGGCCAGCTCGACGAGGTACGCGATCTCCCGCAGCGCGCTCATGCCGAGCTCGACGACCGCGTAGCGATGCTGGGGCCCGAGGCCGAGCAGCGTCAGCGGCACGCCGAGGTGGTTGTTGAGGTTGCCCTCGGTGGCGTGCACGCGCTCCGCGCCGCCGGCCGCCTCGGCCAGCATCGCCGCGAGGAGCTCCTTGGTCGTCGTCTTCCCCGCAGAGCCCGTCACCGCCACCACGGTCAGCTCGCGCATCGCGCGCCGCCGGTCGGCTCCGAGCCTGCCGAGCGCGACCTCGGGGCTCGTCACCACGTACACGCCGACCCCTTCGGGCGCCTCCACCGGCCGCGCGACCACGAGCGCGCTCGCACCGGCGGCGACGGCTGCCGCGCAGAACTCGTGGCCGTCCCGCGCCCCGCGCAGCGCGAAGAACACGTCGCCGGGCCCCGCCGCGCGGCTGTCGATCACCGCCGCGCGGTGCTCGGCCGGCCCCGGCGCCGCGATCACCACGCCGGGCATCGCAGCGAGCTCCGCGCGCGTCACACGATGCACCGCGCCCTGCGACGGCTCGCTCATGGCGCCGCCATCGCCGCGCGGACCTCTTCCCGGTCGTCGAAGTGGATCTTCGTCGTGCCGAGGATCTGGTAGTCCTCGTGGCCCTTGCCGGCGACGACCACCACATCGCCCGGCCGCGCCGCGCGCACCGTCTCCTGGATGGCGCGCCGCCGGTCGACCTCGACCGCGTAGCCGCGCCTCGCGTCCGGCAGCGCCTCGAGCGCCACGGGCACGCCGCCCGCCTCGCGCGCGCCGTCCACGATCATCTGCACGATCGCCGCCGGATCCTCGGTGCGCGGGTTGTCCGACGTGACGATCGCGAGGTCGGCGCCGCGCACGGCGATCGCCCCCATCTTCGGGCGCTTGGTGCGGTCCCGGTCGCCGCCGCAGCCGAACACGCAGAAGAGGCGCCCACGGGTGAGCGGCTTGACGGTCGCCAGCACGCGCTCGAGCGCGTCCGGTGTGTGCGCGTAGTCGACGAAGGCGTCGAACCCCGGCCCCGCCACGCGATCGAGCCGCCCCGGCGCCCCCGCGCAGCCCGCGAGCCCCGCCGCGATGGCCGCGTTCGGAAGGCCGAGCGCGACGCCCACGCCCACCGCGACCACGAGGTTCTCGAGGTTGAAGTCCCCGACGAGGGGCGAGCGCAGCGCGAGCGGCCCCGCGGGCGTCTCGAGCGCGGCGTCGATTCCGCCCACGGACTGCGCCTGCCGCACGACGCGCACCGCGCCGTCGCCCCGCGTCGCGCAGGGCAGGGCTCGCGCGATGCCCTCGAGCATCCTCCGCCCCTCGGGCGTGTCGACGAGCGCCACGGCCAGGCCGTCCGGCGCCAACCGTTCGGTGAACAGGCGCCGCTTGGCCTCGAAATAGGCCTCCATCGTGCCGTGGAAGTCGAGGTGGTCCTGCGTGAGGTTCGTGAAGGCGCCCACGCGGAATGCCAGCGCGTCGACGCGCCCCTGCACGAGGGCGTGCGACGTCACCTCCATCACGACGTGCGTGGCGCCGCGGTCGCGCATGGCGCCGAGCGCCTCGGCGAGCTCGAGCGGCCCGGGGGTGGTGTTCGGTGCGGGCAGCCGGTGCGTCTCGAAGCGGTACTCGACGGTGCCGATGACGCCCGGTCGCGCCCCCGCGGCGCGCAGGATGGCCTCGACGAGGTACGTGGTGGTCGTCTTGCCGTTCGTGCCGGTGACGCCGACGAGCGCGAGCTGCCGCTCCGGGTGGCCGAGCAGCGCGAGCGCGATGCGCCCGAGCGCGCGTCGGCCGCTGCCCACGACGACGAGCGCCTGGCCCTCGGAGAGCGGCCAGCCCTCGTCATGCTCGACCGCCACCGCCGCGGCGCCCGCGCGCAGCACGTCGGCCACGAACGCGTGACCGTCGCGCGCCTCGCCACGCACCGCCACGAACAGCGCGCCCGGGGCCGCCTTGCGCGAGTCCTCGACGACCGCGCCGACAGCCACATCGGATGCCCCTCGGCGCGCCAGCACCGGCACGCCTTCGAGCAGCGTCTCGAGCGGGACCGACCGGCTCATCGCTTGCCGCGGACCGCCTTCGCAGGCGCGCTCGCCGCGACCAGCGTCGCCGGCGGCGCGAACGAGATGCGGCAAGAGCCCCCGCGCGATCCGGTCCCCGGCTCGACGCTCTGCGAGACGGCGCGGCCGGTGCCCTCGATCTCGAGCGCGATCCCGACTCGCCTCGCCGCCGCCAGGGCCTCCGCCATCGTCATGCCCGTGAAGTCCGGAACCGCGTCGGCGTCGGCCTCGATCTCCGTCGAGTCGAGCTCGGGCGTCGGCTCGATCACGGGCGCCTTGGCCTTCTTCGCGCGCGCGGGCGCGGCGTCCTTCTTCGCGAGGGCCTCGGGGCGCGGCGCGTCGGACGCCGCAGGCGCGACGCCGAGGTAGCGGAGGGTCTCCTCCGCGATCTGCTGGAAGGCCGGGGCTGCCACCACCGAGCCGAAATGCTGCCCGACCGGCTCGTCGATCGCCACCACCATCGCGATCCGTGGCGCGTGCGCCGGCGCGAACCCCGCGAAGCTCGAGATGTACTTGGTGGCCGAGTAGCGCCGCGTCCCCGGGTCGACCTTCTGCGCGGTGCCCGTCTTGCCCGCGATCTTGTAGAGCGAGGTCTTGAGCGACGCGGCCGTGCCGCCCTCGTCGGTCACGCTCTCGAGCATCCTGCGCACGACATCCGCCGTCTCGGCGTCGATGGCACGCCGCTCGGGCGGCGCCTTCGAGCCGCGCACGATCCGCGGGGCGTGCCACACGCCGCCGTTGGCGATGGTTGCGTAGGCGTTCGCGACCTGCAGCGGCGTCGCCGTGAGGCCCTGCCCGAAGGCGACGGTCGCCAGGCCGATGTCGCCCCAGCTCTCGGTCTTGCGCAGCCGCCCCGCCTGCTCGCCGGGCATCTCGATGCCGGTGCGCTGGCCGAAGCCGAACGCGCGCAGGCCGGCGTACAGGGCCTCCGCGCCGAGGCGCTTGCCGATCTTGGCCGCGCCGATGTTCGAGCTGACCTTGAGCACCTCGGCCGTGTTGAGGACGCCGTGGGCGTGCGAGTCGTGGATCGTGTACTTGCCGATCTTCATCACGCCGCCCGTGGTGTTCCAGAGGTCCGTCGGCTTGACGACCCCCGCGTCGAGCGCCGCCGCGATGGTGAACGTCTTGACCGTCGAGCCCGGCTCGTAGCCGTCGGTGACCGCGCGGTTCCGCGCTGGCACCTTCGGCCCCGGCCCCGAGCCGCCGATCTCGCCTGGTTTGTTGGGGTCGTAGGTCGGGAACGTCGCGCTCGCGAGCACCTCGCCCGTGCGCACGTCGACCATGATCGCGGTGCCCGCCTGCGCGTGGAACTTCTCGACGGTCGCCTTGAGCACGCGCTCGGCCGTGAACTGCACGAAGCGGTCGATCGTCAGCGACACCGCCTGCCCCGACGTCTCCTCGACGTCGGGCACCACCTCGGTCATGAGGTCACGCCCGAGCGCGTCGCGCATCCCCGACATCTCGCGGCGCTCGCCCGCGAGCGTCGTGTCGAGGATCTTCTCGAGGCCCTCGATGCCGTTGCCGTCCGAGTCCGTGAAGCCGAGCAGCGGCCCGGCGAGCTCCGCGTTCGGGTAGTAGCGGCGCGGCTCCTTGGTGATGGTCACCCCGGGGATCTCGAGCTTCTGCACGCGCTCGGCCTCGTTCTTGGCCACCCGGCGCTTGATCCACGCGAAGAACTTCCGCGAGCGGAGCTTCTCCTCGACCTCGCGCAGCGGCATGCCGAGCGCAGGGGCGAGGCGCGCCGCGGAGCCCGCCGGCACCATGCGCGGGTTGCAGTACACCGAGTCGACGTCGGCGCTGGTCGCGAGCTCGCTGCCGTTGCGGTCGTGGATCGCCCCCCGCCGCGGCGGCAGCTCCACCTGCCGGAGGTACTGCTCCTCCGCCAGCTCGCGGAAGTGCTCGCCGCTCTCGACCTGCAGGTGATGCGCGCGGCGCACGTGCAGACCCAGGATGCCGAACGCGACCACCCCGCAGAGCAGGATGCGGCCCTTGACCCACTTGCCCTCGCTGGCCTCGAGTTGCTCGTGCATTCCTCAGTCCTCTCGGTCCGCCTTCGGGCCGGCCGCGGCCGCAGGGCGCAGCACGCTGACGCTGCGGATCTCGCCGACCGTCGGCGGCACCATGCCGAGCTTCTCCCTGGCCACGCGCTCGATGCGGCCGGGCGCCTTGAGCGACTCCACGGCGACCCGCAACCGGCGGTTCTCGTCGTCGAGCTGCTGCGCGAGCCTGCTCTCCTTGCCGAGCTGGTAGCCGAGGTCCACGACCCTCAGGCGGATCCACACGTAGCCCATCGCGAACGTGCACGCGAGCAGGCCCCCGAGGACCACGAGCACCGTCGGGCGCACCGCGGGGGTGCCGCTGCGGCTCGCCTTGGCGGGCCTGGTGGCCGCCGCCACGCCTGCCCCGATCACGCTCACGCGACCCGCTCCGCCGCGCGCAGCTTTGCGCTGCGGGCCCGCGGGTTCCGCTCGAGCTCGGCCTCGCCGGCTTCGATCGGGCGCTTGGTGACGGGGCGGACGCGCGCATCGGCGCGGAAGGCGTGCTTGACCATGCGGTCCTCCAGCGAGTGGAACGAGATCACGACGATCCGGCCGCCGGGAACGAGCAGCGCGGGGGCCGTGGACAGGAAGGTGTCGAGCTCGTCGAGCTCGTCGTTGACGGCGATGCGCAGCGCCTGGAAGGTGCGCGTCGCGGGATCGATGCGCCCGTGCGCCCTCGAGCCTCGAGCCTGCGGGATGACGCGCCCGAGCATCGCCGCGAGCTCCGTGGTGGTCTCGAGCTTCCCCTCGCCGAGGTCCTGCTTGATAGCCCGCGCGATCCGCCCGGCGAAGCGCTCCTCGCCGTAGTTGCGGATGACGGCGGCGAGCTCTTCCTCGGTGAGGCGTGCGCACAGCTCGCGCGCGGTCTCGCCGCGCGTCGGGTCCATGCGCATGTCGAGCGGGCCCTCGCCGCGGAACGAGAAGCCGCGCTCGGGGACGTCGAGCTGCGGCGAGGACACGCCGAGATCCGCGAGGATCCCGTCGAGGGGGCCGAGGTCGAGCTCGGCCACCCGCGCCGCGACCTGCGAGAAGGGCGCGTGCACGAGGCGCAGGCGATCGCCGTGCGACGCGAGGCGGGTCCGCGCCGCGTCGAGCGCGCTCGGATCGCGGTCGAGGCCGATGACGATCCCGCCCGGCGCGCTGCGCTCGAGCAGGCCCTCGGTGTGCCCGCCGCCGCCGAGCGTGCAGTCGCAGTAGCGCCCGCCCGCCCGTGGCGCGAGCAGCTCGAGCGTCTCGTCGAAGAGGACGCTCCGGTGCGAGAAGGCGGTCATCGAGGGCCCGCGGTGAGCTCGCTCTGCCAGCGGGCGCGGTCCCAGATCTCGGCGCGATCCTCGACGCCGAGCCACACGACGTCCTTGCTGAGCTGGGCGTAGGCCCGGAGCGGCGGCGGCACGAGCACCCGCCCCTGCCGGTCGAGCGGGCAGGTGGCCGCGTTCCCGAAGAGCAGGCGCTTTCGCCGGTTCGCCTCGTCGTCGAACGGGCTCGTCCCCGAAAGCGAGCGTGCGATCGCCTGCCAGTTCCCCAGGGAATACACGAGGATGCAAGGCTCTCGCTGGAACGTGAGCATGACGTGGCCGTCCTCGGCCAGCAGGGGCCGGAAGCGCGCCGGAACCGCCACTCGGCCCTTGGCGTCCAGGGTCGAGAAGTGGCTTCCGTGGAGACCCACGGTCAACACGATTCCCCACTTTTTACCACTCTCGAGCCACCCTAGCGGTGTGAAATGCGGTGTCAAGGTTTTGGGCGGCAATTCCGTGTGGAAATACAGCAAGATCTGAGTGGGGAAGGGTGGGGAGTTCCGGCAGGAGTGCAAGGCGGGAGATGACATATCCGCCCAGGCGGTTATAATAGTGACCGATTCCCCGCAGATTTGGCGGGAGAGCCTTGACCGACAAGGTTTTAAGAGATAGGTTCCGCGCGCCTACCAAGCCCGGATCTGGCGCCGCCAGAGTCGGTGACGGCGATCGAGCCGGGCGGGTCGGTGGAGCAGATGGGCGGAGAGTCGGCGCAGTAGAAGTCGCAGATTCCTTTGGAAGCGCGGCCTGAACGACCCGGAGGGAGCCCGAAGCCGTCGTCGGCTGAGGGCCGGGGCGGGGGTCGCGAATTCGCGGGGCAGGCTGGTCCCCCGGGGAGAGGACGCATTCGATGGAGAATAGACTGATCGAGTTGGACGGGAAGATGGCGCAGGTCGCCGAGCGGATGGCGGGGTTTCCGCAGTCGCTACGCTACATTGCGACCGACTTCCAGGCCAAGCTGGACCTGTCGTGGATCTACCACGACCACGCGCTCGAGGGCGTCGTGCTCTCGTACTCGGAGCTCAAGGCGGCCATCGACAGCCGCATCATCAGCGACGTCACGCTGATCCCGATGTACGAGGAGATCAAGCGCCAGAAGGAGGCCATCGACTGGATCCGGGACCAGGCCGTCCAGCAGAAGGCGGCCAAGAAGCGCCCGCCCATCACGATGGACCTCATCAAGAAGCTGCACGACTTCCTGTCGCCGGAGCTCGCGGCCAAGCAGCTCCAGTACAGGAAGGAGAACCCGATCCACCGGCTCTACTATCACGACATCGCGCAGCCCGATAAGATCCAGGCTGCGGTCAAGAAGCTGGTCGACTGGATCGAGGACGACGAGGCGCAGTCGATGCACGTGGTCAAGCGGGCCGCGTTCGCGCACTACCGGCTCCTCGCCATCTACCCCTGGACCAAGAACAGCGGCCGCGTGGCGCGCCTCCTGATGAATTACATGCTCGTGCGCGAGGGCTACATGCCCTGCGTGGTCCACTACACGGACCGCCAGCGCTACTACGAGGTCATGCGCAACGAGAACGCGGGCATCCTGCCGCTCGTCGTTGACTCGCTGACGAACGGCGTCGACACGGCGCTCAAGTTCCTCGACGAGGTCCAGACCGTCCGCCGCCAGAAGCGCGCGTCGTAGCCCTCCCGCCTCATCTCCTATCCCCTTCCATGATCCGGCAGGCCGTCGTGTTCGATCTCGACGGCACGCTCGTCGATTCACGCGCCGACATCGCGCGATCGCTGGCGCACATGCTCGCCGAGCTCGGCCATCCGCCGCGCGAGCTCGGCGAGATCTTCTCGTACATCGGCGACGGCCTGCGCATGCTCGTGCTGCGGGGCCTGCCCGAGGCGGCGCGCACCGAGCCCGAGATCGAGCGCGGGCTGGTCGTGTTCCGCGCGCACTACAAGCTGCACGCCACCGACGACACGAGGCCGTATCCCGGGATCGTCCTCGCGCTCGACGCGCTGCGGGCGCGCGGCGCGGCGCTCGCGGTGCTGACGAACAAGCACGGAGAGGCGGCCCGGCAGGTGATCGCGCAGCTCGGGCTCGAGGCGCGGTTCGACCTCGTGCTCGGTGGCGGCGACGTGCCCGCGCTCAAGCCCGATCCGTCGGGGCTGGTCGCGTGCTGCGAGCGGCTCGCGGTCGCGCCGGCGGACGCCTGGTACGTGGGCGACCTGCCGCTCGACGTGGCGACGGCCCGGGGGGCAGGCGCGCGGGTGGCGGTGGCCGCCTGGGGCTACGGGGAGCGCGGCGCGCTGGAGGCGGCCAGGCCCGACGTGGTGCTCGCGGCGGCGTCGGAGCTGGCGGGGCTGCTCGGGTAGGTCGGGCTCGGGCTCGGGCTCGGGCTCGGGAGTTGCGACACGCTCAGGCGGGGCCGGGGAGGGATTGCAGGGACCAGTAGCGGCGGTAGAGGTCGCTGTCGACGAGGAGCGACTCGTGCGTGCCGCTTCCGACGATGCGGCCGGCGTCGAGGACGACGATGCGATCGGCGCGGCGCACGGTGGACAGGCGGTGCGCCACCACGAGGGTCGTGCGGCCTCGCATGAGCGCCTCGAGGGCGGTCTGGATTGCGGCTTCGCTCTCCGCGTCGAGCGAGCTCGTGGCCTCGTCGAGGAGCAGCACCGCGGGATCGCGCAGGAACGCGCGCGCGATGGCGAGGCGCTGGCGCTGGCCGGCTGACAGCCGCGTGCCGCGCTCGCCGACCGGCTCGTCGAAGCCGCGGGGCAGCGCGCGCACGAAGGGCTCGGCGCCGGCTGCGCGGGCGGCGGCCTCGACGCGCTCGTCCGTGGCCTCGAGGTCACCGTAGCGGATGTTCTCGCGCACGCTGCCCGAGAACAGGAACACGTCCTGCGGCACGATCCCGATGGCGCGGCGCAGGTCCCCGGAGCGCAGCGTGCGCAGGTCGCGACCGTCGAGCGTGATCGCGCCGGCGGTCGGATCCGCGAAGCGCAGGAGCAGGTGCAGGAGCGTGCTCTTGCCGGCGCCGGAGGGCCCGACCACCGCGAGCACCTGCCCCGCGGGGACGTCGAGGTCGACGCCCTCGAGCGCCGCGGCCTTCGCCTCGGGGTACGAGAAGCGCACGCCCTCGAGGCGGAGCGCGCCTCTGGGCGCGTCGAGCGGGGCGGCCTCCGCGGGCTCGGGCACGCTGGACGGCGTGTCGAGCAGGGCGAACACGCGCGCCGCGGCGCCGCGCAGGCTGCGAAACGCCGCGTACCGCGAGCCGAGGCTCGTCACCTGTGCGGCCACCGAGAACGTGTAGAGGAGGAACGACGTCAGCGCGCCCGGGGTCATCTCGCGCCGCAGGATGAGGCGGCCCCCGTACCACAGCACGATGGCGAGCGCCGAGAACGCGGCGAACTCCACGACACCCGAGAACGACGCGACCATGCGCGAGCTCGCGAGCTGCCGGCCGAGGAGGGCGTCGAGCGCGGAGCCGTAGCGGCTCCGCTCGTGATCCTCCCGCGCGAACGCCTGCACCGTGCGCACGCCCGAGAGCACCTCCTCGGCGAGCCCGCCGGTCTCGGCGAGGGCGTCCTGCGCTCGCTTCGACGCGAGCTCGAGGCGGCGCCCCCACAGGAGCGCGATCACGACGACGGGCGGCACCACGGCGAGCGCGACCGCGGTCAGGCGCGTGTGCAGGAGGAGCAGCACGATGAGCGTGGCGCAGAGGCCGAACGCGGCCTGGATGCCGTTCGGGACCTGATCGGTGAGCACGCTCTGGACCACCTGCAGGTCGGCGCCGAGGCGCGACAGCAGCTCTCCGGTGCGCTGCCGGACGAAGAAGGCCGGCGGCAGCGCGACGAGGTGCGAGAAGAGGTCGCCGCGCAGCTTGCGCAGGAGGCGCGCCCCCGCGGATTGCAGGAGGTACAGCTCGGCGAAGCTGCACGCTCCGAGCACGGCGAACAGGCCCACCAGCGCGAGCGCGATGTGGCCGAGCGAGGCGCCTCCTCCCGGGCCGAGCGCGGTGTCGACGATCTCGCCGGCGACGCGGGGTGCGACGAGCCCCGCGCAGGTCGCCACCAGCAGGGCGAGCGTCGCGAGGAGCAGCCGCGGCAGGTGCGGGCGCACCAGCGCGAGCAGGCGGCGCGTCTCGGGCGCGCGCGCGCCGGGCTCGTCCGCGCGCGGCGGCTCTCCTGCGAGCGGATCGATCGGCGCTGCCACGGGGGAGGACGGGTCAGTCGAACGGATCGGGCGTCTTGGGCTTGGGCTCGGGCGCCTGCGGCTCGGGCGGCGGCGGCGTCGCGACGGGCTTGTCGCGCGGCGTCCTGGGTTTGTGGCGCGCGCTCGGCGTCCGGTCGCTCCGGCGCTCTTCCTTGTGCGCCGCCGCCGGCGGCTCGGGCATCTTCTCGAGCGTCCACTCGAGCGCGACGTCCTTGCCCGCGTCGAACCGGATCGTCTCCGCCCTGGGCTTGTACCCCGGCGCCTCGACGCTGACCTCGTGCGCGCCCGCCGGGAGCGCGTCCACGCGCAGCGCGCCCGTGCCGTCGCCCGCGGGCTTGCCGTCGACCTTGAACCTGGCGCTGGCGAGCGGCGTCTTGACCGACAGTGCGGCGGTCGTCGGCGCGGGCGGCGGAGTCGGCGCGGGGGGCGGGGCGGGGGGCGGCGCGGGCGCGGCGGCGACGGGCGGGGTGGCAGGAGGCGCGGCCGGCGACCGACCACGCAGCATCGTGAGCGCGAGCGCACCCGAGGCGAGGATGCCGCCGCCCACGCCGAGGGCCACCCAGAGGGCGCGCTTGCCACCCTCTGCAGGCTTCTTCACCGCGGCCATCTCGGCCGTGTAGCCGCCGATGCGCAGGAGGCCCGAGTGCGCCGAAGGGTCCTGCTGCGCGATCTCGAGCAAGCGCGCGCGCACGTGCAGCATCGAGGCGGGCCGGCCCTCGGGATCGATCGCCATGCACTCGGCGAGCAGCTCGTCGAGCGCCTCGGGGAAGCGGCCGTGCTGGCTGATCCGCGGCGGGTGCTCGCTCGCCTTCTGCACCATGAGCGCCGTGAAGGTCTTGGCCTCGAACGGCAGGCGCCCCGTGACCATCTGGAAGAGCATCACGCCGAGCGCGTAGATGTCGGCGCGCGCGTCGACGTTCTTGGCGTCGAACTGCTCGGGGGCCATGTAGAGCGGCGTCCCGATCGGGCTGCCCGTGCGCGTCAGGCCCTGCGCTTCGCCGCCGCCGAGCTTGGCGATGCCGAAGTCGAGCAGCTTGACCGCGAACCCCTGCGTGCCGGGCCGCTGCTTGAGGAACACGTTGCCCGGCTTGAGATCGCGGTGGATCACCTGCGACTCGTGCGCCGCGGCCAGCGCGTCGCACACCGGCAGCGCGATCTCGAGCGCGTTCGAGAGCCGGAGCGCGCCGTGCTGCTCGAGGTACCCCTGCAGGCTCGCGCCCTCGAGCAGCTCCATCACGAAGTAGTGGCGACCGTCGGGGAGCTGGCCGAACAGGAAGATGTCGACGATGTTCGGGTGGCCGATCTGGTTGACCACGCGCGCTTCCTGGACGAAGCGCTGCGCGACGGAGGGATCGTAGGCGAGCTGCGCGGAGAGCACCTTGACCGCGACGCGCTTGCCGATGAGGGGCTGCTGGCCGCGGTACACGGCGCCCATGCCGCCCTCGCCGATCTTCTTGTCGACGACGTAGTCGCCGACCTTGGTGCCGGGGGCGAGGTCGGCGCCCGCGTCGATGGCCGCCACCTCGGCCGGGACCACCGACTCGACCGTGGACGGCACGCGCGCGGGGTCCCCGGTGGCGGCGAGCGCCGCGGGCTCGGGCGGAGGCTCGGTGTCGCGCTCGTCGCGCACCAGCTCGGCGCCGTCGTTGCCGCAGCGGCGCGCCGAGTCCGGGTAGCGCGCGCCACACTGCGGACAGGAACGTGTGTTCAGAGCCACCACCCCGGACCATGGTACCGCGTCGTGGCGGCCTCGCTCAAATCACGCGCGCAGATGGGACTACTCGTCGTCGGCGCCGAGGGCCTCGAGCTCCTCGTCGGTCATCTCGTCCGCCGCCTCGCCAGCCGCCGCGCGGCCCTTCTCGCGGAGCTTGCGGGCCTCGTCGCGCAGAGCGCGGCCCTTGGCCCGGGCGTCCTTGCGTACGGTCGTGATCTTCTTGGCCTGCTCCTCGATGCGTGCCTGCAGCGCCGCGCGCTCCGTTTCGTCGGTCTTCTGCTCGAGCTGCCTCTTCAGCTCGTCGTAGGCGCGCTTCTGCCGGTCGAGCTCGTCTCGCGCCGCCCTGGCCGCGGCGAGGGCCTCGTCGATGCGCTTGCGGTCCGCCGCGCGCTCGCGCTCCATCGCCTCGCGGGCCTGCCGCGCTCCTTCCTCGATCCGGGCCACCGCCTTGCGGTCCTGCGCCAGGTACCAGGCGCCCACGCCGCCGCCCGCCACGAGCAACACGCCGAGCGCGCCGAGCGCGAAGAGCAGTCGCCGGCGCGTCGCGGCTGCGCCGGCGGCCACGCGCTCGGCCACCTGATCGAGGAGGATCTGGGTGCGGGCGCCCGGCGGGCGATCGCGGCCGGGCACCTCGGTCGGTGGCGTACCCGGGTCGGGCGTGGCGGTCGTGCCGAGCTCCGTCGTGGCGTGCGCGAGCGGCTCACCCGGCACCATCGCGCGCAGCACCGGCCCGCTCTCCCCCAGCCGGATGCGCGTGCCGCTCTGGATCTCGCAGCTCTGGTCGCCGACGCGCTTGCCGTCGACGAAGAGGCCGTTGGCGCTGCCGAGGTCGCGCACGAAGAAGCGGCCGTCCCGCGACTCGAGGAGCGCATGGCTGCCCGAGACGGCGCGGTCGCGTGTGGCGTCGAACCGGATCAAGCACTCGGGGTTGCGGCCGATGGCGACGCCGTGGGTGAGCTCCGTCGGACCGAGCGGGAAGCGGAGGCCGTCGAGCGAGCCGCCGGAGACCTCCACGACGAGGAGCGGGCGGTCGAGCCGCGTCGCGAGCAGGTCGTCGCCCATCCCCTCGTATTCTAGCCCCGCGGGGTGTCGGCCGCGCGCGGTCGTGCAGCGGCGCGGTGCTATGATCTCGCCCTGGATCCTCCCGTGCGCCTCCTCGCTCTGGTCCTCCTGCTCGGCGTGGCGTGTCCGGCGGCAAGCGCCGCGGCCGAGCCCCTCGAGAAGCGAAAGCAGGAGGTCAAGCGGAAGAGCGACGAGGCGCAGGCGCTGCTCAAGGCGGGCAAGTCCGCCGAGGCCGGCGCGCGCTTCGAGGAGGCGTACGCCGTCCTGCCCGATCTGGCGCTCCTCTTCGCCGCCGCCACGGCCTATGGCCGCGCCTGGGACGCCAACAAGGATCCGAAGGCGCTCGACCGCGCGGTGGCGCTGCTCGAGCAGCTCGTCGAGCAGGACGTCGTGCGCAAGCAGAGCGCGCTGTCGATGCTGGGACAGTACAAGCCGCTCCTCATGCGCGAGCAGCAGAAAGCGCGCGAGGAGGTGGCCCGCAAGGCGGAGGAGGTCCCGAAGAAGCGGGCGCGCCTCGGCGAGCTCATCCGCGAGGGGACGCAGCAGTTCCAGCAGGGCGCGTTCGACGACGCGGCGCGAGCCTTCACCGAGGCGCACGCGCTCGCGACGGCCGTGGCGCCCGAGGGGCTGACCGAGCCGGCGGATCTGGTCGACCGGTCGAGGCCCTGGCAGCTCCTCCTGGCCGCCGGCCGGGCGAACGCCGAGGTGTGGAAGAAGGCGCGCACGCCCGAGGCCCTGCGCAGGGCCGTCGCCTCGTACCGGCAGGCGCTCTCGAGCACCAAGGATCCGGCCGCGTCGACGAAGATCACGCCCAAGCTCGGTCCGCTCGAGGAGGAGCTCGACGCGATCGAGGTGGCGAGCGCGCGCGGCCTGGAGGCGTGCGATCTCGCCGATCGGCTGCTCGAGCGGGGCAAGCTCGCCGAGGCGGAGCAGGTCGCAAGGCGCGTCGCGGCGGACGCCGATCCCGGGCGTCCGCTGTTCCTGGCCTCCCTGCGCGTGCGCGCGCGGCTGGCGGCGCGGCGATCCGAGAACGCGCTCGAGCCGCGCAAGGATCTGGAGGAGGCAGTGCGCGCGTGGCGCGGGCTCCTGTCACTCGAGCCCGGGTTCGCGCTACCGGCCGGAGCCGGCGCGGTCGAGAAGCGAACGTTCGACATCGCGCAGAAGGGCATGCAGACGCGCAAGCCACTGCGCATCGTGGTCTCACGTGCGGCCAAGCCCACCAAGGAGGGCGTCGGGATCGAGGTCAAGGTGATCTCGGACCCGGAGGAGCTGGTCAAGCGCGTGCGCCTGCAGCTCCGGCGCGGCACGCAGGCGTGGGAGATGCGCGAGGCGCCGATCGAGGGCGGCGACGCCCTGCTGCTGGCGCCCGAGGGCGCCGGCAAGCTCCAGCTCGCGGTCGCGCTCCTCGGCGACCGCGGGGCGAGGCTCGCCGACCTCGGCAGCGAGGCGGACCCCCTCTCCGCCGACAATCCCGGCGAGATCGCCACCTTCGACGCCCGCACGAACGCCGAGCTCAAGTAGCTCGAAACCACGTCGATTCGCGAGGCCAGGGAGGGGCCGGCTTCTCGAAAGTTGAGAAGTTGAGCCGGACCCCGTCTAGACTCACTGCGTCATGAGCGCACGGCAGGGTCGCTTCTCGGGCAAGCTCGATCCGCGCGTGGCGCGCTTCGGGGCGTCGATCGAGTTCGATCGGCGGCTCTACGAGGAGGACGTGCGGGGCTCGCAGGCGCACGTGCGCATGCTGGCTGCGCAAGGGATCGTGAGCGCGGCCGACGCGGAGATCATCGTGGAGGGGCTCGAGCGGGTGCGCGGCGAGATCGCGCGCGGCGAGCTGCCGATGGATCCGGATCTCGAGGACGTGCACATGAACGTCGAGGCGCGGCTGACGGCGCTGGTCGGCGAGGTCGGCGGCCGCTTGCACACGGCGCGGTCGCGCAACGACCAGGTCGCGACCGACATGAAGCTCTGGGCGCGCGGCAAGGCGCGCGAGCTCGCCGCCGCCGTGGACGCGCTGCGCGGAGCGCTCGTCGCGCAGGCGCGCGCGAACCTCGACGTCATCCTGCCCGGCTACACGCACCTGCAGCGCGCGCAGCCCATGCGCCTTGCGCACCACCTGCTCGCGTACGTCGAGATGCTGGCGCGCGACCGCGGGCGCCTCGTGGACGCGCACGCGAGGATGGGGCAGTGCCCGCTCGGCGCGGGAGCGCTCGCCACCACGACGTTCGCCATCGATCGCGAGGCCACGGCGCGCGCGCTCGGCTTCGACGCCGGCCCGATGCGCAACTCGCTCGACGCCGTGAGCGACCGCGACTTCGCGCTCGAGCTGGTC
Source organism: uncultured Myxococcales bacterium (assembly GCA_964593795.1). Taxonomy (GTDB): domain Bacteria; phylum Myxococcota_A; class Polyangia; order JAHFDS01; family JAHFDS01; genus JAHFDS01. The sequence continues at coordinate 23,492 of CAZQJC010000111.1, read as the reverse complement.
TTCGCGTGCGTGACCATCGGCCAGCACCTGTCGCGCCTGTGCGAGGAGCTCGTCCTGTGGGCGAGCCAGGAGTTCGCGTTCGTGCGGCTGCCCGAGGGCTACTGCTCCGGCTCGTCGATCATGCCGCAGAAGGTCAACCCTGACGTGCCCGAGCTCGTGCGCGCCAAGGTCGGGCGCCTGACCGGCGACCTCGTGACGCTCGTGATGGTCGGCAAGGCGCTGCCGCTCGCCTACAACAAGGACCTGCAAGAGTCGCACGAGCCGCTCTACGACGCCGTCGGCACCGCGCTCGAGTGCCTGCACGTCATGGCGGGCCTGGTCGCCGGGCTCGAGTTCGACGCGGCCGCGATGCGGCGCGCGGTCGATCGCGGGCACCTCGGCGCGACCGAGGTGGCCGACTACCTGGCGGCGCGGGGCGTGCCGTTCCGCCGCGCGCACGACGTCGCGGGCACGCTGGTTCGCTTGGCGATCTCGCGCGGCGTGGAGCTCGGTGAGCTCCCTTTCGAGGAGTACCGGGCGCTCGCGCCCGAATTCGACGACGGCGTCTACACGGCGCTCGATCCGGTCCGAGCGGTCGATCGCCGCGACGTGGTGGGCGGACCGGCCCGCGGGCGCGTGCTCGCGGAGATCGAGCGCCTCGAGGAGGAGCTCCGTGCATCACTTTGAGTACAAAGGAGATCAACTCTGGTGCGAGGACGTCCCGCTCTCGCGCATCGCGGACGAGGTGGGCACGCCCACGTACGTCTACAGCCTGGCGACGCTCGAGCGGCACTTCCAGGTGTTCGACTCCGCGTTCGCGGGGCGGCCGCACCGCGTGTGCTTCTCCGTCAAGGCGTGCTCGAACCTGGCGATCCTGCGCGCGCTCGTGCGCCTCGGGTCGGGGTTCGACGTGGTCTCGGGCGGCGAGCTGCGACGCGCGCTCACGGCCGGCGCCGACCCGAAGAAGATCGTGTTCTCGGGCGTCGGCAAGCGCGACGAGGAGATCGCCTACGCCATCGAGTCGAACGTGCTGATGCTCAACGTCGAGAGCGCCGAGGAGCTGGGCGCCATCGACGCGGTCGCGCGCAAGCTCGGGCAGCGCGCACCGATCGCGCTGCGCGTGAACCCGGACGTGGACGCGGAGACGCACCCGTACATCTCGACCGGCCTGCGCAAGAACAAGTTCGGCCTGCCGATCGGCGAGGCGCGCGAGGCGTACGCGCGCGCGCGCAAGATGGCGGGGATCGAGGTCGTGGGCATCGACTGCCACATCGGCTCGCAACTCACCAAGGTGGCGCCGTTCCGCGACGCGATCGCGCGCGTGGCGTCGCTCGCCCGCGAGCTCTCCGAGGCGGGCTGTACGCTCCGCTACCTCGACGTGGGCGGCGGGCTCGGCATCCCCTACCAGGAGGAGCAGGGGCCCCCGCCGTCGCCGGCCGACTACGCGGCGGCCATCGAGGACGCCGTGCGGCCGTTCGAGGGCCTGAACCTCGAGCTCGTGTTCGAGCCGGGGCGCGTCATCGTCGGCAACGCCGGCGTGCTCCTCACGCGCGTCCTCTACCGCAAGGTCGGCGAGATCAAGCGCTTCGTGATCATCGACGCGGGCATGAACGACCTCATCCGGCCGTCGTTCTACGACTCCTACCACGGCATCCGGCCGGTCCTGCGGCGCGCGGGCGCCGAGCGCGTGCTCGCCGACGTCGTGGGCCCCATCTGCGAGACGGGCGACTTCCTGGCGCGCGATCGCGAGGTCGACTGGCCGGAGCGCGGCGACCTCATGGCGTTCATGAGCGCCGGCGCGTACGGCTTCGCGATGGCTTCGAACTACAACACGCGCGGGCGCGCGGCCGAGGTGCTCGTGCACGGCGATCGCTTCGAGGTCATCCGCGCGCGGGAGAGCTGGGAGGACGTGGTCCGCTCCGAGCGCGTACCCGACTTCCTGAAGTGATCAGCCGGCCGGAGCCGCGGCCGGCGCGCCCCTGACGCTCATCCACAGGCGCTGCCACCAGCGCCCCTTGCGCCACTTCGCCGCGTCGCGGAAGCGCGCCTCGAACTCCTCGCCGCTCCAGCCGACCATCCGCTCTTCGTCCACCAGCACGAGCGGCACGCTCGTGCCGCCGAGCGCGTCGAAGGCATCGCGGTGCGCTCGCGAGGACTCGATGTCGACGTCGTCGAAGTCGACCTTGTGGGCCGTGAGGTACGTCTTGGCCTGGCGGCAGGCGCCGCACCAGCTCGCCGAGTAGACGTGCACGGCCGGCGTGTGGCCGATCTGCGCGAGCGTGGGCCGCGGCCACAGGGCCTCGAAGACCACGACAGCCAGCGCGAGGAAGAGGAGGCGCTGCATTCGTGCTTGATCGTAGCGCGCCCGGCGCATCGCCGCCACGAGGGCCCGGCGCGCATCAGCCGCCGTCGGTCGCGCGGGAAACAGTTCTCCCCCGATCGCCCCGCCTCGGCGCCCAGTGTTGCAGGCCAGGGGTAGGGCTCCGAGCGCGAGGCGACCGGGAGGGAACTGCGCCATCCCATGTGCAACGCGAAGGCCAGCGTGGGGAGGGCAGGGTAAGGGTGCGATAGCGCGTGCGGACCGGGGGCCGCAGCCGGGGGCGCGGTCCCCGCATGACCGGGGGGGGCCCGGTCACCTCGACGGACCTGCGTTCGTGGTCTTACACATGCGCCGGGGATAGAGTCGTCCCCGTGCGACCGCGTCTCCTCCTCGCGCTCCTCCTCTCCGCGTGCGCCTCCACCGGGCGATACACGTGCCCGGCGCCCATCGGCGAGATCGTGCGCGACGACTGCGAGCAGTACCGCGTGCGCTACGAGAAGATGGCGGTGGATGTCGGCGCGAGCCTCGCGGGCGTCGTCGGGGGCAACGTCAAGGTCGGGTCGGAGCAGACGCACGCGCCGAGCGAGCTCGTGCAGCTCCTCGCCACGCGCGCCCACGCCCTGTGCCAGGACTGGAACGCCTGCCGGCTCGCGCCCGAGGAATACCGCCGTCGCCGCGACGAGCTCGATCGCACGTTCGTCGTCGTCGCCGCGCTGTCGGCCGAGCTGCGGGCGCCGAGCCTGTCCGAGCCGGAACGGCAGCGCATCCTCGAGCGGCTCCTCGCGGCCCTGGGGGGCCCGCCCACCGATCGAGCGCCGGCCGAGCCGGTGGCGGCGACGCGGCGCGAGCCGTTCTTCGGGCGCTACTGGCTGGGCGCGCGGACGTTGCCGCCGTCGCCCGGGCCGGTGGCCGATGGCGTCCCGCGCCTCCTCGGCGAGCCGCAGCTCGCGCTGCGCCTGCAGTTCATCCGCGACGGCAAGGACTCGCGCGATTCATTCCTGCCCACCGTGCGTGTGGACCTGTACGGGCGGCTCGAGCCGGACGACGTGCTCGAGGCGGACTTCGGCAGCGGCACCGTGTCCTGCCTGGTGCGCAAGGACGCCAAGGGCAAGGACGTCCTCCACACCGTGGCCTGCGCCGAGCGCGACGGCACGCGCCGCACCGATCGCGCGGTGACCGTGGCGCTCGCGTACCGGCGAGCGGCGACCGGCCAGCGGAGCGTCCTCGGCACCTGGCGCTACACCATCCTCGAGCACCCGAACCGCGAGGCCGGCATCCGCGCAGGCGTGCACCACTACGGGGTGGACGTCGACGCCGAGCGCGAGCGGGCCTACCTCGCCTTCGATCCCGAGCCGCGCTTCCTGCCGGCCGCGTTCGAGCGGCCGAGCGTGATGGTGACGCTGCGCCTGCGCGGCAAGTACCCGCCGCCGACGCTGCGCTGCCAGGTCGGCGGCGCGCTCGTCACCGACGATGCGATCCGCCCGGGCCGCGGCGGCGCGCAGCTCGAGACCTACCAGGACCGCCCCCGCTATCACGAGAAGGGAAACTCGTCGATCGCGGAGCCCGCGCCCGAGATCGAGTGGCGTCGCTTCGCGTTCCCGCTGCCGTTCGTCCTCCCGCACGACCAGGCGACGCCTCCCCCGGGGCTCGGGCTCCTGTCTGGCCGGCCTGGCGCGTGGCTTTGCACGGTCACCGCCGGCGGCGAGAAGCTGCGCGAGGTCACCTTCCGCATCGGCGCCGACGGCAGGCCCGAGCCCCACGCGACGCAGCGGGGGACGCGCGGTGGGATCGACTCGCCGTGGTGGCGCGTGGAGGCGCGCCCGCTGCCGAATGCGATCGAGGCGAACCTCGAGGCGGGGCGATGAGGCCGCTCGCGCTGCTCCTGGCGCTCGCGGCCTCGACCTGCGCGGGCACCTACGGCGAGTACGTCTGCCCCGCACCCGTCGGGGCGATCGTGCGCGACGACTGCGACGTCTATCGCACGCGCTACGAGAGCCTCAAGGTGGACCTCGGCTTCTCGCTGGGTGGTGTCGGCGTCGCGGTCAAGGCCGGTCAGGAGTCGCTGCGCGATCCGAGCGAGACGCTGCAGCTCCTCGCGCACCAGTCGCTGCAGCTCTGCCGCGACTTCAACGCCTGTCGCGTGGCCCCCGCCGAGTACCGCGAGAAGCGTGAGCGCGCGGACCGGCGCTTCACCGCGCTGACGGCGATCGCCGAGCAGCTCCGGAGCCCCGCCACCGACGGCGCGACGCGCGCGCGCCTGCTCGAGGAGCTCATCGCCGTGATCACCGACGCGCCGCGGGCGCCCGGCCGCGACAAGGAGCCGCCGCGCGCGCCCGAACGCGCCCTCCGTCGCGCGTCCGAGGTGTTCGTCGACGCTGCCGTGCAGCCGCCGCGCGCACCGCGGATCGCGCCCGGTGTGCCGGACGTGACCGGCTTCGCGCGGTCCGTGGAGACCCAAAAGGTGTGGCTGCAGCTCCGTGGGCACGCGCCGGCGGACGTGCAGGACGACGACGCGGTCCTCGTGGGCGAGCCGCCGGTGCGGTGCACGGTCAGGCGGATCGCGCCGCGCGGGGGCGGGAGCTCCACCGGCCGCGCCGAGTGCGCGAGCGCGCTGCCCGATCGCTTCGAGGTGCGTTACCGGCCCGGCGCGAGCGGCGCCGAGAGCACCCTCGGCACGCTCGACACGTCGCTCGGCTGGCGCAAGGCGCACGCGTTCGTCGCGTTCGCGCCCGAGCCGCTCGACGAGCCCACGCCGAAGGCCGAGCGCGCCTACCTCGTGGTCCACGCGCGCCCTTCGAACCCGGCGGACGTCTACGCACGGTGCACGGTGGACGGCCGCCCGCTCGAGGGCGCGCTCCGGTCGCGCGACCAGAACAGCTCCTTGGGCGAGGGCCTGCGCCGGCACCACGTCGCGCTGCCGCTGGTCGTGGACACGGCCACGCGCCGCGCGAGCCACCCCGGCGCGTGGCAGTGCGCGCTCACCGCGTCCGCCGCGCCGCTCGGCGTCGCCACGTTCTCCGTCGCTCCCGACGGTCGCGTCACGAGCACGACGTCGGCCGGAGCGCTCCGCCCGCCGTGGTGGCCCGTCCGCTGGGCCCCCGCGCAGTAGTCGTCAGCCGAGGAGCTGCGCCGCGAGCGCGCTCGTCTGCGCGTGCTCCGGCACCCGCTCGAGGAAGCCCGCGCGCCACGCGGGATCCGCGATGCGCGCGGCGCGCTCCTCGAGGCGCGCCTGCGCGTGCGCGATCGCCGCTCGCGCCGCGTCGTCCTCGCCCGCAGCGGCCAGCGCCTCCGCGTGCGTGAGGCGGATGAGCGCGTCTCCGTCGTCGATGCCGCCGAGCTGCTCGAGCAGCACGAGCCCCTCGGTCGCCAGGCCCAGCGCCCGCGCCGGCAGCCCCTGCGCGAGGAGCACCCGCGCCAGGATCGCGAGCGACTCGGCCTGGTTGAGCGGAAGGACCGGTGCGTCGATGGCCACGTCGAGCGCCGCGCGCGCGGCCGCTTCGGCCCTGACGACGTCCCCGGCAGCGACGTGGATGAGCGCGAGGTACTCGAACGAGGCGCCGAGCAGGCGCCGGTCGCCCGCGGCGCGGAAGGCCGCGATGGCCTCGAGCTCGACAGCCTCCGCCTCGGCGTGGCGCCCGAGGCGCGAGAGCGCGAGCCCGAGGTTGTGTCGCGCCCGCGTCGCGATGTGCGGCAGACCCATGCGCTCGGCCGCATGAATCACGTCGCCGAGCACGCGCGCGGCGGTCTCCGCGTCGCCGAGCTCGAGGCGTCCGTAGCCCGCCGAGCCGCGCAGCCGGCACGCGTTGCGCTCGTCGCCCGCGCGCTCGAAGCTCTCGGCGGCGTCCTCGGTGAGGAGCAGCGCCGCGCCGGCGTCTCCCTCGAAGCGCGCCAGCGACGCCTCGGCCGAGCGCAGGCGGCCCCGGGCCGCGGGGTTCGCGTCGAACCACTCCGGGTCCAGCCGCGCGGTGCGCGCCACGAGGTTGCGCGCGAGGTCCGCGAGGCCCGCGATGACGAGGTGCTCCGCGAGGCGCGCGCTCGCCGTGACCTCGCCGGTGGCGCCCGGCGCCGCGCCGGTCGTGAGCGTGGTGTAGAGCATGCGCAGCTCGTCGATGTGGCCGAGCGGGCCCGCGGCCGCCGCGGCCTCGGCGATCGCGCCGTACCAGCGCGCGTGGCCCGGGGGCAGCGACAGCAGCGCCTCGAGCGCGGACCGCTCCGCCTCCGCGAGCTCCCCGCGCCAATTATGCGCCTCTGCGCATATGAGCCGCAAGAAGCCGCGCTCCATGGCCGTCGCCCCGAGCGCGAGCGCGCGGTCCGCGCGGTCGAGGGCCCCGGCGAGGTCGTTGCCCGCGAGCGCCTCCTCGGCCGCCCGGGCGTAGAGCTCGATGGCCCGCCCAGGGACCTCGCCGATGGCGAAGTGCGCCGCGAGCACGTTCGGATCGCGCTCGCCGCGCTGCTCGAGCCAGCTCGCCGCCAGCCGGTGCCCGAGGGCCCGGTCCTTCGCCGTCAGCATGCCGTACGCCGCCTCGCGCACGAGCGCGTGTCGGAACACGAGCTCGGCCTCGCCCGCGATGCGGCTCTCGGGGCGACGCTGGACGATCTCGAGCCCCACGAGCGCATCGAGCCAGCCGTCGAGGTCGGCCGCGGTGTCCGAGCCGCCGAGGAGCGCGCGGACGCCGCTGGCCCAGAAGGACTGTCCGAAGACGCTGGCCGCGCGCAGCAGGTGCCGCGCCGATGGCGCGAGCGCCCCGAGCCGCGCCTCGAGCGTGGCGAGCACCGTCTCCGGCAGCGTCTGCGCGCCCTCGGCGACCGTGCGCAGGAGCTCCTCCAGGAAGAACGCGTTACCCGCCGCCAGCGTCACCACGCGCTCGAGGGTCGCCGCGTCCACGCGCTCGCCGAGCACCGCGCGCACGAGCTTCTCCGCCGCCCGACGCGGGAGCTCGACGAGCCGCACCTCGGAGACGCCGCGCCCGGCCCACAGGTCGGGGAAGAGGTCGTGGACCTCGGGCCGCGCCAGCGCGAGCACCATGAGCGGCCGGTCCGCGTGCGCCCGCAGCGCGGCCTCGACGAAGCGCACGGTCGGCAGGTCGCCCCAGTGCAGGTCCTCGAGCACGACGAGGAGCGGCCCGGTCGCGAGCGTCGCGCCCAGCCAGTCGAGGAACGCGCGCAGGAGCTGGTCGCCGAGGAGCTGCGGGTCCTGTCGCGCCGCCCGGAGCTGCACGCCGCCGGGGAACGGCACGCCGACCAGCTCGCCGAGGAACTCGCGCACGCGCGCCGCCTCGCCGGGCGCGATGGCCGCGTCCACCGCCGTCGCGATCCGCTCGCGCTGGGCCTCCGCTCCCTCGCCGGCGCCAACCCCGAGCGCGGCCCGGAGCGCCTGGGACAGCAGCCCGAACGGCGAGCCCGCGGCGAGCGCGTCACCGCGCGCCATCCAGATCGTCATCGGCGGTTCGCGCTGCGCGATGCGCGCCAGGAGCTCGTGGCGCAGCCGGGACTTGCCCACTCCCGCGGGCGCCGTCACGAGCACCGCGCGCGCCTGCGCGTCCTCCACCACGCCGTCCCACAGCGACTCCAGCATGAGGAGCTCGCGGTCTCGCCCGACCATGGGCGTGCGTCTGCCGAGCAGGGTCCGCGCGCCGGTCCGCGTGCCCTCGCCGAGGAGCGCGCGCGCGCCGGCCTCGCCCGCGAGCTCGAAGCTCGGCGCCAAGAGGCTCGCCGCCACCTCGTCGACCCACACGCCGGCGGGCGCCTCCGCCGCTCGTCGCCACACCTCGAGGGCCCGCTCGATCGCCACACCGACGGGCCAGCGCTGGTCGACCTGGCCGCGTCCGGTCGCGAGCGCCACGCGGTGGCCGGGCAGGAGGCGCGCGATCTCGAGCGCGAGCCGCGCCGCGCGCGTGGCCTCGTCCGTCGGCGGCGCCGCGCCGATCCACGCAGCGACCACGGAGCCGTCGACGGGCGTCTCGACGTGCGCGCCGAAGCGCCGGCCCACGCGCGCGAGCGCCTCCGCGTCCGCCTGCATCGCGCCGGGCGGCGGTGACACCTCCGTGGGCGTGCCGAGCTGCACCGTCTCCTCCACCTGCGCGAGCTCCGGCGTGCGCGTCGGCGTGGGCACGCGCGCGAGCACCACGAAGAGCTGCCGCTCCTCCGCGCCCGTCAGCGCGTCGGGCGCGCGCTCCGGCGGCGCGGTGCGCCCCCGCGGGAGCGCCAGGTCCGCCGAGAGCAGGCGCTACACCTCGCGCCCGTCGGCGGGGCGCAGGGCGGGATCCTTCGCCAGCATGCGCGCGAGGAGCGAGTCGAGCGCGGCGGGCAGATCGGGCCGCGCGTCGCACAGGCGCGGCGGATCGTCGAACAGGATGCGCGCGAGGATCGCGATCTCGTCGGCGCCGGGGTAGGGCAGGCGGCCGGTCAGGCACTGGTAGAGCACGCACCCGAGCGCGAAGACGTCGGCGCGCGCGTCGATCCCCGGCGCCCCGCGCGCCTGCTCCGGCGCCATGTACCCGATCGTGCCGATGACGGCGCCGGCACGCGTCGGCATGCTGGTGCGCTCCGCCGTGCGCGCGATGCCGAGGTCGAGCAGCGTCGCCTCCGAGACGAGCCCGCCGGGCAGGAACAGGTTCCCGGGCTTGACGTCGCGGTGCACGACGCCTGCCGCGTGGAGGGTCCCGAGCGCGCCCGCGATGCGCCGCCCGAGCGCCACCGTCTCCGAGGGCTCGAGGCCGCCACCGGTCAGGCGCCGGCCGAGGTCCTCGCCCTCGAGCCACTCCATCGCGAGGAAGAGCACCTCGTCGGGCGCGCGGCCGTGGGCCACGTAGCCGACGATCGCCGGGTGGTGCAGCGCGGCGAGCAGGCGCGCCTCGCGCAGGAACCGCGCGCCCATCGGCCCGCCGTCGTCGCGCTGCAGCTTGACCGCGACCTCGCGGCCGTCGAGCGTGTCGCGCGCCCGCCAGACCTCTCCCATCCCGCCGATGCGCGAGAGCGCGATGAGCTCGAAGCGCTCGCCGACGCGCTCGCCCGGCCTCACCGCGCGCCGAGCCCCACCGTCACCCGCGCGTGCAGGCTCCCGAGCCGCTCGCCGCCGGGCGCCGCCGGACCTGGCTCCTCGTCGAAGCCCACCTCGCCGCGAAGGCGCACGAGCGAGGTCACGAGGCGCTCCACCGCCGAGCCCGCGACCGGCAGCTTCGGCCAGCGCCGCCGCATCATCGACCCGCGCACCGGGTCGGTGACTCCCTCCTCCGTCCACGTGTAGGGCTGGCCGTCGGTCGTGAGCGGCACGCGCCCGAGCGTCGCCATCGCGACCGCGCGATAGCGCGAAGGATCGGTCCGCAGCTCGGGTGCGCCGGAGAGGAGCACGAACGCCTCCTCGAACGAGTGATGCGTCTCGCGCGCGATCTCGCGGTCGAGCGCCCAGGTGATCACGCGGCCCATCGGCGAGGCGGCCTTCGTGGCCACGTCGAACACGAGCTGCGTATCGCCTTGCTTGCCGGCCTGCGGGCCGCGCCCGTCCTTGCGCTCGTCGATGCGTCGCTTGATGACCGGCTCCTGCAGCGCCACGAGCAGCGCGCCCTCGGCGAGCGCGTAGTAGACGGCGACATCCGCGGCCCCGGCCTCCGCGAGCTTCCGGCTCTCCGCGGTCCCGGGCGCCGGCCGCACGCGCATGATCGCCACGCCCCGGTGATCGATGCGCGTCCACTCGACGAGGCCCGGCGCCGAGGTGTCGAGGGTCTGCTTGACGCCCGCCAGGAACGCGATCGCGCCGGCGGTCGACTTCACCTCGAGGCCGCCGTAGAGCGGCAGGCGCAGCACGTCCTCGAACCGGGCTCGGCCCCGATCCTCCTCGCTCTGGGCCGGCCGTTGCTCCACGAGGTCGCGGCTCCGGAGCGCGAACTGCGCGAGCACGACCTTGTCCTCGATGCCCGCCATCGCCCAGTCCCCGAGCCAGTCCAGCCCGAACTGACCGAAGGGCGTGTGCCGCGCCGTCCCGGTCAGGAGCCTGCGGAGCTCCGCGTCCTGTCCGATGCCGAGCACCCAGCGCATGCCGGCGTCGATGCCCGGCGTCGAGACGCGCGCCTTGCCCACGGTGCGCACGAGCTTGCGGTAGTCGCTGGCCTCGATGAGCGGCAGCACGCGCACGTCGACGCCGAGCTCGCTCTGCGCCACCCGCACGCGGATGGCGATCGGGTCCACGTACGCGCGCCAGTACTGCTGGTACGTCTCCGCGAAGCGGACATAGGCGTCGCGCTCGCCAGCGGTCACGCGGTCCACGCCCGGCAGGTCGATGAGCGGCACCAGCGCCGACGAGGTGCCGAAGCGCGAGCGCGCCGACGTGCTCGGGGCGAACGAGATCGCCCCGCCCGCGCCGTGGACGAGGTCCTCCTTGACGAGCAACCGCGACTTCAGGAGCTCCGCCGTGCTCGCGGGCGTGCGCCCGTGGATGCGCCCGTAGAGGAGCTGCGCGTAGCCGGGAACCGCGAGCTCCGCCTGCGCGATCATGCGGCGGAGCTGGCCGATCTTCTGCCGCGGCCCCGCGACCTCGGCGACGAAGCGATCGCCGAGGAACACGAGCGCGCTCGTCTCGACCTTCGCGTCGCGCGCCAGCAGGTAGCGCAGGTCGGGCTCGTCGGAGAGGCGCGGGGCCGAGCCGGCGATCGCGTCGAGGACGCGCCGGATCGCGCCCGCGCTGTTCGAGATGATGCTGAGCTCGCCCTCCGGCGTCGTCACGTCGGCCCGGTGCTGCTGGACCGCGCCGTTGCCCGAGGTCGCCACCCGCACGCGCACGCCGCCGTGGTCGAAGCCGCCCTCCGTGAGCCCGCCGTGGGCGCGCCCGAAGTCCGCGAGCGTCGCGCCGACCGCCGCGTCGAACAGCGCCCGCGACTTGACCTGGAAGATCACCGTGAGGTCGGTGCCGTCGCGCACGTACGGGTCGCTCCCCGCGAGCGCGAGCTGTCCCACGACCTGCCCTCCGAGCGCGCGCGACAGCGGCCCGCGCCGCAGCCCGAGGGCCGTCTGGTAGCGCTCCGACAGCGCGAGCCCTTCGCTGCGGCCATTGGCCGCGCTCGCGAGCGGCGTCGCCCACGCGTCGAGCTCGTCCTCGAGCCGGAACAGCGTGTCGAGCGAGTCGAGGCGCAGGTACCAGAACGCCGCGGGTACCGCCCGCGCCATGGGCTCGGCGGCCACGGGCTTGCCGAGCGCGCGCAGCATCTCGGGGAACGGGTGCGGCCGCAGCGCCGGCGGCGCCACCTTGTCGATCGGCACGGTCGCCTTCTCGGCGCGCGCCGCGACGAGGAGCGGTCGGTCAGCCTGCAGCGCCTCCTCGATCGACGTCCGCCCCGTCAGCGTGTCCATCGCGCGCAGCGTGGCCTCGCGCGCGGTCCGGCCCGCGAGCGCCGCGGACACGCCTCCGGCTGTCGGGAGGAACCGCTCGCGCACGCGCGCCGCGGCGAAGCGCCGGAACGGCCCCGAGCCCCAGCCCTCGAACGACGCCGCGAAGGCCGCCCAGAACCGCTGCGTCGTCTCCTTGCTCGTGGTGCCGCCGCTGGTCTGCAGCTCGAGCGGGTGTCGGTATCCGCCGGACGAGGCGGGCCGCAGGATGGCGCCCTTGACCGGTGCGGTCGAGGGCGGGCGCCGCACGAGCAGCAGACCGTCCGGATGCGTGACCGCGAGCGCGCCCGGCGTCTCGAGCACCACCACGCTCCCGGGCTGCGGGCCGATCCTGAACTCCAGCACCTCCGCGTCGCCGTCCCTGCCGCGCGCGACGAGCTGACCGGTCACGCGCTCGCCCTCCATCGGGGGCGTCTCGCCCGTGCGCGGCTCGGGGATCGGCGGCTCGGGCGGCTCGCCGTAGCTCGCCGGCGCCGAGGTGCCCGCGCTCCCCGCCGCCCCCGCCGTCGCATTCGCCTTTCCAGATGTGTTCGGCGACCCCGACGCACACCCGAGCGCCACGACCAGCGCGCTCCCCCAGATCCCTCGCGTGCTGCTCGTCCGCTTGCCCATCACGTCGTCCTTCCCGTCACATGGTGCCGCCGACGCCGACGAGGATGCGCGAGCCGCCGCCCGCCTCCGGCGTCACGAGCGCCGTCGGGTGGAACCACTCGAGCACTCGCCTGCGCCCACCGGCGCGGTTCTTGTCGTAGTTGCGCAGCAGGATCACGCCCGTCCCGAGCCCGATCGCGCCGCCCGCCAGCGCGAAGCGCGCCGTGCGATCGTCGGGCGCACCGAGCTCCTTGGGCTGGATCGCGCGCTCGAGGGCGGCGCCCCCCGCGATCCCCGCGAGGATCGCGCAGTCGAGCCAGAACACGTGCTCGCGTGACCACTCCGTGTAGGCGCTCGTCACGAGGCCCGCGGCGAGGCCCGTGTTGATGCCGGCCAGCAGGAAGGGGCCCTCGTCGGCCGTCGAGCGTCCGAAGGCGCGTGCGCCGAGCAGGCCCAGCATCGTGCCCCAGCCCGCGCCGCTGTGGATGAGCGCCGAGTCGCCCGGCGTCGACTCCACCGGCGAGGCCAGGCCCGCCGTGACCGCGAGACCCACGAGGCTCCCGCCGAGGGCCCAGCGCCACGGCGTCGCTGTGCTCGTGAAGGGCTGCTCCGCAAGCGCGCTCCACGTCTCCGCGATGGCCACGCCGTAGACCGCGCCCCACAGGGGGCCCGCCGACACGAACGACGCCGTACCCTGCGTCGGCGCGCCCTGATCCTTGTACGCCGTCTCGAGCAGGTACGTCGCACCGAGCAGACCTATCGCGCCGCCCGCGACCGCGGATGGGATGACCACGAACGCGGTGGACACGTCGGCCGAGAACAGCGCGCCCGTCACGAGGAAGCCCCCGTAGCCGATCCCGAGCAGGTACGTCTCGACCGCGCCCGAGCGCACGCGGTTCGGGAGCTGCACCGAGAGGTTCACGGTCTCGCCCGGCACGAGCTCGAGCCCGCCCTCGATGGTCGAGCGCTCCGGGTGCTCGAGGCGCAGGTTGTAGAAGCCGACCGGTACGCGGTGGTTGTACGAGCGGCCGGTGCCCAGGTCGCGCGAGTCCAGGAAGATGCGCGAATCAGGCGGATCCAGCGTGAGGTTGAGCTCGGCGGTCTGCGCCGGGAGCTGCGCGACGAAGTTGTAGTACTGCCCGATCTCGGCCGAGAAGCGCTGGCGGAAGGTGACGAAGCGCGGCGCGCTGACCTCGAGCACGTACGAGCCGGCCGGCACCTCGATGTACTCGTCGAGCGCGCCCCCGGCGATGCGCCCCGAGTCCAGGTGGACGACCTTGACGGTCGCGGACGGCACGGTCCCGGACACGCGCACGCGGGCCGGCAGGCTCTCGAGCCACGCCTTGTGGCGCCGCGCGGTGCGAACCTTGTCCCCCTTGGGGCCTGCCTCGACGAGGTAGCGCTCGTAGTACTGGAGCGCCTGCGTGAAGCGGAAGCGGCGCTCGTAGCACATCGCGAGCTGGAACAAGAAGTTGGCCTCGGGCGCGAGCCGGTAGCCCTCCTCGTAGAGCGCGATCGCCTCGTCGTACTCGAGGTTGCCCGCGAGCTGGGTCGCGCGGTCGTAGAGCGCCTCCGCGCGCTTCTCGTCCGACGTCGCCAGGGCACGCGCCGGCGTCGCCGCGAGGAGCGACGCGACGACCACCCCGAGGACCCCGAGCCGACGGCGCACCGGCAGGCAGCATACCTAATCAGGCTTCGGGCTTCAGGCTTCAGGCTTCGGCCTTCGGCCTCGCTCCGGGTTGCAGGATCAGGGCGCCGGGGCGGCGTCCGGCGCGGGGGGCACGCCCTTCTTCCTGCGGAACGGATTGGGCGCGTTCTCGTCGTCGGCCTCGGGGCGCGTCGCCGCGTCGAGCCGGGGCGCTCGCTCGCCCGCCTCCGCGCGCTCCCGGAGGCGCTCCCGTCGCCGATCGTCCTTGTGGTCCCGCGCGGCGTCCGATCGCGCGGCGTCCGCCGTCGGTCGCGCATCCGGCGCGGCGGCCGCCACCGCGCGCGGCGCATCGGGCAGCTCCACGCGCGGCGCAGCGTCCGGCGGCGCCTCGACGTGATCGCGCCCGGCGCCCATCGCCGCGAGCCCCGCCCCCGCGAGGAGGAGGCCCACGAGCGCCGCCACGCGCACGCGCCTCGAGGAGGCCGCCTCGCGCGCCGCCTCCGCCGCGGCCGCCTCGAGGACCGGAACGCCGCTCGGCATGAGGCCCACGTTCTGGTCCCCCGCGGCCAGCCGGTCGATGTCGTGCTCGAGCTCCGCCATCGTCTGGTAGCGGACGTCGCGGTCCTTCGCCAGCGTGCGCATGACCACGCGCTCGAGCGCCTCGGTGATCGAGAGCTCGGGCCGCAGGACGCGGGGCGGCACGGGCTCCAGCGTCAGCACCTGCGAGATCACGCCGAGGTAGTTGGAGCCCCGGAACGGCACTTCGCCCGTGAGCGCCTCGTACAGGATGACGCCGAGCGCGTACACGTCGACGCGGTGGTCGAGCTGCTCCTCTCCTCGGGCTTGCTCCGGGGACATGTAGAGCGGCGTCCCGAGCACGATGCCCGTCTGCGTGAGGCGCTGCTGCGCGGGGTCTCCGCTCTTGACCAGCTTCGAGATGCCGAAGTCCACGACCTTGACGCGCTCTGGCCCCTGGCCGTCGCGCACGAGGAAGACGTTCTCCGGCTTGACGTCGCGGTGGACGATGCCCTTTCGGTGCGCCGCGCCGAGGGCGTTCGCGATCTGCTTGACGATCGGCAGCACGCGCTCCGGCGGCAGCGGCGCCTCCCGCGCGATCAGCGACGCGAGCGCCTCGCCCTCGAGGTACTCCATGATCGCGTAGCTGCGGCCGTCCGGCGTCTTGCCGAAGTCGGTCACATCGACGATCGAGGGGTGGCCGATGCTCGACGCGATGCGCGCCTCGTGCTGCAGGCGCGCGACGACGTCCTTGTCTCCGGCGAACTTGTCGAGCAGCACCTTGACGGCCACCCGCTTGCCGATGAGCTGGTGCTCGGCCTCGTAGACGGCGCCCATGCCGCCCTCGCCGATCTTGCGGGTGATCTTGTAGCGCCCGGCGAGCACCTCACCGATGAACGAGTCTGCCGGCGGCGCCGTCGACATTGTCAGGCCACCATCGGTCGCGCGGACGAGCTTGCGGGCACCATGATCGACGAGCCCCGGGGCCGGGCCCCGGATCTCGCAGAGCATAGCGCGAGGCGTTGCGATGCGCCTGCATCACGGGTATATGTCTGCCTTTCCCCGCATCAAGGAGCCCCCATGAGCGCCCCCAAGATCGCCCCGGTCCAGGACATCCTCTCGGCCGAGAGCCTGCTCGCCCAGCCCGCCCACCGCGTCAAGGATCTGTCCGTCGAGACGGTTCGCTTCGGGCGCAAGGAAATCGAGCTCGCCGAGCACGAGATGCCGGGGCTCATGGCCATCCGTCGGGAGTACGCCGCAGCCAAGCCCCTCGCGGGCGCGCGCATCATGGGCTCGCTGCACATGACGGTGCAGACGGCCGTCCTGATCGAGACCCTCGCGGAGCTCGGCGCGGACGTGCGCTGGTGCTCGTGCAACATCTTCTCGACGCAGGACCACGCGGCGGCGGCCGTCGTCGTCGGCACCCAGGGCACGCCCGACAAGCCGAGGGGCGTGCCGGTCTTCGCCTGGAAGGGCGAGACCCTCGAGGAGTACTGGTGGTGCACCTTGCAGGCGCTCCGCTGGCCGGACGGCAAGGGACCGACGCTCATCGTGGACGACGGCGGCGACGCCACGCTGCTCGTGCACCTCGGCTACGAGTGCAACAACTCCGGCAAGGTCCCCGGCCCCGAGACGGCCGGCTCGGGCGAGGAGGCCATCATCCTCGGCCTCCTCGGCACCCTGCAGAAGGCCAAGCCGGGCTTCTGGCAGCCGATCGCCAAGGCGATCCGCGGCGTCTCCGAGGAGACCACGACGGGCGTCCACCGCCTCTACGAGCGCATGAAGGCCGGCACGCTGCTCTTCCCCGGCATCAACGTCAACGACTCGGTCACGAAGTCGAAGTTCGACAACCTCTACGGCTGCCGGCACTCGCTCGTGGACGCGATCATGCGCGCGACCGACGTGCTCCTTTCGGGCAAGCGGACGCTCGTGTGCGGCTTCGGCGACGTGGGCAAGGGCTCCGCGCAGTCGCTGCGGGCGCAGTGCGCCCGCGTGGGCGTGACCGAGATCGACCCGATCTGCGCGCTGCAAGCGTGCATGAACGGCTTCGACGTGCTCACGATGGAGGACGCGGTCGAGACCTACGACGTGTTCGTCACCGCGACGGGCAACAAGGACATCATCACCGCCGCCCACATGCGGCGGATGAAGCACAACGCCATCGTCTGCAACATCGGCCACTTCGACAACGAGATCGACATGGCGGGCCTCGAGGCGATGAAGGACAAGGGCCTCGTCGAGAAGATCGAGATCAAGCCGCAGGTCCACGAGTGGAAGTTCAAGGACACCGGCCGCTCGATCATCGTGCTCGCCGAGGGGCGCCTCGTGAACCTCGGCTGCGCCACCGGCCACCCGAGCTTCGTGATGTCCAACTCGTTCTCGAACCAGGTCATCGCGCAGATCGAGCTGCAGAAGAACGCAGAGAGCTATGGCAAGACCGTGGTGACCCTGCCCAAGCACCTCGACGAGAAGGTCGCCCGCCTGCACCTCGGCGCCTTCGGCGCCAAGCTCACGACGCTCTCGCCCGAGCAGGCGAAGTACATCGGCGTCGACGCCGCCGGTCCCTACAAGCCCGATCACTATCGTTACTAGGTTGCGTGTGGGCGCCTCGAGGGCGCCCACCAGGAGGGGCGCGCTGCCCCTCCCTCGGATGGGCAAAGCCCATCCGGGCCCCCCTCCCTGCGTCTTCGCTCGCTACGCTCGCTACGCCCTTGCGGCTCGCTGCGCTCGCCTCGTCGGATGGCGAGCGCTTCGCTGCGCCCTTGCGGCTCGCTGCGCTCGCCTCGTCGGATGGCGAGCGCTTCGCTACGCCCTTGCGGCTCGCTGAGCTCGCCGCAGCGATCGACAAGATCCTCAGCGCCTGCGCCGTGCCTTCTGCGCGGCGGGCGCCGAAGCGGGCACCGTCGCGCTTGCGGACGCCTTGCGCGTGTTCCGCCGCTCGAGCGCGTATGCCAGCGCGATCATCGCGGCCGCCAGCCCCGCGAACCAGGCGATCGTCGCCGCCGGCGCCATGTGCCTGGCGCCGAGGACGATCATGAGCGGTCCGATGAGGACGAGGTGCGCCGCGTACACGAAGAGCGCGTGCTTGCCGAGCACCTCGATCGGCCGGAGAGCGTCTCCGGCTCGGGCCATCACGCGATCCCAGAGCGGCCGCAGGCCCATCGCGATCGCCACGAGGCCGCACAGGACGGCCACGAGCGGCGGTCGCGACACCCAGAAGCGCAGCACGTAGCGAGGCACCTGGTGCCCCATGAGCTGCTCGATCTGGTGGCCGAGGTGCCGTCCCTCCATCTTGCGGACGAGCCACCCCCGGCCTGGCGCCCCGTAGAAGAGCGAGTTCCACACCGTGTCCGTCAGCGGATCGTTCTTGCTGGTCGCGGGCGGCCCCTCGGCGGGCATCGACCACACGACGTAGCCCATCGCGCAGACGATGGGCACGAAGGCCACGAAGTCCACCGGGCGCCACGCGGGCGCCGACGCGCGGCGCACGTGGAGCTGCCCGACGATGGCACCGACGAGCGCGTAGGCGAGGTTCTGCCCCAGGGACTCGTTGCCCCAGTTGTACGCGAGCACGTGCACCTCGAGCCGGTCGAGGGTCGTGTAGAGCACGAGGTGCGCGCCGAGCACGACGGCGAGCGCCGCGATGGGACTTTTCGTCCGCACGCACGCGAGCACCACCAGCGACGAGAAGCCGATCATCGCGAGGATCCCGGGGCAGAGGACGAGGTCCGGAAGGCGCACCCCGTAGCCGACCAGGAAGAGCCCCGCCGCGATGGCCCACAGCTCGAGGGCCCGGCGGCCGGACGCCCGGAACGACAGCAGGCCGCGCGCGTTCGCGAGCGTCACCGCGTAGCCCGACAGCGCGAGGAACGTCGCCGGGATCACCGGCTCGGGCACGTAGATCCACCAGCCGAGGCCGAAGTACCGCTCGTCGTCGAGGAACGCCTTGCCGCTGTGGACGAGGATCATGGCGAGCACGGCCAGCCCACGGAGCAGATCGAGACCGCGCGCACGGTTCACTGCCGGTAGGGTACCCGAGCGCCCACCGCGGCCGTGAGGCTGCGGCACCACGAAACGCCGGAAGATCGCGAGGAACTCAGGTCCGATTCACGCTTGACGCACCCGGACGAAGGAAAGGGTTGCAACTCGAATCGAAGTAAATATACTGATCGCTCCGAAGGTGCCGAGTGGGTGGGGTAGACGGGGCTGTGACGTAGATTGCCAAGATCCGACGGTCGAGAAACACGACCGAAACACAGTTTGATTTAGACAGTTCTGAAGGTTAGAGAGACTTAGCCTTACCAACCAAGTGACTGAGGGGGAACCAAATGGTGCGCATTCTCGATTCGTTTAAGTATGGTGTCTTCGCTGCGGCCCTCGCCTTCGGCGCCGTTGGCTGCGATGACGAGACGACGACCCCCGCTGGGCCCACGTCGCTCACGGTCAAGGTCGGTGCAGCGACGACGACGGCCCTCGCGGGCAAGAAGTTCACCTTCGCGGGCGGCGTCAAGGGCTTCAAGACCACCGCCTCGACGGACGTGACCTTCACGTCGTCGTCTGCGGCGACGATCGTTTCCGGTGGCAAGACGGCGACCGCGATGGTGCGCTATGGCTCCTGCATCTTCACCATCGCCTGCACGCCAGCGGCCAACTGCCCGGGCATGCTGGCGAACGGCGACATGGTCACCATCGAGCCGTGCGTCGCGGCCCTGGATGAGCAGACCGGCTCGGGCACGCTGACCTTCGGCTCGGACAAGTCGGCCTCGACGATGGTCGGCACGGTCGACGTGAGCTGCATGGGAACGACCTGCACGGTGACGGTCAACGGGAATATGGCCGGTAGCGCTACGACCACCGGATCGATCGGCGGCTGATCCGCCGCGGCCGTCTCCGGGCGGTCGCGAACACTGAGAATGCCAGCTCCGCACGGTCCGGTCGCCCGGATCGTGCGGAGCTTTTTCTTTGTGCCTGGTCAGGTGCGGAGGAGGTTTCGACGGGACCCGCAAGTTGGGGTCTTGACCTCGAAACGGGGCTGGGCTAATTCATGCGCTCCCAAGCAAGCGAGGGTGGCGGAACTGGCAGACGCACTAGCTTGAGGTGCTAGCGGTTAACAGCCATGGGGGTTCGAGTCCCCCCCCTCGCACGGCTTCTCCCGGCATTGCGCTCGTCGCCATGCCGGGTTTTTTTTTGCGCCGGATCTTCCCCGGGGCGCGCCCGACCGAAATCCTTCGTACACCGAAGGTTCACACGCGACGCATCTTCCACGGTACGCTCGCGCACCTATGGATCTGCGCCTGTCGGACGAAGAGCAGCTCGTGGTCGCGACGTTCCGGCGATTCGCCGACGTGGAGATGCGGAAGGTGGCGGCCGACGCGGACCGCGCCGGTGCGCCTCCCGCGGGGTTCGAGCGCGCGGCGCGCGAGCAGCTCGGCGTGGGGCCCGACGCGGTGCCCGCCGAGGCCGGCGGCCTCTGCGAGGGCGCGTATTCGCACCTCGCGCGAGCGCTGCGCGGCTTCGAGCTCGGCCGGGGCTGCCCGGCGCTGGCGGCGCTGCTCGAGGCGCCCGTCGACGTGGCGCTCGCGGTGGGCAGGCATGGCCAGGGTGGCGCGCGCGCGGTGCTGGAGGCGATCGCCGCGGGCGGACGCGCGGCGAGCGCGAGCGACGGCGCGCGGCGCCTGTCGGTGCAGCCCTCGGGAGACGCCTTCGTGGTCTCGGGCGCGTTGCCTGCGGTGCCGGGCCTTGACGGCGCGAGCCACCTGCTGCTCCTCGTGCAAGCGCCGGCGTCGGCGGTGATGCTGCTCGATGGGGAGTCGGTGCAGCGGATCCCCATCGTTCCGTCGGCGTGGCGCGCCGCGGCCTGGGCGAGCGCGACGCTGTCCGACGTGCGCGTGCCGGCGGAGCGCGTGCTCGCGCGAGGGGATGCCGCGGTGCGCGAGGTGCTCGCCGGGATCCGGCTGTCGCTCGCTGCGCGCGCGGTGGGGGCGGGGGACGCGGCGCTCGTCCATGCCGCGGCCTACGCGAACGACCGCGTGCAGTTCGGAAGGCCCATCGGCCGCTTCGAGTCGCTCGCGCGCATGCTCGATCGCGGCGAGACGCTCATGACCGCGGCGCGCATGATGGTGCTCCGCGCGGCTTTGCTGCTCGACCGCGCGGGCGAGGGCGACGCCGCGAGGGACGCGGCCTGCGACGCGGTGTCGCGGGCGCGCGACTTCACCACCGAGGCGCTGTCTCGCGTCACGGTGGACGCCGTGCAGGTCCACGGCGGCTACGGGTTCGTCAACGACTTCCCGGTGGAGAAGCTGATGCGAGACGCGCGTGCGTTCGATGCGGTGACCGGCGACGAGGCCTTCGAGCGCGTCCTCGTCAGGACCGGGCAGAACGTCCCGAAGGCGGAGGTGGCGTGATGGACATCCTCGAGGGAAACCCGATGCTCCAGGGCGTCCGGCAGATGCTCGGCGCCTTCGCGAAGAGCGCGGTCCGCCCGATCGCGGCCAAGCACGACGCCGAGGAGTCGATGCCCTGGGAGCTCATGAAGCAGGCCCAGATGCTCGGCATGTCGCAGACGTCGCTCGTCGAGACCCCCGACGCGATGAAGGCGATGGACGGCGGCGGCGCGGGCAAGGACGGAAAGCCCCGGCCGAGCCTCAAGAGCCAGGTCGCGTGCGTGGGCGCGGAGGAGCTCGCGTGGGGCTGCGCGGGCATCACGCTCGCGCTCGGCGGCTCGGGCCTGGCGGCCGCGCCGGTCTCGCGCATGGGCACGCCCGAGCAGAAGAAGCTGTTCATGGAGTGCCTCAAGGGCGTGGACGACAAGGGCCGCGTGAAGGTCGCGGCGATGGCCCTCAGCGAGCCCTCGACCGGCAGCGACATCTCGTCCTTGTCGACGAACGCGCGCAAGGACGGCGACCACTACGTGATCAACGGCATGAAGCAGTGGATCACGAACGGGCAGTCGGCGAGCGTCTACGTCGTCTGGGCGCAGACCGATCCGGCCCTCGGGCGTGCGGGCGTGCGCGGCTTCGTCGTGCCGCGCGGGACGCCGGGGCTCGTGCCCGGGCGCAAGGAGGTCAAGCTCGGGATCCGCGCCTCCGAGACGGCGCAGGTGCACTTCGAGGAGTGTCGCGTGCCGCGCGAATGGCTGCTCGGCGGCGACGAGGGCGCCAAGGAGGGGCTCTCGGGGACCAAGAAGATGCTGGACGCGACGCGGCCGATCGTGGCGGCGCAGGCGGTCGGCATCGCGCGCGCGGCGTTCGAGTACCTGCTCGAGCGCGTGCAGGGTGGGACGTACGCGGGCACGCCGCTCGCAGGCCACCAGCACATCGGGTTCGCGCTCGCCGAGATGGAGATGGAGATCCAGGCGTCGCGGCTGCTGGCGTGGCGGTCGTCGTGGATGGCCGACCAGAAGATGGAGAACGTGAAGTGGGCGTCGATCGCGAAGGCGCACGCCGCGCGCACCGCGATGGACGTCACGACGCGCGTCCTGCAGCTCCTCGGCGAGGAGGCCATGCAGCCCGGACACCCGGTCGAGAAGTGGTACCGGGACGCGAAGATCTACGACATCTTCGAGGGCACCGGGCAGATCCAGCGGCGCATCATCGCCAGGGAGCTCACGGGGGTGAACCCGGTCTGACCGTCACGGCGTGGGGCGGAGGGAGGCCAGCGGATCGCCCCGGCCGAGGGCCTCGTGGACCCGCAGGTGGACGTGGCCCTCGTGGCGCTCGACGGCCGCGCGCACGGCGTCCACGCCCGCCACGAGATCCCTGAAGACAGCGGCGACAAGGAGGCTCTCGCACTCGTCGTCGCGGATGACGGGGGGCACCTGGGGATCGGCGTGCGTGGCGAGGAGCGGCGCGAGGTCTGCGCGAGTGGCGGTGTGGAGCTCCGTGAGGCGACGGCGGGTCTCCTCGTCCCGGTCCCACCACGCTTGCATCGCCACCACCACGTGGTGATGGGCATGATCGAGCGTCGCCTCGATCTGGCCGCCGCGGGCCACGAGGAACTGACCCAGCACTCGGGGCAGCGTCACCGTGTACGGGTGATGCAAGAGCACCTGGTGGTTCACCACGAGGATGCCCGGGGCCTCGGTACCGCCGGCGTGGGGCCAGTCGTCGTCGCCGACGCGGACAGGCAAGCCCTGCTCCGAGACGAAGCGGGACAGCGGGCTGTCGGGCCCGCCGTCGTGGGCTTCGCGGTAGCGGGACTCGGCCTCCAGGACGGGACGCAGGACGTCGGCGACCTCGCGCGCCAGCTCGATCGAGTCGAAGCGTCCGACGAGCGTGTAGCTGCCGCTGTTGTTGCTCGCGAAGGCGCTCCAGATGCGGATGCGCATGCGTCAGCTCACCACGGGCAGGTGGGTCGTGCCGAGCCCGAAGTCGCCCAGGCGGGCACATCCGGCGATCGGGGCGGGGCGCGCGAGGTCGGGCGCGCCGGCATGCCACGCCGACAGCACGTCGGCGGCGCACGCGACGGGGATCGCGAGGTCATGGAAGCTGCAGGGCTGCAGGGCGCGATCGCTCGTGAGCACGATGAAGTCGCGGCCGGCGCCGCAGTCGCGGCCGTCGAGGAGCTGCGGCACGGCCTCGAGGCGCGCGCCCCAGCAGACGGAGAGCTTGAGCTGGACGCGGCCCGCGAGCGCGGCCGCCAGGGCGCGGACGCGCGCGGCGAGCTCTTCGGCCTCGGCGCCCGAGAGGTGCGATGCGCGGTCGCGGCCGTTGTACGAGAGGAGCAGGACGTCGGTGCATCCGAGCGCCGCGAGGCGCAGCACGGTCGCCTCGAGCGCGGCCAGGCGCTCGGGCAGGACGAGCCAGTTGACGCCGAACCGAGCGCCCGCGCGGGCGAGCGTCGACACGCGAGCCTGCCACGGCACGTCATCGTATATGGACAGGCGAATCTGTCCGACGTGGGGCGCGAGGGCGCGGGCGCGCGCCTCGTCGAGGAGCGTGCCGTTGGTCGTCAGGCTCACGGCGAGCGGGGTCTCGTCGTGAAGTCTGCGGACGAGCGCGTCGAAGCCTCGGAAGCCGAGGGGCTCGCCGCCCCCGAAGGCGACCTCGAGCGTGCCTGCGC
>CAZQJC010000110.1:0-10572 GCA_964593795.1 uncultured Myxococcales bacterium | reverse complement strand
GGGGGGAGAAAACCACTCGGCGGCGGCATCAACGGATCGCGCGGTGATTTCGTGCAGCGCTTGATCGGCGAAGCGGACGGAGCGCGCGTTGGCGTTGAGGCGTGCGCCGGCGCAGTCGGGGCAGGCGACGAAGCCGGACAGCGCGGCGAAAGGGGCGTCGGCCTCGTCTTGGAGCAGGGCGGACCAGGTGCGCAGGATGGTGAGCAAGGATTCGACGAGCGAATGAATTGCGCCATTGGGCCAGACGGTGAGTGGCGACTTCTCTGGAAATGCTGCCGTTTCCTCACCCCCGGCCCCTCTCCCGGAGGGAAGCGGTCCTTAGCGGCGGTGCCTTCGAAGGCAGTCGAGCAAGATCGTGTTCAGGCGCAGGATGCGCAGATCGCCGATGGGCGTTCCCGAGCCGGCGTTGACCACGTAGCCGAACGAGAGCCGCCGCGTGGGATCCGCCCACGCACCCGAGCCACCCCAGCCGAAGTGACCGAACGCGCGGCGCGGGACGCCGCGAAACGTGCCGATGCGGTGGTAGCCGAGGCGCCAGCGCATCTTGAAGACGATCACCTGATCGAAGCCGTGCACCTGGACCTCGGTCGCCGCGGCCACCGTCTCTGGCCGGACGAGGCGCACGCCACCGAGCGCGCCGCCCTCGGCGAGCGCGGCGTACATGCGCGCCAGCGAGCGCGCGGTGAACAGGCCATTGGCGGACGGGATGCACGCGCGGAGCACCTCGGGCGACGAGAAGTCGAGGCGCGAGATGCCGCGAGGCGCGAGCGCCTCCTCGACCCGACGCACCTCGAAGGGGTGGCCGACGAGGCGCAGCACGCGCTCGACCATGCCGAACGCGGCGCGCCGCCGCCGGGCCGCCTGCTGCCGCGCGGGGCTCTCCGCGGGCTCCCGCAGCCCGCCCGCGTGCATGAGGCGCGCTGCGCGGGGGAGCTCGGCCTCGGGCGCGCCGACGAAGAGGCCGTCGAGCCCGAGCGGCCCCGCGATCTCGTCCGCGACGAACGTCGAGAGCGACCGCCCCGAGATGCGGCGCACGAGCTCGCCCACGAGGTGCCCGTACGTGAGCGCGTGGTACGCGCTCGCGCCCGGAGGTGGCAGCACGGGCCGCGCAGCCGCCAGCGCGCTCGTCATCGTGTCCCACTCGAGCAGCCGGCGCGCGTCGTCGACGAGCCCGCGCACGTCGTGGAGCCCCGCGCGGTGGCACATCACCTCGCGCACGGTGATGCGCTCCTTGCCCGCCTGCGCGAACTCCGGCCAGTACCGCGCGACCGGCGCGTCGTAGGCGATCTGGCCGCGGTCCGCGAGCAGGTGCAGCGCCGTCGACGCCACGCCCTTGGTGGTCGAGAACGACACGCACATCGTATCGCGCGCCCACGGCGTCCCCGCCTCGTCGCGCACGCCGCCCCACAGGTCCACGACGCACGCGCCCTCGTGGAAGATGCAGAGCGCCGCGCCGCCGCCCAGCTTGTGGATCTGGCGCTCGAGCTCCCGCGCCAGCGGCTCGAAGCCGCGCTCGACGTGCCCACTCGTCCGGTTCATCGGCAAACAGGGTAGCGCGCCTCGCGCGCGGATCCGCGCCGGTCGTCACCTGCCGAGGTCGTCGCAGGCCCTCGCGCAGGCCCGGCAGCTCTCCATGCACCGCTTGCACTCGTCGTGGTGCGCCGCGTGCTTCTCG
The DNA here is from genome assembly GCA_964593795.1 of uncultured Myxococcales bacterium. GTDB lineage: Bacteria > Myxococcota_A > Polyangia > JAHFDS01 > JAHFDS01 > JAHFDS01. Next base: position 8,897 of record CAZQJC010000110.1, on the reverse strand, counting down.
CACGCCTTCTCGCAGCTCCGGCAGAACCCGGCGCACGTCCGCGCCATCGCCTTGAGGTCGGCGGGCGGCGCCGAGCGATAGCTCGCCACGGACACCATCGCGCGGCAGACCGCGAGCATGTTCATGACCGAGCGCTGGCAGTCGGCCATCGCGGCGTCGCCCGCGGCGAGGTTGTCCGCGCAGTGCGCCAGGCACAGCTCACCGGCCTTGATGCAGTCCGACGCGCCGTCGATCACGGCGCGCTGCGCCTTGGTCAGCGGCGGGCTCGGCGGCAGCTTGCCCGCGTGAGCGTGCCCCTGCGCGAACGCGGTCGCGGTGGTCAAGGTGGCCGCCGTGGCTGCTGCCGCGGCGATGAACTCTCTGCGTTCCATACAAGCCTCCATGCGTGAACCGTCCCTCCCGGCGATCGACCTGTCAAGGAGCGCTCTTGCCGGCCGTCAACTCGCGCGCGCAAGGCGACGTCGAGCGCTCGGATCACCCACGGCGTTCCAGGAGCGCTTTCACGGGGGATGTCGACGACGACCGAGGCAGCGGTGCAGCTCCCGCGCGGATCTACCCCTCCTGCGCACCCACGGTCGCGCCGGTCGCGTCCACCGTCCGCGCGTGGGCGGGGCCATCGACCGGGCGGATCGGCGCTGGCTCGAGACGCGCGAGGCGGGCCGCGCGGAGGCGCGTCGCCTCGGGCAGCGCGCCCGCGATCGCCGCGCGGAGCTCGCGGGCCAGCGTGCCGGCGTCCTGGTAGCGATCGTCGGGGCGCTTCGCCAGCGCGATCGCGAGCACGGCGTCCACCTCCGCCGGCAGGCCGGCGACGAGCGCGCTCGGCCGCGGGGGCTCGCGAGAGCAGATGGCGTGCAGCACGGCCGGGATCGACGGGCCCAGGAACGGCCGCCGCCCGGTGAGCGCGTGGAACGCGATCGCGCCGAGCGCGAACACGTCGCTCCTGGGATCGATCGCGGCGGCGTGGCCCTCGGCCTGCTCGGGCGCCATGTAGTCGGGCGTGCCGAGGAGCGCGATCTCGTTCGTCAGGTGCGTGGCGCCTCCCTGCACCTTCGAGATGCCGAAGTCGAGGATCTTGAGGAGCGGCGCGTCGTGCCGGCGCGCGACCAGGAACAGGTTGTCGGGCTTGAGGTGGACAGTCGCCCTCGCCAGATCCAGACGGAGAGCGCCGCGTCGATCGCGCCCACGCCGAGCAGGACCCACTGGTTCGCCCAGTAACGGCCGGCGTCGATGGAGCCGGCGACGGGCCTGCCCGCCACCGTCCCGATGGCGACCGCCGCCAGGATCAAGACGAGGAAGACGCGGAGCTTGCCCGTCAGCCGGTAGAAGTCCTCGGGCACGTGCTCGCCGACGCGCGGCACGAGCCGAGACCACCAGCCAGGGAGCGACGCCATCTCGACCCGATGCTAGGGGCCGCGCCCCGCGGGATCTGTGGGCGGCCCGCCGGGACCATCACGAAGGCGCCCGGCACTTGATCGCCGTCAAGCGGCGGCCGACGAAGGAGCCCGGATCACGGTCGGGCATTGACGTACCAACCGGGATTCGAATACCGATAGGTATCAATTCGAGGAGGACGTCATGGCGCGTGCGAGAGACCTTCTGTGCTGGCTCGGAGTCGCGGCGCTCGCGGGGCCAGCTTGCGACGAGCGCTCCCGGAGCCCGGCGGTCCCGACCTACGCCTACGGCGTGCCGCTCGCGCCGGACGCGCCTTGGCCGAAGTTCCGGCGCAACGCCGAGCAGGACGGCCGCAGCGACGTGCGCTCCTCCGGGGAGGCGGGCCGCTTCTGGGCCTTCCAGACCGGCAAGGGCATCTTCAGCTCGCCGATCGTGGGCGGCGACGGCACGGTCTACGTGGGCTCCGCCGACCGCTTCTTCTACGCCATCGCGGCCGACGGGACGCTGCGCTGGAAGGTCGAGACCGGCGAGCTCGTCGACTCGTCGGGGCTGCTCGACGACCAGGGCCGCGTGTACTTCGGCTCGGGCGACGGAAAGCTGCGCGCGCTCGACGCCCGGACCGGCGCAGAGCTCTGGTCCTTTTCGGCCGACGAGCCTGCGGTGACCGGCGGCTTCATCAACTGGTTCGAGGGCAACGTCGCCATCGGGCCGAGCGGCGACCTCTTCGTGCCGAACGACAACCGTTTCGTCTACGCGATCGATCGCGACACCGGCGCCGTGCGCTGGAAGCTCGAGCTGCCCGACCAGACGTGGTCGCTGCCCGCCGTGGACGCCGCGACCGGGGATCTCTACCTCGGCAACAACAACCTCCTGCCCGTGCTCGGCCGGAACACGTTCTCGGTGAGCGCCTCGGGCGAACAGCGCTGGGCGAACTCCTCGCTCGGCAGCGTCGCGGCGAGCCCGCTCCTGCTTGCCGACAAGGTCGTGATGGCGGGCTTCGACGGCTTCGTGCGCGCCTACGACCGCGCCACCGGGCGCGAGCTCTGGTCCTTCGGCACGCGCGACCACGTCTACGCGAGCGTGTCCGCCGCCGCCGACGGCACGCTCTACGCGGCCTCCACCGACGGCACGCTCTACGCGCTCGATCCCGCCGCCGGCACGCTGCGCTGGGCCTTCGACACGCCCGAGCCGATCCGCGCGTCGCCCTCCGTCGACGGCCACGGCCGCATCTACTTCGGCGCGGGCGACGGCCGCCTCTACGTGCTCGAGCCCGACGGTACGCTGCGCTTTTCGCTCCTGCTCATCGACGACGTGCGCAACGACCTCAACGCCTCGCCCGCGCTCGGGCGCGACGCCGTCTACCTGGCAGGCGAGAGCGGCCAGGTCTTCAGCGTGCCCTACGACCACTGCCTGCACGCCGCCGAGGCCGGAAACCCGCGGTGCCGCCGCGGCGGCGGCGAGGCGCTGCCGGCGGATGGCGCGTCGCTCCTCTTCACGACCGCGCTCGGCGCGACGCTCACCACGCCCCCCGACGCGATCGAGGCCAACCAGCCCCTCGCCTTCTCGCTCCTCGTGCGCGACCGCGGCGACACGGTGCTCGCGCTCCTCGACTCGCAGGACCTCGAGGCCACGCTCGATCCCCCCGCGGAGGTCGACGTCAGCGTGTCGGGCGACCGCAAGTTCGTCACCGTCGTGCCGAGGACGCGCCTCGCAGCGGGCGCCGACGGCAAGGTGCGGCTCTCGCTGCGCGCAGGCTACCGGGTCGACCTCTCGCGCGAGGGCCTCGCGTTCTCGGGCGGCCGGAAGGGCGGCACCGCCTCGGTGGAGCTCGCGCTGTCGCTCGCGCCTCCGCGGCAGGGCGCCTTCCCGCTCGCGGTCGCGCCAGCGCCCGGCGAGCCCACGAGCGTGCTCGAGCTGACGCGGATCGCGGCGCCGCTGCCCACGATCCTGCCCAGCTACAACCAGATCGGCTTCGACGCGATGCACTACCTCGTGGGGATGGTCGAGGGCGACCCCGCGAGCGGCAAGCTCGTCGCGTGGGGCGTCGGCGCGATGCCCGGCCCGGACGGCGCCGTCGCAGATCCCGCGACCAAGGTGCTCTTCCCGCTCGAGGTCGACTACGAGGGCGGCCTCGCCACGCTCGAGAACCGCAGCGGGTTCTTCCTCGAGGCGCTCGGCGCCAAGCTGGCCTTCCGCCGGTTCCGCGTCGCGCTGCGCCTCGACGCCGCGGGCAAGGCCGAGCGCGACGCGCAGCTCGTGGTCGAGACGCGCTGCGGGGACATCAACTTCTACGGCCAGTTCCTGCGCGAGCTGGGCCTGTGCAACCCGGACACCGACGCCTTCGGGGCGTTCGGCGCGGCGCGGCTCGCGCCCAAGGCCGCGCTCCAGGCGGCGCCGGCGGACCTCGGCCCGGTCACGTTCGCTGCGACGCGCACCACCGTCACGGCGACGCTGGCCGGCGGCCGCCTCCGCGCGACCGAGCACGCGCTCGGCGTGCTGCTCCTCGACACCGCCACCGGCAAGCCCGTGTCGCTCGACTACGGCCTCGCCACCACGCGCACGGCAGCAGCCGACGGCGCCGCCGAAAGCGTCACGCTCACCTTCGACCGCGCCAAGGTGCCGCCTCGCGTGCGCGCCTACCTCATGGTCGACGCCAGCCCCACCGCCCGCGCAGACCTCGCGATCCCGGAGTAGGCAGATGGAATGTCCTTCTGGGAGTCCAGCACCCCAGAACTTCTGGCCCCTTACACCACGCCCGGCCTCACCCCCGCAGAGCGTGCGGGTCGCGCAACCGCCCCTCTCCCGTCGGGCCCGTCGGGAGAGGGGCCCCGCAACAGTCGGGGCGCCTTGCCGAGAACTCGGGCATGACGAGGCGATGCTGGTCGGGAACGGAGCGTGCGCGTGCGACCCCGACGGGAGAGGGGCGACTGACCGCGGTGGACGCCACGACGGGGTGAGGCCGGGCGTGGTGTTAGGGGCCAGAAGAATCGATCGCTTGGGCCTAGCTCCCGCCCTATCCATGCGCCTTGGCAGATGTGATCAATGATCAGCCGGAGGCCGGAGTGGGGAGAAACACAGCTCAGCCGCGAGTTGCTCGAGGTGCGCGTCGAAGGATCGGAGCCCTCGCGGAGCGATGGGGGTTCGGAGTAGTCGAAGGGGGCACACGCAGGAGCTGCATGATCCGGTCAGGCGCCGACCGGCAGGTGCTGCAGGTCGAGCGCGTATCGTGCGAGGATCCCTCGAGCGTCCCTCTGGCACGTGTCGTGCTGCTGGGCACTGCGGGGGTTCCATGAGGAAGGGCTGGCTGATCGGTGCAGGGCTCGCGTTCGCCTGGGGGTCGCCGGCACTGGCGGGCCTCGCGACGCAAGGGGTGTCCATGAACGGCATCCCGCTCCAGGGCATTCCGCTCCAGGGCATTCCCCTGCAGGGCATCCCCCTGCAGGGCATCCCGCTCCAGGGCATTCCCCTGCAGGGCGTGCCCTTGCAGGGCATCAGCCTGTCGGGGAGCGAGCTCAAGGCGACCATGCTCTTGACGACCTCGGGCTACACCCCGAGCTACCGGGCCTGCGCTGGCGGCGAGACCGGCACGACGACCCGCGGCTGCGGCTGGACCTCGGCAGGCGTGGGCTCGTGCACGCCCGGCACGGTGTTCAGCGTCAAGACCACCGGGAGCTGCGAGACCGGGGCGTCCGACAGCATGCTGCGCGTCTGCAGCGGTGCGTTCCCCTGCGAGTCGGGCACGGCGAACGTGCTCAGGGCCAGCAACAACGCCTACGGCGCGCCGAACCTGTGCGCCGCCACGACGAGCCTGACCTGCCCGAGCTCGGGCCTCTTCCACGTCATGACCGCGGATCGCGATCCAGCGCGGCCCATCGGGTTCGACGTCACCGCCTCGCCGGTGACCGCGGGCGCGACGGTCGCGTTCCCGGCCGACGCGGGGGTCGCCTCCGCCAGGCTCTGCTCCGGCGGGAACAACCCGTCGAACACCGGCCGCAACTGCGGCTGGGCGCTCGCCGGGATCGGGACCTGCGCGCCGGGCGCCGCGGTCACGATCGGCACGACCGGCTGCACGACCCAGGGCACGGACTCGATGCTCCGCATCTGCCGGGACATCGGCGCGTGTGACGCGGGGACGGCGCGCCGCCTCGCGTTCGACGACAACGTCAGCACGACCAACCTGTGCTCGAGCGCCGCGTTCACCTGTCCCGCATCGGGGGTGTTCACGGCCCTCGTGGCGGATCGCGTCTACGACGCCACGCGGACGCTCTCCTACGGCCTCACGCGATCGGGCGCGACGTTTCCGGTCACCGCCACCGTGCGTGGCCTGGACATGGAGGGGGCGCACCTCGTCGCGCAAGGCAAGGACGCCGGCGGAGCGGACGTCTTCACCGAGATCCGCGTCGGCAAGATCGAGGAGAGCTACACCTTCGACTTCGGGGACGGCGTCACGCCGCCGACGGTGCACGGCGACATCAAGACGTACCGGTTCCAGTACCGGCCCGCCTGCGCCGCGTCGGGCACCTGCACCGACGAGTGGAAGGACCTCTGCATGGACGGCGGGCAGCCGGTGGACGACAACCGCGCGATGCTGTTCTCGGGATCGTGGAACGCTCAGGGCGCCCACGTGGCGAGCAGCACCACGATCTCGCCTTCCTGCATGAACGGCGTCGTGTCGAAGTGCGCGGTCTGGGGTTACAAGCCGTGGCAGCAGCGGCGGGAGCACCACCAGGCCTGCACGCGCATGGCGCGCGGCGACTACTGCGGCACGGGCACGCCGCACACGGTCAACGGGACGCGCATCCACGAGTGGGACAAGGTCGGGATCCAGCCCGAGATGACGAGCGGAGTACCGGCCGACTTCCGCTTCGAAGGCGCCTGGGGACCCGACGGCGTGCTCTGCCTGGCGGCCGTGCGATGGATCGACCAGACGTCGCTCGAGGCGATCGACCGGGAGTGCGGGACGAACTACACGCCGGTGGTGCGCGTCTGCGGCGGCACCACGTGCCGCTACCAGATGGCCAGCGGTCCGTGCGTGATGCAGCGGGTCGGCCACGACTTCACCGGGTTCGATGCGTCGACCGAGACCTCGTGGCCCACGGTCGTCCGCCTCGCCAACCAGTCGGCGGCGAACGCCGAGCTCGTCGAGATGCCGAACGAGACCCCGTGAGCGAGCGCGCTCCCGCCCGGTCCCGTCGCGCGGTCGGCCTCGGCCTCGCCATCGGCGCGGCGATCGCGGTGTCGGCGGGCCTCGCCTTCCTCGACCGGCCCCCGGCGCAACCGCCCGCGGTGGCCAAGGGGGAGCCGCCGGCGCCGGCGGGACAGGCCGCCCGGAGCACACCGGGCCGATCCGCGCAGGCCCCCGCGGCCCCGGCGAAGGTCGCCACCGAGGTGCCCGCTCGACCGTCGCCCGCGTCCGTCGCCCACGGGCTCCCCTCGTCCTTCCAGGTGCGCTTCAAGGCCGGGCTCGACGATCGCGAGGTCCTCGCGTTCCACCAGACCCACGGGACGCGGCCGCTCGGCGCGCGGGAGGAGGACGGCGATCAGCGGATCGAGCTGCCGGTGGGCGCGCAGCCGCAGCGCACGCTCGCCGCCATCCAGTCCGATCGGCGTGTGCTGGAGGTGTCGTTCGTGCCGGACCGCCCGGGCCCGCCGCTCGCGCGCGAGCTGGACTGAGCGCCCCTGGGCGAATGTCTCCGGATCGCCACCGGTCATTTGACTAGGCTCCACCGGGGCGGCGGGGGATGATCGGCCCGATGGGCGAGCTGGGGGATTCGCTCCGCCCCGGGACGGTCCTCGCGGACCGGTGGCAGATCGAGGCGGAGCTGGGGGTCGGTGGGATGGCCACCGTCTACTCGGCGCTCGACCGCGCGGGCAAGGCGGTCGCCATCAAGGTCCTGCACCCGCACCTCGCGAGCCACCCGGGGATGTGCGCGCGCTTCACCCGGGAGGCGCAGATCTCGCGCCTGCTGCGCCACCCGGGCGTGGTGGAGATCTACGAGACGGGCTCCGTCGCGGCGACGCTGTTCATGGTCATGGAGCACCTCGAAGGGGAGGACATCGGCGTCCGCTGGCAGCGCACGCAGGGACGCCTCTCGCTCGAGGTCGTGCTGCCGGTCGCGTGGGCGACCCTCGACGTCCTCGCGTGCGCGCACGCCGCGAGCATCGTCCACCGCGACATCAAGCCGCACAACCTCTTCATCACGCGCGACGGCACGATCAAGGTGCTCGACTTCGGCCTCGCGCGGCACCGCGACCCGCGCGCGCCCGAGGGCATGCAGACGGCCGCCGGCGTGGCGCTCGGGACGCCGGCCTACATGGCGCCCGAACAGGCGATGGGGCGCCTCGACCTCATCGACGGACGCACGGATCTCTGGGCGCTCGGCGCCACGATGTTCACCTTGCTGACGGGCCGGCTGCTGCGGGAGGGCACCTCGTCGGAGCAGGTCGTGCAAGCGCTCGGCCGCCCCGTGCGCCCGCTCGCCGAGCTCGCGCCGGAGCTGCCGCGCGAGGTGCAGGAGCTCATCGATCGCGCCCTGCTGCCCGAGCCGCCGCGCCGCTGGTCGTCCGCCCGCGAGATGCAGGTCGTCGTCCAGCACCTCATGGACTCGCGCTCCGGGGCGCTCACGGAGCGGCGGATGACGGCGGCCCCGGAGCCCGCCGAGGTGCGGGACACGCTGCCTCCGGTCGTCGTCGCGGCGAGCGGCGACATCACCGCGCGCTGGCCCACCGCCGGGCCGCCCCCTGACGCCCCCCGCCCCGAGCCCCTCTTCCAGCCCTTCGGCCTCATCGCGAGCCGCCCGGGCGAGGACGCCACGGTGTCTCCGGCCGACGCCGCGGCGCTGCGCGCGGACTACCTGCTCGCGCTCGCGGCGACGCGGATCGACACCGACCTGCTCGACGCGCTCGACGCGCTCGCGGCCGCCCTCGAGGCCTGCCCCGAGAGCGCGATCGCACGCTACGGCCGCGGCGTCGCGCGCCAGCGCCTCGAGGACTTCGAGGGCGCCATCGGCGACTACACCGCGGCGCTCGAGCGCGATCCCGACCTCGTCGAGGCCCGCTTCAACCGCGGGCTCGCCCGCCTCTCGCTCGACGACCGCGCGGGCGCTCGCAGCGACCTCGAGGTCGCGCAGGGACCGCTGCTCCTGCGCCAGGACGTCGGCGCCCTCGTCGCCGTCCGCGAGCTGCTCGAAGCGCTGCGCTAGTGTGCGTGTGGGCGCCTGGAGGCGCCCACCAGGAGGGGCGCGCCGCCCCTCCCCCAGTTGAGCAAAGCTCAACTGGGCCCCCCTCCCTGCGTCTACGCTCGCTGCGCTCGCTACGCCCTTCCGGCGCGCGGCGCTCGCCTCGAAGACGGTGCGGACGTCAGGGACAGGCCCTAAATGACCGGCCGCGATTCGGAGACACCCCTCGACGGTGGAGGAATCACGAGGAGTTGGATCGTTCGGCCAGCCCACTTCGGGTGCGCCCAGGGCTTTGAGCTTGCATCAAGCCGCCGCAGGCGGCTCGCG
>CAZQJC010000109.1:0-16433 GCA_964593795.1 uncultured Myxococcales bacterium | reverse complement strand
GGTGGCCGCCTTCCGAGGCGGCCACACGTCAATTGGAGGGGTAGAGCAGGTCCAGGATCTCGGGCTTCGCCTCCTCGGTGGCGAGGGTCTGGTGGCACGTGGTGTCGCAGTCCTTCGGGATCTTCTTGCCGGCCTCGTCGACGTGATCGCCGTCGTGGCAGCGGAAGCAGCCGAGGTCGTTCCGGTGCCCGACGAAGTTGGGGTACGTGCCCCAGGTGACCTTCATGTCCGGGAACACGTGCGTCGTGTAGATCTCGGCGATGGCCTCCGCCGACTTCTTGATCTGCTCCGCCTTGGTCTTCGCCACCTCGGCGTGGTTCTTCTCGTAGAACTCGCGCAGCGCGGTCAGGATGCCAGCCCTGGCAGCATCGTGTGACGCGAAGGGGAGCTGCACGATGCGCGCGGCCTCGCGCCGGACGAAGGGCAACGACTTGTCGATGCGCTCGGCGAGCAGCGCCTGATCGACCTCCTCGGTCGGGTCTCCGTAGACGTGCGTCGGCCGGTTGTGGCAATCGACGCAGTCCATCGTGCGCCACTCCATGCCGTCCTTCGGCAACTTGGCAGCCTCCTCCGGCGTCAGCTTGAAGCGCTTCTTGACCGTTCCCTTGGCGTCGGCGAGCTCGATCTCCGCCACCTTGAGGCGCTTCTTGTCGGCGAGGTAGCGGACCCGGTTCTCGGGCGCGACGTGCCAGTGGATGCCGAGCGCCTTGTCGCGCTTGAGGCCGCCGATGTTGAGCAGGAGCACCGTCTTTCTCGCCTCGGTCTTCTCGTCGTCGGTGAACTTCGTGTAGATCTTGAGGCGATCGCCCGTGAAGCGCTGCGGCCAGTGGCACTGCTCGCAGGTCTCACGCGCGGGGCGCAGGTCGTGGACGGGCGTCTCGATCGGCCTCGAGTACGTGCCGAACGCGACCGCGAAGAGCTGCCGCGAGCCGGAGATCTTCGACTTCACGAACCAGCTCGCGCCGGGCCCGATGTGGCAGTTCACGCACGCCACGTGCGCGTGCGGCGAGCGCGAGTACGCGGTGAGCTCGGGCTTCATGACGTGGCAGGTGGTGCCGCAGAACTCCGTCGAGTCCATCACCTCGACCGTCTTGTAGCTCGCCCCCGCGAGCAAGACGACGTTCAGCGCGCTCATGACGAGCACGAAGATCGAGATCCGCCGGATGCGCGGGCTGTTGAAGTCGATGACCGGCAGGCGCGGGACCGCCTCGCCGCGCGCCTCGGCCCTGGCGCGGCGCCTGCGCTCGAGGAGGTTGCCGAGCGGGATCAGGATGAGGCCCATGACGAGCACCACCGGCAGGACGCCGAACGTCAGCATCCCGAGGTACGGCCCGCCGTGGAAGCCGAACAGGTCGAAGATGAAGGACGCGAAGATGAGCGCCCCCGCGAGCGTCGCGAGGGCGACTCCCGCGAAGCTCATGAGGTTCCTCGTCATCGCACGGAATATCTCGTTCACGACTGCGCCTCCATGTCGGGTCCCCCCCGGCCAGGCCCCTTGCCTGGTCCTGTGCAATTCGGCTGTTCTACTCTCGCCTGCTGCAATTCGTTCGCCATGATGCCGTGAGCGCGGCGGGCGGCCCAGAAATCGACGCTCAATGGAAGACCGCCTGGATGCCGGTGACGAGCAGGAGCCCGCCGAGGACGATCCCCACGAGGAGGGCCGCGGTGCCAAAGCGCATCGCGCGGCGGACGGCCCGAGGGCCGGGGGCGGGCATCAGCATCGACTCGAGCTGCCCCGATTCCACCGCGCGCTGGTGCTCGAGGGGCCGCTCGTGCTGGAAGCGCGAGAGCGGCATGCCTCCCAGGAAGATGACGGTGTCGAGCGGGAAGGCCTCCGGCCGCAGGTGCGTGTGGAAGAAGTGGAAGAAGAAGATGAAGCCCGTCGCGAGCAGCGCCTCGTCGCTGTGCACGACGTACGCGGCGTTGATCACCCACCCCGGCAGGAACTTCGTGAAGAAGAGCGGCTCCCACAGCAGCAGGCCCGACAGGCCGATGACGGGCACGCCCCAGAAGACCGCGAAGAAGTCGAACTTCTCCCAGTACGCCCACTTGTCGAGCCTGGGCGGCGGCCCGAGGTAGAGGAACCAGCGCAAGTTCGCGACGAGATCCTTCCAGTCGCGCACACCCGGGACCATCGACTGCCAGCCCCACAGGAGCGCGCGCCGACGTCGCACCACGAGCTCGCGCACCAGATAGAGGAGGTACGTCGTCGAGTAGCCGAACGTCACGACGCCGGCGATCCGGTGCGCCCAGCGCGTGGTCTCGGGGCCGCCGAGGAGCGTCTCGAGCGTGCGCGCCCAGGCGTCGCCGCTGAACTTGATGGGCAGGCCCGTGGCCGCGAGCAGGAGGAACGTCAGCACGATGACGACGTGGATGCCCATGTGCAGCGGCCGGAACCGACGCACCCACGGCTCGTCGGGCACCGGCTGCCGGTGCAGCTCGCGGCGCCACAGGGCCACCATCGAGCGCTGGAACCACAGGAGGGCGTGGAAGGCGAAGAACGCCAGCGTGCTCACGAGGAGGGTCGTCATGAACGCCCAGATGAAGTAGATGCGGCCGTCGCGCTGGTGGTCGGCCGGATCCATGTGGACGTCGAACTTCACGAACGCGGCCGTCGCGCCCTCGTGGCAATGACCGCAGGTCTTGACGAGGTTCTTCGGGTTGATGGTCGAGTGCAGGTCCTCCTTGGGCAGCATCTCGTGCGGCGTGTGGCAGTCGGCGCACGTGGCCGCGGCGCGCAGGCCGAGGCGCGTGGCCTTGCCGTGGAAGCTCTCGCGGTAGGTGCGGCGCTCGGCCTCGTGGCACTCGCCGCAGCGGTCCGCCATCTTGAGGTGGTTGCCGTAGACCATCGGATCGAACGTCAGGTGCCCCGGGTGGCAGCTCGTGCAGACGGGACCTTCCTTGGGCTTGTCCTTGGGCGTGCGCGCCGGCTTCGAAGGGGGCTGCCCATTGGCGACGGCGGCCTTCCGCTCGCGCGCCGCCTGCCACATCTGGCCGTGCTTGCTGTTCTTCCAGCGCTGCAGGATGAACTCGTGGCACTTGCCGCAGGTCTCGACCGAGTTGAGCTTCGAGACGCGCGCGGCGTCGCTCTTGACCTTGGCGATCTGGTGACCGCCGTGGCAGTCGCTGCACGTCGGCGCGACCGCGAGGCCCGAGCGCAGGAGGCCCTGGCCGTGCACGCTCGTGCGGAACGCGCGCACGTAGTCCTTGTCGTGGCACTCGCCGCACGTGGTCACCTGCAGGACCTTCGACATCGGCGAGGCCGGGTCGCCGTGCAGCTTGAGGTCGTGCATGTCGCCGTGGCAGTCGGTGCACTTGACGGGCTTGCTGGCCCCCGGCCCGTGCACGCTCGTGGTGATGGCCTCCACCTGATCGCCGTGGCAGCTCTTGCAGGAGGACCAGTCCGCGCGGGTGAACGCGCCGTGGCTCGGGCCGTGGCAGTTCTCGCAGGGCGCGTCCTTGTGCTTGGTCGCGGCGATCTTCTCGGACTGCTGGGGGTGGCAGCCCGCCTGCGCGCAGAGCTTCTCCGGGGGCACGACGTCGAGGGCGTCCTTGTGCTCCTTCTGACCGTCCGTCACCGACGAGTGGCACTTGACGCACGTGACGCCCTTGGCCTTGTGGGGGGCGTCGACGGCGGAGTCCTTGTGGCAGCTCTCGGTGACGCAGGTGCCCTGTCCGGAGGCGCTACGGCTGGCCCCGGACAGGGCCAGCAAGGCCGCGAACGTGAGGATCCGGGCGAAGTGTCGTCGGGACATGGGGCACCCCACCCGATCCACTAGCAAGCACGGTGCTATGCGATCTGGCTGACATCACGCGGCCCATCGGGCCGCAAACGCAGCGCCCCGCGCATGTTCGCGCAGAGGTACTGGTGCAAGGGGTGCGCATGACGCAGGGTGCCGTGCAGCAGGTGCGCAGATTGGTCAGTGCAGATGGAAAACACCAGCGTGGGCGTGATCGGTCGAACGCGGGATCGTCCACGTCCACGTCCACGTCCACGTCCACGTCGGACACGGTGGCGGGTGACGAGGGGCGGCAGGAGGCGTTCGAGGCGAGCGCGGCGACGCCGCAAGGGCGTCACTCGCGCAGCGAGCGCAGCGAGCGTCCGGTCGAGGCGAGCGCAGCGACGCCATGTCGAGCGTCCGGTCGAGGCGAGCGCAGCGAGCCGCAAGGGCGTAGCGAGCGAAGCGAGCGAAGACGCAGGGACGGGGGGCCCAGTCGGGTTTTCCCGACTGGGGGAGGGGCGGCGCGCCCCTCCTGGCGGACGCCTTCCGAGGCGTCCGCTCGAAATCTAGTGGCAGACGGCGCAGGTGGCGTTCGTCGCGAGCTCGTCCTTGCCGTGGCGCTTCGTGAAGTCGCGCGGGTGCGGGTTGCCGCCGACGCCGCCGACGGCGTGGCAGTCCACGCAGATCGAGCGGGCGCCCTGGTCGTGGCAGCCGGCGCACGTCGTGATGTCGCGCCTGGCGTCGCGGCCGTGCCGGCCCGTGCCGGGGAAGGCATAGCCGGCGGGGTGCGGGCTGCGGGGATCCTTGGCCAGCGACGACAGGCCGTTGGCGGCGTGGCAGCTCTCGCAGAACGAGCTGCCGTGGCAGCGGCGGCACAGGGCGCTGTCGGCCTTCGCCTCGACCGGGTGCCGGCTCGCGAAGTCCGCCCGGTGGATGAAGTCGCGGTTGACCTCCTCGGGGTACTTCACCTCGATCGGCAGCGCCACGGTGGCCGCGTGGCACTCGGCGCAGAACGACTGGTCGTGGCACTTGGCGCACGTGTCGGACGCGGTGCGGGCCGTCCGCCCGTGCGAGCGCACCCAGTTCACCTGGTGCGAGATCGCGCCGATCGGCTTGAGCGGGTAGCGCAGGAGATCCACGTGGCAGCGATCGCAGCGCGCCTGATCGAACTCCGCCTGGTGCTCGTGGCAGCCGAGGCACGCCGCCATCTTCGGCGGCGGGGCGGCCTTGCCCGGCTCCGGCAGCTGCGTGTGGCACTTGCTGCAGTCCTCCTTGACCCGCTCGATGTGCGCAGCGTGGGAGAGCTGCAGCGTCCGCTCACGCGCGGGCCACTTCGCGGCGAGCTTGGCGTCCTTGTGGCAGAAGCCGCACTTGCCCTTCTCCTTCTCCTCCTTGTGGCACTCGAGACACTTCTCCTCGGCGGGCAGGAAGCGCGCCGCGGTCATCGTCTTGGCGTCGAAGATCGTCTCGTGGCAGGCGATGCAGTCGACCTTGGCTTCCTTGTGGCGCGCGTGCGGGAAGCGCACCTCGTCCGCCGGTGCGACCGCCACCGGGGACTGCCCGCGGCAGCCGACGGCGAGCGCGAGGAGTGCGAGGGCGAGCGCTCTGGTGTGGCTCCTCCCCTTGCGGCCTGTCATGGGCGCACCTGCATGTAGCGGCGCGTCCGCTGATAGGTCAGCTTGGCCATCGCCTCGTAGCGCTGGTCGAGCGCGGGCGTGACACCCGCGAGCGCGGACACGCCGAGCTGCCAGCTCGGCAGGAAGTCCCAGCCCACGGCGAGCAGGCCCGTCATCGCGTTGTGGACGCCGTTCCGCGGCTCGTCCGCGTGCGCGAACTCCGCGCTCGCCGAGGCCTGCAGCGACGGCGCGAGCCCCATCCGACCGAAGCCGCGCACGAACGTCGTGCCGTCCCCGCCGCCGGCGATCCGGCGCGCCTCGAGGCCGAGTCGCCCCCGGTCTCGCCGCGCCGCGGGGAAGAGATCCGCGCGCAGCGCCAGGTGGTGGCCGGCGCCCGTGCCGCTGTCCGTCAAGAAGGCCTCCGCGTCGAGATCGAGGCAGCTCGCCGCGCGCAAGAAGGCGCCGCCACCGACCTCGTCACGCACCGTCGTGGCGAACACGGCCAGGACCGAGTTGCGGGACAGGAACAGATCGGGCGCGGTGCGGCGGTACCCGAGCGCGAGCTCGACGCGCTCGCCGGGCTGGTAGGTGGCGCGCAGGTCGGCCTCCGCGAGCCGGCGCTCCGCCAGGCTCACGACCTCGAAGCCCGTCAGCCACAGGCCCTCGAACGCGCGGTAGCGCTGGTCGAAGCCGAGGTCCTCTCCGGCCATCCGCGAGCGCTCCTGGCGCCTCTGCGCGGAGGCGCCGAGCTCGAGCCCGAGCGAGTGCCTGTAGTACGCGCGGCCCCCGATGACCGTGTCGCCGCGGTGCCACTCGAGCTCCGGGAGGACGGGCACGCCGCCGTAGAGCGACGCGCCCAGGCCTCGCCAGATGCGACCCTCGACGCGGGCGCCGTCGAGCTGCAGCACCCGGGCGGTCCCGCCCGTCACGAGCTGCCGCCCGACGCGAACGTCGAGCCGGTCCAGGATCACGCCGCGCACGTAGAGCAGATCGATGTCGCCGACCGCGCGCTGCCCCTGCGCGGGCTCGCCGAGCTCACCCCCTCCCCAGCCGGAGAAGGTGATCGACAGCGGCTGTGCCATCGGCCCCTTGAGGTCGCGCGCCTCGAGCTGCAGGAGCTGGAGGGCAGTGACCACGGTGTGCACGTCTCCGCTACGCGGATCGGGGCGGCCCGTCAGCACCGTCGTGGCGGTGGCGTCGAGGCGCTCCGCGGCCGCCACCTGCGGCGCGGCGACGAGCAGCGCGACCAGGGCCACGCGGCGACCAAGCTCACGGGCCGACATCGACGACTCCGTTCATGTGGAAGCTCGTGCGCGCACCGGCAGGGCCGGTGACGAGGATGTTGGCGAAGCCGTCGACCGTGCGCGGGTGGCAGTTCACGCACTGGGTGAACGTCGCCGCGGGGTGCCGGCCGTTCACGGGGGGCACGCCGTGGCAGCGGCCGCACGTCGCCGCGCCGACCGTCGTCCACGAGGGCGTTCGATCGAGGCCCGGCGCCGTGTCCTGCGAGAGCACCGTGCCGTTGCCGTGGCAGTACACGTTGCTGCACGTGGCGCTCGTGCGGTTGTAGACCGGGGCCGCGCTGTCGGCGGTGGCGGTGCCGCTGAACACGACCTCGGCACCCGCCGTGCGATCGATGTGCCCCGCCGCGCCCATGCTGCCCGGCACCACGTGGCAGGTGGAGCACTGGAACGTGCCCATCAGGCCGCGCGCGCTCTGCAGGTGGCTCTGGTGCATGCCCACGCCGGGTGCCGACGCATCGGTGTTGCCCAGCAGATCCCGCGGCGGCGCGGGGCCGAGGGCGCCGCCGTGACAGTCGGTGCAGCTCGCCGACGCGGCCCCGACCTCCACGATGCCGTTGATGTGGAGCGTCGAGGAGCGAATCGTCGTCGATCCCGCCACGACCTGCGAGTGGCAGGCCGCGCAGGGCAGCGTCGTGGTGTGGCTGGCGGGCGGCGCGCCGTGGCAGCTCGTGCAGCCGAGCGTGCCTGCCACCCACGCGGGCGCGGTGGAGGCCGCGCGCCCGTCGCCGAGCGTCGCGCCGTGGCAGTACACGTTGCTGCAGCGCGTGCGATCCCACGACGGCGCCGCGGCGCGCGTGTTGCCGGTGGGCGTGAGCGCCGCGAGCGCACCGAACGTGACCTCGGCGGGCGAGGCATCGAGCCGGCCGTCGGAAAGGTAGATGTGGCCCGCGTCGGTCAGCAGGGACGGCGTCGTGTGGCACTCGACGCACTGCAGGACCCGCGCGGTCTGGGAGGCGCCGTTGTGGGCCGCGTGCGCGCCGGTCGCCGGCGGCTGGCCGTGGCACGTCGTGCACGCGATGTTGGCGTCGAGCTGGACGCGGCCGTCCATGTGCAGGTCGGGCCGCACGAACTGCCCGCTCTGATCGATCACCTGGGCGTGGCAGGTCGAGCACGGCGCGGTCGTCGTGTGGCTCTGCGGCGGCAGGCCGTGGCAGGTGCCGCACGCCGCCTGGGCCGAGCCGGCTCCCCAGGTCGGGAACGTGTTGCTCGCGCGGTTGTCGGCGATCGTGGCGCCGTGGCAGTACACGTTGCTGCAGCGGCCATTCGCGTAGGCCGGCGCCGCGGTGCGCGGGTACGCCGTCGGGCTCGCGCTCGCGAGCGCGCCGAAGGTGAGCTCGGCCGCCTGGCCGTCGATGCGGCCGTCGGTGCCGCGGATGTGGCCCGCGTCGGTGACCTGCGCGGGCACCGTGTGGCACTCGGTGCAGGCGATCGGGTGGCCGAGCGCGCCGCTCCGCGCGTGCGCGACGTGCGAGCCGGTCGTCGGCGGCTGGCCGTGGCAGCCCACGCAACCGCTCGTCGCGTCCGCCGTCTGGACGACGCCGTCCACGTGCAGGTCGGGGCGCGTGATCGTGCGCGCCTGGTCCACCACGGACGGGTGACAGCGCGAGCAGTCGCTGCCGCTTCCGTGGCTCGGCGGCGGGAGCGCGTGGCAGTTGCCGCACGTGACCGCCTGCGCGCCGCCCGTCCACGCCGGTGCGGGCGCCACCGCGCCGCTCTGGCCGCCGGCGTCGTGGCAGTAGACCGTGGCGCACGTGCCGGTGGCGGCGTCGTAGGCCGGCGTGCGGGCGCCGCTCACGGCGCGCGCCCCGAGGCGGACCTCCGCGGGCGGCAGATCGAGCGTGCCGTCGGCGCGGAAGATGTGGCCGACGTCGGTGTAGACGAGCGGCACCTGGTGGCAATCCGTGCACGCGAGCGCCTTGCCGTGCGCGCCGCTCGTGTGCGCGACGTGCGCGCCCGTCTGCGGGGGCTTGCCGTGACACGACGTGCACGCGACGTTGCCGCCGCCCGAGAGGTCCACGCGCCCGTTCATGTGCAGGCTCGCGTCGGTGAGGTGGTTCGCCGCGTCCACGACGTCGCCGTGGCACGTCGCGCAGCTCGCCGTCGAGGTGTGGCCCCGCGGTGGCATGCCGTGGCAGCTCGTGCACGTGTCGGCCGGCGCCGACGCGGCGTCCGTCCACGCGGGCTCGATCGTGCGGCCGTCCTTGCCCGGCAGCGTGGCGCCGTGGCAGTAGACGTTGCCGCACTTCTTGGTGGCGGCGTCCCAGGCCGCGGGCGCGGCGCGGGGGGCGAGCACGGGGCTCGCGTTCGCGAGCGCGCCGAACGTGATCTCGGCGGGCAGGCCGTCCACGGTGCCGTCGGCGCGCAGGATGTGGCCGGCGTCGCGCACGCGCTCGGGCGTGGTGTGGCACTCCTGACAGGCGAGCGCGCGACCGATGCGCGCCGGATCGGTGTGCAGCTTGTGCGCGCCCGTCTCGGGCGGTGCGCCGTGGCAGCCCGTGCACGCGCGGCTCTCGTCGCCGAGATCGACGCGGCCATTCGCGTGCAGCGCAGGGGTCGCGATCATGCCGTCGGCTGCGGCGACCGCCGGGTGGCAGGCGACGCACACCGTCGCCTCGCCCTGGTGGCTCGCGGGCGGCTTGCCGTGGCAGGACGCGCAGTCGACCGCGGTCGAGGTGGGGGCCTCCCACTTCGGCATCACGCTCGTGGCGCTGGCGTCGCCGCTCGCGCCGCCGTGGCAGTAGACGTTCGTGCAGGTGCGGCTCGCGGGCTCGTAGGCGGGCGGGCCGGTGCGCTTGGCCCCGAGGCCCGCGAGGGCGCCGAACGTCACGTCCGCGGGGGGCTCGTCGACGGTGCCGTCGGCGCGGAGGATGTGCCCGGCGTCGTCGACCTTCCTGGGCACCACGTGGCAGTCGGTGCACGCGAGCGCGGCGTGACGCGGACCGGCGGTGGTGTGCGTCTTGTGCGCGCCGGTCTCGGGCGACTGGGCGTGGCAGCCCGTGCACGCCACGGCGTCCTCGGCGGCGTAGTCGATCTTGCCGTTGACGTGCAGCGACGCGCCCACGATCGTCTGCGCGTCCTTCGCCACCGACGGGTGGCAGCCATCGCACTGGTCGGCCTTGCCGTGGCTGGCGGGCGGCGTCGTGTGGCAGCTGCCGCACGCGATGGTGCTGCCCCACGCGGGCGCGTCGCCGCCGTGGCAGTAGGTCCCGGCGCAGGTCTTCGACGACGGGTCGAACGAGGCGTCCGTGTGCCCCTGGATCGCGAGCCCCGCGAGGCGGACCTCGGCCGGGGCCTGATCGACCGTGCCGTCGGCGAGCAGGATGTGGCCGACGTCGGTGTACGCGGTGGGCCTCTGGTGGCAGACCGTGCAATCGAGCTTGGCCGCGTGGCCGGTGCCGTCGAGGTGCGCGCGGTGCGATCCGCTCTTCTTGAGGGACTCGCCGTGGCACGTCGAGCACGCGGTCGGGCCCTCGACGTGGCAGCTCGTGCAGGCCACCTGGGCCTTGCCGCCCGAGAAGTCGCTGCCGTGGCACTTGGCGCAGAGCTCGAAGCGGTAGCCCTGCTTGCGCAGCTCCTTGCCGTGGAACTGATCGGGGTCGGCAGGGTTGAGGATGCCGGCGGGGTGAATCGGCGAGCGCGTGTACGCGAGGCGGCAGTCGACGTTCCAGCGGCGCAGGTCGGAAAGCAGCGTTTTACCGGCTTCCTTGTGGGTCTCGTCTGCGGTGCTGGGGTCGAGGTAGGCGAGGAGGGTCGCGCTGCCGTCGCCGGCGAGCACGTTCGGCACCGCATCGGAGCCGCCTCCCATGGCGCCGAGGTAGCTCGACAGGTCGTAGGTGCCGGCCGGCGCCGCGCCGCCGTGGCAGCTCACGCATCGCTCGCCGACCCGCGCCTCGAGGTCCTCGCGCCAGCCGAGGCAGCTCGCCGCCTCGGCCGCGGGGGGCAGCTTCCGCGCGCTCGAGCACCCCGCAGCGACGAGGAAGAGCCCTCCGAGGACCCAGCGGCGTAGTCGATCGGTCGTGGCCATTTCCCCATGCACCCCTGGAGCAATGCGTGCGCCAGAGGGGGGGGCCACTATATTCGAGAACTTGGCCACGGGGACGCGCACTCGTTGCGCACGCGTCCGAGGGGCACGAACCGGTTGCGTGTGATCGGGGCCAGTTATTCGCGCTTGGCCTGCGAAAGCGCAGCTTGCGCGGCGGCGAGGCGAGCGACCGGGACGCGGTAGGGCGAGCAGCTCACGTAGTCGAGGCCGTAGCGATGGCAGAGCGCCACCGAGCGCGGATCGCCGCCATGCTCACCGCAGAGGCCGAGGTGCAGATCCGGTCGCGCGGCGCGCCCCGCGACGCAGGCCTTCTCGACGAGCTGCCCGACGCCGGCCTCGTCGAGCGTCTGGAAGGGATCGTCCGGCAGGATGCCGAGCTCGAGGTACCGCGGCAGGAACGTCGCCACGTCGTCGCGCGAGTAGCCGAACGTGAGCTGCGTGAGGTCGTTCGTGCCGAAGCTGAAGAAGGAGGCGTGTGCGGCGATGGCGCCCGCGCGCAGGGCGGCCCGCGGCACCTCGATCATCGTGCCGACGGCGTACGGGATCTGCACCCCCGCCGCGTCCATCACCTCGTGCGCGATGCGGTCGATGATGGCGCGCTGGTGGCCGAGCTCCTCGACGGTGCCGACGAGCGGCACCATGATCTCCGGCCGCGGATCGCGGCCCTCCTTGCGCAGCGCGACCGCCGCGCCGAAGAGCGCCCGCACCTGCATCTCGGTGATCTCCGGGTGCGTGATGCCGAGGCGGCAGCCGCGGTGCCCGAGCATCGGGTTCAGCTCGGAGAGCGCGCGCACGCGCGCCGTGATGCGCTCGGCCGGAACGCCGAGGTCGCGCGCCACCTCGTCGATCTGCGCGGGCTCGTGCGGCAGGAACTCGTGCAGCGGCGGATCGAGCAGGCGCACCGTGACCGGCAGGCCGTCCATCGCCAGGAAGATGCCGTGGAAGTCGCCCTGCTGCATCGGGAGCAGGCGATCGAGCGCGTGCCGCCGGCCCGCCTCGTCGTCGGCGAGGATCATCTCGCGCACCGCGAGGATGCGCTCGGGCTGGAAGAACATGTGCTCCGTGCGGCACAGGCCGATGCCGCGCGCGCCGAGGCGCCTCGCGACCTCGGCGTCCTCGGGCGTGTCGGCGTTGGCGCGCACGAGGAGGCGCGAGGCCTCGTCGGCCCACTCGAGCAGCGTCTGGAACGCGCCCCCGATGACGGCCTCGACGAGCGGCTCCTCGCCCGCGATCACCTCGCCGGTCGTGCCGTTGACCGAGATCCAGTCGCCCTCGGAGATGGTCACCTGGCCGTTCGTGAAGCGCCTCGCCTGCGTGTCGATCACGATGTCGCTGCAGCCGGCCACGCAGGGCTTGCCCCAGCCGCGCGCCACGACGGCGGCGTGGCTCGTCATGCCGCCGCGGGCCGTGACGACGCCGCGCGCCGCGTGCAGACCCGCGACGTCCTCGGGCGAGGTCTCGACGCGCACGAGCACGACGGCCTCGCCGCCCGCCGCACGCCGCTCCGCCTCCTCCGCGGAGAAGACGGCCCTGCCGACGGCCGCGCCGGGGGACGCGGGCAGGCCCTTGCCGAGCACGCGCCCCGCCTTCCTGTAGTGCTCCTCGTCGCCGAAGCGCGGGTGCAGGAGCTGCTCGACGTGGCCGGGCTCGACCAGCTTCGAGAGAGCGCGCGCGCGATCGACGCGCCCCTCGCGGACGAGGTCCACCGCCACCGTGACCGCGGCGTCGCCGGTGCGCTTTCCGCTGCGCGTCTGCAGGATCCACATGCGACCGCTCTGCACGGTGAACTCGATGTCCTGCATGTCCGAGAAGTGCGCCTCGAGGCGCGCGGCCGTGCCGGCGAGCTCCGCGTAGAGCTCCGGCGCCCGCTCGCGCAGGGACGCGATCGGCAGCGGCGTGCGGATGCCGGCCACGACGTCCTCGCCCTGCGCGCACGGCAGGTACTCGCCGTAGAGGCCCGGCTCGCCCGTCGACGGGTTCCGCGAGAAGCAGACGCCCGAGCCCGAGGCGGCGTCGAAGTTGCCGAACACCATCGCCTGCACGTTGACCGCGGTGCCGAGCAGGCCCCGGATGGCGCGGATCTCGCGGTACTTCACCGCGCGCGGGCTGTTCCACGAGGCGAACACGGCGCGCGCGGCGCGCTCGAGCTGCTCGTACGGATCCGTCGGCAGCATGTGGCCCGTCTCGCGGCGGTACACCGCGAGGTAGCGGTTCGTCAGGTCCTGCAGCGCGTCTGCGTCGAGCTCGACGTCGCTCACCGCGCCGCGCTGCTGCTTGAGCGTGGCGAGCGCCTCCTCGAAGCGCTCGTGCGGCACGCCCGCGACGACCTCGCCGAACATGTCGACGAAGCGGCGGAAGCAGTCCCACGCGAAGCGCGGCTGGCCGATCACGCGCGCGAGGCCGTGCGCGACCTCCTCGGACATGCCGAGGTCGAGCACGGTGTCCATCATGCCGGGCATCGAGACCGCGGCCCCGGAGCGCACCGAGACGAGGAGCGGCCTTCCGGGGTCGCCGAGCTTCTGCCCCATCACGCGCTCGATGTGGGCCATGCCCTTTCGCAGCTCGTCGGGCAGATCGGGCGGCAGCGCGCCGCCGTGCTCGACCACGTAGCCGCAGGCCTCCGTCGTGACCGTGAAGCCCGGCGGGACGGCGAGGCCCAGCTTGCACATCTCGGCGAGGTTCGCGCCCTTGCCCCCGAGCAGGCTCTTGTCCCCGGCGCCGCCCTCGGCGAGCTCGCCACCGAACCTGCGCACCCACTTCATCGGTCCCTGTCGTTCGCTCATGCGGCCTCGTTGAACGCAAGTGCCGTTCCAGGAGGCGTGGGGCCCGCAGAACCCGGCAGGGCGGGACTGACCGCCTCAGGCGCCGCGAAAAGCGCCCCGGAATTTCGCGCAAAGTGCGCGCAGAGTCCCGTGGGCACCTCGCGGGAGCGCACGAAATGCGCCACACGTCCCGCGCGCAATCCGCCCGGGAGCAGGCATACTCCCTGCTCTCTCGCAAACCATGCGCATGCAGGATCTCTCGAGCCGCCTGGTCAAGGGCGCCCTGTCGCACGATCACCAGCGCGTCGACCTCCTCCTGGCCGAGCTGCTCGGGGCGGCCGGCGCCGGCGAGCTCGACCGCGCGGCCGCCACGCTCGCCGAGGTGGTGGAGCAGGTGACGAGGCACATGGAGTTCGAGGAGCGCATCCTGTTCCCCATCTTCGAGAGCGCGATGCGCCAGGAGGCCGGGCAGGGCCCGACGAGCCTCCTGCGCGAGGAGCACGGGCGCATCCGGTCGGCCCTGGCCGCGATGGGGCGGGCGATCGCCGACGCGTCCGGCGTGGCGCTCGCGGCCGCGGCGCGCGAGCTCGAGGAGATCTTGCCCGGCCACAACCAGCGCGAGGAGCGCGTGCTCTACCGCGTGGTGGACCGCGTGCTCGGGCCGCTCGGGGCGCTGGTGCTCGCGGCGCGCCTCGGCCGCGGGCCGCTCGCCGAGCCTGCATGAGCGAGCCCCGCGCGATCGTCTCGTGGATGACCCGACCGGTCGTCACGGTGGAGGCCCACACGACGCTCGCGACGGCCGAGGCGCTGCTCGCGCGGCACGGGATCTCGGCGCTCGTCGTCACGAGCCACGGCGGGGAGCTCGCGGGCGTGCTCTCGCGCAGTGACCTGCTCGCGCTCGGGCGGCGCCGCGCGCGCATGGCCGGCGATCCGACGCTCCTGCACCTGCCGCGGCACGACGTCGGGACGCACATGGTCCGGGACGTCGTGGTGGCCGCACCCGAGGAGCCGATCGAGCGAGCCGCAGCGCGCATGATCGAGCGGCACGTCCACCGCGTGGTGGTGGTGCACGAGCGCCAGCCGGTCGGCGTCCTGAGCTCGCGCGACCTGCTCCGCGCGGTGCACGAGGCGCGGCTCGAGCGGCCGCTCTCCTCGATCATGTCGTCGCCGGTGCGGACGGTGAGCGTGAGCGAGCCCGTGGCGGTCGCGACCGATCGGCTCACCGACGCGGGCGTGCAGGGGCTCGTCGTGGTCGAGGACGGCTGGCCGATCGGCGTGTTCTCGCAGACCGAGGCGATGACCGCGCACCACGCGCCCCGCACCGACCCCGTCGAGGAGCACCTCTGCGCCGCGATGCTGTGCCTCTCGCAGTCGCTGCCGATCCACCGCGCGGCGAAGCTCGCGCTCGGCACGCGGGCCCGGCGCGTCCTCGCGTGCGAGGGGCGCGAGCTCGTCGGCATCGCGAGCCCGCTCGACTTCGTGCGCGTGATCGCGCGGGGGTGAGCTGACCGCGCCGCCGCCGGTGCTCCGACCGGGGTGTAGTGATTCTCGGCGGCGCGTTCGAGCCGAGCGCAGCGAGGCGCAAGGGCGTCCCTCGCGCAGCGAGCGAAGACGCAGGGAGGGGGGCCCGACTGGGCTGTGCCCGGGCGGGGGAGGGGCGGCGCGCCCTGATTAGTCACATCTGCCTAGGCTGATGGAATGTCCTTCTGGGAGTCCAGCACCCCAGAACTTCTGGCCCCTTACACCACGCCCGGCCTCACCCCCGCAGAGCGTGCGGGTCGCGCAACCGCCCCTCTCCCGTCGGGCTCGGCATTCGTCACAGGAGCTTGGCCCCTTACACCACGCCCGGCCTCACCCCCACTGGAGGCGTGGTGGTCGGCGGCCCACTCCCGAGGGAGAGGGCCGTCAACTGGGTGCGAGTTAGTCATCGGACCCGCCGGACCCGCCCATCGCCTCAAGCACGCGCACAGCGGCTTGGACCTCCAGGAGGGCGCGGCTCAAGACGACGCTGCCCGGTGGTCCACCGGACGACTTGCCCGTGTAGCCTCCGAGCTGAGCCAGCCACAGCGTCGCCTGTGCGAGGCTCGGCACGACGCCATCCGCCAGGTGCTTCTTGGCAGCCTTTCCGAAGCGCAGCAGTGTTATGGCGCGCAGCTCGAGGTCGCTGAACTCGTCGGTCGCAGGTCGCTCTGGTTCGGTGCGCGACAGCAGCTTGATGCGTTCGACTCGTACGGCCACCGCGGCAAGGATGGTAGCCCACTTGACCATCGCTTCCTTGGTGCGGAGCTGCGACGTTTCGACGCGACAGGTGCCGCTCTTCCAGGTGCGGTGAAAATCCTCGATGCGCCAGCGCAGCGAGTACCCGAAAACGATCTGATACAGGTGCTCCGGCGTCTCGACGGGCCGGTTCGTGAGCAGCATCCATTCGATGGGCTTCTCGCCACACGGCGTGGTGCCCTGCTCTCGAGCAAGTACCACGTTCAGCGTCTTCTTGAAGTGGCGACCGGTCCGGCGGTCCTGGAAGTCGAGCGTCGCCGCGCACGCACGAACCCGCATGTTGGCGATGCGCGAAGTCCGGTTCCGTCCGGCAGACACTGGCAGGCCGTACCCGCAGATCTCGCGCTGCTTCTCGAGCAGCGCGCGAAGGTAGGTCGTCGCGCCGTCCGGCAGAACCACTCGACGGTTGTGGTGACCACGCACGGTGAACCAGTGTCCTGCGGCATCCGCCTCCTGGAGGATCGGCCAAGCATCGCCCTCTCGGTCGTACTGAAACCACGCTCGCGTCTCTGGAGCGTGTGCAGCCATGACCTCCCGCGTTTGCGACACCGCTTCGAGCCAGTGGAAGATCTCCTTCGCCTCCGTCTTCCGTCTCCGGCGGTGCCGCGACACCCCGACGGGAGAGGGGCGACTGACCGCGGTGGACGCCACGACGGGGTGAGGCCGGGCGTGGTGTTAGGGGCCAGAAAAATCGATCGCTTGGGCCTCGC
>CAZQJC010000108.1:0-22412 GCA_964593795.1 uncultured Myxococcales bacterium | reverse complement strand
GTTCAACGCCAGAGCGACCTAGCACCCGCCCAAAGCGAGCGAAGCGAGCGTGGTGTCGCCGCAGGCTGTGCCGAGGACGACACGGGGCCCCACGAAGGCCGGAGGCCGGAGTGGGGAGAGACACAGCTCAGCAGCGCGTTGCTCGAGGTGCTCACCGAAGCACCGGAGCACGCGCGAATCGATGTGGGTTCGGATTAGCGGAGGCGGTGCCAGAGCTCGGTGGCGAGGACACGCTTGTCGGCGGGGCCGATGGGATCGGCGGCGTCGGCGGTGACGACGACGATGCGCGATTCGTCCTGGCCGAAGACGGCCCCGCCGGAGACGTCGTTGGCGACGACCACGTCGCAGCCCTTGGCAGAGAGCTTCTCGCGCGCGCGTGCTACGAGCGCGTCGCCCGAGCGGGTCTCGGCGGCGAAGCCGACGAGGAGCGGGCGCGCCCTGCCCTCCTCGCGGCGCTGCTGGCCGATGCCTGCGAGGATGTCGGGGTTCGCGGCGAGCGTCAGCGCGGGCGTACCGGCGCGGCGGTCGAGCTTCGTGCCGGCAGCCTCGGCAGGCCGGAAGTCGGCGACGGCGGCGGCCATCACGAGCACGTCGGCGTCGCGCCAGCGGGCCGCGAGCGCCGCCTCGAGCTCGCGCGCCGTCTGGATGCGCACGACCTCGACTCCGTCCGGTGGCGCGAGGGAGACGGGGCCCGAGACGAGCGTGACCGACGCGCCCAGATCGCGCGCGGCCTCCGCGATCGCGTAGCCCATCTTGCCGCTCGAGCGGTTGCCGAGGAACCGCACGGGATCCACCGGCTCGTGCGTCGGGCCGGCGGTGACGATCACGTGGCGCCCTGCCAGCGGCCCGCTCCCCAGCACGCCCGCGGCGGCCGCGACGATCTCCGCAGGCTCGGACAGGCGGCCCGCGCCGACCCAGCCGCACGCGAGCTCACCCGCGGCGGGCCCGACGAAGTGGACGCCGCGCGCCCGGAGCGCCGCCGCGTGTGCCTGCGTGGCCGCGTGCTCCCACATGTTCACGTTCATCGCGGGGGCGACGAGGATCGGCGCACGCGTCGCCAGGGCGACGGTCGAGACGAGGTCGTCCGCCAGGCCCAGGGCGAGCCGCGCCAGCGTGTGCGCGGTGCAGGGCGCCACGACGAAGAGGTCGGTCTCGTCGGCCAGGTGGATGTGGTCGATGCCCGCGGCGGGCGAGTCGTCGAACACGCTCTGCAGGACGCGATGGCCGCTCACCGTCTCGAGGGTCCGCGCCGTGACGAACTCGGCGGCGGCGCGTGTCATCAGACAGCGCACGGTGGCGCCGGCCTTGACGAAGAGGCGCACCAGCTCCGGAGCCTTGTAGGCCGCGATGCCTCCGGTGACGCCGAGGACGATGCGGCGACCGCGCATGCAGGGTGATCCTAGCGGATTCCGGCGAGGGGCGCCCGTCAGCCCTTGTGCAGCTCGAAGCCGTCGTGCAGGACGCGCACCGCGAGCTCGGCGTACTTCTCGTCGACGACGACGGAGATCTTGATCTCCGAGGTGGAGATCATCTGGATGTTGATGCCCTCGCGCGCGAGGATCTCGAACATCCGCTGCGCGACGCCGGCGTGCGAGCGCATGCCGACGCCCACCACCGAGATCTTCGCGATCTTCTCGTCGGCGCGGATCGTCTTGGCGTCGACGATCGTGCCCATCAGGTCGCGCGCACGCTGGAGGTCCGTGCGCGGGACGGTGAACGTGAGGTCGGTGCGGCCCTCGCTCGACACGTTCTGGATGATCATGTCGACGATGATCCCGCTGTCACCGAGCGGGCGGAACAGCTTGGCCGCGATGCCCGGCTCGTCGGGGACGCCCACGACGGTGACCTTCGACTCGTTCTTGTCGGCGGCGACGCCGGTGACGACGACCTGTTCCATCGACTTCTCCTCGGGCACCACCCAGGTGCCCTCGCGATCGTGAAAGCTCGAGCGGACGTGCACGCGCACGTTGTGGTTCATGGCCATCTCGACCGAGCGGATCTGAAGGACCTTCGCGCCGAGCGACGCGAGCTCGAGCATCTCCTCGAAGCTGATGCGGTCGATCTTGCGAGCGCTCGGGCAGATGTTGGGATCGGTCGTGTAGACGCCGTCCACGTCGGTGTAGATCTCGCAGACGACGTCCTTCGAGCCGCTCGACTGCAGCGCCGCCGCGATCGCGACGCCGCTCGTGTCAGAGCCGCCGCGCCCGAGCGTAGTGATGTTGCCGGCCTCGTCCTGGCCCTGGAAGCCGGCGATGACGGCGATCTTCCCCAGCGCGAGCGCCTCGCGGATCTTCGTGCCGTCGATCGACTGGATGCGCGCGCGCGTGAACGCGCTGTCCGTCAGGACCCGCACCTGGTGGCCGAGGAACGAGATGGCCTTTCCGCCGAGCGACTGGATGGCCAGCGCGCACAGACCCACCGAGACCTGCTCGCCGGTCGAGGCCACGACGTCGAGCTCGCGCTGGTCGGGCAACGTGGCGCCGGAGACCTCCTTTGCGAGCGCGAGCAGGCGATTGGTCTCGCCCGACATGGCCGACACGATGAGCACCACGTCGTGACCCGCGCGCTGGGTGGCCAGGGCGCGCGAGGCGACGTTGCGGATGCGCTCGACGGACCCGACCGAGGTCCCGCCGTACTTCTGGACGATCAACACGGGCGGAGTCTAGATCAGGACATCGCCAGAGGGTACCTCCAGGGGGCATACTCGCGCCCATGAAGACGGCGCCCTTCGCCCCCATCCCCGAGCACTTCACGCGCATGACCGAGCTCGACGAGGCGTGGCGCGAGAAATCGAGCGGCGTGCGGCTCGAGCGCGTGCGCGCGGGGGCCAGGAAGGTGCGTGAGCGGCTGCTCACCTCGGGCTCGGCGCACTGCGTGCGCACGTACTTCAACGCGACGATCCCGTACCCGACCAAGTTCGCGTTCGCGGGCGCCGCGCGGTCGCCCGCGCCGTACGTGCTCATGTCGAACCGCTGCAACCTCGTCCAGGTCAAGGCAGGCGGGCGCGTGTACACCACGCTCTTCAACCCGACCGACCACGAGCTCAGCGCGGAGACGCCGTTCTTCGCGCGGCTGCGCAAGAAATATGGCGAGTGGCTGGCCAAGACGTTCATCGCCAAGCTGGGCGGACAGCCGCTCGACCACGTGCGCGCCGCGGGCCTGCGCCCCGAGGACATCGACTACGTCGCGTTCGACCACCTGCACACGCAGGACGTCCGGAAGCTCCTCGGCGGTGGCGGGCAGCCCGCGCAGCTCCCGAACGCCAAGCTGCTCGTCACGCCGGGCGAGCTCGCGACGTTCGAGCGGCTGCACCCGCTGCAGGCGGACTGGTACATCGCGGCGGGCGTGGACGGCGTGCCGCAGAGCAAGATCGTCCTCCTCGACGGCGACTATCTCGTCGGGCCGGGTGCCGCGCTCGTGCGCACGCCGGGCCACACCGAGGGCAACATGTCGCTCGCGGTGCACACGCGCTCGGGGATCTGGGCCATCAGCGAGAACGGCGTCGGCTGCGACGCCTACGCGCCGATGGCGTCCAAGATCCCGGGCGTGCGCAAGTGGGCACGCGCGCGCGGCGTCGAGGTCGTGATGAACTCGAACACGCTCGAGCACACCCAGGACCAGTACATCTCGATGCTGCTCGAGCGCGAGCTCGTGGACCGCGCCGCAGACGCGCCGGACTTCTACCAGCACCTGTCGTCGTCCGAGCACGTGGGCTCGCCGCTCGCGCCCGGGCTCGAGCCGACCTATCACCACGGCGGCCTCGTGCACGGCGTCCTCGAGACCACACAGCCACGGCCCGCCGAGGCGGCCAGGCCGCAAGCGCGCGCGTGAAGCGAGCGGGCTGGCTCCTGCTGTGCACGATCGCGTGCGCGCACGAGGGGGGCGAGGACGGCCCGGCGCTCGGCGCGCCTCCGCCCGCCGAGGCGGCGCGGCTGCGCAGGCCGCCCCAGCGCATGGAGTACCCCGACGAGGCGATGAACCGCGCGGCGCAGGGCGACGTCAAGGTGCAGCTGTGCATCGACGACGCGGGGCTGCCGACGAAGATCAAGATCCTGTCGGACGGGCCGCGGCTCGGCGCGTACGTGACGAAGACGCTGCAGGACTGGACGTTCCCGACCGGCGGCGACGAGCCCTGCACCGAGCGCACGTTTCGC
The DNA here is from genome assembly GCA_964593795.1 of uncultured Myxococcales bacterium. Taxonomy (GTDB): domain Bacteria; phylum Myxococcota_A; class Polyangia; order JAHFDS01; family JAHFDS01; genus JAHFDS01. Next base: position 18,258 of record CAZQJC010000108.1, on the reverse strand, counting down.
TTCCGCATCAAGCCGACGCAGGCGGATCTCGAGGCGTGCGACGGCGGGCCGCTCGTGACGCCCGGCTACGAGCCGCCGAAGAAGGTGAAGTCGGTGCCGCCGAAGTACCCGGAGGCGCTCGCGCGATCGGGCCAGGAGGGCGACGTCATCTTGCTCGTGCACCTCGACGAGGACGGCGATCCGGTCGGTGACGCGGAGCTCGTGTCGGCGGCGCACAAGGACCTCGTGGCGCCCGCGCGCTCGGCGATCAAGCAGTGGCGCTGGGAGCCGGCGACGCTGCGCGGGACCCCCGTGCGCGCGTGCCTGCCGGCGCGGCTGGAGTTCCGGCTGCGCCGCGGGCCGGACTGAACCCGGCGCCCGGACGAGCACGAGCACGAGCACGAGCACGATATTCCACGGACGGACGGGCGGGTGGGAGGAACCCCCACGTCTGCGGTGGGGAGTCCGCAGCGAGTAACACGGGCGGGCGCGACAAGTACGGGGGATCACACGAACCACGAGATGGAACGGGAAGTGCTCAGGGGCAGGCGCCAATGAGCGCGCACAACCACCCGTACGAATCCTTCGAGATCACCTTCGGGCACGGCAGCAACTTCAAGGACCTCTGGCAGCCCCTGCACTCGGTCGCGCGGCGCGGCCAGGTGGCGCTCGTGGAGCGGCAGCTCCACGCGGGCGCGCACCCCGACGATCGCGATTCGAGCGGCACGACCGCGCTGCACTGGGCGGCGCACAACGGACACCTCGCGGTGGCCCGCGCGCTCGTCGCCCACGGCGCGGACCTCGAGGCGCGCGACGCGCGCATGCAGGCGTCGCCGTTGCACTGGGCGATCCTGATGCGCCGCGCGGACATGGCCGAGCTGCTGCTCGAGGCCGGGGCCGACGCCAACGCCACGAACAAGTGGGGCGAGTCGGCGCTGCTGCTCGCGGTGTACGACGGCGAGCTCGACATCGTCGCGCGCCTGCTGCGCGCCGGCGCCCGCGCGGATCGGCCCTCCCCGCTCGGTCGCGCGCTCGACGAGATCGCGATCGAGCGCGGCTACCGCTCGATCGCGACGCTGCTGCGCACGCCTGCGCGCGCCTGAGGGAGCTCGTCCACCTCGGCACCGGGGAGATCCTGTCGATGTCGCTGCTCAAGATCGACGAGGCCCTCCTGGGCTGACGGTGCGGTTCTTTCCCCGGAATTTTCCGGGGCGGTCTAGCGTTCTCCACGCATGCAGCTCCTCATCGTGGACGACGACACCGCGCACCTCGACTCCTTGCGCGCGATCTTCGCCAAGGAGGGCGTGGCGCATCGGGCGGTGTCGTCGGGCAAGGAGGCGCTCGAGCTCCTGCGCACGGCGCCGGTCAGCGTGCTCCTGACCGACCTCATGATGCCCGGCGTCGACGGCCACGACCTCCTGCGCGCGACGCGCGCGGTCTCGCCCGAGACCGAGGTCATCGTGATGACCGCCTACGGCACCGTCGAGAAGGCGGTCGAGGCGATGCGCGAGGGTGCGTACGACTTCGTCACCAAGCCCCTTCGGCGCGCGCACATCGTCAAGGCGGTGCGCAAGGCGCTCGAGAAGCAGTCGCTGCTGGCGGAGAACAAGGACCTGCGCGCGCAGCTCGCGGCCGCGACGCGCCGGCCGATGGTCGGGCAGAGCCTGGCGATGCGACGGACGCTCGACATGGTGCGCCAGGCGGCGCCGAGCGACGCGTCGGTGATCCTGCTCGGCGAGAGCGGCACGGGCAAGGAGCTCCTCGCGCGCACGCTGCACGAGGAGTCGCCCCGCGCCAGCAAGGGCCCGTTCGTCGCCGTCAACTGCGCGGCGCTGCCCGAGAGCATCCTCGAGGCGGAGCTCTTCGGCTGGGAGCGCGGCGCGTTCACCGGCGCCGTCGCGGCGCAGAAGGGGCGCTTCGAGGCCGCCCACGGTGGGACGCTGTTCCTCGACGAGATCGGCGAGATCCCGCCGTCGGTGCAGGTCAAGCTGCTGCGCGTCCTGCAGGAGGGCGAGATCGAGCGGCTCGGCGGCTCGGGCCGCACCGTCAAGATCGACCTCCGCCTCGTCGCGGCCACGCACGCGAACCTCGCGCAGCGCGTCTCCGAGGGCGCGTTCCGCGAGGACCTCTACTACCGGCTCAACGTCATCGCCATCCGCGTGCCGCCGCTCCGCGACCGCCGCGAGGACGTGCCGCTCCTCGCCGAGCACTTCCTGCGGCGCTTCGCCGAGAAGAACGCCAAGGCCATCGCGGGCCTCTCGCGGGGCGCGCTCGATCGGCTGGTCGCGCACGACTGGCCCGGCAACGTGCGCGAGCTCGAGAACGCCATCGAGCGCGCGGTGGTGCTCTCGCGGACGGACACCATCGACGTCGGCGACCTGCCCGAGGAGGTGCGCGCAGGCGCGACCGGGGCCGCGCCGAGCATGACCTTCGCCGTCGGGACGCAGCTCGAGGAGATCGAGCGGACCGCCATCCACCGCACGCTCGCGTACACGCGCGGGGACAAGCGCCTCGCGGCGCAGCTGCTCGGCATCGCGACGCGGACGATCTACCGCAAGCTCGAGGAGACCGCCGAGGACACCGGTCCCGAAGAGGGCGGCTGATCCGCGCGAGCGTCGCGCGTTCCATGGAACAGCGCGGAGCAGCCCACTGCGCCGCGTATCAGGCTGATCTTGCGGGAAATCCACGCTGGCACTCCGTGTGCTGAAGGGTCTGCTGTCGCACGACGACAGCAAGGAGATTCCCGATGTCCCGAATCCGTTTCCTTCATTCACTCCACCTCGCGATGCTCGCCGGGCTCGGCGGCTGCGGTGGCGAGCTCGACCCGGCGACCGACGACTCCGCGCAGGCAGAGGCTGACTCGAAGGCCGACACCTGGGGCGGCTTCATGCCGATCTGTCCGACCATCGCGCAACGCCTCGCCGCCGACTCCACCCTTCGCTCCGCCGGCCCTGAAATGCCGATCGGCGGAGGCACCCAGATGGAAGTCCAGCAGAGCGGCAGGGCCTATGCGCTGCTCAAGGGGCCTTCCACCTGCACAATGCTCGTGACCCGATCTGCTCGGGACGATTGGGCGCGGCGCGGCGGGGGCCCGACCCTGGGCTTCCCGAAGGCCGACCAGCTGCGGGGCGACGAACCGGCGGTGTTCGAGCGCGGGAGCCTCTACCCCTCGACGGGCGGCCCAGCCCCGTTCCTGCTGCTCAAGGCCGACTTCGCCGCCATCTACGAGCGGGCCGGCGGGGCCAAGCCTGGGCCCACGTCGATCGGGCGGCCGACGAGCGACGAGGCCGTGGTCAACGACGGCTGGCTGGGGCGACAGGGCCATCGGAGCCAGTCGTTCACCGACGGCTCGATCAGCGGCAACGCGGCCTCGGGCTACGCCGCGCACCGGGCCTTGGCCGTGCCGCAGCTGTCCGCGACGGGTGGCCAGACCGGTACCCTTGGCGTGGTCAAGCTCTCCCTGACCGCGCGGTCCTACGCCACGCGCACCTACGCAATCGTTCGCAACGACGGCAGGGTGGTCTGGAGCGCGAGCAACGTCTCTCCGGGCGACCGCGTCAACGTGGACGACTCGGCCGTGTCGGGCGGACGCGAGTACTGCTACACCGCGAGAGTGGACGGGTTCGAGGAGCCCTCCACGCGCCGCTGCGCGACGCCGCCGTCGCCGCCTCCCCCGCCGTCGGGCGGTGGCGGTGGCGGTGGCGGTGGCGGTGGCGGTGGCGGTGGCGGTGGCGGTGGCGGTGGGTGGCCGCCGGCCGGCAAGACCGTCTGTGGCACGCACTTCGGGGCCTGCGGCGCCGGCTACCACCCGACGTCGTTCCGACGCGATCTCACCTGCGGGGTCAGCAGCGGCGTGGCGAACCAGTCGGTGTGCGAGCCGGACACCGCGGCCTTCTGGACCTGCGGCGTCGGTTGCCCCAGTCCCTACCGGGCGACGGACTATCGCTTCGACGGGGTCTGCGCCCTGTCGATCAACGGATCGACGAGCAGCAACGCCACCTTCTGCCGGCGGTAGCGCCGCGGCTCCGCGCCCCTCCCGCCGAACCTCTGCCCGACCCCACCGTTCCTTTTGGCGCCTGCCTGCTCCTGCGCGTGCCAAATTGGCAACCACCCGCCAGGAAAAACACAAGCAATTCAATAGACTTGTACAATTTCGAGGCCCTCGGGCGGTGGCACCGGGATTGCTGAGTGCCCCGGGTAGGTTCAAGCTGCACGGCCCTACCCCATGGACTGGCTCAAACGGAACTTCTGGCTCGTCAACGTCCTGACCATCGCGGCGTGCTCGACGAGCCTCGCCTGGGCGGCCAGCCACGTCATCGAGTCCAAGCTGCTGGATCCTCCCGCCAAGCGCGCGACGCTGATCAAGCCCACCGCGCCGACCGTCATGCGTCAGAAGGACGTGGACGTCATCCTCAAGCGGAACGCGTTCTGCTCGGATTGCCCGCCGCTCATCGACGTCGGCCCGACCCCGGGGAGCGACCCCGGCTCGGGCTCGAACGATCCGACGAAGACCTCGCAGCCGCTGCAGCTCGTCACCGTGCTCGTGAGCGACGACGCCAGGTGGTCGCTGTGCATCCTGCGGGACACGGGGTCCAAGCAGACCGGAGCGTTCAAGCTCGGGTCGGTCCTGCCCTCGGGCTGGACCATCGTGGCCATCCAGGACACGCCGCGGCCGCGCGTCGAGATCGCGCTCGAGAGCCGGATCGAGTTCCTCGAGTTCGACCTGCCGGCGAAGGCCGGTGACACGGCCGTCGCGTCCTCGGACACGCCGGCGCCGCCGTCGGACGACAAGGACTACGACACCGGCATCAAGAAGGTGAACGACGGGCGCTACACCATCCAGCGCGACCTGCTCAACAAGCTCCTCGCCGACACGAACTCGATCGCGCGCATGGCGCGCATCGTGCCGGCGCCGAACGGCTCGGGCTTCCGCCTGTACGCCGTCAGGCCCGGCAGCTTCTTCGACAAGATCGGGCTCAAGAACGGCGACATCCTGCGCGCCGTCAACGGCAACGAGATGTCGAGCCCAGACAGAGCCCTCGAGATCTACTCGAAGCTCCGCTCAGCCAGCCACGTCAACGTGTCCATCCAGCGTGGCGGCAAGGACCAGTCCATGGACTACACGATCACGGGGTAGCCTCGAATGACCACTCGCACGCGACGATGGTTCGTCCCGGGGCTCGCAGCGCTCCTGCTTCCGCTCGCCGCCTCGCCTGCGCTCGCGCAGGGCAAGGGCGTCCCGAAGCTGGCGCAGCCCGCCAAGGCGAAGCCGGCGGCACCGCCCAAGGCAGACAAGGACAAGCCGGGCGACAAGGCCGCCGACAAGGGCGACAGGCCCGCCGGCAAGCCCGGCGAGCTCCCCGGTGAGAAGGAGTTCAACCAGTGCAGCAAGCTGCCGCCGGGCAAGCGCATCAAGCTGACGCTCAAGCCCGAGTCGGAGCTCAACGAGCTGCTCGCGTGGATCAGCGGGATGACCTGCACGCAGTTCATCGTGCCGTCCACGATCCGCTCGCAGAAGGTCACGATCATCTCGCCCATGCCGATCACCGCGGCGGAGGGCTACCGGCTCTTCCTCGGCGCGCTCGAGTCGGTGGGCCTGACGGTCGTGCCGACCGGCGGCTTCCTCAAGATCATCGAGACGACGCAGGCCAAGGAGGGCGTCACGGCGTCCTCGGGCGGTGACGACATCCCGGCCGACAGCCGCTTCGTCACCCGCCTCATCAAGGTGCGCTACGCGGACGTCGAGGGCGTCAAGGCGGTCTTGAACGCCCTGCGCAGCTCGAAGGGCGGCGACATCCAGTCCTACGCGCCCGGCCGCACGCTCATCATCACGGACACCGGCGCCAACATCCACCGCATGATGGGCGTCCTCCACCAGCTCGACACCGAGGGCGCCGCCGAGAAGATCTGGATCCTCAAGCTCAAGCACTCCTCGGTCGGCGAGGTGGCCTCGATGGTGAGCGAGATCCTCGGCGTGTCGACCACCATCGGCACGACCGCGAAGAAGCCGGGCCAGCCGTCGCAGCCGGCCGCGCCGAAGATGCCGGGGCAGCCGGGCGCCGCGACGCAGGAGGTGACCTCGCGCATCATCATCGACGAGCGCGGCAACCAGCTCTTCGTCGTCGCCTCCGAGCAGAACTACGCGCGCATCCGGGCGCTCATCCTCCGCCTCGACCGCGCGGTCGAGAGCATCGAGGGCCCCGAGGCGAAGATCCACGTCTACCGCCTGTCGAACGCCGACGTCGACGAGATCTCCGGGACGCTGCAGGGCATCACGGGCATCAGCGTCACGCGCTCGGCCGTGACGCGCCGGGGCCTCACGGGCACCACGTCGGCGCCGCCGCCCGCGCCCATGCCGACCTCCCCCACGGGCGCCGGCCAGAAGCAGGACAGCGGCCTCTTCGCGGGCGACATCTCGATCGCCGCGGACCGCGCGACCAACTCGCTCATCATCGTGTCGAGCGCGACCGACTACTACACGCTGCGCCGCATCCTCGAGAAGCTCGACACCGCGCGCAAGCAGGTGTTCGTCGAGGCGTCGATCCTCGAGGTGTCGATGGACAAGACCCGGAACCTCGGCCTGTCCTTCCACGGCGGCGCCAAGCCCGGGTCGGGCGACTCGCAGTCGCTGGTGTTCTTCGGCTCGAACGCCGCGAAGACCGTGCAGCCCTCGACCGGCATCATCGCCGACCCGCTGGCGCTGCAGGGCCTCGCGGCCGGCGTCTTCGGGCCGGAGATCCAGGGCGCGGGCGACTTCCTCGGCGTGCCGGGCGTGTCGATCCCGTCGTTCGGCGCGTTCCTGATGGCGATCCAGCAGAACTCGGACGTCAACGTGCTGTCCTCGCCCTTCGTGACGACCACCGACAACGAGGAGGCCGAGATCACCGTCGGCGAGAACATCCCGTTCCAGGGCGCGTTCGCGGGCGGCTTCGGCGCGGCGGGAGGGGCCGCGGGGCTCGTGCCGACCGTGTCGGTGCAGCGCCAGGACGTGGCCCTCAAGCTCAAGCTGCGCCCGCACGTCAGCGAGGGTGGGTTCGTCCGCCTCGACATCGACCAGGAGATCTCCGAGGTCGCGCCCGGGGGACAGACCGCGCTCGGCCCGACGACGACCAAGCGGTCCGTGCGCACCATGCTCACGGTGCGGGATCAGCAGACCGTGATCATCGGCGGTCTCGTGTCCGACAAGGTCACGGACACGGTCTCCAAGATCCCCCTGCTCGGCGACATCCCGATCCTCGGCTACCTGTTCAAGCAGACCAAGCACCAGGTCACGAAGCGCAACCTGATCATCGTCCTGACGCCGTACGTGATCGCGGACCAGAACGATCTCAAGCGCGTGGTGGAGCGCAAGATGCGCGAGCGCCGCGAGTTCCTCGAGCGGTTCGTCGGGGCCGACGAGCGCCGGGACGTCGAGGCGCACGTGGACTACACGCGCCGCCGCGGGCTCTTCGAGGAGATCAACGTGTCGGCGCGGGACCTCGACGAGGAGACCAAGGCGCTCGACCAGGCGAGCGAGTCCATGAAGAAGGAGGCGGAGCAGACGCCGGTCGACCTGCCCTCCGGGGCCGTCGAGACCTCCACGTCGAGCCGCGCAGAACCGGCGCGGACGGACGCGCCGACGATCCGCCCCATGCCCGCCGTCAAGGCGCCGAACCTCAAGAAGTAGCGATGTCCCTCCTGCCCATCGGCCAGATCCTCGTCCGCGACGCCGGCCTGCAGCAGGGAGCGCTCGAGGACGCGCTCGTCCAGCAGAAGAGCGCCGTCCCGGCCGAGGGACGCGGGCCCGAGCGGATCGGCGAGATCCTCGTCCGCATGCGCGCCGTCACGGCCGAGGCGCTGGTGCGCGGGCTGGCCACGCAGCTCGGCCTGCCCTACCGGCTCGACCTGCCGCCCGACGGCATCGACGCCGAGCTCGCGACCAGCGTCCCGATCAACTTCGCGCGCACCCAGAAGATGCTGCCCATCGGCCGCACGGACGACGGCGCGGTGCTGGTGGCCGTGGACGATCCCCTCGCGGTGCTCGCGCTCGACGACATCAGCTCCATCGTGGGCGCGGAGGTCCGCGCCATCGTGGTGCCGGGCGAGAAGATCGTCGAGGCCATCAACAAGGTCTATGCGCGCGGCGACGCGGATCTCGCCAAGGGGAGCGACTCGCGCGAGGACGACGAGGGCGCGAGCGAGGAGCTGGTCGACATCCTCGACCTCACGGACGAGGCGCCGATCATCCGCTGGGTGAACTCGCTCCTCTTCAACGCGGTGCGCGAGGGCGCGAGCGACATCCACGTCGAGCCGCAGGAGAAGGAGGTCGTCGTGCGCTACCGCATCGACGGCGCGCTGCGCGAGACGCGGCGGGCGAACAAGAAGTTCGCGTCCTCGATCACGGCCCGCTTCAAGATCATGGCGGGCCTGAACATCGCCGAGAAGCGCCTGCCGCAGGACGGGCGCATCCGCCGCCGCATCGCCGGCAAGGACATCGACATGCGCGTCGCGACGGCGCCCATCTCGACCGGCGGCGAGCGCATCACGGTCCGCCTCCTCGACAAGTCGAGCGTGCTCCTCGACCTGGCGGACGTGGGCTTCGGGCCCGAGTACCTCGCGATGATGGAGGATCTCATCCAGCGACCGCACGGCATCCTGCTCGTCACCGGCCCCACCGGCTCGGGCAAGACGTCGACGCTGTACGGCTGCATGGCCCGCATCAACAAGCCCGACCTCAACATCCTCACGGTCGAGGACCCGGTCGAGTACCAGCTCGAGGGCATCTCGCAGGTCCAGGTGCACGCGAAGATCGACCTCACCTTCGCCAACGCCCTGCGCTCGTTCCTGCGCCACGATCCCGACGTCATCCTGGTCGGCGAGATCCGCGACCTCGAGACCGCCGAGATCGCGATCCAGGCTTCCCTGACGGGCCACCTCGTGTTCTCGACGGTCCACACGAACGACGCACCGGGCGGCATCACGCGCCTCGTGGACATGGGCGTGCAGCCGTTCCTCGTGGCGTCTTCGGTGATGGCGATCCTGGCGCAGCGCCTCGTGCGCAAGCTGTGCAAGGAGTGCCGCGAGACCTACCGCCCCGACGACGACGAGATCGCGCAGATGGGCGTGGACCCGGAGCTCTTCCGCTCGGGGAAGCTCAAGGTCGAGCGCGTCAAGATCGCCGACCGTCCGCCGCCGCCGGGGCACGTGTACCGCGCGCGCGGCTGCAAGACCTGCCTCGACACCGGCTACAAGGGCCGCTGCGGCATCTTCGAGCTCATGATGATGAGCGACGAGGTCCGCCACCTCGCGCTCAAGAACGCCGACTCGAACGCGATAAAAAAGGCCGCGATCGCGCACGGCATGCGCCCCTTGCGCCAGGACGGCATGGTCAAGGTGCTCAACGGGGTCACGTCGATCGCCGAGGTGCTCATGGCGACCGAGGAGTCGCTGTTCGAATGAGGGCCCCGCTCCTCGCAGGCTTCAGGCTTCAGGCTTCAGGCTTCAGCACTGAACCAGGGCGCCGGCGTGCGGGTCGTCTGGTCCGGGCCTGGAGCCTGGAGCCTGGAGCCTGAGGCCTGATCATGGCCGTCTTCGCCTACAAGGGGCTCGACGCGCGCGGCAAGGCCGTGACGGGCGTCAAGGAGGCCGAGGGCGCCAAGGCCCTGCGCGTGCTCCTGCGCAAGGACGGCGTGTTCCTCACGGAGCTGCGCGAGGAGGCCGCGCGAGGCCAGAAGAAATCTCCGGGCGTCGAGGCCGGCAAGGGCCTGCAGCGCGAGGTCGACTTCGCGAAGTACTTCGAGCGCATCAAGGTCGGCGAGGTCGCGGTGTTCACGCGCCAGCTCGCGACGCTGCTCAAGGCCGGCATCCCGCTCACCGAGGCGATGGCCGCGCTCGCCGAGCAGGTGGAGAACCCGAAGTTCCGGCGCGTCCTCGGCGACATCCGCCAGCAGATCAACGAGGGCGGCTCGCTCGCGGGCGCGATGGGCAAGCACCCCGAGGTCTTCGAGACGCTCTACGTGAACATGGTCTCTGCCGGTGAGGCCGCGGGCAACCTCGACGCGGTCCTGAGTCGCCTCGCCGACTTCCAGGACGCGCAGATCGCGCTCAAGAACAAGGTCTCCGCCGCGATGACCTACCCGGTCATCATGGTCGTGATCGGCGCCGGCATCATCTCGCTCCTCATGGTGACCGTGGTGCCGAACCTGACGCGCATCTTCGCGGACACCGGGCAGGCGCTGCCGTGGAACACGCAGCTCCTCATCTTCATGTCCACGCTCGCGGCGGACTGGTGGTTCCTGATCCTGCCCGCGATGGGCTTCGGGGTCTGGATGTTCCGCAGGTGGAAGGGCTCGACGGAGGGGAAGCCCAGGTGGGACGCGTTCTCGCTGCGCATGCCGGTCTTCGGGAGCCTGACGCGCATGATCGCGGTGTCGCGCTTCTCGAAGACGCTCGGCACGATGCTGCAGTCGGGCGTGCCGATCCTGCGCGCGCTCGAGATCGTCCGCGCGATCGTGGGCAACGCCGTCCTCGAGAAGGTCATCGAGGACGCGCGCGTCGCGATCCAGGAGGGCGAGTCGCTCGCCGCGCCGCTCAAGAAGTCCAAGCAGTTCCCGCCGCTCGTCACGCACATGATCGCCGTCGGGGAGCGCTCGGGTCAGCTCGAGCAGATGCTCGAGAACGTCGCGATGGCGTACGACCGCGAGGTCGAGCTCAAGGTCACCAAGATGACGTCGCTGCTCGAGCCCATGATGATCCTCTTCATGGGCGGCGGCATCGGCTTCATCGTCTGGTCGATCCTCGGACCGATCATGGAGATGAACAACTGGGTAGGGCAGTGATGTCGACAAGGAGACGGAAGATGCGGAAGCAGAGGTGGATCCGGAGGGCCGCGCAGCGCGGCATGACGCTGGTCGAGATCATGATCGTCGTCGCCATCATCGGGATGGTCGTCGGCGGCGTCGCGTACGGCGCCTTCAACCAGTTCGAGAAGGCCAAGCTGCAGAACGCGAAGAAGGAGGTCGCCGCGATCAAGGGCGCCCTCGAGATCTGGCAGACGCAGAACATCGGGCAGCCGCTGCCGGCGTCGCTCGACGTGCTCTACAAGGACAAGATCCTCAACAAGGATCCGAAGGATCCGTGGGGTCAGCCGTACCAGTTCAAGTGCCCGGGCGAGCACGACACGGACAGCTGCGACGTGTGGTCGAACGGCAAGGACAAGAAGGCCGGCAGCCAGGACGACATCAAGTCCTGGTGATCCATGCGCCGGTCCCCTGCCCTCCACGATCGCCAGCGCGCCATGACCTTGCTCGAGGTCATGGTGGCGGTCGCGATCGTCGGGGGCATGGTGACGGGCGCGACGGTGGGCCTGCGCGCCGTGACGCGGGCGGACCTGCGCGCCTCGGCGGTCAAGCTGTCCTCGTCGATGCGGTACCTGCACGACCGGGCGCGCGCGACCGCGAGGAACCACCGGCTCGTCCTCGACCTCGACAACGGCTCGTACTGGGCCGAGGAGACCGACGACCGCTTCTACCTGCAGGGGCGACCCGGGCAGGAGCGGATGGACGCCGAGGAGGGCGCGGGCGGATCGGCGGGTAGCTCGGCCGCGGCCAAGAAGCCCTCGAGCGCCGCGTCCGGCAGCGGCGGCGCCGGCACGACGACCATCACCGCCGATCCGAGCCAGCCCGACAGCGAGCCGTGGAAGCCCAAGCGCGCCGTGTTCCAGGCCTTCAAGGACACGATGCTCAAGCTCGAGAAGCTCAAGGGCGTGAAGATCTCGCAGGTGGTCACGGGCCTTCGCGGCGAGGTCGTGACGACCGGCCGCGCCTACGTGCACTTCTTCCCGTCCGGCTTCGGCGAGCGCGCCGTCATCGAGCTCGAGGACAAGTCCGAGGGCCGCTACAGCCTCGTCAACCACCCGCTGACCGGCAAGGTCAGGCTCATCCCGGGCAAGGCCGATCCCGCGCTCGCGACCGGCGAGCTGCGCGAGGAGAACCGGTGACGCGGCGGCGCGCGCGAGCCGCGTTCACGCTGCTCGAGGTGATGGTCGCGATGGCCATCCTGGCGATGGCGCTGACGGGCATCCTGTCGGCCAACGCGCGCAACGTCGTGCTCACCGAGCGCGCCAAGATGACGACCATCGCCGTGCAGCTCCTGCGCATGCGCTTTGTCGAGCTCGAGGACGAGATCGCCGAGAGCGGCTTCCCCGAGGCGGACGAGGAGCGCGCGGGCACGTTCGAGGACGCGGGCCACCCGGAGCTGCGCTGGGCGCTCAAGGTCACCAAGATCGAGCTGCCCGTGAACCAGCAGAAGATCCAGGAGGCGTCGCAGCCCAAGTCCGGGGGCGGCGCGGGCTCGGGCTCCGGCTCGCTCGGCGGGCTCGACCTGCAGGCGGGGCCGCTCGCCGGCGCGGGCTCGATGATCACGCAGTCGTTCGAGATGTTCCGCGGAGGGCTCGAGGCGTCCATCCGCCACGTGCGCATCGAGGTGGCCTGGAACGAGTCGCCGACGCGCGTGCAGAAGGTGGACGCGCAGATGTACCTGACGGCGCCGGGCAAGCTCGACGCGATGCTGCCGACGCTCGGCGGAGGAGCCGCGCAGGGCGGCGCGGCGGGGGCCGCCGGCACCGGCGCGGCGGGCGCCCGCGGTGGGGCAGGCGCGGGCGGACCGAGCCGGGGCGGCGGCAGGTGAGGACGCGGCGCGCGGCGGCGTTCACGCTCATCGAGGTCATGGTCGCGGCGACGATCCTCGCGATGCTGTCGGTGTCGCTCTACAGCACGATCTCGGACGTCACCCGCGCGCGCAAGAACGCCGACAAGGTGCAGGACCGCTACTCGCAGGTGCGCATCGCGATGGAGCGCCTCACGCGAGACCTCTCGATGGCCTTCGTCTCGAACCACGAGGACCTCCTGCAGCAGCAGCGCCGCACGCGCTTCGAGGGCACCGACCGCGGGATGCTGGACGAGCTGACGTTCTCCTCGTTCGCGCACGAGCGCCTCGTCAAGGACGTCAAGGAGGCGGACTCGACCATGCTCGTCTGGAACGTCGGGCCCGATCCGTACGACCGGAGCAAGCAGAGCCTCTTCCGCCGGGAGACGCGCCGCCTCGCCTACGAGGACCCGCGGACGGCCAAGGGCACGAGCTTCGTCGTGTGCGAGGACGTGCGCCGCTTCAACGTCCGCTACTGGGACGCGCCGCAGAAGGCGTGGAAGGACGAGTGGAGCACCCTGAACGTCTCGTCCGTCGACTACCTGCCGTCGAAGGTCCGCGTCGAGCTCGCCGTGACGAGCGAGCGCGGCGAAGAGGTCCTCATCGTCACCGAGGCCAGGATCCCCCTGTGGCAAAAGCTGGACTGACCCACGGGCGGCGACGGCGGCAGCGGGGCGTGGCGCTCATCATCACGCTGCTCGCGCTGGCGATCCTGACCACGCTGCTGACCGAGTTCTCGGTGCAGACGAACGTGGACTACCAGACCGCGCTCAACTCGCGCGACGAGCTGCGCGCGGAGCTCGCGGCGCGCAGCGTGCTCGACATCGGGCGCCTCATCATCTACCTGCAGAAGAAGCTGATCGACGGCAACCGGCAGATCCGCCAGATGCTCGGCCCCGTGAACCTCATGGACTTCGCGCCGATGTTCCTGCCGGCGATCGCGGAGTCCACGGACGAGTTCAAGGAGCTCGCGTCGGGCTTCGGCATCGACTCCACCCAGATCAAGGGGATCGGCCTCGGCCCCGTGCGGATCGAGATCGAGCCGGACAGCGACGACGGGCGCATCAACCTGTCCTGCGCGGGCGGCCGCACCAACACGGTCGCCACGCAGAACGCGATCCTGGACACGCTCGTCGGCGTGATGGCGGACCCGCGCTACGACCGCCTGTTCGAGCAAGCGGACGCCAGCGGGCAGTTCTCGGATCGGCTGACGACGGCGCGGGCGATCATCGACTTCTCGGACGCGGACGAGATCATCGTGCAGGGCACCGCGCTGTCGACGGGGCAAGCCGCGCCGACGAGCGGCAGCGGCCCGGCCGGCCCCGAGGACTACCGGTACGACGGCGGTGACGACCCCTACCTGGCGAAGAACAACAAGTACGACTCCGTCGAGGAGGTGCACCTCGCCAAGGGGGTCGGCGACGACTTCATGATGGCGTTCGGCGAGTTCCTCACGGTGTACCCGTTCAACCCGAGCGTCCAGCAGGGCGGCTGCAAGCTCCAGATCAGCGGCATCCGCGGCCCCCTCGTGCCGATGCTCGTGTACCTCGGCGCGCCGCAGAACGCGAACCGCAACGAGCTCACGCTGCTCGCGGCGCAGATGCGCATCCTCGGCGACAAGCGCTCGGGCCTGACGGGGACACCGCCGTTCGCGAGCGTGCAGGAGATCGTGGACGCCGCGAAGGATCCCTGCACCGAGCTGTCGACCCTCGCGCCCGGCACCGCGTGCAACGTGGCCGGCGTGCAGCTCGACGCAGGTCGCCTCAAGCAGTTCATCAACGAGGGCGACAAGCCGCGCCGCATCTACCGGCTCCGCGTCTCCGCCGCCGCCGGCAAGGTGCGCCGGCGCGTGACGGCGATCTGGGACAACGACCTCTTCAACGCGCACCCCATCAACCCCGACGACGCCTCGCAGCGTCAGGGCTTCTGGCAGTACTACCGGGTGGAATAACCATGTCGCAGCGAATCCTCGGGGTCGACCTCGGCTCCCACAGCGTCAAGCTCGCGGTGATCGACACCGGCTTCCGCCAGGCGGAGCTGGTGTCGCTCCACGAGCGCGTGGTGCCGCACGGCGAAGCGCCGCTCGCGGAGCGGCAGGCGACCGCGCTGGCGGACCTCCTCTCCGAGCTCGAGCGCGGCGCGGACGCGGTCGTGCACGCGGCGCTGCCGGGGCAGTACGGCTGCCAGCGCGGGCTGACGCTGCCGTTCCAGGACGCCAAGAAGATCGAGCCGGTCCTGCCGTTCGAGCTCGAACCCCTCGTGCCCTTCCCGGTCGAGGAGCTGGTCATCGACTGGATCGAGATCGACCGCAGCGCAGAGGGCATTCGCCTGCTCGCCGTCGCCGCGCCGCGCGAGCGCGTGAGCGCCTTCATCGACCAGATCGCCGGCGCGGTGGGCAGCGAGCCGCGCACGGTGACGCTCGGCAGCGTCGCCTACGGCATCCTCGCGGCGCGCCTGCCGTCCGACGGGGACACCGCGCGCATGATCGTGGACCTCGGACACCAGCACACGCAGGTGCTGATCGTGCGAGCGGGGCGCCCGCTGTTCGCGCGCTCGATCGCGCGCGGCGGCGCGCAGGTCACCGACGCGATCGTCCGCGCCTACACCGAGACGCGCGAGTCCGCCGAGCGGGCCAAGCACCGCACGGACCTATCGCTCTTGCGACCCGACGACGCGCCCTCGCGCGCGGTCACCGACCTCTCGCGCATCGTGGCGGGCGCCATCGAGCCGCTGGCGGCGAGCCTCGTGGCCACCCTGGTCGCGGCGCGCACCGAGATCGGCGTGCAGCCCGTCGAGGTCCTCCTGTGCGGCGGCGGCAGCCGCATGGCGGGCCTCGCCGAGCTGCTGAGCGCCCGGCTCGAGCTGCCCGTCCGGCCGCTCACGCTGCCCGCGGCGCCCGACCTCGCGCGCGTCGAGGAGGCCCGCCAGCCCGGGCCGCACGCGCTCGCGCTCGCGGTCGCGCTCATCGGCGTCGACGGCCAGCGCCAGGGAGACCTCCGCCGGGGCGAGCTGGCCTACAAGGCCGACTACTCGTTCCTGCGGCAGCGCGCGCTGCAGATCGCGGCGTGCGTGCTGGCCGTCCTGGCGGCGAGCGCCGTCAACGCGTTCGCCTCGCTGCAGAAGCTCCGCCGCGAGGAGACCCTGCTCACCGAGCGGCTCAAGCGCGAGACCCAGGAGGTCTTCGGCCAGCCCATGGTCGACGCCGAGGAGGTGTCCAAGCGGATGACGATGGGACGCAAGGGCGTCGAGGTGCCGACCGTCGAGGCGAGCGCCTTCGATCTCCTCGAGGAGATCTCGAAGAAGCTGCCGCCCGGCGACAAGACGAAGATCGACGTGACGGAGCTCGATCTGCGCTCGAAGAAGAGCTTCCTCAAGGGGACGGCCGAGTCGGCCGCGGTGGTGGACGAGATCAAGGCGTCGCTCGAGTCGATCGACTGCTTCTCCGACGTGGTCAAGGGGACCATCTCGAACGCGGCGGCCGACAAGGAGCTCAAGAGCTGGAGCATCACGCTCACCTCGAGGTGCCCATGACGACCGTCGGGACACGCTGGGATCGGCTCTCGCAGCGCGAGAAGCGCCTCGCGACCGCGGCCGGCGGCATCTTCGTGGGCCTCGTCACCGCCGTCTTCGTCTACCTCATCTGGGACGGCCTCTCCGAGCTCGAGACGAAGAACGGCGCCATGCGCGAGGCGCTCGCGGCGATCGAGAAGAACCGGGAGGTCTTCCTGGCGGCCAGGCGCCTGGCGACGCAGCAGGAGACGCGCATCAGCCGCGTCCCGCTGCAGCTCGGCACGATGGTCGAGGCCGCCGCCCGCGACGCGGGCATCACGGCCAACGACATCAGCGACCAGCCGCCGCAGAGCCACGGCAAGAAGTACGTGCAAAAGGGCGTCGAGGTGAAGTTCCGGCAGGTCGATCTCGTGTCGCTCGCGAAGTTCATGAAGCGCATCGAGACGGGGCCGAACCTCGTGTACGTCAGCCGCCTGAACATCAAGTCGCGCTTCGGTGAGCACGCCAAGCTCGACGCGGAGATGGTGATCTCGGCGTTCGAGAACGCGCCCGAGACCGGCCCGAAGAAGGGCGGCAAGCCTGCGGGCACGCCGGCGGGGACCCCGCCCGCCGGCGAGGACAGCGGACCGGAGAAGACGTGAGCGCCCTCGCCTCGAGACTCGAACAGCTGCGCGAGGCCGCGCGCAATCGCGTGGCCTCCGTGCCCGCCCTCGGCCCCGTGCTGCGCTACGGCGCGTACGCCGCCTTCGCCCTCGTCTGCTTCTGCTGGGTGCTCGCGAACTCGCTGCCGGAGGAGCGCATCAAGGAGCGCGTGCAGGAGGCCCTCCGCCAGCAGGGCTGGGACGTGCAGATGCAGACGCTGGCGATCTCGCTGCCGCTCGGCGCGACCGCGGAGGGGATCACCATCTCGCTGCCGGGCAAGGCCGAGAAGGAGAAGCCCGCGCGCATCCACCTCGACAAGGTCGACGCCACGGCAGGCGTGTTCGCGTCGCTGCGCAAGCGGGTGAGCGTCAAGCTCGCCGTCGAGGGGCTCGGCGGGACCGCGGACGCGAACGTCCATCAGGGCGCCGAGGTCACGACCGCGAAGCTGCAGACCGAGGACGTCGATCTGTCGAAGCTGGTCCTGCTGCCGAGGGCGCTCGGCGTGCCGGTGTGGGGCAAGGTCGACCTCAAGGGCGCGCTCGAGCTGCCGGGGAGCAAGCTCGCGCAGGCGAGCGGCGAGCTCGACGTGAAGGTCGCCGAGGCCGCGCTCTGCGACGGCAAGTCCAAGCTGAAGATCCCGACCAACGATCCGTTCCTCGCGCAGGGCATCACGCTCGGGAAGATCAAGCTCGGGACGATCGCGGGGCAGATCCGCATCGAAAAGGGCACCGCGCGGCTCCAGGGCGTGGGGCTCAAGGGCGCCGACATGGAGGCGACGCTCGAGGGCGAGATCCAGCTGCACGACCCGCTGCCGACGTCGTCCCTGTCCCTCTACCTGAAGTTCAAGCCGTCCGAAGCGCTGACCAAGCGAGAGGCGCTGTTCGGCCTCGCAGGCGGGAGCCTCGCGCCCGGCAAACGGGACGACGGCTTCTACGGCATCGCCATCACCGGGACCCTCGGCTTTCCGCGCCCGCTCCTGTCGAAGCAGCCGCCCGCCGGTGGCGCCGCGGCCGCACCGCCGCCCAAGCGCCTCGGCGCCGGCGTCGGCGCGAAGACCGCCCCGACCGCGGGCACGCCGCCACCCGCCGAGCCGCCGCCCCCGCCACCGCCGCCGGCCACGACGGCACCGCCGCCGCCGCCGCCGATGCCCGATCCGCCGCCGCCACCGCCGCCGCCCACCGTGGTGCCGCCGCCGGTGCAGATGCAGCCCATGCAACCGCTACCGCCACCACCGCCCCCCGTGCCACCGCTCACCGAGGGCGCCCCCGCCGACGGCGGCGTCCCCGTGCAGTAGGGCTCAGGCTCTAGTGCCGCTCGTCAATAGTGTGACCGTATTCGGTTCGGGGCGAAGACCTGCGCCCATCGTGCACGCGGCACTCGCGAGCGCGGAGCGCGAGCAAACGAGATACCTAGTGCTGCCCGTGACCCAGCAGAATCCAGCGG
>CAZQJC010000107.1:0-14311 GCA_964593795.1 uncultured Myxococcales bacterium | reverse complement strand
CCTCACGATCGGGCGACGGGCTTCGGGCCACGGGCTACGGCCGGAGATCCGGGTCCGGCCGTAGCCTGAAGCCCGTAGCCTGAAGCCTGTCCATCGGAGCCTGCAAGCTCGCGAAATGGAGCGGGGTGCGAGAGCGATCGGGAATCGCGAACCCTGGTTTAGGCTATCGCCCTGCCCTTCTCGTTCTCCCCAGGTGTCCGGGATCCCGGCTCACGCGCGCGGCGCGGTGCGTTCGTCACGCCGCACGGGCGCGTGGAGACGCCGGTGTTCATGTCGGTGGGCACACGCGCCACGGTCACGGGCCTCACGGTCGAGGACCTCGCGGCGATCGGCGCCCCGATCCTGCTCGGCAACACGTACCACCTCCTCCTGCGGCCGGGCCCCGAGACGTTCCGGCGCGTGGGCGGCATCCACGCCTTCATGGGCTGGTCGGGGCCGGTCCTGACCGACTCGGGCGGCTACCAGATCTTCTCGCTGCCGGGTGACCGCAGCCTCTCCGAGGAGGGCGCGCGCTTCTCGAGCTACATCGACCGGCGCACGCACCTGCTGTCCCCCGAGCGCTCGATCGAGGTGCAGACCGCGATCGGCAGCGACGTCATGATGGTGCTCGACGTCTGCATCGACGCGCGCAGCGATCACGCGACCGCGCACGCCGCGATGGAGCGCACGCACCGCTGGGCCCTGCGCAGCCTCGCCGCCCGCACGAACCCGGAGCAGGCGCTCTTCGCGATCATGCAGGGCGGGCTCCATCCGGACCTGCGCGCGGAGTCGGCGCGCTTCCTCGCCGACCACCCGTTCGACGGCCTCGCGATCGGCGGCCTCGCCGTGGGCGACACGCGCGCCGAGCGCGAGGACATGACGGCGCGCGCCGCCGAGCTCCTGCCCGCGGACCGGCCGCGCTACCTCATGGGCGTGGGCACGCCCCCCGATCTGCTCGTCGCGATCGGCGCAGGCGTCGACATGTTCGACTGCGTGCTGCCGACGCACCTCGCCTGGCAGGGCACGGCCTTCACGAGCACCGGCCGCGTGCGCGTCACGCGCGGCGAGCACGCGCGGGCCGACCGCGCGCTCGACGAGGCCTGCGGTTGCCCCACCTGCACGCGCCACAGCCGCGCCTACCTGCACCACCTCTTCAAGTGCAAGGAGCCGCTCGGACCGCGCCTGCTGTCGTTCCACAACCTCTTCCACTACCAGGCGCTCATGCGGCAAGCCCGCGCCGCGATCGACGCCGGCGACTACGCCGCCTTCGCGAAGGCCAAGCTGGGCGAGATCGATCGCCACGAGCACCGCGAGCGCACGGCGCCGTGACGCACGAGGTCGTCACCACGCGGGGCGGGCAGAAGGCCATCCGCGATCTCGCGGCCGGCGAGATCATGCACCCGGGCGTGGGACCGCGCGCGGAGGCCGACGCGCTCTACGTGCGCCAGTCGCGCCTCGCCGAGCGCCTCGCCGAGCCCGGCCCGCCGCTCGTGCTCTACGACGTGGGCCTCGGGGCCGGGTCGAACGCGCTCGCGGCGCGGCGCGCGGCGGAGTCCGCGTCGTCTGGGCGCCGGCTCGAGGTGGTGAGCTTCGAGCGTGACCTCGGCGCGCTCCGGCTCGCGCTCTGCCACCCCGCGGACTTCGACCTCGAGGGCGCGCCCGGCGCGGCCGCCCGCGCGCTGCTCGAGCACGGCCGCGTCGAGACCGCGCGCTCGACGTGGCGCCTCGTGTCCGGCGAGCTCCCCGCTTCGCTCGACGCCGCCGGCGCGCGCGCCGACCTCGTGTTCTGGGATCCGTTCTCGCCCGCCGCCAACCCGGCGCTCTGGAGCGTGGCCGCGTTCACGCGCCTTCGCGCGCATTGCGCCCCGGGCTGCACGCTCCTGACCTACAGCGCCTCGACGCGCACCCGCGCCGCGCTGCTCCTCGCCGGCTTCGCGGTCGGCGTGGGCGACGCCATCGGCGACAAGCGCGAGACCACCGCCGCCGCGCTCTTCGCCGGAGACCTCGCGCGGCCGCTCGACCGCCGCTGGCTCGACCGCTGGTCACGCTCGACCGCCGCCCTGCCCGCCGACGCCCCCGCCGACGCCGAGGCCCGCATCCGCGCGCTCGGGCAGCTCCAGATCGTGTCGTAGGAGCCGAGGCTATACTTGCCAGAGCACGATCGGGTAGCAACTGCGCGCGGCAGGAGCCGATAAGAGAGTGATGTCGGAGCTCGAAGGGAGAACCGCGTGAGCGTCGCGCTCGTCCTCGTCGCGGCCGCGGTCGCGGCTGCGGGTTCCGTGGAGCCGTGGGAGCGCGCGCCCCTCGCGGCCCCTCCGGCGGCCGTCCTCCAGGCCGCCACGGCCGCCACGCGCGACGCCCGGGACGCCCACGTGGTGGTGCTCCACGAGGAGGGCCAGTTCACCCTCGAGGCCGACGGGCGCGTCCGCTACCGGTACCACCAGGCCTACCGGATCCAGCGCGCCGGCTTCGACGAGAGCTGGGGCCGGATCGGGACCGGGTGGGCGCCGTGGCTGGGCGACCGGCCGGTGATGCGCGCGCGCGTCGTCCTGCCAGACGGCACGACGCGCACGCTCGACAGCAAGACGATCGTGGAGACCCCCGCGCACGAGAGCTCGCCCGACACCTACGGCGACCGACGGATCCTGCGCGCGCCCTTGCCCGGCGTCGTCGTCGGCACCGTCGTCGAGGTCGAGATCGTGAGCCAGGCGCGCGGTCCGCTCGAGGGAGCCGGCACCGAGCGCCGCTTCTACTTCGGCTCGGACGTGCCGATGCGCCGGGTGCGGCTCGGCATCGACGTGGCGGACGGCGTGCCTCTGCACCTGTCGACGCACGGCCTCTCGGGCGTGCACGTGCAGCGCAAGCGCGACGGAGGACGCGAGCGGGTGGTCTTCGAGGCCGGGCCCCTGGCGGTCGTCGACGCGCCCGAGCGCGACCTGCCGCTCGACTCGCCGCCCACGCCGTCGGTCGCGTTCTCGACGGGCAAGAGCTGGCAGGACGTGGCGCGCCGGTACGACCTCGTCACGGCGTCCGCCCTCCGCGGCAGCGACTTCTCCGCCGAGGCGCGGGCGCTCGGCGCAAGGGGCCTGTCGCCGCTCGAGATCGCCCGGCGGGCGAACGCGTGGCTCGCCGCGCGCGTCCGCTACTCGGGCCTGGAGCTCGGCGACGCCACCTTCGTCCCGCGGCCGCCCCGGGAGACCCTGCAAAAGGGCTTCGGCGACTGCAAGGATCAGGCGGGCTCCCACCCGAGGTCGTGGCCGATTCCGTCCAGATCCTCGATCTCGACACCGAAGGCACCGACGCGCTCGGGTATCGACTGGCCCTGCACTCGCCGGCCGGCGACCACAGCCGGTTGCCGACCTACGCCGTCCGCAAGGGGCGAGAGCTCCGCCTCGTCGAGCTCCCGATCGAGGTGCAGAGGCGCGTGGAGGCCAGGGACTGGCCGGGCGCGCGTCACTGGCTCGAGTGGGCGCGGGATACGCTCGACCCGAGGGTCGCCGCGGCGATCGGCTTCGCGCGCCTGTGGCTCGAGCCCAGCGACGATCGCCGACGCATCGAGCTCGCCGCCGCTGCGCTCGCCTTCGCCACGGTGGGCCTCGAGCGGGCGCTGCCCACGGTGGCCGCTTGCAGGCTCGAGGGCGAGCGCGATGCCTGCGACCGCGCGCTCGCCTTCGGGTACGCGCGCATGGGCAAGCCTGCCGAGGTCCTCGCCACGATCGCGGCCGTGCGCAGGCGCGGCGCGGTGCCCCCCGCGCTCCTCTCGGTCGAGGCACACGCTCGCGACCTTGCTCGCCGAGACCGGCAAGCCCGGGGAGGCCCGCGAGCTCCTGCACGAGCAGATCGACGTGCGGGGCCGCGCGAGCGACGAGAGCTGGTACACGCTCGGGCGGATCGCGGAGAGCTATGGCCTGCCGGCCGTCGCGCTCGACGCGTATCGCTCCATCGCGCCGCCGCGTGCCGGCGCTGCGGCCGACTCGATCAGCGTCCTGGCCGAGCGCGCGATCCGGCGCCTCGCAGGAGCCGCCGCCTCGCCACCGGGCCGCGCCGCACCGCCTCCGCCCTCCCAGGGCGCAGCGCGCTGAGGGCCCCTTCTGCCCGCAGGAGACACACGACGCTCCCGCTCCACGCCCACCTTGACGCCGTGGATGCTCCGGTTCTCGCGCAGCGCGTGCACAGCGCCGGATTGCACTCGAGGATCCCACGCGTCGAGTCGACGATCGCGCTGCCCGCGGGCAGGAGCTCGAACAGCAGGCGCTCGCGCCCGCGGCCGAGCAGCTCCTCACCGCGCGGTTGAAGAGCACGTACTCGAGGTCCGTCGCCTCCTTGACGAAGACGCTCAGCGGGAGGTGCTCGACGATCGCCATCGCCCCCTCCGTCGGCATCGTGGCGCAACGTTTGCGCGCCTGGTAAGACGCGTGATCGTGTCGGAGCGTGTGGTCCTGTTCGGTGCGACGTCGCAGATCGCGGGCGACGTGGCCCGCCTCTACGCCACGCGGGGAGCGAGGCTCTTCCTCGCGGGGCGCGCGCCGGATCGCCTGGCGCGCCTGTGCACCGAGCTCGGCCCCGCCGTGGTCGGCAGCCGCGTCCAGGACTTCGACCGGACGGACGAGGCGGGCGCCTGCGTGGAGGCGGCGATCGCGGTGCTCGGCGGGATCGACGTCGCCCTCATCGCGCACGGCCTGCTCGGCGACCAGCTCGGCAGCGAGCGCGACGTCGCCGTGGCCGAGCAGATCGCGCGCACGAACTACCTCAGCGTGACGGCGCTGCTCATCCCCCTTTCGAACCACCTCGAGGCGCGCGGACGGGGGCACCTCGCCGTGCTGTCGTCGGTCGCGGCCGACCGCGGGCGACCGCGCAACTACACGTACGCGGCCGCCAAGGGCGCGCTCAACGTGTACCTCCAGGGCCTGCGCAGCCGCCTGCACGGCCACGGCGTCGGCGTGCACACGCTCAAGCTCGGGCCCGTGGACACGCCGATGACGGCCACGCACCACAAGAACGTGCTCTTCGCGCGCTCGCCCGACGTGGCGCGCCAGATCGTGCGCGCGATCGACCGCGATCTCCCCGAGGCCTACGTGCCCGCCTTCTGGCGCTACGTGATGCTCTTCGTGCGCAACCTGCCCGAGGCCGCGTTCCAGCGCATCTCCGCGCTGTCCGAGCGCTGACGGCCGCCCATCAGGCCTGGTTGAGCTTCGACTCCAGGCAGCGACGGATGCTGGCCACGCCGTTGAGCTCGGTGAGGGTGAGCGTCGTCTTCTGGTAGTAGTTCAGGATCATCGCCAGGCAGATGAACTCCTCCTCGACCTCGCTGCCGAGCTCGCCCTTGATGAGCTCGAGGTCTTCCGTGAGGTTCTTCAGCGCCTCCTGGTGGTTGGTCGACGGCGTGAGCACCTTCATGCGCGCGATCGCCTGCAGGACCGCGAGCCGCCGCGCCTCGAGCGTGCTGCGCAGGTGCGCGCCCCGGTAGCTGCTCTTGTCGGTGATCATCTTCGTGTAGACCTCCTCGAGCCAGCGCTCGAACTCGAGGCCGATGCGGCAGCCGAGGAGCACGCTCCGCAGGTTCTTCTCGGTGACGATCGCGGGCGCCGCCGCGCCCGGGTGGACGTAGGAGGCCGGCTGCGCCGCGAGCATCTTCGAGAAGCTCTCGAAGGCGGCCCACGGCGTGATCCCGGCGATCTCCGGCGGCAGCGGCCGCACGGCGCTCGCGTCCCGCAGGATCGCCCCGCGGATGACGAAGGTCTCGTGCGGGTTGTCGGTGCAGCCGTCGAGCTTCTTGAGCTGGATCTGCGCGCCGCAGTGCTCGCCGACGTCGGTCACCCACTTGACGATGCGCTTCGAGGTGGCCTCGACGACGGCGTCGCCCTTGACCCAGATCGAGTCCGACGAGCCGTAGAGGTTGTAGGTGTAGGACCAGAGCGGGTTGCCCGGGATCGGCTGCGCGTACGCGACGAGGTGCGTCTGGTGCCAGGGCCAGCTCGGCAGGTCCTGTCGCAGCGTGTCGCCGTAGTTGCCGACGAGCGCCGCGCTCGCGAACTGGCTCGCCAGCGCCGCGCCGAGGCTGTGACCGGTCACGTAGATGTTCTGCGGCGGCGCGCCGTAGGCCTGGTCGATGCGCTTGCAGGCGGCCTTGATCGTGCCGAGCATCGTCGGCAGCGCGAGCGCGAAGCCCTTGGTCATCGTGCCGACGCGGCTCAGGAGCGGCTGCGAGATCTGCTCGGTGCCCTGGAGGTCGGTGATCCAGTCGGCGTTTCCGCGCGGGCTGCCGACGACCCCCTGCGCCTGCGCGATCGTGCGACCGAGCGCGGCCCCGCTGCGGCTGCCGCGGAAGGCGATGTGGACGTCGCGCCCCGTCGGCGTCTTGCGGCACAGCACGAAGCCCATCAGGCTCCAGGAGGGCTCGCCCTGGCCGACGACCCCCGTGCCGCCCTCGAACACGATCAGGTGATCGTCGCCGCCCGGGTAGTCG
This sequence comes from uncultured Myxococcales bacterium, assembly GCA_964593795.1. Lineage (GTDB taxonomy): Bacteria > Myxococcota_A > Polyangia > JAHFDS01 > JAHFDS01 > JAHFDS01. Next base: position 7,866 of record CAZQJC010000107.1, on the reverse strand, counting down.
CAGATCGGGAAGACCTCGGTGCCGCCCGGGGCCGGGAAGACGGTGGGCTTGGCCGCGTAGCGCACGCCCTCGACCACCTTGATGGCGTCCACGACGTAGCCCGGGGCCTGCGCGGCCAGGAACTTCGCGCCGTCGCGCGTGATCATCGGCTGCCGCGGGTTGAGCTGCTTGTAGTTCGTGATCACGGGATCGTGCGCGGTGTTGCCGCCGGCCCAGCCGCGCGCCGGGCTCGGGCCGGCGTAGAAGCCCTTGCAGGGATCGCGGTCGGACGCGATCGGGGTCCCGAGCTTCTTCGCGTACTCGTGCGTGAGCGCGCAGACGTTCGTGCGCCGGTCGGTGCCGCTCCGCGCCGTGATGTCGAACCACGGATCGAGCGGCAGGCTCAGGGACTGGTGGTAGAGCTGGTACGCGAGCGTGCAGAGGTCGAGGTTGAGGACGAAGTGCGGGACGTGGAGGGGCGGCATCGAGGGAGGCTAACACGCGAGCCAGCGCGCCCCCTGCGAGGCCGCCGTCCCTCAGGGAACGACGTAGATGTGGACCGCGTGCGCGTCGAAGCGATCCTGGAGCACCCCCTGCGCGACGTCCACGGTGCGGCTCTCGCCGAACACGGTGGCGCTGGCGGCGGAGCCCACGCCGCGCAGGTGGACCATCGTCGTCGTCGGCGCGGCCACCGGGTTGACGACGATGAAGTAGCTGCCGCTCGGGGCCTTGCGCCACGCGACCTGGAGGGGCGCGGGCACCGTCGCGCCGAGGTCCGGCGGGTCGATCGGGCCCTGGAGGACGGGCGCCAGCGCCGTGATCGTCGCGTTCTGGATCGTCATCTCGGCCGCGACGTCGGCAGGCGTGCCGTCCCAGCCGAAGTTCGGGCCGGAGACGACCTCGGGGAAGTACACGATGCCGCGGACGCCGTGGACGATGGCGAGCCAGATCTCGGCGCGCAGCTCGTCGGGCGTCACGCCCCGCGCGCCGTCGATGAAGGCCTGGTCGCTGGTCTCCACGTAGCAGAACTGCGGCTTGTCGGTCCACGTGCGGATGCGGTCCATCGGCTCGCCGATCAGCGTGAGGTCGTTTCGCCGCTGAGGCTCGTTGAGGTACCCGGCCACGGGGTAGCGGTCGTTGGAGATCCAGTCGGCGGTCTCGATGAACGAGCGGTACATCCCGGTCAGGAGGCAGTCGGAGCAGCCCGGGGCCGAGTCCACCGCGTCCATGACGTCGCTGCCGCCGAAGTTGATGTAGATGGGGCGCGAAGGATCGACGCGCTTCCAGTCCCTGTAGCGCTGCTGGCAGATCGGCAGGTTGGCGGGGCCGCGGCCGCTCGCGTCCGGCTCGTCGTCCTGCATCCAGGCGAGGAGGTCGGTGCGGCCGATGTCGTCGGCGGGGTTGGGCAGCGGGTGGCGGATCATCTTCAGGCCGAGCTCCCGCGCGCGCCGATCCCACGCGACGATGTCGTCGCCCGCCTCGTTGACCATCGTGTTGACGCCGCGGGCCATCCACTTCTCGAAGTGGCCGTCGATGGGCGGCACGAGGAACGCGCCGATCGGGAAGAAGCCGCCGAGGAAGAGGCCCGAGGTGTCGGCGCCGCCGGAGCCCGCATTGCCGGAGCCGCCATTTCCGGAGCCGCCATTGCCGGAGCCTGCGTTTCCACCTCGGCCGGCTCCGCCGGCGCCTGACTTCCCGGACGCGCCCGCATTGCCGGACGCGCCCGCATTGCCGGACGCGCCTCCTCCGTCGGAGGGGCTCGCCGGAGAATCCCCGCAGGCGGGCAGCGCGAGCACGCCGAGCGCGGACAAGCAGACGATGGAGCGAAGGAGTGAGCCACGGTCGCGAGGCATGGGCGCACCATCGCACGAGACGATCTCGGTTGGGCGCGCGGGTGCGTCGATCCGCAAGGTGCCCCTCGGGCACGGAGCCCGGCCGGATGCCGGCGATGCTCGCGCCCGGCTGGCCCCGGGCGAGCGCCCTGGCGCCCGGATGAGTTACAAGGAGGCATGACGCCCAAGAACGGAGCCCCCTCGGATCTGGTCCAGCGCTCGACTCGCAACCACGTCACGACGCTGACCATGAACATGCCGGCGCGCCTGAACGGCTGGACGCTGGAGATGATGGAGGCCCTGCGGTCCGCGATGCGCGACGCGGCCGCGGACCCGCAGACGCGGGTCGTCGTGCTGACCGGCGCCGACCCCTACTATTGCGCCGGCGTGAACCTCGGCGCGACGATCCAGCTCGCGCACCCGAAGAAGCTCCGCAGGGCCATCGTCGAGCACAACCAGGCGCTCTTCGACGGCTTCCTGGACTTTCCGAAGCCGATCCTCATCGCCGCCAACGGCCCCGCCATCGGCGCGAGCGTCACCTCGGCCACGCTCTGCGACGGCATCATCGCCTCCGAGCGCGCGACCTTCTCCACGCCCTTCGCGGCCCTCGGCGTGACGCCCGAGGGCTGCTCCAGCGTGCTCTTCCCGCGCCTCCTCGGCCGGGCCGCGGCCGACCGCATGCTCGGGCCGGAGGGCTGGAAGCCGACGGCGGCCGAGGCGCTCTCGGTCGGCCTCGTGCAGTGGGTCGCGCCCCACGAGGAGCTCCTCTCACGCGCGCAGCGCCTCGCCGAGACGTGGGCCGAGGCGGGCGCCACGCGCACGTATCGCGGGGGCTTCTCGCGCGCCGAGCTCAAGGCCGTCAACGCCTCGGAGTCCGAGATCCTGGCGGATGCGTTCCTGAGCACGCCCTTCCTCAAGGCTCAGTTCGAGTTCCTGTGGCGCAAGAAGAAGCGCCGCAACGCCGCCATGTTCCTCGGGCTCTGGCTCAGCCACCCCTTGTGGTCGAAGCTGCTCTGACGCCGCCCGCGCGTCAGGCGCGTGGCGGAATGCTCTGGTAGTGGCCCCAGGCGAGGTGCAGCAGGTGCAGCACCTCTGCGGCCGGCGGCGCGTCCTGCACGTCGGGGAAGCGCCGGACGACGACGTAGTGGTTGCCGCCGCCCACGCGCTGCGCGTAGACGACGATCATCCGGAACGGCCGCTGACCCGGTGCGGGTCCGAGGCGCGCCACGGCCTCGAGGAACGGGTCGTCGATGTACACGCCCGAGCGCTCGACGTAGTCGGCGTACGCGCGCACCAGCGCGGCTGGCGTCGCTGACGCGCCGCTGCGCGCGCCGCGCAGCGCGGCCGGTGCGGCGGTGTCGTGGGCGAGCGCGTCGCCCACCGCCACGTCGATCCGCCCGAGCGGCACCTCGCCCGAGAAGTAGGCGATTTCTCCCCGCAGGTGGTCCGCGACGCGCTTCCGGACGGCGGCGTCGAAGGCCTGCTTCGAGCCGGCGTCGGTCGGGACGTGGAGCTGGTGCGCCAGCGAATAGGGTCCGCAGTTGCCGCCGCCTCCGCAATCGACCGGCGCCTGCCCGTCGATCGCCGCGAGCAGCGTGGCGTCCACGTGGGCGCCCCAGGTGGCCTCCACGTGCTCGCGCACGCGATACCATCGCTCGCGCTGGTCTTGCGGCAGCCCTCGCGCGGCGGCCAGCGCCCCGCAGAACGCATCGACGGCGGTGCGCTGGCGCAGGTCGGCGCGGGCGAGCGCCAGGAGCGGGCCTGACGTGGCGTCCACCGCGATGCCCTGGAGCTCCTGGGCGAGGCGCCGCCCCTCGGCCGCCGGGTCCGCGGGCCCGCGCGCTGCCGCCGGCGGGTGCGCAGCCGACGCCGCGCCCTTGCCGAGGAGCGGGTTGTGCGCGTGCGCGTCCGGCGCGCGGCCGTGGCCGAGCAAGCCGCCGGGCACCGGGCCGTGCGCGCCGGCGCCGTGCAGGCCGGCGCCGAGCAGGCCCGCCGGCGAGGAGACCGCAGGGGCGCGCGCGCGCGACGCCGCCACCTCGTCGACGCGCCGCTCCACCCGGGCGAGCCGCCCTCCCTGCGTGAGCGGGAAGCACGTCTTGCACACGAGGACCGGCGTGTGGAAGCCGCGCGCCGGGACGAGCCCCTTTTGCGAGCAGCAGGCGCTGCAGAAGACGCCGCCGCACCAGCGGCAATGGTGGCGTCGCGTGACGAGGCCGAAGGTGGTCCGGCAGCCCATGCACCGCGGCGCTTCGGCGTCCGGGATGAAGTGCGACGTGTCCGGTGTGTCGCGGTGGGCGTGCTCGGCGTCGCGCGCCACCTGGGTCGCGAGGTCCCGGTGCTGCGCGCCGAGCTGGTGCTTGGCCGCGTCGAGCTGCGCCTCCGCGGAGCGCGCCTGGAACGCGGCCGAGATGAGCGCGTAGGGATTGAGCGACCACTCGAAGCGCGAGATCCTCACGGGCTCCCAGTGCAGCTCGGCCCGCGGCTGGTAGTCGTCCCTGCGCGAGGTCGCGAGGAACGTCTCGAGCGCGGTGCGCGCGCGCGCGAACGCCGGCGCGTCGAACTCGAGGGGCAGGTGCAGGCGCCCGAGCGCGTCGACCAGCGCGCCGCCGCCGTGCAGGGCGAGCGCCTCGTCGTGGGCCCACGTCCCCGCCTCGGCGATGCGCTGGCAGAGGGCGTAGAGCTGGTGCGGATGGGCGTCGACCCAGCGCTGCCAGAGCGTCCGGCCGAGCGCGCTCACGGGCCGCGCGGCGTGGTCCTGGTCCTCGATCGGCGTGCGGTTCGCGAAGCCGTGGTAGACGGTGCGCACGTACGCGAGCGTGTTGGTGCCGAGCTGCTCGCGGTACGACCGCCCGAACGTGAGGCTCCCGCCGAGGTCGACGTTGACGCCGTGGCCGACCGGGAAGCTCGCCGACATCGCGACGCCCGACTGGAAGACCGGCCGCCAGTACGCGAGCACCCACTTGCTCCGCTCGTGCGCGGTGCCGGCGCCGATCGTGGCCTTGACGAGCTGGATCTCGAGCGCGGCGAGGTTCATCTTGGTCGTGAGCGTGGCGACCTCGCTGTGCCCGAAGGGGGACGCGAAGTCACCGAACGGCACCGGGCTGTGGGCCTTGAGCGCCTCGGCCTTCGGCACCACGTGCTCCTCGATCCACCTCGAGAAGTCGCCGTGGAGGGCCTCGGACTCCTTGCCCTCCACCCACTTCGCGGTGCTGCCGAGCGCCGCGAGCGCCACCTTGACGACCAGGCGTTCGCCCTCCAGGTCCGGGTTCTGATGCGCGGTGGTGCTGCTGTACACGACGCCGACCGACACCTGCGGGATCTTCGCGTTGCCGCCGACCGACCACTGGCGGCCCTCCTTCTCCTCCTCCCACACGCGCCCGTCCTCGGAGGTCTCGCGGCGCACGTAGCGCGGCTCGCCGGGGCGCTCGCCCTCGAACCCGGCGCTGAAGACCTCGCCGGCGAGGCCCACGTCGGCGGCGAACCCGCCGAGCACCTCGCGCTGCTCGACGCGCGCGATCGGCTCGCGCATGTAGACCGTGACCTTCTCGAGCAGCGCCTTGAGCTCGGGGCTGTTCGCGAGCGTGATCGTCGCGAGCTCGCGCATGCGCTCGAGGTCCTTCGGCGTGGGCTGGTCGAGGTTGTTGCCCGCGCGCTGGTACACGGTCGCGGCCTGGACCCAGGCGCGGATGTTCGCCCACTTCTGCGCGAGCCACGCGGCCCACTGGTAGTGATCCTTGAACGACAGCGTCGTCTTGTCCTTGAGCAGGTCCGCCTCGATGCTGGCGGAGAAGGCCTTCGGCAGCTCGACCTTGGCGCTCGCCTTGACGGTGAGCGTGCTGATGGTCTTGAAGCGGCGCGAGTCGTCCTGCACGAGGCCGGCGTCGTAGACGAGGGCGAGCCCGGCCTTGGCGCCGACCTCACCGGGAAGGCCGAACGACAGGCCGAGCTTGAGCGAGAGCGCGAGCGAGCCGGTGTCGTACGCCTGGCTCTGGGAGAGCGCGCCCGCCGCCGCCACTCCGGTCATCAGGCCACGAAAGGCCGCATCGCCGGTGGAGGCCAGGGCGCGCAGCGCGCCCTGCGCGGCGAACGTGCCGCCCAGGCCGAGCCGGCCGCCGTGGTCGCCGCCCACCAGCTCGCCGAACCCGAGCAGGAGATCGAAGGAGAACGCGAACGCGCTGACGTAGGCGTTGAGCGTGTGGTCGGCCGTGTTGAGCTTCTTGATCCACTCGAGCTCGTCCTTCGCGGCGTCGCGTAGCTGCACGAGGCGCTCCTGCTCGCCGAGCTGCGCCCCGATCGTGCCGACGAGGCACCTGTACTTGGCGTCGACGAACGCGAGGTCGCGCGAGACCTGGTCGTTGTGGTCTTGCACCTCGGACAGGCGACGGCGCAGCTCGGCGAGCGCGTGCTCGCGCCGCACCCGCTCGGCCGAGCCGGCCTCGAGGCCGGCGATCGCACGCTCGCCCCGGTCGACGCGGTCGACCAGCGCCTGCTGCTCCAGCATGACCAGCTCGAGCTCGCCCTTCTGCCGCGTGATGGCGACGGCCAGCTCGCCGACGTCCGGCCGCAGCGCCTCCGCGGAGGCGGCCACCCGCCTCGTCAGGGCGTCGACGCGGTGGTCGGTCCGCGCGAACGCGGCGTCCGCAGCGGCCGTGGCGCGCGCGTGCTCCGCGCCCGTCTCCTCGACGCGCCGGAGCCGCGCGAGGTAGTCCTTGGCCTGCGCCCCGCGCATCACCTCGCACTCGATCTGCTCCCACTGCTCGACCACCACCCACTCGTCGTCGACGTCCGCCTCCGCGGCGGGCGCCTCCGCGGCGGGCTCCTCCGCGCGGAGCCGCGCGAGCTCCTGCTCGGCCCGCTGCACCTCGAGCTCGAGCAGGTGGATCGCGTCCGCCGTCTTGTCGGTCTGCAGGCCGAAGACGCCGCGCGCGAAGCGATCCACGCCGAGAAAGCGCATGATCTCGGCCTTGAGCCGCGCCTTGCGCTCCCCCGAGTAGGCGGCCTTGGCCTCGAGGTGCGCGAGCCCCGCCTGCCTGGCGGGCACGAGGCCCGAGCGGCCGATCTCGGCCAGCTCCCCGACCAGGGTGTCGCGCTCGTCGGCGCCGAGCGTCGAGAGCGCCTCGCGTCCCACGAGCTCGGTGGTGACGTCGTCGAGGTCGCCGAGGAGCCAGCCGCGGTACTGGCGCAGGAGCGGCAGCGCGACCTCGTCGCGGAGGTCCTGCATGGACGCGGCGTTCGGCCTGATCCTGGCGTCCCAGTACTCCTCGTTGCGGCGCCGGGTCTCCTCGCAGAAGGCGCGGCTGCGGCCGGCCGCGTGCAGCAGGAACCAGCGCGTGTCCGCGCCGGTCTCGGACCCCTCGAAGAACCCGAGCATCTGCCGGAGGTGCTGCGCGTAGCCCACGAGGCGCGCGCTCTCCGAGCCACCGGCGAACGTCTCCTGGAAGATCCCGTCGCCTTCCAGGTGCGCGAGCAAGCGTTGCAAGGACATCGACCCTCCTGAGTTCAGCGCACGATCATGTCGCGGTCCCGGGCCGCCCTGATCAGGGCCCGAGCCCCACGAGCGCGAGCCAGATCGAGAACGAGCGAGCGGTCGAGCCGAGCTGCAATCGGGCCTCCCTGGGTGGGTGGAGTCGCGCGGACGGACGCCGGCGCTCGCCGGGCGAGGCCATCGTAGCGCACCGGGACACCCGCCTGCAGGGCAAGGTGCCGGCGATCGCCCCTGACCCGGATCGTGCCTCGACCGGGGGCAGGCTGGATCACCACCAAGGTGAAGTCACGGCGACTGCCAGATCCTGGCGCGTCGGCCACCCGGAGGCCCCAATGGCTGGAGTCGTGCCAGGGAGCGGAGCGACCGCACGACGAGGAGTGGGCCATTCGCGCAATGTCTGCGAGGCCGTCGCGCGGCCGCTCGAATCCTTCGCTAGAGCACCGATCATGTTGAACCGTGTGCTGCAACGCGGACTTGCGAGCTGTCATGCGAAGAGGCTTCAGGCTCCAGGCTTCAGGCTTCGGGTCTCTGACCCGGATCCGGAGCCTGAAGCCCGAGGCCTGAAGCCCG
>CAZQJC010000106.1:0-38255 GCA_964593795.1 uncultured Myxococcales bacterium | reverse complement strand
GGTCGCGGCGGCGCGGGCGCCGGCGGTGGTGCGGGCTCCGCGGGCGGCGCCGGTGCGGCCGGCTCGGCCGGGGCGGGCGCCTCGGCCGGCAACGCGGGCGCAGGCGGCGCCGATCAAGGCAAGAAGGATCCAGGCGGCTGCGCGACCGGCGCGGGCGGCCCCTCGGCGCTCTGGCTGATGGGCCTTCCGCTCCTGCTCCTGCGCCGCCGCCGCTGACGGCCGCGTGGGCGTCTCCCGCCAGCGCGTCCTCCTCACCTGGGCCCTCGCGCTCGTCTCCTCGTCGGCAGCGCCTCGCGAGGCCATCGCCGCCGAGGACTGCTGCGCCTCGAACCCCAACTTCCCCGGTGACTGTGCGGCCGCCAACCGCGCGCGCGTCCTTTGCGCCCGCTTCCGCAGCCGCTTCGACGGCGCCCGTGACCACTTCTTCCTCGCGCTGCCGCCCTCGTACGATCCGTCCCGACCCGCGCCGCTGTTCGTCTTCTACCGCGCGAACGCCCAGGGCGGCCGCGTGTTCTCCGATCCGCGCCTCTACGAGAGCGTGGGCCGGCGCTACGGCGCCCTCGCCGTGTTCCACACGAACCGCTGTGACGAGCCGTGCACGGGGCAGAACGGACCGATGAACGGCGCGGCGCTCGACGACGCGGTCGAGCTGGTGGACGAGCTCGTCGCGCGCTTCCGCATCTCGCACGTCCTGCTGGTCGGCTCGTCGCGCGGCGGCGTCCTCGCGCTGCGCCTCCTCGCGCGCCGTCCCGATCGCTTCGCGGGCGTGGTGGCCGCGGTGCCGGCCCTGTGCATGGCCAGCGACGGCGGCCCGCCCGACTGCGTCGGCTCCTACTACGAGGAGGCCACGCGCGAGATCTACGCCGCCGCGCGCGCGGGTCGGTACGACGATCGCCTCGTGCGGACGGTGGTCGGCGCCCGTGACGACAACGCGGCCATCGTGGCGGGCAACCGGTTCCTCGCGGGCCTCCTCGACGGCAAGCGGTGGTACCGGCAGGACCTCGTGCCCGAGGGGGGCCACGAGAACTTCCTCTCCGGCCAGTACGCGGAGAAGGCGACGGGCCGCTTCGAGTGGGTGGGCTCGACGCCCGTCGCGCCCACGCTCGAGGCTGACGTGCGCGCCTTCCTGGCCGCGCACCCGCACGGTGCGATGACGCCGTCGCCCGGCTGGACGCCTCCCGCCGATCCCTACCTGACCGACGGCATGCTGCGGCTCTCGGCGGGCGCAGTCGGCGCCGCGCCCGCGCCCGCTCCCTGGTGGCGCGGACCGGCCGCGTGGGTCGCGGGCCACCGCAAGCGGGTCGCGGCGGGCGGTGCGGTCGTCGGCCTCGTGGTCGGCGTGGCCCTCGCGCTGCGCAGGCGCCGCCGGCGCCGCGCGTCCTGACGCAGCGCCTGCCGCCTTCCCCGGCTCCCCGGCTCCCGGCTCCCCGGCTGTCCCAGCCTGCCACGGCGGGTGCCAGCCTGTGCCAGCGCCGCGCGGCGAGCGCACGGATCGGCGGGAAAAGAGGCCCTTCGCGCAGGCCCGCGGATTGCTCTGGTGGCGGGCATGAGACGGACTCGCGCACTCGCCCGGGGATTCTTCGCGCTCTCGATCGTGCTCGCCGGCTGCGGCAGCGACGCACCCGGTGGAGCCGGCGCGGGTGGCGCAGGGGCGGGCGGTGCGGGCGCGGGTGGCGCCGGTGCAGGCGGTGCGGGCGCGGGTGGCGCAGGGGCGGGCGGTGCGGGCGCCGGTGGCGCAGGGGCGGGCGGTGCGGGCGCGGGTGGCGCAGGGGCGGGCGGTGCGGGCGCCGGTGGCGCAGGGGCGGGCGGGTCCGCGGGTGGCAGCGTGACGCGCGCGTGCACTGCCGGCGATCCGGTGGGGTGCCCCATCGACGGCCAGTGGCTGCTGACGTACTCCGAGGTGCAGGGGCCGACGTTCTGCACGCCGCCCGCGGGGGACATGCTGAACGTGGTGGCCTCCGAGGGCATGGTCTGCGCGATGCTCGACGGCCAGCAGACGAGCGAGCTCCTGTTGCCACGCACCGGCTGCGGCCTGCACCTCGTCACGACGCGCAGCTCGGCGAACAGCTCCGAGACCTACACGCACACGACGACCCTTGCCCTGACCTACGAGGCGGGCGGCCTGCGCGGTACGCTCGAGTACTCGATGCGCGGCGGCAGCAACTGCGACTTCACGGGCCGCGTGGTCGGCACCCGCCGCTGACCTCCACGCCGATCACCGACGGCAGATCTCGCTCGATCGATCCGCGTGGGCGCGAGTCGATCGGGGTCCGATCGATCGGCCGCAGGAGAATCCGAGGACGCGCCTTCGATGCTCCGACCCTGCCCGTCAGGGTCGCAGGAGCTCGGCGCTGCGGTCGAAGCGCGAGACGAAGCCGTAGCTGGTGTCGCGGGTGCGGCCGAGCAGGTAGTCCTCGCGCACGTCGTCCCAGACGCGGTACTCGGTGGCGGCCGAAGCCGCGTCGAAGCGCGCGTAGGGCTTGAACGTGAACCTGCGCGAGAGGATCGAGCTCGAGTTGCCGCCCTGACCGAAGCACATGCCCGGCGCGAGGAAGCGGTGCACCGTGGCGGGCGTGCCGTCGGCGAGCGTGACCGCGCCGGCCGCCGACAGCCGCGCGCGCGGGACGAAGCCCGTGCTCCCACCGAAGAAGAAGCCGATGCCCGCGAAGCTCGGCGCCTCGAGCGCGGGGCGTCGGGTGACCGTGCGCAGCTCGATCGCCTCGCAGCGGCCGGAGGTCGGTCCCGGGTAGACGAACGGCAAGACGAACGGTGCGCCGAGGAGCGCCTCCGCCGCCGCGGTGCAGTCGGTGCCGGTGCAGCCCGCTGGATCGAAGCGCAGGCCGCCCAGGCTCGGCGGCTGGTCCGCCTGCGTGATCGCGTCGCCCAGCCAGGCCTGCAGCACCGCGACGTCGGCGCCCGTCTTGTCCACGACGGTCGTCGGGGGCTCACACACGCCGGCCTGCACCATCGCGGTGGCGTAGGTGCCGCGGTAGCTCACGCCCGGCGCCGGCCGGAGCTCCGCGCCGTTGACGGTCACGAAGAGCTCGACGTCGATCTCGAGCGAGCGTCCGTCCTCGCCGATCCGGAAAGGCACCCGCGGACAGTCCTCCGCACGCTCGATCGACCGGCGCGTGCCGCGCGCGGGGTCGATGAACGGGTCGAGCTCGCGCAGCGAGAACGTGTAGCGCGCGTCGTTGCCCACGCGACCGGCGAAGCTCACGTACGACGTCGAGAACGGTCCCGTGCCCCCGACGCGCGTGTGGAGCTGCACGTCGAGCTTGCGCCACCGCTCCGGATCGTCGCGGTCCGTCACGCCGCCCTTCCACACGTCGAACGAGCCGATCGTGATGGCCGCGCGCGACCACGCCCAGTCGTCGAACCTGTACCCGCCCTCGAGCCCACGTCGGTCCTGCGCGCAAGGCGCCCCGTCGCAGGTCGCGCGCGAGATGACGTAGGCAGCGTTGCCCATCCATCCCGGCGCCTCGAGCTCGGCCGCAAGCTCCGCGGTGGGTTCCTGCTGCGCACACGCCGCCAGCGAGCAGCCCGCCAGAAGCACCCCAAGAGTCAGCCCCGATCGATAGTGACTCATATATGAGTTACTACACCCTCTCGATGGAGCTGGCAAGTCCCTCCGCACGCACCGCGCACGCTTCGGCCACACCGCCTCGATCGTCCGCGATCGCCCCTTGACACCCCACAGGCCGTATGCGAGAAGAACACCACTCGTTGCGGGGTGGAGCAGCCTGGTAGCTCGTCGGGCTCATAACCCGAAGGTCGTCGGTTCAAATCCGGCCCCCGCTACTAAGCAAACTGGCGAAGGCCCTCAGGAATCCTGGGGGCCTTTTCCATTTGCGTAAGCGGATGCATTGCCACATTGACGGATTCTTGCCGTAACTCGGAGACCCTCGATCCGAGTCACGGGTCAGCCCTCTCCAACTTTGACGGATTCTTGACGTAGCGCCTGGCCGGCCTCGATGCGGCGCACGGCCGCGCGGAGGTCTTCGTCCTCCACGATGTTGTAGCGGTCGAAGACGGCCCGCGTCCGGTGGCCGGTCATGCGCATGACCACCGACTCCGGGACGCCGCGACGGCGCGCGTTGGTGGCGAAGCTGCGTCGCGTGTCGTGGAACCACACGCCCTCCAGCTCGGCCGCCGTGCACGCCGCCTGGAACATCTTGCGGATGTCCTTCCAGCGCTCCCCGGTCTGCGGGTTGACGAACACCCACTCGCCCCCCTTGAGCCCCCGCGGAAGCTCACGCAGCGCCGTCACTGCGCGCGTCGTGAGGTAGATGACACGACCCTGATCGGTCTTCGTGTCCTCCGGGGCGAGCGTGATGCAGCCCTCCCGGAGGTCGAGCTGCGACCAGCGCAGCGCGAGCACCTCTTGCTTCCGCATCCCCGTGTCGTACGCGACCAACAGGATCGGTCGCAGGTGGGGATCTGCCGCCTCCACGAGCTTGGCGAACGTCTCTTCCTTGAGCACCACCCGCCGCACGTTGCTCTTCCCGAGCAGGCTCACCCTGGCGATCGGATTCACCGCCAGCTTGGTGCACTTCACCGCGTAGTTGAGCATCCGCTTGAGCAGCTCGACCTCGCGGTCGAGTGTTGCGGGTGCCGGCGCCTCCCCTCGCTTGGTCCTCTCACCAAGCCGCAGGGTTCGATACCCATCCACGCTCTCCTGGTTCAGGCGCTCGGCGCGATGCCCGCCGAGGTGCCGCAGCAGGTGCTTGGCGCGCCCGCGGTCGGTGATCCAAGCGTCGCTGTCGCGCTTGTTCACCGGCTCGTAGAGCGCCCACGCATCGGCCACGGTGAAGGCGTTCGGCTTGACCCGATCGAAGTAGCGGCCCTCGAACGCCTCCGCCTTGATCTTGGAGATCAAGGCCAGTGCCTGTTCCTTGGTGGGGATCTTGCGCTTCCTGTATCTCTGCTCTCGCCCGTCGGGAAGCGTGACCGTCTCGTCGACCTGCCAGTACGTCTGTCCCTTGCTCTGATACTTGAGTACGCCCATCCGATCCTCCTTTCCCCGGCAGGTAGGCGTCCTCACGACGAAGACGGTACTACGCGGCGGAACGCGTTGTGGTGCGCTGGACCACGCGGTCGATCTCGGCGGCGGAGAAGCGCAGGCGCCGGCCGATGCGGTGGCCGGGCACCTGGCCGCGTCGCACCGCCTGGTAGAGGGCCTTGCGCGACGGGAAGCCGAGGTAGCGCGCGGCCTCGTCGGCCGTGAGCCAGCGGTGCGCGGGCTCGGCGAGCGGCGCGGTCACCTATTCCTCGCGTAGTCGAGAAGCAGATCTCGCGCGTCGAGAAGCCGGCGCGCCTGCTCGCCGTCGCCGCCGTGGTCGGGGTGCGAGCGCGACGCGGCGATCCGCGCGCGCGTCTCCTGACGGATGCGCTCGGGCATCGCCCAGACGGCGACGCCGAGCAGCTCGGCGGCCGCGAGGACGTCGGCCGGGACAGATGGCGCCGGGATCTCGGCCTCGATCGGCTCGGGCTCGGGCTCGTTGCGTGGTGCTGGCGGCACGTGCTGCGCCGGAGCGGGCTCCGCCTGCGGCAGAAGCTCCGCGCGGATCTCGGGCTCTTTCGGGGCGAGGCTCCAGAGCCAGTCCTCGAACTCGAAGACCTGCTCGCGCCGTGGCTTCACCTTCGCCACGTAGTCGATGGCCATCGGAACGCCGATCTTGATCGCGACCTCCACGAGCGCCCGGATGAGCTCGTCCTTGGTGATCGGACGCAGCGGCGGCAGCTTGGCGGAGTCCTTCGGCGGCGGCTGGATGCGCACGCGCGTGGCCACATGGATCGTCACGAGGCAGCTCCTTTCCGTCGGCGGACGAACGAGCGGAGCCACAGCGTGTGGCCGTCCATCACGTTGTCCTTGGGCTGGTGCTGATCGATCAGCGCGTACTGATCGGCCACCGGGTCATCGAGCGGCGTCTCCGCGACGAGCACGGCGATCTCGACGCCCTCGGGGTAGTAGGAAGGGCCGGCGCCCTTGCCGTTCCACGCCCAGAGGTGTCGACAAAGGGTCTCGTAGAGGCGCCCGGTGTGCGACTCGCCGATGTAGAGCATCTCGCGCGTGTCGACGTCGCGGATGAGGTAGACGCCAGAGTGCCCGTGACCGCGCAGCGCGCGCAGCCAGTCGGCGAAGCCCCGCTCACCGAGCGGCGACCGGAACCGGAGGCGCGCCATCACGCCACCTCGTGGTCGCGGTAGACGAAGCCCGCGAGGCGGGGATCGATGAACTTGCCCTCCGCAGTCTTGAGCGCGAAGTGGAAGAACCCGCGATCCCAGACCGTCGCGATCGGATCGCCGCGGTGCACACGCATCCCAGGCTCGGCGTACGGCGTGCCCAGGTCCGCGTAGACGACGGCCGCGATCGGCACGCCACCGGCGCTCCATGCGGCGGGCTTGTCGAGGACGAGCTTGCGCACGGTCTTCCCGAGGCCCGGATTCGTCGCGACGATCCGTCCGTCGCCGATCGCGAGGATGTTCGAGCCCGGGGCGGCCACGAGGTCGAGCCCCTGGTGCACGTGCGCGGGCGGCCCCTTTCGCATGGTTCCGAACGCGCCGTGCGGCGTGACGCGCGGTGTGCCGCTCGGCACCGGTGAGCCGAGCCCCGCGGAGCTCTTGCGCCGCAGGAGCAGCAGACCGCCCGCGATCCCCACGGCGACCCAGATCCATCCGCTCGACCGCTTCACGGCTTCACCGTCCGGCGAGGCCGACGCGCGGCGCGCTCCAGCGCGAGGTTGAGTCGCGTCGCGGGCGCCGGGCGCTCCGGGCGGTGGCTGGCTTCGAGCTGCCGGAGGTAAGCGGCCGCGCGGATCGCGAGGTAGGCCCCGCCGCCCACGAGGATCCACTTCGCGTAGGCGCTGACGCGCGCGCCGGGGCCCTCGGGCGGGGTGTCGACGGGGGCCGAGGCTCGGCCGCCGAGGTTCGTGAACTTGGTGCGCCAGTCGAGCGCGCGGCGGCGGTACTCGGCGGTCTTCTCGTACGAGGCGAACCAGAAGCGGTCGAGCCAGCCCTGGTGGTCCTTGAAGAACGCCTCGTATTCGTCGACGAAGGTGCGCCAGCTCGCCTTGAAGGCGTCGTCGACCTGGGAGGCGCTGATGTCGCGATCGAGCTGCGCGACGATGCCGCGCACCGTGCGCATCTCGGCGAGGATGGCGCCGGGCGTCCAGATGAGCGCGTTTCGGCGCGCGTCGTTGGGCGCGATCGACTCGGCTTCGAGCACGAGCCACAGGCGTTCCTCGTCGGACGACGCTCGCAGCCAGCGACGCTCGAGGTCGCCCGCGCGATCCGCCGCGTGCGCGCAGCCGCAGCCGCGCATCCCTTCCGTCGCTGATTCGAATCGATCCTGCGCGGTCCGCATGGGTCCTCCTGGGCCGCCCGCAGCGGGCCCGCGCGCCGACACGGTCACGCGGACCCGCTGTGTCGCCTCGTCGGCTAGTGGTTGCCGTTGACGATCGAGCGACTGAACTTGGCGAACACCGTCACGCGAAGCCGCTCCGCGGGCAGCTCGACCCACGAGGCCGCGCGCCACGGCACGGTCACGAGCAGGACGGCACCGGGCTTGAGCGTTTCGGCGACGTCGTCGGTCTCCTCCGCGCCAGCGATCGCGAGCGAGGCCTCACCGATCGTGATCGCCTCGTCGAGGTCGACGGTGTCGCCCCGGCACGGGTTGACCTCGATCGGGCCGTAGAACACCTCGACGAAGTCGCAGCCGTCGGGCACGGCGAACGCGACCGGTCGTGCGTCGCGCGTGATCATGCGCGGGCTGACCTTCTCGTTGAGCGTCTCCTCGATGAAGAGCTGCTGCTGGCTCGTCGGGCGAGTGCAGAACCGTGGGTTGAAGCTCTCGCCGCTGAGGAGGACGGGCGCCTCCGGAGCGGGCGCGGGCTCCGGAACCGGTGCTGGCGCGGGCGGCGCAGTCGCCGCCACCGCGCTCGGCGGCGTCCACGGCGAGATCACGAACGTGATCGGCGTGGGCGCACCGCCCCCAGGGGCCGCAGCCACCGCGTCGCCGTGCGACGCGGGCACGGCAGCGGCGGCGAGCGCGGTCGCCAGCGCGCTCGTGAGGTCCTGCGGCTGCGTGGCGGCCGCGGGCGCGGCGCTCGGGGCCGCGATCGACGACGTGCCTGGCGAGCCGGTCGACGGCCCCGGGGGCGGCGGAGGCGGCGGCGGGCACGGCGGGCACGGCGGGCAGGGCACCGGCGCAGGGCAGGGCGCCGCGGTCGGGCACGGCGGAGGCGTCGGGCAAGGCACCGGAGCCGGGCAGGGCGTAGGCGTCGGATTCGGCGCGGTTCCCGCCGAGCTGCTCGGCGGCGTCGTGCTCCCGCCACTCGTGCTCCCGGCAGGCGTGCCTGCGCCACGCGACGGCGCGGGGGCATACGGAAGCTCGCTCGGCGCGAACATCCGGTTGAAGAGGCCGGGCTGCGCCGGTGGGTTCGCCGGATGCGACTGCCCGCCGGTCACGACCATCGTGGTTCCGGCCGGCGCGGGCGCGACGTTGGCGCCGGGCGCTGGCTGCGCAGGCACCGTCGGATACGGGATCTGCGCTGGTGCGAGGACATCGAGGACTCCCATCTCTTCCCTTCCTTTCGCCCGAGGACGCACCTCGGGCCGCAGGGCGCTCCCGTCGGCGCCCGCACCATGCGGACGTCGACGGGAGGCGCCGGGGCGCGAGCGGCGTTACGCCGACCGCTTGGGCGGCAGCGCGTCGAGCACGGTCTGCGTCGACGCGTAGCCGAGGAGGACCATCCCCACGTGCTGGTAGAGGTCCATGCGGCGCTGGAAGCGCTGCTGGTTCTGGTTGAAGGTCATCTGCCACTGCTTCGCGAGGGGCTCGGGCAGACCGTCCGGCAGCGTCGGGGGCTGCGGCTCCTCGGTCAGGTACGACGCGAGCATGAGGATTCCGCCGATCACCGGGGCGATCGGGTGCTTCATCAGCGAATCGAGCGGGGTCAGGGCCTTCTTCTCTTTCTCCACAGCGGGCTCCTTTCTCTCCGGCACGGCCGGGGGCACAGGTGCGGGGACGGCGCGGGGCGGCGAATACCGCCGCCCCGGGATGAAGCGCGGCCCCGCCGGCTGCATCGCGCCAGGGGCAGGCGCGGGGGCAGGCCCCGCGGGACGCGGCGGTGCTGCGGGGCGCGGAGCCGGCGCGGGCGCGCGATCCGGCTCCATCCAGGCGCGCGTGCGCCAGTCGTAGTACCAGCCGGTCATCGGGCCGCCCATGCGGCCGACGAGGCTGTGCGATGCGGGCACCGCGAATGGCTTGCCATTGAGGAGCCATTGGCGGCCGTTCCATTGCGCCCGCGGCTGGTTCCGATCGACCACGGAACCCGCAGGCGGGTAGTAGTTGAAGCGCGGCGTCGGCATAACCTCTCCCTTCCGCCAGGCCGAGGGCACACCTCGAGCCCGACGCTTCGCTCGGCTCGGCGGGCCCGCACCATGCGCGCCCACGTCACCGAGTCAGTTCGCGCGCCGATCTCGTCGGCGCTTCGCAGGCGGCGAGCGTTTCCGCGCCGCTGGTGTGCCGCGCGTCAGCGCGCGGCGTGTGTCGCGACGTCGTCAGTCATCGAGCAGGGCGTCGCGATGCTCCCCGCTCTCGCCCGCATCGCGATGCTCGTCGCCAGGCGCGTTCCGCTCGTGATCGCCCTCTGCGTCGCGGTGCTCGTCCGCGTACGCGTCGCGATGCTCCTCTCCCGCGTCCCGGTACTCGCCGTAGGCGTCGCGGTGCTCGTCGCCGTAGGCATCGCGGTGCTCGTCGCCGTACGCGTCGCGATAGGCCGCGTACTCGCCGAAGGCATCGCGATGCTCGTCGCCGTACGCATCGCGATAGGCCGCGTACTCGCCGAAGGCATCACGATGCTCGTCGCCATAGGCGTTCCGCTCGTAGTCGCCGAACGCGTCACGGTGCTCGTCTCCGACCGCATTGCGCTCGTGCTCGTCGCCGTAGGCGTTCCGCTCGTAGTCGCCGAGCGCGTCGCGGTGCTCGTCGCCGAGCGCGTTTCGTTCGTGCTCGTCGCCATAGGCGTTCCGCTCGTAGCTGTCCTGACCCGCGTTCCGCTCATCGTTGTTGCGACCGAAGGGCAGGAGCTTGGCCGTCTGCATGACCGGACGCTGGCCCGCGATGGCCAGCGTTGGCGCCGGAGCCGGCAGCGCCTCCTTCGGCTGCGGGCTCGGCAGCTGCCCCACCTTCTGCACCTCCGCGATCGCGTGCTTCACCTCGTCTCGCATGGCGGCCAGCAGCTCGCAGCTCGTCTGCCGATTCTCCAGCGCGGCCTTCGCGAGCGCCTCCTGCAGCTCCTGCCGCGACACGCCATCCCCTTCGCCCTGCCGCTTGTGCGGCTTCCCCTTCCCGCCGAAGTACTTCGACGCCACCTGCACGCCCACGAGACCCGCCGCGCCCGCGGCAGCCGCCACGAGGGCCTGCTTCGCCGCAGGGTGCTGGATCATCGCGGAGCCCGCGAGGCTTCCGCCGCTCGCGACGAGGCCCGCCATCACGGGGCTCAGGCCCGCGCGCTCCGCGACCGCGACGGTCGCGAGGCCACCGAGCAGCCCACCACCCACGGTCCACACCGGGTTCGCAGCCATCTTACTGAAGGCCCCACCAATCGAAGCGTTCCTCTTCCGGCGCTTCGAGTGGATCACGATTGCGTCCCTGGGCACCGGCCCCGGCGGGGACCGTCTGCGGTGCGCGTTGCGTCGTCTCCTTCTGTGCGGCATTCCCTGCTCCTTTCCCTGGTTCCTGGTTGGGTTTGCCCCCGGCTCCGACGACCGCCGTGGCGCCTTGGACGAGCCCTTGGGCGAGCGCTGTCGCCTCGGGCCGCCCGGTTCCCGCTGCGGCGAGCGCTCCGATGAGTCCGCCGAGCGAGCCTGGCGCTGCGATTCCTCCGGCCGGGGGCGTCGGCTTTTTTTCTGCCTTGGCCCCGGCAAGCTCCGCTCCTTTCTGATCCATCAGCTCGGCCACGCCGCCGAGCCCGTAGAACGTCATCACCGGCTTGCCCACGTAGTGGTGCACCTCGCGGATCCCGCCGAGCACGTTTCCGCCGAGCCGGCCCCAGCTGAAGTTGCGCCGCGGGAACAAGTCGAGCGCGACCCACTGCTTCTTGCTGCGGTTCCACTCGACGACTCCCGTGTGGCGCGCCGGCTTGTCGGCTGTCACCACCTTCCGGATCGTCCTCGGGTCCACCACCTCCAGCAGCGCGAGCGCAGCCAGCGATCGTTCGAAGCAGTTGGGATCGTCGGGCAGCAGCCGAACCCGCTGCGGGATGTCGCATGAGATCGAGCGATACAGCTCGCTCCCGTCGTCATCCGTCTGCGGGAGCGACTGCAGCCAGACCACGACGGCAGACCGCGAGCCGAGCCGCTCACCGACGGTGCGAATCAGCGTGGTCTGCGACAGCTCACGCGCGATCTGCGTCAGCTGGCCCAGGCACGCCTCGTCGTTCGTCGGCGCCAGGATCACGCCTCGCCTCCCTCCACGCCGAAGCCGCCGAAGCCGCCCCCGCCCCCCTCGTCGCCCTTCCCGATCTTCGAGAGCTCGCCGAAGACCTTCACCATCGCCTGCACGGCCTCCGGCTTGAGGTTCGCGAGGAACCCGGCCAGGCCCCCGAAGCCGGGCATCGGGACCGACGCCGCAGGCGCGGGCGGCGGGAACGCGGGCTGCACGGTGCCGAAGGCGCCGGACATGGCGTCCAGGGCCCGGAACAGCACCAGGTTCTGCTGCTCGATCAGCTGCATCTGCCGCTCGAGGAGCGAGGCATTGCCCGTCTCGCCGAGCGGCCGCCCCTCCTCTTCGTCCGCAAGGGCCTCGGACACCTCGGTGATCCCGACGACGCCCGGGATCGCCTGGCCGGCTGCGTCCACGGCTTCGAGCCGATACCGGCCCGGCGGACACCCGCGGTCGGCCATGTCGTCGATCGTGGACGAGAGCGGCAGCTCCAGAGGGCGCCCCGTCTCCCCGTCGATGAGCGTGCGCGGCCGACCTCGGCCGCCGCCGCGGCGAACTCGCCAGGCCACCGCCTCCGTGGGCACGTCGATCGGGTTTCCTTCCGGTCCGTTCGCGAGTGGGTATTGCGCCATTTCATACTTCCTTTCAGCAATGGATCCGGCCGCGGGACGTGCGCCCCATTGCGCACGTCCCGAAATATCTCACTGCGAAGTGCTACAGGCCTTCGGCCACCCAGTACGCACCCCGCTGGTGGTCCTGGCCCTCCTGCTCGAGGATCGTGTCCTCGACCTCGAGCGGCTGACGGGTGTCCTTCATGAGGTAGCTGACCGCCGTCTGGTGCGCGATCATGCCCATCCATTGCGCGAGCGTCCCGCGCTTCGGATTGAACCTGCGCAGGCGACTCATGTCGTTGCTCAGCAACTTGAGGAGGAACTCCGCCTTGATCTCCTCGAAGCAGTCGCCATCGCGGCGAGAGCGCCAGAACCGCCGCATCACGAACCGGATGCGCGTCTTGATGACCGGGGCGAAACGGCGCATGAACTCGCGCCACGCACCTGGGTCCCCGGCGACAAGCCCGTCCACCAGCGTGCCGTCGTCCACCCGGACCCAGTCCACCCGGGCGTTGTCGTTGGCCCCACCCTTGCGCTCGATCCGGATCACCACGGCGGCTGTCTTCTTCATCGGCGTCTCCATTTTTTCTCTCCTAATCTGTTCTACTCAGCCCCCGCATGCAGGGCGCCAGCCGTGCGTATGCGACTTTATAAGCACTTGACATCACGAGGACGGCCTCTGCATGCTGCACCTCCACCGCACCCACGTGCAGGAGCCCTCACATGGCCTGGATCCCAAAGGGGAAAGAGCTCAAGCGCATCCGCAACTTCGTCGGTTGGACGAGGAAGGAGCTGGCGAAGAAGTCGAAGGTCGGTCTGCGGACGATCGCGGCGCTCGAATCGGACAACCCCCCACCGACCATGCGCGTGCGCACCCTCGATGACCTGTCCGATGCGCTCACGACCGCGGTGCGCCGCGACCTGCGCCAGACGGAGGAGCTGCGCACCCGTGGCGTGCCCCCGGACGCCCTGGCCACCTGGGACGACGGGGATCCGGTCATCGAGGAGGACGCCGGTCGCACCGCCCCGACGCACGGCCACAAGCCGGCGCGGCCCGCGGCGGGTGGGTCCGATCCGGGCGGCGACGCCCCGCGCAAGCGGTCGCTCAGCGCCAGAGCCGCTATCGAGCGCAAGCTCGGCCAGCACGCCGAAACGGTGCAGCTGCCGTCTGGGATCTACCCCCTGCTGGGGGCGGACCGCCTCCTCAAGCTCGACGCGCGCTTCGCCGAGCAGGAGGGCCATCCGTACGTCGTCAGCGGCAAGATCAGAGAATTCAAGCGAATCACCGGCAAGCCTGCGCGCGTCCTCAAGGCGGAGCGCGGCTTCGGCGCCATCATGGTCTGCATCGAGCGCACCATCGCGGGCACGACGCAGGGCCATCGCCTCTCGACGACGTTCTACATGACCGTGTTCGCGCCCAAGGGCGAGCACGGGCGCCGCATCATGGAAATGGAGGAGAAAGGCTTGCCCATTGCCGTGCTGACGCGCGTAGTCGTGCGAGACTACGATGAAAAGAATGGCTGGAATGGGTTCTTCGTTTTCGAAGATCGCCCTCATCCCTGGCCCTTCGCGCTCGTCGTCGAAGACGTGTTTCCCGCCAGTCTTCCGTCGGCGTGAAGCCCCGCAGAAGAATCGGCGCCCAATTCCCGCGCACGATTCAGGCCGTGATCCTCGCGACTTGCGTGCCTACGCGTCTATTGGAACGAGAATGTCCGCATCGGCCAGGCGCGCTCTGCCCCGAGCCTCCGTCGAGAGCGAACCGACGAGGCGAAACGCGCGCGGAATTCATGCCGCCCATCGTCCAAGTGATCCTCCAGGGTTGAGACGGCACATCCAGCCCTGCGTGGGAAATCCGCGACAAGAGGTGCTTCCAATCGCCTCTCGGTGCGCAAGCACGCGTACGAATTATGCTCCCATTAGGCTGCGAGATACGCCCTTGCGCCTATTCCCCAGTGATCTCCACAATGAGTAAGTCCAATCGGGCGCAGGACCCGCGGCGGCTACGCGCGGACCGACAGGGGGCCGGGGTTCCGAGCGGGCCAGGACCGGCAGGCTCCGACCTCGGCAAGCGCGCGGTGGTCGCCGAGATCCGTCGGCTCCACCGCCAGGGGGCGCCGCTGAACATTTCCGCGGTCGAGAGGCGCTGGCCGCATCTGCTCGCGGCGGCGTTGCGCCCGAAGCGGTACTGGGGCTGGCGGCAGGCGCTCCGGGATGCCGGACTCGACTACGGCAGGATCCACGTCGAGGTCCTGGACACGGTGACGTGCCAGCTCTGTGACCACGAGTACCGTGCGCTGCCGAACCACCTGCGCGCAGCGCACGGGGCGGAGGTATCCGACTACCGCGCGGAGTTTCCCGGCGCACCTCTCCTTTCCGAGTCGTTGCGGGCGCAGATGACGAGGGGGCGCCAGCTATTGCCCCACTGGGAGCCTCTGTGGTCCGGCCCCTACATTCTCGATCGCATCGTCGAGCTTCACCGGCGCCGCCTGCCCTTGCACGTGCTCTCGATGGGTGCCGCCGAGCCGGCCACCCTGGCGGCCGCGCACCGATACGTGGGCGACTGGGACGTCGCGCTCGCCCGCGCCGGCCTCGATCCGAGCCAAATCCGGCGCCGGCCCAGCTCCCTGCATTGGACCGAGGAGGAGGTGCTGAGGCAGCTCACCGCGCGCCGGCAAGCGGGCCTGCCAGTCTACCCGAGCACGCTGCCAGGAGCGCTCTATGCAGCCGTGCGGGCGCGATTTGGCTCCTTTGACCGCGCAATGGAGCGTCTCGGCGTCGAGCCCCTGCAGGCCAGACGCCGGCACCCGCGCTACACCCCCGAGCTCGTCGACGCGCTCCTCGCCGACGTCGCGCGCGCGGTGGCATTGCCTGACAGCGAGCGAGCATCCGAGTGCAACCGCCTGCGCCGCCGCTATGGAC
Source organism: uncultured Myxococcales bacterium (assembly GCA_964593795.1). Taxonomy (GTDB): domain Bacteria; phylum Myxococcota_A; class Polyangia; order JAHFDS01; family JAHFDS01; genus JAHFDS01. The sequence continues at coordinate 23,276 of CAZQJC010000106.1, read as the reverse complement.
GACTGCCCTCGCAGCTTGGCGGATGGGGCGCCCTCGCCGCCGCCGCGGGCGCACCTCCGGAGAGCCTCCGGCGCACGACCGGGCCGGTTTCCCGCTACCCCGATCGAAGGGCCATCCTCGCCGAGATCCGCCGCCGCCGCCGCGAAGGCCTGAGCCTGCGCTCCCTTGCGGTGCAGAGAGGCCGTGGTCGCCCGGTGGGCAGCGAGCGCATCGTGCAGGACCGCGCCCTCTTCAAGCGCGCAGAGCGCGAGTTCGGCTCCTGGGCTGCCGCCCTGGCTGCCGCGGGCGTCCGACTCACGCGCCCCTGAGATCTCCCGCGCGCGCGTCTCGCAAGCCCCTACCCATTGTGGGTCTTCTGCCTCCTTTCGCCTACCAAAGGCAGTAGCGGAAACCTGCCACCCCCGAAGGCTCGTGATGCCGCAGCCTTGCCCCCGATCACCGTCCCCGCGCTGGAAACACCAAGGGTCTCGGAGAGGTAGCGGATTCTTGTTAGTAGGTCCAACACGCAGGATCCCCTGCCCCAGTGAGCTCGCGAGGTTGTCGACCATTGCCAGATCGTGATTGACGGCACTTCTGCTGGTGAGGCACCGTGCAATTGCTGCCGGGGCAGAAATACCCACGGGCAGCTGCTGCAGACCCAGCCCGAGGAGGGGAAGGATGGTCGTGTCGCCCGCCCGCGTGTTGCTTCTCGGGGTCCTTGCCCCGCTCGCCTGCAACCGCACTCCTTCCGACTCCGCGCCTCGGCCCATCGTGGGAACTGCCCGGCAGGCGTCGACGACCACGTCGACGTTCTTCTCGGTGGCCGACACGACCTTGAAGAGCGGGTCGGCCAATCAGAACCAGGGCACCGATGCCGCCCTCGTGATCCGGGCCAGCGGCTCCAACCGCGCGTTGGTTCGCTTCGACGGCGCGGCGGTCCAGAGCGCCTTGCAGGGCCACGGGCTCGTCTCGGCCACTGCGTATCTGTCTATATCTGACAATGGTAACAACTGGGGACCGAGTGGGCGGACCATCCAGATCCACCGGCTGACTGCTCCATGGTCGGAGCTGGGCGCCACGTGGAATGCCGCCTCCGACACGAACACCCAGAACAGCCAGCCCGACGGTGTGCTCTGGACGATGGCGCCCCTGTCGCTCGCGCCCATCGTCGCTCAGCCGACCAGCTCGGCCCTCATCACGAGCGGCCTCTCAGGCGATGTCGCTCTGGACGTCACCGCGGACATCGCCGCGTTCGGTGCGGGCGCTGCCGACTACGGCTTCCTCATCCGCAAGACCGACGAGGACGCAGACGGCCGCATCGAGTTCGCCAGCCGCGAGACCGCCACGCCCCCGCGCCTGGTCCTCGTGCTCGGTGACATGCCGGCTCAGGCGTGCGGCGACATCGACTGCGACGCGAATCACCTCGACGACTGCACGCACCTGCCTGCGCCGCGGAATCCAGCGTGCCCGCTGCAGCTCACGAGCGCGAGCGACTCGTATCTCCGCCAGGGCTCGCCGAACCAGAACCAGGGCTCAGACAGCAACCTGCACCTGCAGTCCTCGGGCAAGAACCGCGCGGTGGTTCGCTTCGATCAGGCCGCGATCGCCAGCCTGATCGGCAGCGGAACCCTCGTGTCGGCCGAGGTGCGCCTGGCCGTCAGCGACAATGCCGCGAACTGGAGCAGCGGCCGGACGATCGATTTCCACCGCATGGTGCACGACTGGTCGGAGGCGGGGATCACCGCCAACTGCAGCGTGGACACCAACGTCTCCAACAGCAGCTCGGACTGCTCGGGGGCGACCGCCTGGAACATGTATGGTTCCTCGCCGCCGTTCGCCGCCACGCCGTTCGCCACGACCACGATCACGAACAGCACGACCGGGACGCTGAGCATCGACGTCAAGGCCGAGCTCCAAGCCTACCTCGCCGGCACCCCGAACTACGGCTTCCTCATCAAGAAGACCGACGAAGGCCAGAACGGCCAGATCGACTTCGCCAGCCGTGAGACCACCACGCCGCCGCTCCTCGTCCTGCACGTCGATGGGGGCGGCTGCGTCGGCACCGTCGACGCCTGCGGCGTGTGCAATGGCAACGGCTCGAGCTGCGCGCCACCGGTGGTGACGATCGCCGGGGTCAGCGACGGCCAGGTGAGCCCGACGCCGCTCACGATCACGTTCTCCGCCAGCGACACCGACCTGCAGAGCGTCTCCGCCACGCTCGATGGGCAGGCCTTCACCAGCGGCACCACGGTCAGCGCCGCCGGAAATCACTTGCTCGTCGTCACGGCCAGCGATGCTGCAAGCCACGTGACCGTCCGCTCGGTCGGCTTCACCATCACGGCCTGCGGAAACGGCCTGGTCGAGGCGGGCGAAGCGTGCGACGGCGGCGCGTGCTGCGACGTTCTCTGCCACCTGCAAGGCGCCGGATTCACCTGTCGCGCCGCCGCTGGCGCGTGCGATCTCGCCGAGGCCTGCGACGGCGTCTCCGCCACCTGCCCTGCGGACGTGAAGGTCTCCGCGGGCATTTCGTGCAGCGACGGCGACGTGTGCAACGGCGAGGAGACGTGCGATGGCGCGGGCGCGTGCCAGCCGGGCACGCCGCTCCAACTGAGCGACGGAAACCCCTGTACCACCGATGCCTGCACGGCCGCCACGGGCGTCACGCACACGCCGGTGTCGAACGGCACGTCGTGCAGCGACGGAGACGCCTGCAATGGCGCCGAGACTTGCACGGCGGGCGCGTGTGTCGCGGGCACCGCCCCCGCGCTGGACGACGGAAACCCCTGCACCGTCGACGGGTGCGACCCAGCGGCAGGGGTCACCCACACCCCGCTCGCCAACGGCACCTCTTGCTCCGACGGCAACGCCTGCAACGGCGCCGAGACCTGCGCCTTTGGTGCGTGCGTCGCCGGCACGGCCCCCGCTGTGGATGACGGCAACCCGTGCACGGTGGACGCTTGCAGCCCGGAGGCCGGCGTCTCCCACGTCGCTGTCGCAAACGGCACCTCGTGCTCCAACGGTAACCCGTGCGACGGCGCCGAGACTTGCTCGAGCGGCACGTGCGTCGCCGGCACAGCCCCGCCGGTCGACGACGGAAACCCCTGCACAGTCGACACATGCACCGCCTCAGGAGGCGTCTCGCACACGCCGGCCGCGGCCGGGACCTCGTGCGCCAACGCCGATCTCTGTGACGGGGTCGAGACGTGTGATGGCTTGGGCGCGTGCGTCGCCGGTACCCCGCCGAATCTCGACGACGGCAACCCGTGTACGGTCGATGCGTGTTCGAGCGCGGGCGGGATCACGCACGTCTCGGTGGCCGACGGCACCTCGTGCGCCGACACCAACGTCTGCAACGGCTCCGAGATCTGCTCGGCCGGCAGCTGCAGCCCTGGCACGCCCCTCGTGGTCGACGACGGCAACGGCTGCACCGCGGATGCCTGCGATCCAGTGGCGGGCGTCTCACACACGCCTACCGTCGGCGCGCTGTGTTCTGACGGGAATCCCTGCAACGGAGTGGAGACTTGCGGCGCCAGCGGCACCTGCGCTGCGGGGGTGGCCCCCGTGCTCGATGACGGCGATCGATGTACGGACGACACCTGCGATCCGGTGCTCGGCATTCGCCACACGACCACCGCGGGCTGCCTCTTGCCCGAGCCCGCGGCCATCGCGCCACCCGTCGATGGAACGATCTCCACGACGATGCTCGCCGGAACCGCATTCCTCTACACCGGTACGAACCCCATCCAAGCCGGGGTCACGCCAGGCGCGATCTCCGAGAAGCGAGCCGCGACCGTTGGCGGTCTGGTCACGACGCGCGACGGCGTTCCGCTGCCGGACGTCGTCGTATCGGTGCTCGGTCATGCGGAATTCGGCTCGACGCTCACACGTGCGACCGGCCGCTTCGACCTCGTCGTCAACGGCGGCGGGCAGCTCACGCTGCGCTTCCGGCGCGCCGGCTACTTCGAGGCGCAGCGGTCGCTAACCGTCGAGTGGCAAACGGGTGCCGACACGCCGGATGTGATCATGGTGCCGGCTGATCCGTCCTCCACGAGCGTGGCACTCGGCGCACCCGCGGGCGCCCAACTGGCGCGGGGCTCTGTGAGCACCGATGCGCAGGGCAGCCGCCGCCCGGGCCTGTTCTTCCAGCCCGGCACCATTGCCACGCTGACGCTCCCGAACGGCTCGACCCAGACCCCGAGCGCGCTCGATGTCCGGCTCACCGAGTACACTGTCGGCCCCGAGGGTCCGCGCGCGATGCCTGCCGACCTTCCGGCCACCAGCGCCTACACCTACGCAGTTGAGCTGTCGGCCGACCAGGCCACCGCGCTCAACGCCCAGGTCGCCTTCTCCCGTCCGGTCTCCTTCTACGTCGAGAACTTCCTGAGCTTCACGAACGGCGTTGCCGTCCCAGTCGGCTACTACGATCAGGCGAGCGGTCGGTGGATCGCCAGCACGAACGGCGTGATCCTGAAGATCGTCGGCGTCGCGGCGGGTCAAGCCTTGCTCGATACCACCGGGGACGGCGTCGCCGAGTCCGATGCGACGCTGACCGGCCTCGGGTTCACGCCCGAGGAGCGGTCCATGCTCGCAACTACCTATGCCGTCGACCAATCGCTCTGGCGCTTCACGGTCACGCACTTCAGTCCGTGGGACGCGAACTGGGCCTGGCTGCCGATTCCTCCCGTCACTTGGCCCGATCAGACCCAGAGCTTCCAGTCAGATCCACCTACCACGTGTGAATCTGGCGGCAACGGCGGCAGCAACTCCAAGGGCGACGTCGTCGCGTCCATCCTCAGCTGTACGAGTCAGGCACTGGCGGAGGAGCTCGCCATCACCGGAACGCCCTGGACCCTGCGCTACCAGACAGACAGGCAAGCTGGATACAAGACCCGTATCGAGATGCCACTCACCAGCAACAATGTCACCGGGACTACCTTGGCCGGAATCGGCGCCATCATTTCTCTCGGTGGTCGCACGTTCAAGAGTTCGTACGCACCGGCCAGCAACTTCTCGACTGCGCTCTACTGGGACGGCCTCGACCGGTACGGTCGGCAGATGCAGGGCGGTGTCTCTGGCAAGGCGCGGGTCGAGTACAGTTTTCCGCTGCGCCGCGTGTTGGCCCCTTCATGGGCCCGTACCGGCAACACGCCCATCGAGCCATCCGCCACCGTCTTCGGCCCGGCGGCGCTGTTCAGGGAGCACACATTCACGGCATCGCGTTGGGTTGCCGGGCCGTCAGCGGGCCTCGGCGGCTGGCAGCTCGACGCCCACCATTCGTACGACGTCTCCACGCGCACGCTGTTCCGCGGTGATGGCACCAGCCAGAGCATCGAGGCCGTGGCGCAACGCCTCACCACGGTGGCGAGCCTGCATCCTGCCGGTTTCGGAACTGGCCTCATGGCCGCGGGGCCTGACGGGTCGCTCTACTTCGTGCAGGCGAGCCCGTCCCTGAGCCCGCGCATCATCAAACAGGACGTCAACGGCGGGCAATCCGCGATCTTCTTCGCCAACACCATCTCCGCGATCACCGCGGCTCCGAATGGCGACCTGTACGTGATGGCCGGCCCGGCATATTACATTTTCCAGATCTTCCGCATCTCCCCGTCCGGCGCTGTCACCCTCATCGCAGGCAATGGCGGCGGGCAGCCCGCGCTCCCACCGCCCGAGGACGTGCCGGCCACGAGCACGGCCCTGCGGGATGCGAAGGCCCTTGCGGTCACTCGAGACGGAACCGTCTACTTCGCGCAGGGCGGGCCAAACAACCCCATCGTCATGGCCGTGGGCTCGGACGGCATGCTTCGCCGCGTGGCCGGGAACCGGTCGCCTTGCAACTGCGTGCCCAACGATGTGAACGCGCTCACCACTCCCCTGCCGTACGGCGTCAACACCGTGACCCAGGGGCCTGACGACTCGATCTACCTGGCCTCTGCCGGCATCGTGCTGCAACTCGGTTCCGACGGACGCCTCAGGCATGTCGCCGGCCAGCAGTACGGCACCCCGCCCTGGGCGATCGACGGGGGCAACGCCAAGGCCGCCGAGCTCGCGATCGGTGCGATGACCATGGCGCCGGACGGCTACCTCTACCTGAACGAGGGTGAAGAGGGCCACTACCATTGCCAGCTCCGCAAGGTCTCGCCGGACGGCAAGATCTACATGCTGACGGCTGGCCCTGGGGACGGGAACTGTTACGGGTCCAACTTCGCGGACGGGGACATCTCCTACCAGGTCCGTCTGCGCAGCTTTGCGGGCGGCATCCAGGCGGGCCCCGACGGCAGCCTGTACCTGGTCCGCAACCTCAGCACCGGCTACAAGATGCTGCGTTTGAACACCGGGTACGCTGGCATCGGCCTGAGCCAGTACGTCATCCCGGACGGAGCCGAGCTCCACGTGTTCAACCACGACGGCAAGCACGTCCGCACCATGAGCGCCAAGACCGGCGCGAACCTCCGCACGTTCGGCTATGGCCCGAGCGGACACATCGTCTCGATCACGGATGGCGACGGCAACGTCACCACGATCGAGCGCGACGGCCAGGGCAGGCCCTCCGCCATCGTGGGCCCCTACGGGCATAGGACCACCTTGGCGCTCGATGCGGACGGTTACCTCGCCGCCATCACCAATCCCGCCAGCGAGACGAACACGTTCCTCTACCAGCCCGGCGGCCTGCTCTCGTACATGCGCACGCCGCGCAACTTCGAGCACTTCTTCACCTACGACGAGAACGGTCGCCTCACCAAAGATGAGGACCCGGCCGGCGGCTCGCAGTCGCTAGCTCGTACGGGTACGTTTGCGGACCACACGGTGACGCGCACGACCGCCGAGGGCCGCATACACCGCTACCAGACCGAGAATCAGGTCCTTGCCCGCGGCAAGCGGACTCGTCACTACCTCCCGGACGGCACCGGGACGGCTCGTGACGAGCTCGTGGACGGCCAGCGCGCCTTCTACACCTCGGACGGCGTCGCCACCTACGCTGCCGAGTCCAAGGATCCCCGCTTCCAGACCTCCGCGACGATGACCACGTACGCGCAGACCCAGATGCCGTCCGGGCTCTTGAGGCAAACGTGGTCCGCCGCCAGCGTGGCGCTGTCCAACCCGGCCGACCCGCTGACGATGACCTCGGAATCCGCGTCGGTGAACGTCAACGGGCGCACCACGAGCTCGAGCTTCGTGGTGTCCTCGCGGACCCAGACCACGACAAGCCCTGCTGGTCGAACGGCCACAACCGTCGTCGACTCGCAGGAGCGCCCTGTCTCGATCACCGTTCCGGGCCTGACTCCGGTCCAGGTGTCCTACGACAGCCGCGGGAGGCCGCAGACCGTCACGCAGGGAACCCGCCAGTACACGATCGCCTATGACGCGAGCGGTCGACCGCAGACCGTGACGGACCCGCTCTTGCGCACGCAGAGCTACACGTACGACAATGCAGACCGGGTGTTGTCGCAGACGCTTCCGGACGGCCGCCAGATCGGATTCACCTACGATGCCGCAGGCAACCTGTCCTCGCTGACACCCCCCGGACGGCCCGCGCACACGTTCGCCTGGACCTCGATCGACCAAGAGTCCCTCTACACGCCGCCTGACCTCGGCACGGGCGCAGTCGCCACGTCCCGGGCCTACAACCTAGACCGCCAGCAGACCCGTGTCGTGCGTCCGGACGGGCGCGAGGTCGACTACGTGTACGGGGCGACGACCGGACGCCTGGACCAGATGACGATTGCCCGCGGCGCCTACGTGTACGGCTACGACACGGCCGGAAGGATCTCGAGCATCGCTGCGCCAGGCGGTGCCACCATGACGTTCGCCTACGATGGCAGCCTGCTGCTGGGGACGACGTGGTCGGGCTCGATCGTTGGCTCGGTGACGCGCGCCTACGATGCGTCCTTCCGCAACACCAGCGTGTCGGTGAACGGCAGCGCGATCTCCCTCGGCTATGACAACGATGACCTGCTGATGTCGGCGGGAGCCATGACCTTGGCGCGGAACTCCCAGAACGGCCTTCTCACCGGGACCACGCTGGCAGCCGTCACCGATACCCTAGGCTACAATGGCTTCGGTGAGGTCGTGGCCTACTCAGCCCAGGCTGGCGTGACGCCCCTGCTCTCCTTCGACTACGGGACGCGGGATGTTCTGGGGCGCATCGCCCAGCGGACCGAGACCGTGCTCGGCGGGAGCCCGCACGCATTCGGTTACTCCTACGACCTCGCCGGACGGCTCTCCGACGTCACCACGGACAGCGTTCCGACGGGCCACTACGAGTACGACCCCAATGGCAACCGCACGCTCGCGAATGGGGTGGCAGCGACGTACGACGCGCAGGATCGGCTGCTGACGTTCGGGACGAAGTCGTACACCTACACGGCCAATGGCGAGCTGGCGACCAAGACGGACTCCGCGACGGGAGCGGTGACGCAGTACTCGTATGACGAGCTCGGCAACCTCACTAGGGTCGACCTGCCGGACGGGCGCGTCGTGGAGTACGTCATTGACGGACTCAACCGGCGGGTGGCGAAGAAGGTCGATGGAGTGGTGGTTGCGAAGTGGCTGTGGCAGAGCCAGCTGCGCATCGCGGCCGAGCTGGACGCGTCGAACAACGTCGTCTCACGCTTCGTCTATGCCACCAAAGCCAACGTCCCCGACTACTTGGTCAAGGCAGGGGTCACGTACAAGATCCTCACCGACCAGGTAGGCACCCCGCGCCTCGTCGTCCGCGCCGACACCGGCGCGGAGGTGCAGCGGACCAGTCGCGACGAATTCGGCGTCCTGATCGCCGAGAGCGGCGACACCACGCTGCACCCCTTCGGCTTCGCCGGTGGTTTGTTCGACCGCGACACCGGGCTCGTGAGGTTCGGAGCGCGGGACTACGACGCCGAGACGGGGCGCTGGACCGCCAAGGATCCGATTCGCTTCGCGGGTGGTCTTACGAGCCTGTATTCGTATGTGGGGAGTGATCCAGTAAACAACATGGATCCAAACGGCCTAGACCTGTTTGGACGCCGGCAACTGCCTCCTCAGATGACTGCAAAGGCGCGTTCCGAATGCGGGTGCGCCCCAGCCCCCAAAGGGGTCGATGCCTATCAGAATCTCCGCCAGGCATGGAACAATCGCTTTCCGTTCTGGCGATGGCCCTGGTTCTACAACCAGGTGAAGGCCGGCGGACCCTGGGACTACAAGTCGTTCATCAACACGCCTGATGCTGAGGTTTTCGGAAATTTCAATTTCGGCGCGACAGGCTTCGTGCTCGACTTTCACTCTCAAACGTTGTTGCGCCTGGCCGGATGGGCGCAGCAATCAGGCGATGACCCAAACTATCCAGGCTCGTGGTACGGATCCTCCCCGTACGGCGATGATCCACGCGACCAGTTGCAAATTTGGCGTGGCTACGAGTGGGGACGCTGCGTCTACGAGAACTCGTTCTAGCCAACGTCATGCGAAGGAAGCTCCTCATCATCGGCATCGTGCTTCTTGGCATCTGCGTGTTGGGCTTCTGGATGTTCGGTCCAGGTATGTGTTCGGAGAGCACAGTGGCCGCTAGTGGCACATCGCCGCACCAAGCTCGTGTCCACAAGACAAATTGCGGCGCCACGACCCGAGGGCGAACGGAGGTTGAAATTCGGGCTTCCAGCAACGCTGACGGCGGATGGAGCACGGTGTTCCGCGCCTCAGGGCTGTATTCTGTGTCTGCCGACTGGGAAGGGGGACCTGTTCTCCGGATTTCCAAGCCGCCTCTGCTACAAGAGGATCGCATTCATTACGCGGCAACAAGTTGGCAAGACGTGCGGATCATCTACGCCAGTAACAGCGATCAGAAGGCTCAGAAGCCCAAGGTCCCCAGTCCTTGACGAAGGACGGTTCGAGACAGAGCGGGAGCCCCTTGCGTGGCTCCTGTGTAGCATTCACTAGAGCTGGGCTCGGTCGGGTTCTACTCACGTAGTCAGAAGCCCTGACTCGGAGCAATCGCCGCTGAGGCTACGGACCGAGCTGTTCGCCAGCCGAAGGGTGGGCGAACGCGACGAGCTGTGTTGGACCATCGACCTGTTCGGCCTCGAAGCGGGTGGTCTTCCGGGATCCGGATCGGCCAAGATCGGGAGTCCAGGGCGACCGGAACGGGCTACCGCGACGTATGGCGATCAGGGACCACATCACAGAGGCTCATTGCGGACACACCTCGGGCCCGACGACGAAATGCGTCCAATGCGCTGTGTCCGTCAGGCGGCCTTGCAGAGGACCGGGACAGGCAGATGAGCGCGGCTGCGGACATGAGTGACGGTCAGGCTGACAGGCTCCGTCATCCTACGGCATCGCGTTCTCGGCGAGCCTCGGGGCAATGGGTGTCGAGGACGGGTCTCGATGCGACGCGATTGACGCGCCGGGATCAGACCGGTCATCCGCTCAGCGGGCGTATCACCACCGAGGGCCTGGTGCGGTCGCTCAGCGTTGTACCAGCACGCGTAGGCGTCGACCTCGGCGGTCATCTCCGTCACCGCGAGGGGCATCAGCCGGAGCCGCCCCAATGCTTCGTCCTTCAGGGATCGGATGAAGCGCTCGATGACGGCGATGCTGCCGTGCTTCCCGACCGCGCCGAAACGGGTACGGATGCCACGCCGCTTGCACCAGGCGAGATAGGCCTCGCCGAACTGCGGGCCCTGGTCGGTGACGAGGTGCTTCGGCGCCTTGCCGGCGCGACGCACGGCGCGACCGAGAAGCTTGCAGACCTCCTCCCCGCTCGGCTGCTTCGAGAAGACGCGTGTCGCGAGCACGGCCCTCGAGTAGTGGTCGAGCACGACGCCGACCCACCAGCAGAACGGCCAGCACTGGAGCATCGCCTGCGGGATCCACGGCACCCAGCACCCCAGCGCGGTCGGCACGATCGTCAGATCCGCGTGCCACAGGTGATGCGGATATCGCGACGTGACGCGGCGGGTCTTTCCGACCACCGCGATCGCTCGATCGCCAGCGCCCCGAGAAGGCTTGGGATCGCGGGGATCGCGTCCGCGCCGCTCGCGAGCCAAGCGTCGTATGGTCGTCGGCGCCAGGTGCAGGCCGACACGCGCGAGCATCTGCGCAATCCGGACCTTGCCCATCGTCGGCAACGTCGCACGCAGCTGCCGCACGATCTCCCGCACCAGCTCGGGGTAACGGTTCACCGGCACCGGCAACCGCACGAGCGCCTGCTCGCCCTCCTCGTCGAGCCGCCGCATCCAGTTGGAGATGCATTGCGCCGTCACGAGGAAGCGCCGCGCGACGGCCGCGACCGTCCAGCCCCGCGCCGCGCGCAAGGCCAGGATCGCCAGCCGGTCCGCAGGCGCGTAGTGCGGCCGACGCTGGGGTGGGATGGCGGCGATGCGGGCGTCCTTGATGCGCAACTCCTCGACGAGGAGCGCGACCACCGAACGCAGTCGTTCGTTCTCCGCCGCGAGGCGCACGCGCGCGACGGGGCTGTTCGCGCACCAACCCCGCGCCTGCGTCATCGCCGCGTGCGCGAGCGCGACGACGTGCAGCACCGCCGCCTTCGCATGTCGCGGCCAGCGTCGCGGAAGCGGCATCGATCCGGCTTTTCCCGAACGCGCCATCTTCCCTCCGCCCTCATCTTGACGCCCGGTGATCGCGGACGTCTACTGCCCGCCGTGCCGAACCCGCACGACGCGCTCGTGAAGTGGACGTTCGCGCAGCCCGAGCGCGCCGCCGAGGAGCTACGGGCCGTCCTGCCGCCCGCGATCGCCGAGCGGCTCGACTGGTCGAGCCTGCTCCTCGAGCCAGGAAGCTTCGTGGACCCGGAGCTCACCGAGCGGCTCACCGACCTCCTGTACTCGGTGCGCACCACGGACGGCTCATCGGCGCAGATCTACGTCCTCATGGAAGCGCAGCGGCAGGCCGACCGGCTCATGCCATATCGGTTGCTGCGCTACATGGTCCGCATCTGGGAGCGCTGGCTCGATGCGCACCTGGGCGCGCGCGCCCTGCCGGCGATCCTGCCGGTCGTGCTCTTCAACGGCTCGAGCCGTTGGGGCGCCGCCACCGAGCTGCGCGAGCTGTTCGATCTCTCACCCGAGATGCTCGCCGCGGCGCGGGAGCACCTGCCGGGCTTCCGGTTCGTCCTGGACGACCTGTCAGCGCTCCCGGACGACGCGCTGCGCGCGCGGGCGATGGACGCGTTGCCCAAGCTCGTCTTGCTCGCGCTCAAGCACGACGGAGGGGACCTCGCCGACCGGCTCGGCGGGTGGGTCGAGCTCATCCGCGACGTCTTGGCCGCGCCCAACGGCGCGGAGGCGCTCGCACGCGTGCTGCGCTACACTGTCGAGGTCACGGAGCGAGGCTCCCTGGACCAGCTTCGAAAGACGCTCGTCCCGGCCCTCGGTCCCAAGGTCGAGGAAGCCGTCATGACCATCGCCCAGCAGCTCATCGAACAGGGCCGCCAAGAAGGCCGTCAGGAAGGCCAGAGGGGTACTCTCCTCCGCCTGCTGACCAGCCGCTTCGGAGCGCTGCCGTCCAACATGCGAGCACGCGTGGAGGCCGCGAACGCCGACGAGCTCGATCGGTGGACCGATCGCGTCCTCGTGGCCGCGAGCCTGGCCGACGTTTTCGCCTGAGATCCATCCCCACATCCAAGCTGCCGAATCGACCGACGACTCGCCGCGGTTGGCAAGAATCCGTCAAAGTTGCACGGGCAGCGCGGGAGGTCGCCAAGGCCGCGATTGCTCGTCGGGATTCGGGTCTCGAACCCGAATCCAGGGCGCTGACGGGTGTCCAACCCGAATCCAACCTTGACGGATTCTTGGCGTGAATCGGGGGGACAGGGGAGGTGTGGTGGGGTCTCGCGTGGACTGCGGCGAGACCCCGAAGCTCCTGAGATCAGCGAAAAACCGAGCGATTCTGCCTACCTGCCGGGGCGTGTCTATCCGAACTCATAACCCGAAGGTCGTCGGTTCAAATCCGGCCCCCGCTACTCAAAAGAGGCCGAAATCGCTGAGAAGCGGTTCCGGCCTTTTTCCTTTCAGAGCAGCGGGCCCCGACCTCGGCCCGACCTCGGCCCGACCTTCGGAGTGCCTCGTACGATCAGTCCGAGACCCCAACGCGGCAGGCGAGAAGACCCGCGACGTCGACCCACTCTCTGATCAGAACCTGGTGCTCAGCGCTCCCTCGATCCGCACCACGATGGCATCCGCGGCGAGGCTTGGCAGTGGCTGCTCGGGCGTGGGCGCGGCATGCGAGTACTCGACCAGGACTGTGATGCCGTCGAGGATGCGGGCACCGACGAGGCCAGAGAACGCCCAGGTCGTCGCGCCGTGGAGGACCCAGAGCCTCTCGAACCGAACGCCGGTGCGAACACGTGCCCACGCCTCCTGGAGCACCGACGAGGTCCAGGTCCGAAGTCGAACGGCGCGCAGGTTCGGATCAATGACCCCGCTCCGTGCCTCCGTGTACTCAGAGGCCAGGGCGATCTGGATCGTCTCCGCGACTCGCAATCGCAAGCCGAGATCCGCTCCGGCCCGCCACTCCGCAACGGTGCCGAGCTCGGCGATCCGTGGGCCATCCGCCATGGCGTTCAGAACGCGAAAGGTCCGATTCGCTCGCCAATAGGAGCCGCCGAGTGTGATGCCCGCGATCGACACCCCGGCGCGCGTGCTGAGCCCCAGACGATAGTAAGGATCGAGCTCATGCGCGACGGTCGCGGTGGTCAGGGTCCCAAGCCAGAAGAACGGCGAAATCTCGCCGAAGCGCATTGATCCCCCGGCGAGCACGCCGTAGTCCCTCGACCGGGGAAACAGCACCATGCTCGCCAGGCTTCGGTCGAGGAAGGTCCGGTCCGGCGGCTCGAGGTTGACCTCCCGACCGAACGGAATGCTGACGTCACCGACGGCGATTCTCAGCCGATCGCCGGTCCACGGTTCGACGAAGCGCAACGTCGGGTGTAGACCGACGCCGGCTGGGGTCATCTCTGCCTCGGCCTCGGCTCCGAACCATCGGGCAGGCATTGCATCGAGATGCGCCCAGATCCGCCGCAGCCGCACGAGGTTCGGATCCCCCTGCACGACGCGTTCGGTATCGACGACGGGCACGCTCTCGACCTGGCCCCGGCCGCGATCGCGCCCCTCGTACTGGACCTGGGCGAGGCCGGCGAACTCACCCGTCGGCTTCTCTGCCCGAGCGGGTGAGTCGAGGCTGAGTCCCAGGAGTGCCCCCGCCAGGCCCAGTACGTGGATGCGTCTCACAGGCGTGGCCGTCGGTCTGGTCCGTCCCGCCGACCGATCGAGCTGCGGGCTGGGCCGATGCTCCCTGACTGGCGGCACGGCTGGATTCTGAGTCGCCCGTCGCGGAAACGGAAGACCACGAAGCCGGCCAGGTGAAGCGCCAGACAGGTGCAACCGCGGTCGACTCCGTCGAGCACTGGCCGTCGGAGCACGCCACGCTCGATGTGCGCCAGGAGGGGATGACAGAGCGCGTGCGCGGACGGCCCGAACCTCCGCGACAGGGGTCGCACGATGCGCGTGATTCGGCCGCACACCGCCTGTCGGCGAATGCCAAGACGACTTGCCAGGGCGGTGCATGACTCGCCTCTCATGAAGTGAGCGAGCAGCAGCTCCCGGTGCTGAGGCGCAAGCCTGTCGTCTGCCAGGACCATGAGCGCGAGCGCATGCAGATCCCGGGGCTCCTCCTTGGATCGGAGCGGTGACTCCGTCCTCGACGGCTCTACGCTCGACCTGGGCAGATCACACCGCAGGCGAGTAGGAGTGTGAAGGCGTGTCGTGCACGTCCGTCCCCTTCGAGGTTCTGTCGTCATGGCGTACCTACGGGAGCACGCGACGCGTGGGACACTCGCCGTCGCCTTGGTAGTCTCCAAGGGTGCGTGCCTGAGCCTCCAGGAAGTCGTATCCGGTGTTGATCGGCACGAGCGCCCCGCTGAGGTTGTAGGCATCGGCCGGGAACAAGTCGGAGGCGCGTGACATGCGCAACTCGTCCAGCGTGGTCTCGCCGTTCCGGTCGAGGTCGGCATTCGCGATCCATTGCGCGAGGCGCTTCGTGATCTCTGCGCCCTGCGTGAGGTTCGAGAAGAACCAGTGGTCACCGTGGACGGTCGGCTTGACCTGCACGGCGCCACCGGACGGGATGGCGAAGCCGGAGTCCCCCATCACCGCCGAGCAATCGTCGAACGACGTGCCCGCCTTCAGGCCCCACTTGAACGTGATCGTCGGTGCCGGCCGACAGTCCGTCGGGCGCGTAGGCAGGCAGGATTGACCGTCGGGCTTGGTCATCCTTCCCTCGAAGAAGAGCGAGTAGCCGTTCGTCACCATGAAGTCGTAGTCGGCCTGTGAGGTGCCCGCGGCCTTCTCCATCCCGGCTGCGGCATTGGGCAGGTCGAAGCCCACGCGATCCCACCGCGCGGCCTCGGCTTTGAGATCGGCGATGACGAGGCCGCCCGTGGGCAGCGCCTTCATGTTGATCACGTAGCTCTTGGCGTCCGAGATCCTGGCGCTCGGTTTCGCGCTCTGCGAGGCGTGGAAGTTGCCGAAGGCGATCAGGAACCTGTCGTACTCCACGGTCCAGCCGTCGTGGATGTTGTCGCCCTCGGTCCCCGGGGTGAGCCCGTCGGGGATCGTGTCCTCCGCCTGGACGAACACCTGTACGCGACCGTTTCCACCGGCCGTCGAACCGCCGCCGCCACCCCCGGCGCCGCCCTTGTCGTCTCCACATCCGAACGCACCGACAGCGCTGCACGCGAGCAGCGCAAGGATCTGCTTGATCATCATCGTCCGTCTCCATCTGTCGAGGCCACGGCACGCACCACGAGGCGCTCGCGGTGCGGCCCTACGAGGCACGCAAGAGCGCACCTCACCGCACGAGCACGCGAAGGACGCACGCCGTCAAGGGGCGGCCGATCCTCCGGGCTCGGTTCCAGGCTGTCGTTCAGGCGACGGGCGGAGAGTTCTTCGGGGCGAGACGGTAGAGGCGGGGGCCGGAGCCCGGGCGCGCCTCGGCGGTAGGCCGCGCGGGCGGCTGCGGATGCCGATCGAGCGTGACCCCATGGGCGGGCGCCCAGGGGCCGGCCAGTGCAGGCCCCGAGTGGCCGGGGCCGAGGGTGCAGTGACGGTGTGCGGCTTCCGGCGCGGACTC
Organism: uncultured Myxococcales bacterium; assembly: GCA_964593795.1. Lineage (GTDB taxonomy): Bacteria > Myxococcota_A > Polyangia > JAHFDS01 > JAHFDS01 > JAHFDS01. The sequence continues at coordinate 7,184 of CAZQJC010000106.1, read as the reverse complement.
GGCAGTCGGTCCGCCGGCAACCACGGCACGTCCGGCGGGCTCCGCCGAGAGGTGCCCACCCTCGACCTCGGCATCGTGCTCCGCGCAACGCACGTGACGCACGGTGGCGACGTGCATCAGCTCGACGACGGGCTGGACCAGCGTGGCCAGCGCAAGCGCGAGCGAGCAGATCGCCCGAACGCGTCGCAAGGTCACAGGCAGCCGCATGCGCAGCCTATTACCGCCATCGCGACGCGCCCTGTCAAGCGAGGCTGGCCGCTTGGCGTCGTTCCCGGTCCCGCCGCTGCGCCCGCGACGTCGCCTTGCAGAACAGGCGCGCGCTCCCTGCTAGACCAGCGATCGTACCGATCGTGATTCCGCTACGCGTCAACGGGCGACGAACGTGGAGACGGCGAGGCGGCGGAAGAGGCTCCGCTTCTTGTAGCGGTGCTTCTCCATGCGGCGCAGGATGCCGACCAGCACACGCGGCCTTCATGGCCAAGGTCCGCGAGGTGCGCGCGCGGCTCCTCGCGCTGGGCGGCGTCGACGAGCCCGCCTACGCGGCCATCCCGATGCAGGGCAGCGGCACCTTCGGCGTGGAGGCGATGCTGGGCTCGCTGATACCCGCGTCGGGGCGCCTGCTCGTGCCCGCCAACGGCGCCTACGGCCGCCGCATCGTCCAGCTCGCGCGGCGGCTCGGCATCGAGACGGTGCAGCTCGACTCCCCCGAGGCCCGGCCGGTGGATGCGGCGACCGTCGAGGCGGCGCTGCGCGCCCACCCGACGATCACGCACGTGGCCGTGGTGCACTGCGAGACGTCGACCGGCCTTCTGAACCCCGTCGGGGAGATCGGCGCGATCGCGAGGGCCCTGAACCGCCGACTCCTGGTCGACGCGATGAGCAGCTTCGGCGCGGTGCCGCTCTCGCTCGAAGCGCTCGGCATCGACGCGCTGGTCTCGTCGGCGAACAAGTGCATCGAGGGCGTTCCCGGGTTCTCGTTCGCGCTCGTGCGCCGCCCGCTCCTCGAGGCGTGCGAGGGCGTGGCCCGCAGCGTGAGCCTCGATCTGCTCGATCAGGTGCGCGCGCTGGACCGCACCGGCCAGTTCCGGTTCACGCCGCCGACGCACGCCCTCGTGGCCTTCCACCAGGCGCTCGCCGAGCTGGAGCAGGAGGGTGGCATCGAGGGCCGCCGCGCCCGCTACCGCGCCAATCGGGCCGCGCTCCTCGGCGCGACGCGCGTGCTCGGACTGCGCGAGTACCTGCCCGACGGCGTGCAGAGCCACCTCATCACCGCGTTCCTGTGCCCGCGGGATCCGCGCTTCGACTTCGAGGTCTTCTACACCCGGCTCGCGGAGCGCGGGCTCGTCATCTACCCCGGCAAGGTGAGCCAGGCTGATTGCTTTCGCATCGGCACCATCGGGCGGCTGCATCCACCGGATTTCGTCGCGCTCGGCGCGGCGATCCGCGACGTGCTCTCGGAGATGGGCATCGCGCTTCCGCTCGGCGAAGAGCCGTCGTGAAGTGTTGCCGACCGGCAACACCCGCGGCCCGGCGCCCCGGGGGTCCGCGCGGATCCAGGCGAAAAATGCCCCGATCGCGGGGGCATGCACCTTGCTGTTCCTGGTTGCATGCATGGATCAGGTCGCGTCGTCGTCGCGCTCGTGTGCTTGGCGTGTGGACCGACGGTGTCGTCGGAGGGCCGACCAGGAGTCGGCGCCGCGGGGGCGCCCGCAGGAGGCGCTGACTTCCCGGGGAGCCGGGGAGCGGCGGGCGGCGGGGCGGCGGGGCGCCCGGCCGGCGGTGCGAGCGGCGGCGTCGGCGGCGCGATCGCCGCACCGGACGCGGGGGTGAAGTGCGGGGAGCAGACCTTCTCGCTCATGCCGGGCTTGCCGCCAGAGGTGCTCGTGCTCTTCGACCGCTCGGGCTCGATGGACGATCCGGCGCCGGGCGGCGGCGGCAGCAAGTGGAGCGTCATGACCCGTGCGCTCGCGGGGGTGGTGGCGAGCACGCAGGCGGGCGTGAGCTGGGGGCTCTCGCTCTTCCCGGCCGACGACGAGTGCTCGGTGGCGGGCGTCGAGGTGGCGGTCGCGCCGGCGAGCGGGCCGGCGATCGCCACGCTGCTCGGGACGCAGCAGCCGGGCGGCGGGACGCCGACGCGGGCGGCGCTCGACGCGGGTCGCGCCTACCTGGCCGCGCGCCCGACGCCGAACCCCAAGTACCTGCTCCTCGCCACCGACGGTCAGCCCACGTGCGGCACGGGTTGCAGCTGCCCACCGGACGCTCCACCGTGCGGGCCCTCGATGTGCGACTACCCCGGCTTCGGCTGCGGCCCGGCGTGCGATCCCTCGGGCCAGGGCTTCTTCGCGCCCGACGACGCGGCCGCCATCGCGGCGGCGCAGGCCTCGGCGGCGGCGGGGATCCGGGTCTTCGTCGTCGGCCTCGGGACCGGCCCGATGGAGGAGGCGACGCTGGACGCGCTCGCGCGGAGCGGCGGCACCCCACGGCCCGGCGGACCGCCCTCCTATTATCCAGCCACGGGCGCCGCCGAGCTGCAGAGCGCGCTCTCGTCCATCGCCGGGCAGATCGCGTCGTGCAGCTACGCCCTCACCGCGCCGCCGCCCGATCCCGCGCAGGTGACGGTCACGGTCGGCGGCGTCGCCGTGCCGCGCGACGCGCAGAACGGGTGGGACCTGTCGGCGGACCAGCGCTCGATTGTCTTTGCCGGGAGCGCCTGCCGGATGCTGCAATCGCAGGCCTCGCTCGACATCCGCGCGACCTTCGGGTGCCCGCCGGTGGGCAAGCGCGCGCATGGATTGCCGGAGGGTCGATGACACGCAGCATGCAGGGACTGATCGCGCTCCTCTTCGTGGCGGGCGCGTGTGGCGGGCCGGCGGACTCGGGCGGTGCGCCCGGGGGCTCGGGGGCGGGCGGCGCGGGCGCCGCTGGAGCGGGGGCCGGCAATGCGGGAGCCGACGGCAATGCGGGGGGCGGCAATGCGGGATCCGGCGGCAATGCGGGGGCCGGCAATGCGGACGGCAATGCGGGATCCGGCGGCAATGCGGGGTCCGGCGGAAATGCAAACGCAGGCGGCAATGCGGGTGGTGCGGGCGGAGGCGCCGGAGCGCCGCGCCTCTCGTTCTGGTCCGGCAGCCCGTTGCAGGAGGTCACCTCGGCGCGCTTCGGCGATCTGGTGATCGTCCGGGCGTCGGGCCTGCCCGCCGGGGCCGAGGTGCTCCTGCGCGCGCGGCTCGGCGCCTTCTCGTCGCAGGCGAGCTTTCGCGCGGATGCGCGCGGCGAGATCGATCTCGGCCGCGACGCCCCGGTCAGCGGCACGTACGCGGGCGTCGATCCGGACGGCCCGCTCTGGTCCATGACCGGACCGGCGGGCATGCAGAGCATGGGCTACGACGTCGACTTCTCCCTCGAGGCCGATGGCCAGCCCGTCGCCACCGCGCGGCTCGTGCGGCCACGTCCGGACGCGATGCTCGCTCGCACCGACGTCCGCGAGCAGGGCCTCGTCGCGACGCTTTTTTCGCCGCCGACGCCGGGTCCGCACCCTGTCGTCTTGACGCTCGGCGGCTCCGAGGGCGGGATCGGCACCGCCGAGGCCTGGGCGGCGCAGGTGGCGTCCCTCGGCTACGCCGCCGTCGGGGTCGCGTACTTCGGCGAGCAGGGCCTGCCCGCGACGCTCACGAACATCCCGCTCGAGTCCATCGGCCGCGCCCTCGACTGGATCGCGCGCCGCAGCGAGCTCGACCCGGGCCGTATCGTCGTGATGGGCGTCTCGCGCGGGGGCGAGCTCGCGCTGCAGGTCGGGGAGCGCTTCCCCGCGGTCCGCGCGGTCGTCGCCGAGGTGCCGAGCCTCTATCGGTGGGGCGGCTGCTGCGACCAGGGCACCGCCGACCAGCCCGCCTGGACCCTCGGCGGGAGCGCGCTTCCCGTCGTCGACGGCAGGTACTTCGGCCAGTCGACGCAGGAGACGCTGCCCGGGGGCGGCGTGGGGTATCGCGATCGGCCCGGCTTCGAGACCGCGCTCGCGCAGGCGCCCGCCCGCGTCCTCGAGGACGCCACGATCCACGTCGAGGCCACCCCCGGGCCGCTCCTGCTCTTCGGGGGCTCCGACGACGGGGTGTGGCCTTCGTGCACCTTCGTCGAGCGCGCCCGCGCACGCCTCGAAGCGGCGGGTCACGTCCAGCGCTTCGGCGACGCCTTCGTGTGCTTCGAGGGCGCGGGGCACTTCATCGGAGGCCCGGGCTGGCCCACGACCAACGTCTACGCCTTCGACTCCATCGTCATGGGCGGCACCCCGGCGGGCGTCGCCCGCGCGCAGCGCCTCGCCGACGATCGCGTCCGCGAGCTCCTCCTGCGCGTCCTGGGCCCACCACCGCCTCGACCGCGGCCGCCGGGCGGGCTGGAAGTGGACTAGACTCCGGTCGCGATCGACAGGCGATCGAAGGAGGAGGGTGAGCATGTTCTTGATTCGAAGCATCGCGCAGGCCCAGGCCGGACGTCGTGACGAGGCCGTGGCGCTCATGAAGGAGTTCGCGGCCGAGACGCGCAAGGAGCTCGGTCACCCGGAGGCGCGCATCCTCACGGGCTCGATCGGTCCCGCCGACAGCACCGTCGTCATGGAGCGGATGGTCGCGACCCTCGCGGAGTTCGAGAAGGGGCTCGACGAGAGCAACAAGTGGTCGGGCATCCAGCGCTACGGCAAGCGCTTCGGCGAAGTCTTCATCGCCGGCACCCACCGCTTCGAGGTCTACCGCCTCCACGGCTGACCGAAGCCACGCCGCCTGCGACACCTTTTCGCATTGACGCTCGTGGATCGCCCCTGCTAGACGCGATGGATGAACCTCCGTCGCTGGAACCTCAGGCTCCCGGTGATCGTCGCGGCGCTCGCCTGCATGGCCCACGGGGGCGAAGGCTGCGGGCATGACGGCACGACGACGGGCACGCTGGGGCCGGTCACGCAGGCGGTCTGTCCGCCGCAACAGACGCTCACCTACGCCAACTTCGGGCGCTCCTTCCTCTCGACGTATTGCCTGCGCTGCCACGCCGTCGCCGTGCAGGGCGCGGCGCGCATGAACGCGCCTTCGGACCACAACTTCGACACGCTCATCGACATCCGCGGGCTCGCGATGCACATCGACCAGAAGGCGGGCAGCGGCCCCGCCGGCACCAACACGTCCATGCCGACGACGGATCCGCGCCCGTCGCTCGAGGAGCGCAAGAAGCTCTCGGAGTGGCTCGCGTGCGGCGCGCCCGACTGATCGTTCCGCGGTAGGGTGGGGCGTGGGCCTCTTCGATCGCCTGGATGCGCTCGGCCGGCGAGTCGCGCGGGCGCACGTGCTCGAGGATCGCCACGAGCGGATCGAGGCGGTCACCCGCGACGGCTGGCGGCTGGGCCTGCTGCGCGTCAGGCCGCGCGGGGCGAGTCGGGGCCCCGTGCTCCTCGTGCACGGCCTCGGCGCGAACCACCATGCGTTCCTGATCCCGGGGCGCTCGCTGGCGGAGCACCTGGCCGAGCTCGGCTTCGACTGCTTCGTCGCGGACCTGCGCGGTGCTGGCATCAGCGTGGCGGACGGCGTCGTGGGCTGGGACTGGGACCTGCACGATCACGTGGCGCTCGACGTGCCCGCGCTCATCGACGCCGTGCTCTCCGCGTCCGGCGCAGCGTCGCTCCTGTGGGTGGGGCACTCGCTCGGCGGCATGCTCCTCTATCTCCTCGGCATCGACGCGCCCGGTGACTCGCGTGTCCGCGCGGGCGTCACGCTCGCCGCCACGCTCGACTACCGCGTAGGGAGGAGCACCCTGCGCGAGCTGGCGCGCCTCCGCGGCCTGCTCGGGATCGTGCCGCGGGTGCCGCAGGGCTCGGCGGCGCGCATCTTCGGGCGCCTGGGCTTCCCGGTCGGGCGCATGGCCAGCCACCCGGGCAGCGTCGATCCGGAGCTGCTCCGGCACTACCTCGCGAGCGTCAACGAGGACGTCGCGCCGCGCCTCCTGTCGGCGCTGGCCACCACGTTCGGCAAGGAGGGCCTGCTCGATCGCGCGGGCGAGCCCTACCTGCCGAGGGCCGCGCGCTTCTCGCTGCCGCTCCTCGCGCTCGCGGGCGACGCCGACGTGCAGTGCTCGCCGGCGGCCGTCGCGGCCACGGTCGAGGGCCTCGGCTCGGCGGACAAGGCGACGCGCGTGATCGGCCCCGGGTGCGGCCACATCGATCTCGTGATCGGCCGGCGCGCGCCCGACGAGGCCTGGCCCGCGGTGGTCGAGTTCCTCACGCGCCACTCGCGTTGAGCCGCCAGTCGAGGTGGTCGAGGAGCGCTCGGCTGATCAGCACGCCGGTATCCTACCCGCGTCCCCGGGAGTGAGCCCCTCACGATCGGGGCCTCGTCCCCCAGGGCAGCGCGGTTCGCGCTCGCCATCGCTCGCGATCACGTCCGTCGCCACCGCCTGCGCGATGCGTTCTCCTGAGGTGGACGGAATGATCGCGTGACGGCGCGATCTGGCCACGCGCTTGCGATGGCCCCTCCTCGATGACAACCGGTATGGGTCTGAGTGCAGTGCGGCGCGTGTGGGGCATGGTCGCCCTCTGCGCCGCGTCCGGGTGCATGGGCAGCCTGCTCGAGGTGAGCGGCGTCGGTGGCGCCGGTGGCGCGGGCGCGGGCGGCGCGGGCGGCGGGCAGGGTGGGGCGGGCGCGGCCGGACAGGCGGGCGCGAGCGGGGGGCAGGCGGGCGCGAGCGGGGGGCAGGCGGGAGCCGGAGGTGCTGCGGGCGGCGCGATGTCCGCGCTGGCGTACTTCCAGGGCAGCGTCCAGCCGATCTTGAGGGCGAGCTGCGCGGCCTGTCACTCCGGCAGCAACCCGAGCACCGCGACCGCGCCGCTGTTCCTGGGCGCCTCGCCGGGCGAGTACTACACGAGCCTGCACGCGAAGCCCGCGCTCATCGGGACGTCTCCGGCGACGAGCGACCTCCTCAACTGGGGCGCGCACGCGGGCCCGGCCTTCACCCCCGCCGAGCACCCGATCGTGGAGCAGTGGATCATCCTCGAGACCGCGGGCGCGGGCGGAGGCGCGGCGGGCGCGAGCGGAGGCGGCGCGGGCGCGAGCGGAGGCGGCGCGGGCGCGAGCGGAGGCGGCGCGGGCGCGGGCGGAGGCGGGGCGGGCGCGAGCGGAGGCGGCGCGGGCGCGGGGGGCGCGGGCGGTGGG
>CAZQJC010000105.1:0-16288 GCA_964593795.1 uncultured Myxococcales bacterium | reverse complement strand
AGACACGCGGCGACCCAGCGGAGCAAGCGCGGTGCCGGCGCGACGTGACCACCGATCGCGGACTTGCAGCATGAACGGAGGCGGGCGGACGGAATACCGGTCCGCGGCGGACGGCGGGCCGTCCGGCGGACGGATTACCGGCCAGCACCGACTGGGCACCACCCCGGGTCGGCTCCCACTCGGGCCGATCGGGCCGTCGCGGACTGGGCGGTGCAGTACGGCCGCTTCCGGGAGCAGGCGCTCGACCATCTCGCCGAGCACCTGCGCGGCGCGGGCAGACGTCCGCCACGCTCCGCTGCCGCCTCGCGGAAGTTGAGAAGTTGAGCCGGACCCTAGCCCTCGTCGCCGCGACGAGCCGCGGCCGCCTCGTCACGAAACCTGGAAACTTGGGCCTGACCCCTCAGCGCTCTGCGGCGCGCTGCTCCGCTTCCACCCACCAGCCGAAGCCCGTGACCCTCGCCGCTCCGCTGCCCGACGACGTGACGCTCACGTAGAGGCGGACGGGGCCGCCGTCGGCCTGGAAGGCGGCGGTGTAGACGTCGCCGCCACCGAGCGGGCTCGGCGGCCGGGGCACCTCGGTGGCGCGCCTGAAGATCAGCCCCGACTCTGCGGCCCACGCGGCGCGGAGCTGCCCGACCGTCCCCTCGTGGGATGCTCCGAGGCAGCGGAGCAGGGCGGGGATCTTCGCCCGGGCGTGCCGGCCGTGACAGGCGCGCCGCCCGCTCGTGCTGTTGAACACGATGGATCCCGACGCCAGCTTCGCGAGGTCCGCCTCCGCGTCGCGAGCGATGGCGCCGAACCAGTCGCGCGCGGCCCGGATCTCGGCGCTCGTCGAGGGCGGCCTTGCGACCACGAGCAAGGACAGGGCGAGCAGGGCGAGGTGCACAAGGTTCCTTTCGGCGGTCAGACGATGCGCACGAGGCACACCTCGAGGTAGCGGCTCTCGGGGTACGCGGGCAGCGTCGGGTAGTCGGGCGGCAGGCCGCCGAGCTCGAGGATCTGCGCGCGGCGACCGGCGCGCTTGAGCCCGTCCTCCAGGAACCGCCCGAGGCGCTGCTCGCCGACGGTGTTGGCCGACACCCACAGGATCCCGCCGGTGTCCTCGGGGAAGAGCGAGATCGCGCTCGCGATGAGGGGCGCGTAGTCGCTCTTGAGCGACCAGCCCGAGGCGCGCGCGGTCGAGAACGTCGGCGGATCGAGGATGACGAGGTCGTACTTCTCGCCGGCCTTGGCGGCGCGCTCGACCCAGCGCGGCACGTCGGAGACCTCGAAGCGGTGGGCGGGCGCGTCGGGATCGAGGCCGGAGAGGCGGAAGTTCTCGGCCGCCCACTTGAGGACGCCCGACGAGAGGTCCACGCTCGTCACCGCGGCGGCGCCTCCGAGCGCGGCCGCCACCGAGAGCGAGCCCGTGTACGCAAAGCAGTTGAGGACGCGCCGGCCGGCCGTGAACCGGCGCAGGCCGCGGCGGTGCTCGCGCATGTCGGTGAACAGGCCCACGTTCAGGCCGCCGAGGAGGTGCGCCTCGAAGGGCACGCCGTGCTCGTGCACGACGAGCTTCTCGGGCGGCTCCTCGCCCACGGTCTCCTGCTTGACCTGCCCCGCGGTGGCGCCGCCCTTGGGACGCAGCTTGATCACGACGCCCCGCAGGCCGAGCGCCTCGCGCAGCCCCGCCGCGATCTCGCGGCCGTGCTCGATGAGGACCCGGCTGTAGACCCACAGGACGGCGAAGTCGCCAAACAAATCGGCCGCGAAGCCCGAGAGCCAGTCGCCCTCGCCGTGCAGCACGCGGCAGGTGGTCGTGCCGACGAGGCCGAGCTGGCGGCGGAGCGCGACCGCCGCGTCGATGCGGCGCCGGAAGAACGCCGCGTTGAACGCGACCGCGCTCGACGCGTAGATGCGGATGACCTCGTTCTCGGGATCCGCGATGCCGACGGCGAGCTCCTGGCCCCGCGCGTCCAGCAGGCGCACCGGCCGACCCGCCGCGATCTCGAGGCGCTTCGGGATGTCCGCGAGCGCGATGATCGGACGCCCCGCGGCGATGGCGGCGACGATCGCGTCGGGGACGTTGACCGCGAGGCTCACCCGCGCCGGCCCAGCTCGTTCGGGCCGAGCTCGACGATGCGCGGCGACGCGCCGCTGAAGTCGGAGAAGCGAATCCACCGCGGGCGCACGCGGAAGTACGTGATGCCGGGCCAGCTCTGCCGCGCCGCGCCGTCGGGGAACGCTGCGAAGTAGCGCGCCTTCCACTCGGCGAGCTCCTCGTGCTCGGGCTCGTCGGCCACGCCCTCGAGCTGCACCGTGATGCCCTCGGCGAGGTCCCAGCCGAGGACGAGCGCGATCTCGGGATCGCGCCGCAGGTTCTCGCACTTGCGCGTGTCCTCGAGCGTGTCGAAGAACACCTGCAGCGCGTCGCTCGTGACCACGCCGACCACCGCGGCCTGCGGCCGGCCCGCGGCGGTCACGGACGCCTGGACCGCGAGCTTCTGCCGCTGCATGAACGCGAGGATCTCGGCGCGGGACATGCCGGCTGCGTAGCACGCGCAGGCCCCCCGCGGCCATGCCGTGATACCCCTGCCAATCCCCATCGCGAACGTCGAGGCCGTGCTGCTCGCCGCGCTCGAGGACGGTCGCGCGGGTGAGGCGAGGCGAAGGCCCTTCGTCGATTACCCGCCCCCGGTGCAGAGGGCCGCGCTCGAGGAGCCGCCGGCGCTCGTGGCGCGCCTGCTCGCCCTGCCCGCCTACACGACGTGGAAGCGCGGCTCGCACGCGTGGCGGCAGCTCCAGGCGTTCGGCACCGACGTGGCCACCGACCTCAAGGCCTTCTCCGCGCTGTCGTCGGTCTTCCTCGGCTACGACCTCTTCGCCGTCGTGCCGGGCGGCGCGCCCGAGATCGAGCCCGCCGTCGCCCTCGAGCGCCTCGCGAACGCGCCCCGCCCGGCAGCAAGCTGCGCGCGCTCTACACGCGCGGCGCCGCGCTCACCCGCGCCGCCGGCGGCGCGCTGCGGCTCGTGGAGAGCGAGGCCGAGGCCAAGCAGGTGCACCAGTCGCTGAGCCTGCTCGGCGGGGTGCGCTGACGCCTCACCACCGCGCGCGGAGCTCCTCGGCCCAGCCGACGAGGTGCGTGATCTCCTCGTCGAGGATGCGCCCGGAGAAGTGCCCGAAGCACAGGCCGAGCGACGCACCGAGGGGACCGAGCGGGACGTGCACGCGCTGCAGCACCGCGGGCCGGAACGAGAGCGCCACCGAGCCGGAGTCGCTCTCGAGCTGCCACGGGCGGAGGTAGTCGCGCCGATCGGCGAGGAAGCGCACGGTCTCCGAGATCTTGTGCAGGCGTCCGTCGATGACGAGGCCGTTCTCCGTCGAGCCGGTGCCGTCCGTCCAGCGGCCGCCGAGGTTGAGGCCGAGGCGCCGGCCGCGCACGATGCCCGCGGCGGAGCCCCAGTTCCAGTGCGTGCGGTGCGGCCACACGCCGCGCCCGAAGTCGAGGCAGCCGAAACCACCCGCGAGGTCGATGCCGCGGCCCTGCACGACGACCCGCCCGCGCGCGGGCAGCGCGGTGTGCTTCGACGTGAGCTGGAACGTGCGCGGGTCCCACGGCACCACCACGCTCAGCGTCTCGTAGCCGGCGGGCCGCTCGAGCTCCGCGTCGAGCTCGAAGCCGCGCGCCCGCGCCCCGAGGCGCACGCCCGACGGCGTGTCCTCGACCTCCGCGCGGACGCCGGGGAGCGAGAGCTGCATCGCGCCGTGGAGGCCCACCGGCAGCAAGAGCCCGCCGGGGCGCGCCGCGAGCCGCTCGGTGTGCGTGCCGCGCTCGAGGTCGACGAGCTGCAGCCCGAGGAGGCAGAGGTAGTCGAGGTCCGCGATCGTGAGCGTGACCGCGTGCGTCTCGGTGGTCACGCAGTAGTGGTGCCAGCGCTTGCGCCGCCCCCAGCGGCCGGGGATCGCCGGGTCGTGGAGCGGCACGCGCGAAAAGCCGATCGCCTCGGGCCGCAGCGAGCCGCGCTGGTCGCACAGCGCCACCGGCGCGCGGAGCTCCGTCTCGGTCACCACAGGCCCACGAAGTAGGGCCTCGCGGCCGTGGTCGTCGTGCGGCCCGCGGAGAGCGCGCCCGTCTGCGCGTCGATCGAGAAGCTCACGAGCGAGCGGCCGTCCTGGTTGGCCACGACGAGCCAGCGGCCCGCGCCGTCGATCGCGAAGCTGCGCGGCACGGCGCCCGTCGTCGGCGTGGTGCCGAGGAGCGTCGGTGCGCCCGTCTGCGCGTCGATCGAGAAGCGCGCGATGCTGTCGTGACCGCGGTTCGACGTGTAGACGAAGCGGCCGCCTGGGTGCACGACCACCTCGGCGCCGGTGTTCGCGCCCGAGAACCCCGCGGGGAGCGTCGAGGCGGTGGCGACCTCGGCGAGCGTGCCCGCGGCCGACATCGTGTACGCGCCGAGCGTCGAGCTCCGTTCGTTGACGAGGTACACGAGCGCGCGCGTCGGGTGGAAGTCGAGGTGTCGCGGCCCGGCGCCGACGGCCGTGGCGACGCTGCCGCTCGGCGTGAGCTGCCCCGCTTGCGCGTCGAAGCGGTACTGCACGACGCGATCGGTGCCGAGGCACGGCACGAACGCGAAGCCGCCGGGGTGCACGCGAACCTGGTGGGCGTTGGCGCCGGGCGAGAGAGTCTGCGCCGCCGCGCCGGCGCGCCCGTCCGCGCCGATCGGGAAGACGCGCGCGGTGCCGCCGCCGTACTGCGCCGTGAGCACGAAGCGTCCGGAGGGATCGACCGTGAGGTGCGTCGGCCCGCCGTCGTCGGGCACCGTGCCGAGGAGCGCGAGCGCGCCGGTCGCCGCGTCGAGCGAGAGCGAGGCGACCTGCCCCGCGCTCTCGTTGACCGCGTAGAGGAAGCGGCGCGAGGGCGCGATCGCGAGGAACGAGGGGAAGCTGCCGGTCTGCGTGCCGGCGCCGCGCTCGGTCAGCGCGCCCGTGGCCAGATCGAGCGCATAGACGTGGATGCGCTGGTCGTCCTGGCCGACGTACGCGAGGACGGGCCCGAGCGGCGCGTCGGCAGGACGAGCGGCGTCCGCGGGCGGCGCGCCATCCATGCGTGTGGGCGCATCTGTCGCGGGGGCGCCCCCGGCGCCGGGTCCGTCGGCGCGTGGGCCGTCGGCACGCGAGCCGGCCGCACCCGCCCCCGCGTCGCGCGCACCGGCGCCGCCGGGCCCGCCCGCCTGCCCCGCGCCGCCTCGGCCCGCGCCGCCGCCTGCGCCCGCGCCGCCCGCGCCGCCGAGCCCTGCGCCCCCGGTGCCTCCGGTCGACACCGAGCCGGGGGAGCACGCGACGCAGAGGAGCACGGGGACCACGAGGAGGCGCACGAGGGCGATCGTGCACCGGATCGCGGCGACGTGGGGCACCCGATCGAGCTCGGGCTCGACCCGGAATCCGCGAAGCTGGTGATCGATGGACCCGACCGGCCGGCTCGCCATGGCGCCCGGAGACGCCAGCAGCAAGCGGCGAACCCACTGGATCCATTGGCGGCGTTTCGTGGCGCGGCCTGGCCCGCGGCTTGATCTATCGAGCCCCTCGATGCGTCGCGCCGCGCTCCTGCTGCTCCTCGCCTCCGCTGGATGCGGTGCGTCGTCGGACCCGCCCGAGCCCCCGGCGGAGGACGCGCGCGCGGGCCGCACCGACCTCTTCCGCGACTTCCTCGACGACGGCAAGCGAGACGCCGCGGGCCAGCCGCTCAACGCCCGGCGCACGGACGCCGCTGACGTCTGCGCGGGCGCGAGCGGCGGCATCGCGCGCATCACCGGCCGCGCCGAGGCGTGCCGCGGTGCCCTCGCGGGCGCGGGCCTGCAGGGGCGCCTCGTGCTGGACCTCTGGGTGCGCGCGCGAGGCTATCGCCCTGGCGCGCTGCTCGAGGTCGACGTCCGCGCGGGCGGCGTGTCGAAGGCGCGCGGCACGCTGCGCAATACCGGCGTGCGCGCGACGAACCGCTGGCAGAGCTTCTCGGTCGGCTTCGACCACGACGGCTCACCGCTCGAGGTCGTGGTGCGCGGCGCCGGCAACGGCACCGTCGAGCTCGACCACCTCGACCTCTTCCCGAGGACGATGGGCCTCGTGCTCGGCCCCGGCTCGGGGGAATTCGGCGACGACGACTGGATCGAGATCGAGCACGACAAGGGCCGGGCGCTGACGCTCACGGTGGGCACGCGCGACGCGTCCGAGGCGCTCGCGGCGCTCGTCCGCAGCGGTGCTGCCACGGATCAGCGCACGGACTTCCGCCGCCTCGTGCGCGTGCGCGTCCGCGACCTCGCGCTTTCGACCGAGACCGGCAACCTCGAGCTCCACGCGCGCGCTGGCGGCCACGCCGCGCGGATGCAGGTGCGCCGCGCCGCGCCGCCCTGCGAGTACGAAGGCCCCGCGGACGGCGTGCCGGTCCTCGTGACCGGCTTCCAGCCGTTCCCCGCCGACGGCTGGCACGACAACGTCTCCGCCGTGGCGGTCCTCGCCGCGCGGCCGCCCGCGGGCACGAAGCTCCTTCGTCTCGTGCTCCCGGTCGAGTACGACCGCGCGCCCGCGGAGGTCGCGAGCGCCATCGAGCGCTGCCGGCCCGCGCTCGTCGTGAGCTTCGGCCAGGGCGGCTCGGCCATCCACCTCGAGCGCACCGGCTACAACCTCATGGACACGAGCGAGCTCTCGGGAGGCGTTCCAGACAACCGCGGCCTCGTCTCGGCCGCCGCGCCGATCGAGGCCGGCGCCGCCGATTCGCGCGCGACCGGGCTCGATCTCGACCGCGCGGCCTCGGCGCTCTCCGCCATCGGCGAGCACGGCGAGCCGAGCGACGACCCCGGCCGCTACGTGTGCAACGACGTCTTCTTCACCGAGCTCGGCGCGCTGGGAAGGATCGGCGGCCGTGGCGGGTTCATCCATCTGCCGTACACGACCGACTTCGACGACGCCACGCGCGCCCGCTTCGGCGCCGTCGTCGAGGCCATCGTGGCGTCGCAGGTGGCCCGTTGACCTACATGAATTTCCTCGAGCTGGCCGGGAACTTTCGCCGGCCCCGGACGTCGAAGAGACCATGACCCTGCCCCAGCGTCGGAAATCGCAGCGCGGCTGGCTCCTCCTCGCGGGCGCCCTCGCCCTCGGCGCGCTCTCGCTCGGGAGCGTCGTCGTGGTCGACCTGCACCGCGCCCCCGCCGCAGCAGCGCCCCAGCGCTGATCGCCAGGCACGCACCCGCCTCGTGCTCGTGCTCGTGCTCGTGCTCGTGCTCGTGCTCGCTCCGGCGTTACGCTGAGGTCGTGACGCCTGGCAAGTGGCGATGGTGGCTGCTGCTCGTCGCCCTCGGGTGCGCCCGCACCGCGCCACCGGCTGATACGGTCGAGTTGCTCTGGCATCCGACGTACGGGGTCGAGGACAAGGGCGTCCTCTGCCACGCCGACGAGCTCGCCTGGGCGGCGGAGGCGGAAGATTGCCGCTCGTGCCTGTGCCCGCCGGGGACCCGCGGCCGCGTGCGCTTCGATGGCCAGACCACCGGCCCGAGCCGGGAACGGCGCCGCACCGAGTGGTGCGAGTACCACGCGCGCTACCTCGGCCCTGGCTGCATCATCCGACACGGGCTCTTCCTCCGCGTGTCCGGGTACCTGCCGTGGGAGGATCAGGTGACGGTCGGGCAGTTCCACCGCGGGCTGGCCCACTCGACCTGGCACGAGTGGCACTGGAACGAAGGGCTGGGGCTGCATGCTGCATGGCGGCAGTACCGCTTCGAGGCCGGAGCGCTGGTGGCACACAGCTCGATCCACTTCTGGACGGAGCCGCCTGCCTCCCCGGTGCCGCCAGGGCCGCCCCCCGAGCCGGACCGGAGGGTCATCCGCCTGCCGCACGGGCCGTAGCAGCGGCACCTGAAACCCCGCGCGTTCCGGAGCGGCCGCGGCGCACTCGCGGTGACAGTTCTTACATCTCCTCGGCGACTGGCGCTCGTGGCACTCCTCATGAAGACAGCTCACCTCATCGTCGCGCTCGGCGCCGGTCTCGGCCTCGGCGCTTGCTCGGACGCCAACGTCGCGCGCGTGCAGAGCGCGCTCTCGCAGGGCGCCTACGTGATCCACGGCGACATCGACGAGGTCGTCCCCAACGAGTGCGCGGGCGAGGACGTCTGGCTGCGCGGCAGCTTCCAGGAGAGCGTGCGCAGCGACGGCACGCGGTTCTTCTATGGCCTCCACGTCGACGGCATCACCGGGACGGGCCTCTCGAGCGGGACGACCTACCGGCTGAACGCCCTCGGCTCCGAGCGCATCAACATCGGCGACCAGGGCGCCGCCACCTCCACGATCCTGAACCGCGCGGTGCTGGTCGGCCAGGGCGCGGCCGCGAACTCGACGATGTCGTTCCTCATGCACGTGACGACGCTGCCCGACGGGACGACCACCGCCACCGTCGACCAGGTGCGCGTGACCTGCCCCATGCGTCCCAAACCCGCTTCCGATCAGGGCATTCCCGCAACTTCATCGAAGCGCCGCCGACAACCACGGCATGCACGAGCCCTGGACCTTCGACCACGAGAAGCTCGACGTCTACCGCAAGGCCATCGAGTTCCTCGCCTGGGTCGGGGAACTGCTCGACGGGCCGCTCGTCGCGATCCGCTCTGCGGCCATCAGGCATCTCGACGAATCGAGCCAGTCGATCGCGAACAACATCGCCGAGGGCAACGGCAAGCGATCCGCTGCCGACCGCTGCCGCTTCCTCGACATCGCTCGCGGTTCCGCCCTCGAGTGCGCGGCCTGCCTCGACGGCCTCGTCGCCAGGCGCAAGCTCACGCCGGACCAGGTGGCCACCGGCAAGACCATCCTCCTGCGAATCGTGGCCATGCTGACCAAGCTGCTCGAGCGCTTCTTGGGCGCCGACGCGCTCGGCTGACCCCGGTCCCGGTCCCGGTCCCGGACGAGCACGAGCACGAGCACGAGCACGAATCCGGATCAGTCGATTGTCCGAAGGATCTTCAGCCGCGAGTTGCTCGAGGTGCGCATCGAAGCACCGGAGCAAGCGCGGATCGATGTGGGTTCGGACTACGCGTGCGGGATGAAGCGTCGTAGCCGCGAGAGCACGTCGTTGCTCTCGCTCGAGTAGGCGAAGCGCTTCGGCAGCTCGCCCGCGAGCGCGACGAGCTCCGCCTTGACCTCGTCCGCCGTCTGCGGGCGCCTGGCCGGGTCCTTCTCCATGCAGCGCATGATGAGGCGGTTGAGCCGCGGCGAGATCTTCTGCAGGCGGTTCGAGGGGCGCGGGCGCTTGTCGAGGTGCGCCTCGCGCTGCGCGACCACGTCGTTGAGGTCCACGTCCCAGGGCCACTCGCCGTGCGTGAATACCTCGTACATCATCAGGCCGAACGCGTAGAGGTCGGTCCGCGCGTCGCCCTCCTCGCCGAGCATGCGCTCGGGAGACATGTAGCGCGGCGTGCCGACCGTGAGCAGGGGCTTGGACTCGATGTCCACGCCCGCGATCTTGAGCGGGACGCGCGCGATGCCGAAGTCCATCACCTTGGCGACGACCTGTCCCGACGCGTAGAACGTCAGGAACACGTTCTCGGGCTTGAGGTCGCGGTGGACGATGCCGCGCTTGTGCACCACGCGGAGCGCGTCCGCCATGTCGACGAACACGCGCAGGGCGTCGTGCACGGTGAGCGGCGTCGAGACCTGCATGCGGTCCCGCAGGTTCTGCCCATCGAGGAGCTCCATCACGTAGTAGGGCCGCTCGTCCGGCATCTCGCCGCACGCGAAGATCTGGATGATGTTCGCGTGCTTCACGAGCCGCGGGATCTGCGCCTCGAGCAGGAAGCGGTTCTTGATGTCGCGGTTCTTGGCCTGCGTGCGCTTCAAGATCTTGATCGCGACCTCGCCGCGCGTCTCCGGGTCCATGCCCACGTACACGATGCCGAGGCCGCCCGCCCCGAGCATGCGCGTGACGACGTACCCCTCGACCTCGGTGCCGATGTCGCGCTCGTGCTCAGGCAGGCCGTCGGAGATCTGGTCGGCGCTGAGGACCGCGGTCGGCACCTCCGACGGCGGCAAGGTCGGGATCTCGGACTGCTTGCGGGCGAGCGAGTGGTTCTCCGCTCGGGCGACGGCGAGCTGCGCCGGCGTGTAGGGCACGAGCCCGCGCTCGGGCTCGACGAAGACCGAGTCCGCCCGCTCGCCTGCCGAGGCCGGTGGGGGCGCGGGCGTCGGTGGCAGCAGCTCCGGCTCGTGGGAGATGACGAGCTCCTCGTAGGCGACCTGCGAGGACGGCCGGGACATGCCGATCGGGATGCCGCTGTCATCCACGAGGTCGCGCGCCTTGCCGCCGTCGAGCTGGATGTGGCGACCGCGCTCGAGCAGCCGGTCGAGGATGCCCTGGGCCAGCTTGGCGTCGCCGATGGTCTGCGGCCATGCGGAGAGATCCTTGGAGGAGGTCACGATCATGGAGCGGCGCTTGACGTGCCGCTCGTGGATCACCTGGAACAGGCGCTCCGAGGCCTCCTTGCCGTAGGCGATGCCCGCGAAGTCGTCGATGACGAGCAGGTCGGGATCCACGTAGGCCGCGACCGCCTTGCCCAGGCGGCCCTTCTGGTCGGCAGCCGCGAGCTCCGCGATGAGCGCGCCTGCGGTGACGAAGCGGACCTCGAACGCGTGCGTGAGCTGCCGGTCGCCGATCGCGACCGCGAGGTGCGTCTTGCCGCTCTGCGCCTTGCCCGAGAGGACGAGGCAGCGACCGTGCTCCACGAACTCGCGCTCGAGCGAGCCCCCGAGGGAGCTCACCCGGCGATCCGTCTGGTTGGCGAAGTCGAAGTCGTCGATGGTCCGGAGGAACGGGAAGCTGGCCCGGCGTCGGGCCTTGGCGATGCGGGAAGCCTCGCGCCCGTCGAGCTCCTGGGCGAGCAGGTGGGCGAGGAACTCCTCCGCAGGCAGTCGCCTGGTGGACGTCAGGGTGAGCAGCTCGCCGAGGCGCTCCGCCGCGTGGCCCATCCCCAGCTGGCGGAGGCTCTCTTCCAGTGAAGCAAGGCTGGATTTCGACATGCGGGGCGAATGTACAGCACTTGGCGTGCCAGCGCCCGTCTCTTTCCACCCATTCGTAGGGGCGAATACTGTTCGTGCGTCGCACAAAAGCGCGACATCACCCGATATTTCGCTCGAACGGGGCCCTGCAGAAGCTGGCACCGGCTGGGGTCCGGACGCCCAACGACCCCCGCGCGGAGAGGCTCTGGATGGCAAGTCGGCTGGCCACTACGGGCTCCGGTCGACCCGATCTGTCACACCCCCACCTCCAATGTCGGCAAGTATTTCCAGATGTTGGCGGACCGGGGTTGGAGCGGCGCCTCCCCGGGTGATCCGGGGGATCAGGGCGGCTCATGCGTGGTGCTAGGGCATCGAACGGGTTGAACTTCGTTGTGGAGAGTGCGCACTTGCGCGGCGCCCCTGACTTGTTCGCGAACGTCTTCGGGGAAGGCATCGGGCTTCAGGCATTCGGGCTTCAGGCATCGGGCTTCAGGCATCGGGCTTCAGGCCCCGGAGCCGGATCAGAGACCCGAAGCCTGAAGCCTGAAGCCTGAAGCCTCCCAGCATCAAACCTCGCAAGTCCGCGTTGCAGCACACGGTTCAACATGATCGGTGCTCTAGGGCATCGGGTCCTTGTCATGAGGGGCGGAGCGGCCGGCTGCCTCGGCGTGGCGGGCGATCGCCCCGAGGTGCGCCTCCCGGGCGGCCTTCTCGACCGCCCCGAGCCGCGCTCGGGCGGCCTCCCCACGGCCGAGCCGCAGCTCGAGGAGCCCGAGGAGGATCCGCGTCTCGAGCTCTGCCGGCAGCGCCCCGGCCCGGTGGGCCTCCGCGAGCGCGGCCTCGAGGGCATCGCGGACGGCCTGCAGCTCGGTGGGCTCGCGGACCTGGAGGCGCAGGCGCGCGGCCACGAGCGCGACCTCGAGGCGCACGTCGAGCGACTCGCTCTTCTCGCCCGACGCGACCGCGCGCTCGATCGCGCCGCTCGCGTCGGTGAGCTTGCCCATCGCCAGGAGCACACGCGCGTGGGCCGCGTGAGCCGTGGCGACGCCGTCGGGCCGGTGGCCCCGGGTCGCGGCCTCGATGGCCGCGCGGGCGGCGCCGAGCGCGGGCTCGAGCTGGCCGAGCTCGACGAGCGCATCTGCCTGCCGCGCCTTGGCGAGCGCGAAGAGCGGGCCTTCACCGGCGCGTGCGACGGCAGCCTCGATCCGTCTTCGCGCCTCCTCGGGGCGGCCCGCCCGCAGCTCGAGCTCGCCGAGCGTGAGCGTCGCCCGCGTGGCCCGCGGTCCGAGGCCGAGTCGCGCGAGGTCCCGCGAGGCCTCCTCGAGCGCCTCGCGCCCGCGGTCGACCTCACCTGCGCGCAGGGCGAGCGCCCCTTGCGCCTCCAGGCCGAGCGCGATGGCGGCCTCGCTCGTGGCATCCCGACCTAGCGCCAGGACCTGCTCGATCACCTTGCGCGCTTCGGCGAGCTCGCCGGCCCGCGCGAGCACGAGCGCGAGATCGGCGAGCACCTCGGCCTGTACCGCGGCGTCGGTGTCGTGAGCGCGCGCGACGAGCGCCTCGTAGGCTTTCCTCGCGGAGGCCAGGTGGCCGAGCTCCGCGTCGAGCCGGGCGAGCAGGCCCAGGGCCCTCACCTCGCTGCCGTGGAGGCGGAGCGCCTCGTACAGGCGGAGCGCCTCGCCGACGGACTGCCGCGCGAGGTCGAGCTCGCTGCGCTCGAAGCGCAGGTCGGCCTCGAGGAGCCTGGCGTCCGCGAGCGTGCCCCTCATGCCGAGCGCGCCCGCGCGCGCCGCGGCGCGGGTGAGCGCCTCGAGGGCCGCCGGCACGTCGCGCTCCTGCGCGTAGGCGGCGCCGAGGCCGAGGGCGACGCGCGGGTCCTGGCCGAGCGGCTCGGGCAGCGCCGCGAGCGCCTCGAGCGTGCGCCTGGCCTCGGTGGGGCGAGCCGCGCGCAGCAGGACCTCGGCGAGCGCGAGCGCGTGCTCGGGCTCGTCGGGCTCGAGCGTCGTCAGCGTCTGGAGGATCTCGACCGCGCGCGGCAGCATCCGCGCGGCGAACGCATGGCGCAGCTCGATGCGGAGCCGGCCGGCCTTGTCGAGCTTCGGGCCGAGGTCGAGGGCGCGCAGGGCGGCCGCGTTGGCGCGCTCGCTCGCGCCGAGGCGCAGGAGGGCCTCCGA
Organism: uncultured Myxococcales bacterium; assembly: GCA_964593795.1. GTDB lineage: Bacteria > Myxococcota_A > Polyangia > JAHFDS01 > JAHFDS01 > JAHFDS01. Next base: position 3,107 of record CAZQJC010000105.1, on the reverse strand, counting down.
CAGGGCCACCTGCGTCGCGAGGTGATCCTTGTCGAGCTGGGCCGCGCGCTCGAGGAGCGCTCGCGCGCGCCCGGCGTCTCCCGCGGTGAGGCGCAGCGTCCCCTCCACGAAGGACCGCAGGGCCTCGATGCGCGGCAGCGCCTCGCGGGCGGCCTTGACGAGCTCGGGCCTGGCCTCGGCGGGCGGCGCCTTCCCGGCCAGCGACGCGAGCGCGGCCTCGGTGACGAGCCCGGCGAGCGTCGCGTCGTCGGGAGGCTGCGCGGGCGGTTGCGAGACCGACAGCGGCGCGCGCTTGTCGGCGGCCCAGGAGATCGTGGCGTCGATGCGCCTCGGCTTGGCCTGCACGGTTCCCACGAGGAGGGCGTCGCACCCGAGCTGCGCGCGCAGCCGCGCGACGGCGCCGACGGGCAGGCGCTCCAGGGGGCCGGCGAGGCCGAGGTCCTGCCGTGCGCGCTGCACCCGCTCGGGCGGCACGACCCGCACGGAGGGATCGCTGCGCAGCGCCGCGAGCACCATCTGCTCGAGGGCGGGGCCCGCGACGTCGCCTCCGCCGCGCGCCGTGACGTCACGGAACCCGAGGACCGCGATCGACGACCGCAGCTTGACCGGCGTGCGCGGCTCCGCCTTCCTGGCCGCGGGCGTGGTGGGCTTGCCGGCGGACGCGTGGCCAGGGGCCTTCGCCTTGCCCGGGGGCTTGCCGCCGAAGACGAGCAGTCCCCCGAGCGTCAGGACGCCGACCGCCGCGCCGACGCCAGCGAAGGGCGCCCACGGCGGGAGCAGATCGCGCAGCCTGCGCGCCTGCGAGAGCGCAGCGACCGCGTCGCCGGCCCGCGCGTACCGCCGCTCTGGCTGGCGCTCGAGGCAGCGCAGGATCGCCCGCTCCCAGCGTGGATCGAGGTCCGTGCGGTACGTGGTCGGCGGGATCGGCGGGTGCGTCAGGCGCCGCACCGCGAGCGCGAGCGGCGTCTCGGCGGCGAACGGGAGCTGCCCTGTCGCGAGCTCGTAGAGCAGGATGCCGAACGCGTACACGTCCACCGCGGGGCCGAGGACGCCGGCCTCGACCTGCTCGGGCGCCATGTACGCGGGCGTGCCGAGGAAGCCCCCCGTGCCCGTGCGGAACGCGTCGGTGCCGGTGTGCGTGCGCGCGAGCCCGAAGTCGGTCACGACCGCGCGCGTGACGCCGCCCTCCGCGACGATGAGGATGTTGTCGGGCTTGAGGTCCCTGTGGATGATGCCCGCGGCGTGCGCGGCGTCGAGCGCGGCGGCGACCTGCGTGGCGATCGCGCGCGCCTCGGCGAGCGGCATCGGGCCCTTGCCGATCCGCTGCGCGAGCGGCTCGCCTTCGAGCAGCTCCATCGTGAGGAACACGACGCGCTCGGTGCGCTCGCCTTCGCCGCGGGTGTGGAAGCCGAGGTCGAAGAGGCGGCAGACGTTCGGGTGCGCGATCTTGCGCGCGAGCTGGATCTCGCGCTTGAAGCGATCGAGCGTGCCGGCCTCCTCGGCCACCTCGGGGCGCACCGTCTTGAGCGCGACGCGCTCGCCGAGCTCGATGTCCTCGGCCTCGTAGACCTCTCCCATCCCGCCTTGCGCCAGGAAGCGCACGATCTTCCAGCGGCTCGCGACGATCTCGCCGGCCTTGAAGGTCGTCGCGGGCACGGCGCCGCGCTCGGTGCCCGCGCGCACCGTGGGCGCCGAGCCCACCCGCTGCCGATCGTCGTCGCGCGACACCTCGCGACATTCTAACCTCTCGCCGATGCTTCCCATTCCTCCGGGTGCGAAAGGTCCGCGAACGCTCGTCATCCCGACCCACCCGGGCGTGCAGTACCACTTCTGCCGGAGCGAGCTGCCGATCTACTTCCTCGGCCACTGGGACCAGTTCCAGTACTGGCGGCCGCAGCCGTGGAACGTGATCAACCTGCTCGACACATTCGCCGAGGCGCATCTGTCGTTCGAGCCCGCCGACTACGCGCGCGTGCTCGCGGGCGCTGGCGAGCCGGGACGGGTGGCGTTCTCCTTCCCGGACGACTTCGACGTCACCTGGCTGATGTTCAACTGGCAGTGGAAGCTCGTGCGCGGAGAGACGCGCGGCAAGAAGCTCTACCGCGTCGCCAAGCCCGCGGAGCTCGATCACGCCGAGTGGCAGGAGCTGCTCGCGCGACCCGACGTGCGCGTCGTGAGCTTCTACCCCAACACGGTGGCGTGGCTCGAGGAGCAGTTCGGCGTCTCGGTGCCCTACCTCCCGCTCGGTCTCGACCCCGACGCGTACGGACCGTGGCGCGGCGAGACGCCGCACGTCCTGTCGATCATCCACTCGTGGCGCGAGCGCGGCTGGCACTACCGCACGTACCGCGAGGCGACCGAGGGCCTCGCCACGCTGCACGTGGATCACCTCGACCCGAGCCAGCCGACGCGCCGCTACGAGGACCTCGTCGAGCTCCTGCGCGCCGCGCGCCTGTACCTCCACGACGGCGAGCAGGAGTACACGATCACGCTCGTCGAGGCGATGATGACGGGCCTGCCCATCGTGAGCTTCCGGCTGCCGGGGATCGAGCGCTACGTGGTGCACGGAGAGAACGGCTTCGTCTGCGAGACCGCGGCCGAGGTGCGCGAGGCCTGCCGCGCGCTGCTGGCGGACGAGGCGCTCGCACGGAAGATGGGCGGCGAGAGCCGACGCATGGCGCTCCGCGACTACGCCGAGGCGCGCTGGCGCGCGGACTGGCGCCGCATCCTGTCGGAGTGGACGGGGGTGCCGGCGTGATCGCCCGCGAGGGGTCAGGGGCGCGTCAGAGGAACCCACCCGCCCCCGATCGGCGGGGGCTCCGTGCGCGCCCGCCGGTCGGTGCTTGAAGCGCGCGCCCTTCCCCGCGACGATCGGAGCATGCGGCTCCTTCTCTCCCTCCTTTGCTCCTGCGCGCTCGCGTGCAGCTACGACCTCGCGCGCGATCGACCCGGCACGGCGGGATCGGGCGGTGCGGGCCGCGCGGGGGGCGCGGGCGCGACGGGAGGCGCGGGCGCGACGGGGGGCGCGGGCGTGAGCGGTGCCGGCGCGGGAGGTGCGGGCGCGACGGGGGGCGCCGGTGCGACGGGGGGCGCCGGTGCGACGGGGG
>CAZQJC010000104.1:0-6148 GCA_964593795.1 uncultured Myxococcales bacterium | reverse complement strand
GCGTCGACGTACTGCCAGACGTGCGCGAGCTCAGCTGGGACCTATTCCCATCAACCCTCTGAAGCCCGAAGCCCGAATCTCTCGCAAGAATTGCCAGAAACGAGGCCCGATCGGCTTCCTCTGCGCGTTCCGATGAGTATGCTCCGGCACATGTCAGCACCGGTCCTTCCCGAGCGCGCTCGCGTCGTCGTCGTCGGCGGCGGCATCATCGGATGCTCCGTCGCCTATCACCTCGCCCAGATGGGCTGGAAGGACGTCGTGCTGCTCGAGCGCGACCGGCTGACCTCGGGCACCACGTGGCACGCGGCCGGGCTCATGGTCACGTTCGGCTCCACGTCCGAGACCTCCACGGAGATGCGCAAGTACACGCGCGACCTCTACGCGCGCCTCGAGGCCGAGACGGGCCTCGCGACGGGCTTCAAGCCGGTGGGCTTCATCGAGTGCGCGTCCGACGCCGACCGCCTCGAGGAGTACCGGCGCGTCTCCGCGTTCAACCGCTACTGCGGCGTCGACGTGCAGGAGATCTCGCCGCGCGAGGTCAAGGACCTCTTCCCGCTCGCGAACGTCGACGACGTGCTCGCCGGCTTCTACGTCAAGGAAGACGGCCGCGTGAACCCGGTGGACGTCACGATGTCCATCGCCAAGGGCGCGCGCCTGCACGGCGCCAGGATCTTCGAGGGCGTGCCCTGCACGGGCGTCCTGCGAAAGCGCGGCGTCGTCACCGGTGTGCGCACCGCGTTCGGCGACATCGAGGCCGAGTACGTCGTCAACTGCGCCGGCATGTGGGCGCGGCAGCTCGGCGCGCAGATCGGCGTGAACATCCCGCTGCAGTCGGCCGAGCACTACTACCTCATCACCGAGAAGGTCCCGGGCATCTCGCCCGACTGGCCGGTGCTCGAGGATCCCGGCTCGTACGGCTACTTCCGCGAGGAGGTGGGCGGGCTCATGATCGGCCTCTTCGAGCCGGTGTGCGCGCCCTGGAAGATCGCCGGCGTGCCCGACGACTTCTCCTTCGGCGAGATCTCGCCCGACTGGGACCGCATGGGTCCCTACGTCGAGAAGGCAATGAAGCGCGTCCCCATCTCGCTCGAGATCGGTGTGCGGAAGTTCTTCTGCGGCCCGGAGAGCTTCACGCCGGATCTTCAGCCCATCGTCGGCGAGGCGCCCGAGCTCAAGAACTACTTCGTCGCCGCGGGGTTGAACTCCATCGGCATCCTGACGGGCGGCGGCATGGGCCGCATGCTCGCGCACTGGATCATGAACGGCCGCGCCGACATGGACATCACCGGCTTCAACATCGACCGGCTGCACACCTACCAGACCAATCCCGAGTACCGCCGCACGCGCACCGTCGAGTCACTGGGCATGGTCTATCAATGCCATTACCCGACGCGCTCGATGATGACGGCGCGCGGCGCAAAGAAGTCCGCCATCCACGATCGCCTGGCGGACAAGGGCGCCTATTTCAAGGACGTCAGCGGCTGGGAGGGCGCCGACTGGTACGCCCCGCCGGGCAGCGAGCCGAAGGTCGAGAAGCTCTCCTGGGGTCGGCAGAACTGGTTCCCCTACTGGCAGGCCGAGCACGAGGCCGCGCGAAGTGGCGTCATCCTGATGGACATGTCGTTCATGGCGAAGTTCCTCGTCCAGGGGCGCGACGCCGGTCGGATCCTCGACCACATCTCCGCCAACTCCGTCAATGGCGCGGCGGGCCAGATCACGTACACGCAATGGCTCAACGAGGGCGGCAAGCTCGAGGCCGACCTGACGGTCACCAAGCTCGACGACGAGCGCTTCTGGGTCGTCGCCTCCGACACCGCGCACCGCCACGTCGAGACGTGGATGCGACGCCACATGACCGACGCGCACGCGTTCGTCACGGACGTGACGAGCGGCCACGCGCAGATCAACGTGCAGGGGCCGCGCTCGCGCGAGCTCATGCAATCGATCACGAGCGCGGACCTCTCGAACGAGGCGTTCCCGTTCCGCACCGCGCGCGAGATCGACATCGGCTTCGCGCGGGCGCTCTGCGTGCGCATCATCTACCTCGGCGAGCTCGGCTACGAGCTCTACGTCCCGACCGAGCAGGCGGCGCACGTCTACGAGCGCATCGTGGCCGCCGGCGAGCGCGTGGGGCTGCGCCACGCGGGCCTCAAGGCGCTCGCGAGCCTGCGCATGGAGAAGGGCTACCGCGACTACGGCCACGACATCGACAACACGGACTCCGTGCTCGAGGCCGGCCTCGGCTTCGCCGTGGACCTCAAGAAGCCGGACTTCGTCGGCAAGGCCGCCGTGCTCGCGAAGAAGGCGGAGGGCCCCCTCAAGCGGCGCATCGTGCAGGTCCTCTGCAAGGACCCCGAGCCGCTCCTCTTCCACGCCGAGGTGGTGCGCAGAAACGGCAAGCCCGTCGGCTACGTGCGCGCCGCGTCCTACGGCTTCTCGGTCGGCGGCGCCGTGGGCCTCGTGATGGTCGAGGGCGGCGACGAGCCCATCGATCAGGCGTGGCTCGATCGCGGCGAGTGGGACGTCGAGATCGGCGCGAAGCGCTACCCCGCCGTCGCGTCGCTGCGTCCGCTCTACGACCCGGAGAACAGGAAGATCAAGGGCTGACGCGTCAGCGCAGCTGGCGGACGACGCGCTCGACCAGGCTCGCGCGCAATGCGGCGACGGCGCGCTCGGCATCGGGATCGTGCGCCTCGACGGAGAGCTCGGCGGTCTGCACCATGTCGTCTCCGCGGTGCGAGACGCGCAGGGCCGCGGAGGCCACGAGGCGGTCGGTCGACGTCGCACCCGACGCGCGGCCGCCGGAGCCCCTCGGCGCGAGGGCCCCGAGCCCGCCCTGCGGCCCGACGCTCACGCCGCGGTCGTTGACGGAGACCTGACCGCGTCCGGTGAGCAGGGCCGCGGCCGCGCCGGCCACGTTCTCACCCACGCGGGAGCCCTGGCCCGAGGGCGGTGCCGGGGCAGGCGCGCCCCCGGCGTAGCCGACGCTCGCGATGCGGAGCTGCACGCGGTGGTCGGCCGACTCGGGGGAGGTCGCGTCGGTGTAGCCGACGGCACGCAGCGCGGCGCGCAGCTCGTCGGCGACGGGGAGCGCGCCGCTCGCGTCCTGCACGTCGACCCAGATGGTGCCGGTCGGGGCCTGACGAGGTGGGGGTGGCGGCGCGACGAGAGGCGCCTCGGTCGCGCACGCGAGGGTCGCGATCGCGAGGAGCGCGAGGGCTGCGCGGAGCTGGAGGAGCGAGGAGGCGACGATGCATCATCCTAACCCGGCTGGGGCGATCGCCCCGTGCGCGGTGATCGGATCGATCGCACCGGGTGATCGCAAGCGCCGGGAATCACGCAGGGGTGATGCGGGCGCACGGCGTGCACTGCCGGCGAGCCATGCGCGCGATGACTTTCGGGCTCCTCCTCGGGTTCCTCACGACAGGCTGCGGTCAGGAAGGCACGGTGCAAGGCTCCGCCGGCAGTGCCGGGAGTGCGGGGACGTCGGGTACGGGCGCCTCGGGGCGCGGTGGCGCGGGTGCGACCGGTGGCGCGGGCGCCTCGGGACGCGGTGGCGCGGGCGCAGCCGGTGGCGCGGGCGCGAGCGGTGGCGCGGGCGCGAGCGGTGGCGCAGGCGCGACCGGCGGCGCAGGTGCATCGGGCCGCGGTGGCGCGGGCGCGACCGGCGGCGCGGGCGCGACCGGCGGCGCGGGCGCGACCGGCGGCGCAGGGGCAACCGGCGGCGCAGGTGCGACGGGCGGCGCGGGGGCAACCGGCGGCGCAGGCGCACCCGGCGGCAGCGGCGGCAATCCTGTGGCGCCTGGCTTCGGCGGCGCGCCCGTCGATCGCCCCGACACGATCGAGGTCGGCGTGCGCAACCTGTGCCCGTTCCCGCTCTACGTGCACGCGGCCGGCTCGACCGGCGTCCTCGCGCCTGACGGCGCTCAGCTCGCGACGGGCGAGGTGCGCTGGTACGACGCGCCCAAGGAGTGGTCGGCGGCGCGCGTCACGGCCTTCCTCGACGCGGCGCGGACGCAGGAGATCGACAAGGCCGAGGTGACGCTCGGAAGCGGCGTCATCAACTACAACGTCACCTACGTCGACTGGGTGGGGCTGCCGATGAAGATGGAGACCTCGGGCACCGGCAGCGACTGCCGCCCCGTGAGCTGCGACGTCCCCGTGGCGCAGCTACTCTCCGGCTGTCCGGACGGCCTGCTCGACGGGCGGCGCTGCATCTCCTCGCGCACGCATTGCCTCGATCCCCGGCACGCCGCCGAGCCCTACTGCCACAAGCTCGACGCCGAGGTCCGCCGCTGCGCCGCCGAGAAGCCGGGCTGCGCCGGCGCCGCGAACGCGACCACCGCCGAGGCCTACGCGTGCTCCGGCTTCTTCAGCGGAAGCCCAAAGTGGTGCGCGGCGCTCAACCGCGGGATGCTCGACGCGCCCGACGATCCGGACAAGTCGCACTACTACCAGCGCGACCCGCACGACACGTACTCGAAGTGGGTGCACCAGCGGTGCCCCGGCATCTACGCCTTCGCCTACGACGACTACCCCGCCAACGCCGAGGAGAGCGGCTTTCACGCCTGCACCGGCGGCCGCGAGCTGCGCATCACCTTCTGCCCCGCGGGGTAGTGCTGTCCCTCGTTCGTGCTCGTGCTCGTGCTCGTGCTCGTGCTCGATTCCCGACGGCTCCTGGGCAGCCTGCGGCGACACCATGTCCCCCCCAAATCGGCAGGATCCGGCCGCGGAAGCGTGTATCTTCGCGCCCCATGAGCACTGTCGCCGCTGGCAAGGTCATCTCGATCCACTACACGCTCCGTGACGACGACGGCGACGTCATCGATCGCTCCGGCGACGAGCCGCTCGAGTACCTGCACGGCGCGGGGAACATCGTCGAGGGCCTCGAGAAGGCGCTCGACGGCAAGGCGATCGGCGACGCGGTCAAGGTCTCCGTGCCGCCCGACGAGGGCTACGGCGAGCGCGACGACGCGGCCGTGAAGATCGTCCCGCGCAGCGCTTTCCCCAAGGAGATCGAGCTCGAGGAGGGCATGGAGCTCGGCATGGAGGACGGCGACGGCAACGCCCTGCCCATCTGGGTCACCAAGATCGCCGGTGACAAGGTCACGATCGACCTCAACCACCCGCTCGCGGGTGCGACGCTCCACTTCGAGGTCAAGGTCGCGGGTCTGCGCGCCGCGACGGCCGAGGAGGTCGAGCACGGCCACCCGCACGGCCCGCACGGCCACGATCACTAGCGAGTGGCCGGCTCGGAAGCCGGCCACCGCCGACCCGCGCACCCTGCGGCCACACACACCACCGCCATCCACGCTCGCATCGAGACATCATCTCACGCCTCGGCGAACCACGTCGCGAAGGCCCCCGCACCGGTCGGGCTGCGGGACGGCCGAGTCCGGACCCGGGGCGTCCGCCGAAGCCCGAAGCCTCAGAGGGTTGATCGAAACAAGCGCGAGGCTGCGAGACGGGTACGGAACCGTGCCGGTACCGGTCTCGGTTGCGGTTCGGGCACGGTGCCGGTGCCCGCATCCGGGAGCGGCCGCCGGCATCCGGGATCGGCACTCGGCATCCGGGATCGGTCGCCGGCACCCGGTATCCGCGATCGGTCGCGGGTGACGGGGTAAGGCGACCGGGCCCGGGAACACCGAGCCCGGTCACCGCCGGTGAGCTACCGCCGTGGGTGGACGAGGCACCAGAGCAGGGCCGCGAGACGATCGAGGCCGGGCTCGGCCGCCGCGACCAGGTCGGCATCGACGTACTGCCAGACGTGCGCGAGCCTGACGGCGCTGCGGACTTCCGCCGCGCTGCCTTGCGCGATTCGGTAGGCGTGAGCACGGCCCTTTCCGGTGCGACACGCCCCCTCGGCGAGGTTGAGCGGCACCGAGGCCATCGCTCGTCGGACCTGCTTGGCGAGGTCGGGGTCGTGCCGCGTGATGGCGGCGATCACGGGCGCAAGCGCGGCCGCCAGCTCGAGAGCCACTTCGTATGCATCGAATCGCTGCTTCATCGTCTGCCTCCTGGTAGAGGCCCGTTCGCGGGCCTTCCGCCAGTCCAAGGCCCGCGAACGGGCCGACCCAGGAGACGGTGACAAGGGATGATGCAGGCGAGGAGGCTCTGCGGCGCTCATGACAGCGCGCGAGCGCGTCAC
>CAZQJC010000103.1:0-1697 GCA_964593795.1 uncultured Myxococcales bacterium | reverse complement strand
TGGCCGCCGTCGAACCGCTCGAAGCTTCCCTGGAGCGGGATCCGGTTGCCGTGCGCGTCGAGCGCGGCCGCTCCGAGGATCGTCCGGGGAGCCAGGTCGAGCGACCGGACTCCGGCCTCCCTGAGGCCGCGCAGCTCGCTGGCCTGACTCTCGCCGTCTCCGTCCACATCGTTCCACACGAGGAGCTCGTGGTAGACGGGGTCCGCGGTGTCGACCACGCCGTCGCCGTTGGCATCCAGCGCGCGGAGCGCCGCGAAGCCATCGGCGAAGGCCCCGCCGCCGGTCGCCTGGCCGAACAGCTCGCTGCCGTCGTCCACCCGACCGTTCCGGTTGAGGTCGCGCACGAGCAACGCGTCATCGCCGCGCACCCAGGCGCACTGCACGGGCTCGCCCACCGCCAGCAGGTCGAACGACGTCCCCCTGGCGAGCGAGGTCGGCTGGACTCCGTCGCCGTCCAGGTCGAGGACGAGTGGCGAATGCTGACACACCCCCTGGAAGATCAGCTCCTCGCGAGCGCTCATGCCCCAGTTGATGAGGTCAGTCCCGGATCCGGGGCACTCGAGCACCAGCGGCACGTAGGCTTCCTCGACGAAGGAGGCACACCAGCGGAGCAGCGTCTCCAGGTTGCCTGGCCTCGGGGTCCCCGTGCGGCTCCCTGGAGGTACAGTGAGCGCGTCGCAGCTCATCACCGCGCCGGTGCGCCCCGCGGTGAGCTTGCTGTTCACGTTGTCGCACAGCCGCTGGCGCAGCACGCCTTCGCTGCACGGGTCCACCGAGGGTGGCGGCGAGGCGCCGCCCGCGTCATCGGGAGGCGGCTGCTTCCAGCCTCGACCCAGCGGCTCGAGTCCCGGCGGGAGCTCCGTCTGTCCCTTGGGCACCTGCCCCGCATTGAAGCGAAGGACCGCGACCTGATTGCCGCCAACGTCCGAGACCGTGACGAGCCGAGAGCCGTCCTGGCGGTCCTTCACCTGGGTCAGGAACGGGGTCTCGACGCATGGCAGCTCGTCTCGGCCGACGAGGCACCGCGCGTCGAGCAGGCCGCTCGGCTGGACGATGACCTTCATGTACCCGACCTCGTCGGGGTTCGGGTAGGTGCCCAGGAAGCTCGGGTCGGAGGGGCTCCCCTCGAGCCTGAGCGACGAGCGGTTGCCCTTCAGCTCGAACACGTTGCGCGGCCTCGTCCCGGTCTCGAGCTCGTCGCCCGGAACCTCCACCGTGCCCGCCATGCATCCCATCGCGGTCATGGTCATCAGAACGATCGTCCGGCGCATGCAACCACCTCCGCCAGAGCCCCAGAGCAAGGGCGATGCCACCGACGCGAGCGCGCGAAATCCCGGCCCCAGTCGCGATTTCGGCGGCATGCCGGCGAGCCGTCGCCCGCGATCGTTGCCTGGCGTCAACCGCGGGCGTTGACCGCGGTCTACACGCGCCCGGCGCGCAGGCCTGCGGGACCGATCCGCATTGCGCGTGATACGGTCGATGCGTGGGCGCTAGGAAAGGACCTGGGGATCACGACTTCGACACCGGCAGGTGGCTGACGTATCGCGACGGACATCCCTCGACGCTGTGCATCCGGCTCTGCAGGCTGGAGGTGACCGCGGGTCCCGACGCGGGGCTCACGAAGGACTTCGATTCGACGACCATCCGGGTCGGCACGCGACGCGCCAACGATCTGGTGCTCAACGATCGGCGGATCT
>CAZQJC010000102.1:0-17500 GCA_964593795.1 uncultured Myxococcales bacterium | reverse complement strand
TCCGCTTCGTCTCCGTCAAGGTCTTTTCTTTCGAATCGACCGCTGATTTTTCGGAGCGCAACTGCGCGAATCTTGCCGGCTTGCTGCCCCGGCTCGCCTCGCCAAGTGCCGCGCGAGGGAGGCCTTAACTAGATCACCCCCGGGCGAGAGTCAACGTCCTTTTTCGCGGGCGGATCGCTTTTCTTTTTCGACGTCCACAAGTGCCCGGATATTCAGGGGGTTCTCAGGATCCAGAACGGGGTCTCGTGAAGGAGATGAAGGCCATCGAAGGGCGCTTCTGGGTCTCGCGCATGGCGAAGTGGATCCCTTCGAAGATCCAGCCCTCCTGGACGTGCTCGTTGATGATCCGGGTGAGCTCCTCGTCCGTGACCGTCGAGAGCTCGACGAGCTTGTACTCGGGGGGCGTCACGGGGCTAGCCGCGGCGGAGGAGGCGGGCGGCCTCCTTGGCGTGGTAGGTCAGGATGAGGTCGGCGCCGGCCCGACGGATCGAGGTCAAGGTCTCGAGAATACTGCGGTCGTGGTCGATCCAGCCGCGCTCCGCGGCGGCCTTGAGCATGCTGTATTCGCCGCTGACGTTGTAGGCGGCGAGGGGCAGCTCGACCTCCTCGCGGACCCTCCGGATGACGTCGAGGTAGGCGAGGGCCGGCTTGACCATGACCATGTCGGCACCCTCGGAGATGTCGAGGGTGACCTCCCGCAGGGCCTCGTCGGAATTCGCTGGATCCATCTGGTAGCTGCGGCGGTCCCCGAACGCGGGCGCGGAGTCGGCGGCGTCTCGGAAGGGGCCGTAGAAGGCCGAGGCGTACTTGGCCGAGTAGGCGAGGATGGCGGTCTCGGAGAACTCGGCGTCGTCGAGGGCCTCGCGGCAGGCACCCACGAAGCCGTCCATCATGCCGCTCGGAGCGACGATGTCGACGCCTGCGCGGGCGTAGGAGGTCACGGCCTTGGCCAGGTTCTCGAGGGTCTCGTCGTTGTCGACGGTGGGCTCGCGGGCGGGCCGCTGCGGCTTCTTGTCGCCGTGGCCGCCCTTTGCGGATCGCGGTGCGGCCTCGGTGAGGACGCCGCAGTGGCCGTGGCTCGTGTACTCGCAGAAGCACGCGTCGGCCATGACGACGAGCTCGGGGAGCGCGCGCTTGAGCGCCCGGATGCCCTGCTGCACCACGCCGTCGTCGTTCCAGGCCTCGGAGCCGACGGGGTCCTTGTGCGACGGCAGGCCGAAGAGGATGACGGACGGTACGCCGAGCTCGAACGCTTCCTGCGCGCTCTCGACGGCGGCGTCGACGGAGAGCTGGAACTGCCCGGGCATGGAGGCGATCTCCCGCCGCACACCGCGGCCGGGCACGAGGAAGAGCGGGTAGACGAACTGCGAGGGCGCCAGGTGCGTCTCGCGCACCATCCTGCGCAGGCCTTCGGTCCGGCGCAGTCGCCTCGGGCGGTACTCAGGGAATTGCATCGGGGCTCCTTTGGGGGAAGTGGGCGCAGAGCGCGGCGACGATCCCGCTGTCGTCGACGCTCGGCGCGACGATGGGCGCGGGCAGGCCGCGGGCGAGGGCCGCGTCGCGGGTCACCGGGCCGAGGACGACGGCCGTTGCCGACGCGCAGAGCGCACGGGCGCGGGGCTCGCCGAGGACCTCGAAGAAGGCGTCGATGGCGGAGCCGCTCGAGAAGGTCAGGGCGTCGATGGGCGGGCCCGAGAGGGCCTCGAGCTCGCGGGCGAGCGAGGCGGGATCCGCGGGACGGGCGGTGTGCGTCGCGACGACGTCCACGACGGCGCCGGCCGCGCGGAGGGCCTCGGCGAGGGCCGGTCGGGCCAGGGCGGACGCGGGCCACAGCACCTGCATCGCCCGCAGATCGAGGCCGGAGAGGGCGGCGAGGAGGCCCTCCTGGCGCGGCTCTGCGGCGACGTAATCCGCGCGGACCCCGAGGGTGGTGCGGAGGGTGGCGGCGGTGCCGGGGCCGACGGCGGCGACGCGCAGGCCGGCCAGGGCGCGGGCGTCGAGCCCGAGGGCGTCGAGCCGCTCGGCGAGGCGGGCAACGGCGCCCTTGCTGGTCACGACGAGCAGGCCGTAGCGACCGATCCCGGCGAGCGCGGCGTCGAGCGGGCCGGGATCGCAGGGGGCGAGCTCGACGACGGGCAGGGGCAGGGCCTCGGCGCCGGCCGCGAGGAGCGCGCGCAGGAGCGGATCGGCCTCGGCGCGCGGGCGCGTGACGACGACGCGGCGACCGAAGAGCGGGCGCCGCTCGAGCCAGGCGAGCTGGTCGCGGAGGTGCGCGACCGCGCCGACGACGACGAGGGCAGGCGGCCAGATGCGCGCGGCCTCCGCGCGGTCAGCCAGGTCGGCGAGCGTGCCGAGCACCGTGCGCTGTCGCGGCAGCGTGCCCCACTCGATGATCGCGGCGGGTGTGTGGGGGGCGCGGCCGGCGGCGACGAGGTGGGCCAGGTTCTCGCGCAGGCGCCGGGCGCCCATGAAGAAGACGACGGTGCCGGTGGCGGGCGCCAGCCCCGCCCAGTCGATGGTGGAGTACGGCTTTCCGACGGCCTCGTGGCCCGCGACGAAGGTGACGGACGCGGCCAGATCACGGTGCGTGACGGGGATGCCCGCGTACGCGGGGACGGCGACGCCCGCGGTCACGCCGGGCACCACTTCCCAGGGAATTCCTGCGGCCGTGAGGGCCTCGGCCTCCTCGCCGCCGCGGCCGAAGACGAACGGGTCGCCGCCCTTGAGGCGCACCACGGTGCGGCCGGCTCGCGCGTGCTCGAGCAGGAGCGCGTGGATCTCCTCCTGGGTGCAGCGGGCGCGGCCGTGCTTCTCGACCGCGATGCAGAGGGCTGACGGGGGCGCGTGCCGGAGCAGCGCGGGGTTCGCGAGGCCGTCGTAGAGGACGACGTCGGCCGCCGCGAGCACCTCGGCCGCGCGGAGCGTCAGCAGACCGGGATCGCCGGGACCTGCGCCGACGAGGAAGACCGACGGGGACACGGCGCAAGCATAGCCGCGACCGGCGGGAACAGGGGAGCACCGGGGTGGCACGCAGCGCGGAGCGGGGAGAACGCAGTATGCTGGCGCGTGTCCGTGCGCGCAGGGATGGTGCTCACGTTGGTTCTGACGCTCTGGGCGGGGTGCCGCGGTCGGCCGGCGTCGGCCCCGGACGGGGGACGCACGGGCGGCGTGCCGGTGGTGATCCTGCGGCCGACCGACGGCTCGGAGCCGCGGCGCGTGGAGGTCGAGGTCCAGCGCAGCGCGCAGGAGTGGATGCGCGGCCTGATGTACCGGCAGAAGCTCGACGAAGGTCGCGGCATGCTGTTCTTCGGCGCGGAGCCGGAGCACCACACGTTCTGGATGCGCAACACGCTCATCCCGCTCGACATGGTGTTCATCACGGCGGACTCGAAGGTGCTCGGCGTCGTGGAGAACGCGACGCCGATGACCGACGACCCGCGCGAGGTGCCGGGTGATTCGCTGCACGTGCTCGAGGTGCCGGGCGGCTGGTGTACGAAGAACCACATCGGACCGGGTGCGACGGTCGAGCTGCATGTGCCGTAGCGCGTCCCGCGCGGCGCTCCGCGGGTGGATGCTCGCCCTGGTGGCTGCCTGCTCGGTGGATCGATCGGTGGCCGAGCGCGTGTTCACGTGCGAGCCGGGCGCCGCGGAGGAGGGGGGCTGCGACGTCGGCTACCAGTGCAACGCGTCGTCTGCGCCCTTCGGAGGCACCGGCTTCTGCGCGCCCGAGTGCACGCCGCGGCCGGACTTCACGGGGGCGCTCTGCACGAGCTCGGGCGAGCGCATCGAGCTGTGCGCACCGTCGGTCGGCGGGTGCCCGGCGGGTCTGTCGTGCCTGCGCACGGATCTGCTCGGTGACGAGGGGATCTGCTTGCCGGCGCCGACGTGCGAGACGAGCGACGACTGCAGCGACCCGGTGCGGCGCACGTGCATGGCGAGCGTCGTGGGTGCGCTCTACCCGCGGGCCTCGAGCCTGCAGCGGAGCGGCTCGTACTGTGCGCAGGCGGAGTGCGCGCTGCGCCACGAGTTCTGCTCGCCGGGGACGACGTGCATGGCCCTTCTGCCCGTGGCCGGCGGGGCGGGGGTCTCGAGCTTGCCGGACCTGTGCGTGCCGAACTGCGACGCCAGGGGGAGCTGTCCGCCGAGCTTCGTGTGCTCGACCGAGAGCCTCGGCAACCTCGGCACCACCGGGGGATTCTGTGTGCCGGGGCTGCTCGGCTTCCCGTGCGCGAGCGACGTGGACTGCATGATGGGTCGGTGCCTGTCGGCGTCGGACCGGCGCGTGTGCACGATCGAGTGCGCCGACGAGGCGACGTGCGCGGCGTTCGACAACGACGGCTTCGTCAAGCGCCAGATGCGCTTTTCGTGCGCGACGGAGCCGGAGAGCGGCCGGGCGGAGTGCGTCTCGCCCGAGACGTACCTCCTGCGGACGTGCACCGGCGACACGGATTGCTCGACGCGCGAGCGCTGCAGCGCGCCGTTGCCGGAGGCGCTGCTCGGGCGGGGCGCGCGGGTGTGCCGGCCCGAGTGCATCGAGGACCCGGCGGGAGCGCGGTGCCCCGCCTACGGTGGGCTGCCGAACGCGTGCTTCGGCGGCGCCGGGGCGCCGGGGTCGACGGAGGTCCCGAGGGTGTGCGTGCCCGCGCTGTTCGGGCTCGACTGCAGCGCGGACGGGCGGTGCGTGGGGGACCTCGAGTGCGTCTCGGGGCGCTGCGAGAAGCGGTGCGGGAGCACGCTCGAATGTCTGGACAGCCGCTGGGTCGACGGCGACACGGTCTGCGGGAGCGCGGGGCTGTGCGTGCGCAGCGCGGCGTCGCCGCCGATGCGGAGGCGATCGTGAGGGGCGCGCTCGTCTGCGCGCTCGCGCTCTCGTGGGCGGGCAATGCATACGCTCAGGCGGATGGGTCGCCCGCCGCCGGGGCTGCTCCGACGGCCGCGCAACCGCCGCCCGTCGAGCCCAAGCCCTCGCGGCCACGCATCGCGGTCATCGGCCTCGCGACGGGGGACGTCCCGGCGCAGCTCGCGGACGACCTCACCGAGCTCCTCGTGGCCGAGGTCGCGCGGCGCGGCGGGGTCGAGATCGCGCCCAAGGAGGAGTTCCGCGCGAAGCTCGGCGTGACGGAGGACCGGCGCGCGGTGGCGTGCCTGGCGGAGATGCCGTGCCTCGGGCGCGTGGGCACCGAGCTCGGCGTGACGCGCGTCCTCTCGGCGACGCTCGGCAAGCGCGGGGACGACTTCCTGCTGTCCGTGACGCTGATCGATCTCCTCACCGCGCGCGCGGAGGGGCGGGTATTCAAGCAGATCACGGGGGGCCTGCCGGCCCTGGTGCGGGAGGCCAAGGAGGCCGCGCGGCGCGTGTTCGAGCCGGTGCCGCTGCCGGGGGCGCTCCGCGTGTCGTCGAGCGTGCCGCAGGTGCGCGTCTACCTCGACGACGCGTTCCTCGGCACCACCCCGCTCGCGAAGCCCGACGTGCCGGCGGGGCCGCACAGGTTGCGCGCCGAGCGCGAGGGCCGGCGGCAGCTCGCGCGGCGCATCGACGTGCCGGCGGGGGAGACGCTCGAGCTGTCCCTCGATCCGCAGAGCCTGCCGGAGCGGCCGAGGTGGCCGGCGTACGCGGCGTGGGGGACGCTCTCGCTCGCGGGGGTGGCGGCGCTCGGCGGGGTGTTCTTCGGCGTGCTGTCGCAGGAGCCGCCGCGCGGGAACATGAAGGAGCTCCTCGCGGACCTCGATCGCAAGGAGTCCGACGCGTCGCGGGCGAACGCGCTCTTCGTGACGGCGGGGGTGCTCGGCGCGGTGTCGGGCGCGGTGCTGTGGGTCTGGCGAGCGGAGATCTTCGACCTCGGCGGCGCGGTCGAGGTCTCGGCGGGTCCGGGGCGGATCGCCGCGCGCTTGCAGTTCTGAGCGAGGGTCCTTAGCATCGGCGGACATGCTTGGAGCCCGCGTCCTCGTCGGAATCACCGTGCTCGCCGGGCTCGGTGCGTGCGACGGCAAGCGGCGTCCCGCGCCGAGGCCCGAGGGCGCGAGACCCGAGGGCGGCAAGCAAGCCTCGCGTGAGCGTGCGGAGGGGGCGGCGGAGCGGGGAGACGGCGGGGCGGGCGGGCGCGGCACGGCGGGCACGGCGGGCGCACCGGCCGCCAGTGACGATCCCAAGCAGGGCAAGTTCACGCTCGAGGAGGCGCTCGAGGGGCTCGGCGGCAAGGGCGCGCTCCTCGCGACGATGGACCTCGGCAAGTTCGGCAAGCTGACGTGCGAGCTCTACGAGGAGGCGGCGCCGAACGTGGTCGCGAACTTCGTGGGCCTGGCGCGCGGGCTGCGGCCGTTCAAGGACCCCGAGACCAAGGCGTGGGGGATGCGCGCCTTCTACGACGGCCTCGCGTGCCACAAGGTGATCCCCCAGTTCGTCGTGCACTGCGGCGATCCGCTGGGCAAGGGCACTGGTGATCCGGGCTACCTGCTGCCGGCGGAGGTCACGCCCGACCTCGCGTTCGACCGCCCGGGGCGCCTCGCGATGGCGAACCGCGCGGGCACGGATCCCCGCTACGGGAGCCAGTTCTTCGTGACCGAGCGGGCAGCGCAGTACCTGAACGGACGCTTCTCCATCTTCGGCCAGTGTCAGCCGACGGCGATCGTCGAGAAGCTCACGCGCGTGCCCGTCGATTCGCCGATGAACAACCACCCGGTCGAGCCCATCGTGCTCCGCAAGGTGACGATCTCGCGCGGCCGCCCCGTGCGCGGGCGGTAGTGCTCCTCACGACGGGCCGGCGGGCCGCCGGTGCCGCCTGATGCTGGACATCTTCCTCTCGCTCGACGACGACGGGCCGGAGCGCCTGGCCGCCGAGGTCCAGGCGGCCGCGCCAGGGCGCGCGTTCATCGTCGTGCGCCGGTCCCTCGATGCACGTCGCGGAGGCAAGATCGGCTACCGATACCGCGTCGCGCTCGAGGAGACGCCGGCGCAGCACGTCCACCCCGGGCCGCACCCGGGCGCGCGCGGCCGGCACGTCCTCGTCGTCGGCGCGGGGCCCGCGGGGCTGTTCGCGGCCTATCGGCTCGTGCACGCCGGGGCGCGCGTCACGCTCGTGGAGCAGGGCAAGGCGGTGCAGCCGCGGCGGCACGATCTGGCGAGCCTCACGCAGCGCGGCGAGCTGTCGCCGACGTCGAACTACTGCTTCGGCGAGGGCGGTGCGGGCACGTTCTCCGACGGCAAGCTGTACACGCGGGTCAAGGACCGGCAAGCGGTGGCGTTCGTGCTCGGCACGCTCGTACGGATGGGCGGACCGCCGGAGATCGCGTTCGAGGCGCGCGCGCACGTGGGCTCGAACCGGCTTCCGAAGATCCTGACCGCGCTGCGCGAGCACCTCGAGGGCGCGGGCGTCGCGTACCGCTTCGAGGCCGCGCTCGAGGACCTCGTCGTCGCGGACGGCGCGGTGCAAGGGGGGCTCGTGCGAACCGCGGAGGGGCTCGAGGAGCTGCGCGCGGACGCGGTGGTGCTCGCGACGGGCCACAGCGCGCGCGCCGTCTACGAGGTGCTCCATCGGCGGGGGGTCGCGCTCGAGCCGAAGCCGCTGGCCGTCGGCGTGCGGGCCGAGCACCCGCAGCCGCTCATCGACGAGATCCAGTACGGCAAGTACGGCAGGCCGCGCCACCCGAGGCTGCCGGCCGCGCTCTACGAGCTGACGTGCGATCTCGGCGAGCGGCGAGGGGCGTACTCGTTCTGCATGTGCCCGGGCGGATGGATCGTGCCTTGCGCCACGGAGCCCGGCGGGCTCGTCACGAACGGCATGAGCCTCGCGCGCCGCGACTCGCCGCACGCCAACGCGGCGCTCGTGGTGTCCGTGGACGCGCGCGACTACGGCGAGGGTCCGCTCGCGGCGCTCGAGTTCCAGCGCAAGCTCGAGCGGGCGGCGTACGAGGCCGGTGGCGGCGGGTTCGTCGCGGCGGCCACCCGCGTCGACGACTTCCTCGCGGGCCGTGCCTCCTCGGAGGTCGCGCGCTCGAGTTACCTCCCGGGCGTGCAGGCGGGCGACGTGGCGGCGGCGCTGCCGCCGCGCGTGGTCGAGGGGCTCCGCATCGCGATCCGGCGCTGGGACAAGATGCTCCGCGGCTTCGGCAGCCGCGAGGGGCACCTCGTCGGCGTCGAGACGCGCACGAGCGCGCCGGTGCGCGTGGTGCGCGATCGGGAGACGCTCGCCTCGCCGAGCCACCCGGGCCTCTACCCGGTCGGAGAGGGCGCGGGGTTCGCAGGGGGCATCGTCTCGGCGGCGATCGACGGGCTCCGCGCCGCCGAGGCGCTGCTGCGCGCGCCCGCCTCCTGAGGCCCAGATCTACTCGTCGTGCGGATCGGGATCGTCGGGGGCGACGCGCGTCAGCGGGCGCCGGTAGGAGCGCGGCGTGTCCCCGGCGAGATCGGCCAGGATGAACGCGAGGCGTTCCTGCTGCGGCGGATCGAGCGCCTCGAACTTGCCGCCCACCTGGTAGCCCGCCCCGGCGCTCGTGCACCAGACCACGCGCATGGGGAGCCGGACGGGCTCCTGCACGTCGCGGCGCCCGGGCGTGAGCTCGATGAGGGTGAGCAGTCCCATCTCGAGGGGGAAGCCGACCTCGAAGCAGATGCCCCCTTCCGCGAGATCGCGCATCTGTGCTTCGTGTCCCGCGCCTCCCACGGAGAGGAAGCCCACGCGCCCGCTCGAGAAGCGCGGGTGCTGGCGACGGTCCTGCGGCGAGCTCATGGCGGGGTCCTCTCTCGAGGGTCCATCTTGCGCGAGCCGACCGGGGCAGGTCCACCGGGTTCGTGGAGGGGACCCCCGAGCGCCGCCGGACCGCAGAGCGTGAGGAGCAGGGCCTCGAGCTCCGCCCGGCGCATGTCGCGCGCGGCCAGCGTCTCGGGGTCGGCGGGTGGAAGGAGGTCGAGGCGCCGCAGCTCGAAGTAGAGATCGACCACGCGCTCCTCGAGCTCTCGCCGCTTTGTCGTCGCGTGGCGCTTCTCGCGGAGGAGGTCGAGCTCGGCTCCCTCGAAGAGCAGCCGGTCGAGGTGCCACGTGGCCCACGCCGACAGGCGCAGGTCGTCGACCCTCCGGAGCTGCGAGTCGAGCTCGGGGTTGTCGATCGTCTCGCGGGTGCCGAACGTCCGCGCGACCTCCACGCGGAGCTGGGGCAGCCACGGTGCGCGGCGGGCGCGGCGTGTCAGCGCCTCCTCCAGGTCGCCGCCGAGGCCGGCGCGGGCCACCGCGAGCGCGGCGAGGCGTACCGCCGCGGCGCGCTGCAGACGCACGTGCGCCTCGCTCGGCACAGCCGGCTCGCTCGTGCGCGCGGTGGTGGCGGGCGGGGACGGGGCCGTGGGTGTCGCGAGCAGCAGCGAGGTGAGCAGACGAAAGAGCATGCTCGTCGTCAGTGCAGGGGCGGGGCCAGCCTCGACGAGGTGACGAATCGCGGGGTTGAGCCGTGCGGCGGAGCACCGTGGCCGGCCGGCCGGTCGGGGCGGACGGAATACCGTCCAAGCGGACGGAATACCGGACGCGGTGAGCATTGGTGCGGGGGAAAAATCCACCGACGAGGGCCGGAGGCTCGGAGTTGGCCCTCGCCGGTGGGGATCTCGGACGTCAGCGCGCGCGACGGCGGCGCAGGAACAGCAGCAGGGGCAGGAGCAGCGCGAGACCTCCGCGCGTGGCGCCGCCCGGCGCTGCGGCGCAGTTCCCGACGAGGTGCATCTCGGCGCCGGTCGTGGTCGCGCCGCTGCCGGCGGCGCCCGCCGGGGCGGCCTTGAACACGCAGGCCTTGACCGTCTCGACGTTGACGCACTCGGCGCCGACCGGGCACATGCCGTCGGCGCAATCGCGCGAGCAGTACTGTCGGCTGTTGGCGCGGTCGTTCAGGCAGATGCCGCTCGCGCAATCGACCGGACCGAGGCAGCTCTCGCCCATGCCCTTCGGGGTGCTGCCGCTCTGGCCGCCCGCGCCCGGGGTCGGCGCGGTCCCTCCCGCGGCGCCGCCGGCCGTGCCTCCCGCCGTGCCGCCGCCCGCGCCGGCCGTGCCGCCGCCCGCACCGCCGGCCGTGCCGCCGCCCGCACCGCCGGCCGTGCCGCCACCGGCGCCCGCAGCCCCGCCGCCCGCACCGGCCGTACCGCCGCCGGTGCCCGCGGTGCCCGTGGACCCCGCAGCGCCGCCGCCGACGTTGACCGTCACGCGCGCGGAGGCGTTGTGGCCGCCGGTGTCGGTCGCGATGGCGTCGAGCGTGTGGCGGCCGGCCGGGAGGTTCGTGACGCGCGCCGAGAACGGCGCGGCCAGCAGGCGCGCCGTCTGCTCGCCCGGCGTCCCGCGGTCGAGGTAGAGGTCCACGTACTGCACGCCACGATCATCCGACGCATCGATGTTGAGCTGGAACTCGGTCGGGACCGTCGCGTTGTCGCCGGGGGCGGTGAAGGCCACGCGCGGCGGTGCGTCCGTGCCGCCGGCCCCACCTGCGCCCGCGCCACCTGCGCCCGCGCCACCCGTGCCCGCGGTGCCGCCCGTCGCCGCGCCGAGCATGCGGACCATGTCGCGGTGCGAGTTCTGCGAGGCGACCCCCGGACAGAACGACTGATCGGGGGTGGTCATCGTCTGGTCGAGGAAGCCCGTGGTCGCGTTGTTGAGGTAGGGGTACATGATGTCGGCCTGCACGTTGGTGTGGCCGAGGCCGTAGGCGTGCGCGACCTCCTGGGCGACGGTCGTCGCGATGGCGTTCGGCTCGTTCTGCGTGACCTCGGAGAACGCGAACACGATGTCCGCGCCGCTGGTGTCGCCGCAGTCGAGGGGCGCCACGCCGGCCGCGCCGGGATCCATGCCGATGTTCTGCGGCGAGCCGCCGATCATGCACATGGTGTAGACGCCCGTCGGCCGCGTCGTCGTGATGGTGACGTTGTAGCGGGCGAAGTAGCCGCGGACGAGGTTGACGATCTGGTCCTTCTGCGCGGCCGTGCCGCTGAAGGCGGGGAAGTTGGTCGAGACCGTGGTGATGAAGGTGCAGCCCGTCGCGGAGTCGGAGCACTGGCCGGGCCGCAGGGCCTGGCCGTCGAAGTTGAGGAAGATGACGTTCGAGCCGGGCGTCACCGCGAGGATGCCGGGCCGCGTCGAGGTCGGCCGGTTCTGCTGGATCTGCAGGCCCATCGGCATGGGCAGCGCCACGCTCTTGATGGCTCCCGGGGGCGGCAGCTGGCCCTCGTCGGGCGCCGCGATGACGGCGGTGCACGAGGTCAGCGCGAGCAGGGAGGGAACGAGCCAGGCGGGGCGGGTCATGTGGGCTGTTCTCACGCCAGGACACCTGAGCAACCGCTGGGCCTACCCTGTGGTGCCACAAGGTCATGAAATGACTGCCTGGGGAGCGTTCCCCCGCCGGGGGGTGCGGGAGGGAGGCCGCAGGGCTCCTGGGGGGTGGTCACGCCGGATCGTGCCGTTCGATGTGGTCGTCGGACGCACCTGGAAGTTGAGAAGTTGAGCCGGACCCCGATCGCCTAGACTTGGAGGAGATGAGCTTTCTCGGGTTCGGACGTACGCAGCTCCCGTTCGACATGTTCGACCTCGAGCGGTCGGCCAGCGAGGCGCGCCGGAGCGAGAAGCTCGCGAGCATGTACCACCGAGGGCAGTCGCTGGCTTGGGACGGGCGCGAGGTGCTCGCCGGGCTCGTGGACAAGCACGGCGGGATCAAGCTCGCCGGGCGCGAGCGGCAGGCGCTGCAGCGCGTGTTCGCGATGATCCTGTGGGGCGAGCTCGCGGCGTGGAAGATCTCGGCGCAGCTCGCCGACCGGCTCGAGCCCCTCGAGGCCAAGCTCGCCGCGACGAGCCAGGCCCACGACGAGGCGCGCCACTTCTACGTGATGGTCGACTACCTGCGCATGCTGGGTTACGTGCCCTCTCCGATCGATCGGCCAGCGCGCGCGGTGCTCGACCTCGTGCTCGAGACCGACGACACGGCCAAGAAGCTCGTGGGCATGCAGCTCCAGATCGAGACGCTGGCGCTGACGATCTTCCAGGCGGTGCGCGAGTCGAACGTCGAGCCGGTCCTGTGCGAGCTCCTGCGCTACTACGAGAAGGACGAGGCGCGGCACGTGGGCCTCGGCATCCAGTACCTGCCGTCGCTGGTCAAGCACATGTCGCCGGCGCGCGTGCTGTCGATGCTGTCGTTCCAGCTACGGATCATCGGCCTCGTGATGTGGGAGCTCAAGGCGCTCGAGCCCGAGCTCGAGGTCCTCGGGCTCGACGCGCGGAAGATCCTGTTCCTCGGCAAGGCCAAGCAGCTCGGGGCGTACGAAGCGCTGTGGGCGCAGGCGGGTGGGCCGCCGCCGCAGCGGGACTACGTCTCGCACGCGATCGACGGCATCGGCGAGTGGATGTTCGCCACCAAGGAGAATCGCGGCTCCTTGCGCAGGCGCCTCGGCGCGGCGCTGCGCATCGCGCGCACCGGGCGCGCGGTGACGCCCGAGGAGATCGCGGCCTAGTGCCTCGACCACGGCGTACTGATCATCGAGCGGGCGGCATCCAGGTCGAGGCCTTGCTTGCGTGTGGCCGGCTCGGAAGCCGGCCACCGCCGACCCCCTACGGCTCCGTGCCGTGCACACTTCGGTGCCGTCGCAGGCCCCTTGCCTGGAGGTCTGCGCAGCGGGCACGCTGCCCTTCCCCCGCCCGGGCAAGTACTTGGTTGCGCGCCTTCGGCGCGACCCGGTCGGGCCTCCAACCTGCGTCTTCGCTCGCTGCGCGAGGGACGCCCTTGCGCCTCGCTGCGCTCGGCTCGAACGCGCCGGCGCGAATCACTACGCCTCGGTCAAGGTACTAGCTTTCTACGATCGGCGGCCTCGGAAGGCCGAGTAGGAGGGGCGCGACGCCCCTTGTCGGGCAAAGCCCGACCGGGCCCCCCTCCCTGCGTCTTCGCTTCGCCACGCCCTTGCGGCTCGCTCCGCTCGCCTCGAAACGGAACGCGGTCGTGGTGAAAACGGCTCTCAGGGACAAGTTGGCAGACGACGGCCGCAGCAGGGGCGCGCCGGCGGACGCAGATCACTCGCAACTCTGCTGCCGGTGCGGCGATAACCCCGGCATGCGATGGCTCGTGATGGTGGTGTGCGCGCTCGGGTGCGCGGGTCCCGCGGCAGGGGTGCGAGGCGAGGCGAAGGGGACGGGGTGGCGGCGGGTCGAGACGGCGCACGTGAGCCTCTTCACGGACCTGTCTGACGAGGACGCCCGCGGGGCGGTGACCGAGCTCGAGCAGACCTACGTGGCGCTGGTCGACGTGGCCTTCCCGGGGGCCGCGCGCGGGCAGCAGCACCTGACCGCGGTGGCCTTCCGGCGCGTGGAGGACTACGAGGCGGTCGGGCCGGTCGGCTCGGGCGGTGTGTTCTGGCGGGGGCGGTCGATCGACCTCGAGCAGGAGGCGCTCATGGCCTACGGCGGCGAGCTGACGGACCGGTCGCGCCTGACGCTCCGGCACGAGCTGACGCACTGGCTGATGGGCCAGCTCCTGCCGCAGGCACCGGTGTGGATGCAGGAGGGGACGGCCGAGTACTTCTCGACCTTCGAGCTGCGCGACGGCGCGATGATCCTCGGGCGCACGCCGCCGAAGTACGACTTCGGCAAGCGCCCCGACTGGGTGGAGCTGCAGGCGGGCAAGAGCGGGCGGACGATGCCGCTCCTCCTGGTGCCGATCCCGTCGGTGCCGAAGGCGAGCGCGCTCCTCAAGACGGACGCGAAGTCGTTCTACCTGTGGGACGCGGGCGACGAGATGGCGTCGGCGCGCTACCGGACGGCGCACTACGCGGGCTCCTGGGCGCTCGTGCATCTCCTCCGCAACGGGCCCGAGGGGATCGTGACGCGCTTCGCGGACTACGTGCACCGGCTCGAGCGGTCGGAGCCGCCGTTCGAGGCGTGGGCGTCGGCGTTCGAGGCCGTGCCGGAGAGCGCGCTCGATCAGGCGCACCTCGAGCTCATGCGCGCACCGCAGCGCATGTTGCTGCGCCGCGAGTACACGCCGCCGAAGGTGGAGATCACGCGCGACGAGCTGCTCGACGAGGCGGGCTACCGGCTCGTGCAGGCGCGGCTCGCGTGGCACCGGGGGCCCGAGGGCCTCGCGGAGGCGAAGCGGTACCTCGACGCGGGGCTCGCGGAGGCGCCGTCGAACGCGGCTTTGCGGCGCGCCCGGGGCGTCGTCGAGCTCCGGCTGCAGATGACGACGCAGGCCCTCGCGGACCTCGAGGCGGCGCGGAAGGCGGAGCCGGCGGGCACCGTGCTCGCGCTCGCGCTCGCGAGCTTCGAGGCCGCGGGCAGCAAGGCGACGGCGGCCCTCGACGAGCTCGCCGAGACGCTCGAGAGGGCGCCCACGCCGGCGGCGGCGCGCTTCCTGGCCGAGTACCACGGGCGGGCGGGCCGGATGCCGAAGGCGCTGGCGTTCGCGCGGCGCGCGGTCGAGGGAGCGCCGGCGGCGTGGGAGAACTGGGACACGTACTCACGCGTGCTCGAGGCCAAGGGCGCGCTCGGCCTCGCGGTGGATGCCGCGCGGCGCGCGTTCAATCTGGTGCCGGAGCGCATGCGCGTGCCGAGCGTGGCCAAGCACCTCCTGGCGCTCGAGCGCAAGGCGCGAAAGTCCGCGGCGGCGTCCGCGGCCTCCGCGGCGGAGTAGACCGAAGAGCCCGCTTGAACGGCGCTTCGACTCCGGATGCGTCTATGCGGGCGAAAAGCGCGCGACGCACTCGACGTGCTCGGCGTGCGGGAACAGATCGAACGGCGTGACCTCGGCGAGCGCGTAGCCGAGGGCGGCCAGGCGCGCGGCGTCGCGGGCGAGGGACGCGGGGTTGCACGAGACGTAGACGAGGCGGGTCGGCCGCGCGGCGGCCGCGGCGGCGAGCGCCTCGGGGGAGCAGCCCTTGCGCGGCGGGTTGAGCACGATCGCGTACGGCTGCTCGCCGAGCGCGGCGAGGGCGCGGGCGGCGTCGTCGCAGCGGACCTCGACGCGGAGGGAGTTCCTGGCCGCGGAGCGGCGGGCGTCCTCGGCGGCGTCGGGCACGGACTCGATCGCGATGACGCGGGCGCCGCGCGCGGCGAGGCGGAGCGCGAGCGCGCCGACGCCGGCGTAGGTGTCCACGACGAGCGGCGCCTCCGGGGCGCCCTCGAGCGCGAGGGCGGTCGCGTGCGCGTGCAGGGCCGCGGCGGCGGCGCGGTGCACCTGGAAGAACGCGCGCGGGCCGAGCTCGAAGCCGAGGCCCTCGAGCGTATCGACGAGCGGGCGCGAGCCGGGCAGCGGCTCGAGCGGGCCCGGGCCGAAGATCGCGTCGCCGAGGCCCGAGGCGCCGAGGTGCACGCCGACGAGGGCCGGACACGCGCGCATCGCGGCCTCTGCCACGGCGGCCGCGCCAGGCAGCCGGCCCTCCGTCGCCAGGAGCGCGCAGGTGACCTCGCCAGCGGCGTTCGCGCGCAGGGCCACGTAGCGCAGGCCGGCCTCGGAGAGGCGCTCGGCGTGGGCGCGGCGCGGGCGGAGGGCGTCGGCGAGCGCGAGCGGTGCGCCGCAGCCCTCGTCGCTCGCGACGGGGAGCTGCAGGTCGGCGAGCGGCAGGCCGGCGGCGGCGATGGCGTCCGTGAGCGCGGCGGCCGCGGCGGCGATGGCGGGCTCTTCGAGTGGGCAGCCGGCCATCGTCTGCACGAGGTGCGTGCCGCGGCGGTAGGCGCCGAGGACGTAGCGACCCTGGCGCGTCTTGGCGACCACGAAGATCGCTCGGGAGCGCCAGCCGAGGTTGCGGGGCGCGCGGACGAGCGGCTGCAGCGTCGCGGTGACGCCCGCGGCGGAGAGGGCGTCGGCCACGCGCCGGGTCTTCTCGCGCGCCTGCGCGTCGTCGTCGAGGTGCATGAGGCGGCACGGGCTCTGCGCGGTCCAGCGCGGGCACGGGGGCGCGCGGCGCTCGGGCGAGGTCGCGCGGCGCTCCACGAGGCGCACGAGCACCGTGGCGCCCACGTGCAGGACCACGGCGCGGCCCGCCTCTCCCGGCAGGCCGTCCTCGACGACGACCGCCCGATCCGGCGCGTCGGTGCGCACGCCGGCCCCGAGGCCGTTGCCATCGAGCGCGTCCACGCGCACCTGAATGGATTCGCCTATGCGCATGGGTCGTGGGCGCCGCCTGGCCCGGGTGTGATGGTCGTGCGGGTGGGGACCTGCGCCTGCGCGTGCATCGCTGGCTTGCTAGAGTACGCCCAGTTGTCCGAGCCTGCCCCTGCCGACGTCGCCCCGCGAAGGACCCTCGTTCCTTTCGACCTCGCCGCGCGGGCGCGCGCCGGGGATCCGCGGCGCGTGGGGGCCGTGCTCATGGTGACGGCGATGCTGCTCTTCGCCGCGATGGCGCTCGCGACGCGCGTGGCGTCGCGCCAGATGGGCGCGGCCCAGCTCACGGTGATCCGCTTCGCCGTCTGCGGGGCCGGCGTGCTCGTCTTCTCGGCCCTCGGGGGCGGGCGCCTCGCGCCGCAGAGCTGGCGGCTGCTGGTCCTTCGCGGGCTCTTCGGCGGCGTCGCGGTGCTCCTTTACTTCGTGGCCATCGCGCGCTGCCGCGACACGGGCACCGCGGTCCTGCTCAACCTCGTCTCGCCGATCTACACGAGCCTCTTCGCGTGGGCGTTCCTGCGCGAGCGCCCGGGGGGCCGCCTCGGCCTCGGCATCGTGCTCGCGTTCACCGGCGTCCTGCTCGTCCTCCGCACGCCCGACGGCTTCCACCTCGGCCCGGGCGAGCTCGCGGGCATCGCGTCGGCGATCCTGTCCGGCCTGGCCGTGACGACCATCCGCGCCGCGCGCGCGACGGACGGGGCTGCCGCGATCCTGTTCGTCTTCTGCGTGACGGGCTTTCTGATCTCGCTGCCGCTCGCGGTGGCGGACTGGCGCGCGGCCGACGCCGTCACGTGGGCCTACGCGCTCGGGATGGGCGCGCTGTCGCTGGTCGCGCAGCTCCTCATGACCCACGCCTTCGGCCTGGTGACGGCCCCCGAGGGCGCGCTCTACCAGCAGCTCACGCCCGCCTTCACGTTCGTCCTCGGCGCGCTCTTCCTGCACGAGGCGGTGTCCGTCACCGCCATCGGCGGCACCGCGCTCATCGTCGGCGCCGTCGTCTGGGCCTCCCGCGCCACCCCCCGCCCCGTCGCTGGCCCCAAGCCCTCAGCCTGACCCGCACGCGTCCGGCCACAGCGAGCGAGCCGAGCGCATGGCCTCCCGTCGTCCGGGAAAGCGAGCGGAGCGAGCGTGGTGTCGCCGCAGGCTTGCCGAGGACGACACGGGGCCCCACGAAGGCCGAAGGCCCTCATGATTCTACACATTCGCCGATCCGAATTTGAATCCGCTGCGATGACGGGCAGCCTCGGAAACGACGAAATAGAACAGTAGAACAACAGGCAACACGGAGCACGGAACGGCAGAGCAGACATCGGTGGCCGTACCCCGACGAGGCAGGCGCCGTCACGACTTAGCGAATCGGCCCGTCGAAGCCACCGACCTCAGGCGTTCCCTGTTCCTT
>CAZQJC010000101.1:0-14489 GCA_964593795.1 uncultured Myxococcales bacterium | reverse complement strand
TCACGCCGGGCCTCGCCAGCGCCGACTGCAAGTGGCTCGAGACGAGCTACGGCGATCTGCGCAACCGCTAGTCTACGTGTGGCCGGCTGTAACCCGGCCACCAGGAGGGGCGCGCCGCCCCTCCCCCAGTTGAGCAAAGCTCAACTGGGCCCCCCTCCCTGCGTCTTCGCTCGCTGCGCTCGCTACGCCCTTGCGGCTCGCTGCGCTCGCCTCGAATGCGGCACCGAATCACCCCAAGCCCTGAAGCCTGAAGCCTGAAGCCTGAAGCCTGAAGCCTGAAGCCTGAAGCCCCTAGTCCGATCAACTCTGCTAGATTGCGCGGTCGATGCGGCCGGCACTCTTGGCACTCGAAGACGGCACGGTGTTCCGCGGGCGCGCGTTCGGCGCCACCGGAGAGGCTTCCGGCGAGGTGGTGTTCAACACCGCGCTCAGCGGCTACCAGGAGGTCCTGACGGATCCGTCCTACCGCGGGCAGATCGTGGCGATGACCGCGCCGCAGATCGGCAACGTCGGCTGGAACCGCGAGGACTTCGAGTCCCGGCAGGTCTGGTGCTCGGGCTTCGTCGTGCGCGAGCTGTCGCCGCTCGTGTCGAGCTGGCGCGCCGAGTGCTCGCTCGACGAGGCGCTCGCGCAGCAGGGCCTGGTCGGTCTCGCCGGCATCGACACGCGCGCGCTCACGCGCCGGCTTCGCGACGGCGGCGCGGCCATCGGCGTCATCACCACCGACACGCTCGACGAGGCCGAGGCGGTGGCGCGAGCGCGCCGCGCGCCCAGGCTCGAGGGGCGCGACCTCGTGCGCGAGGTCACTTGCAGCGAGCCGTACGAGTGGCGCGAGGGGAGCTGGCGCGCGCCGCTCGGCTTCCTGCCCGAGGCGCGCTCGACCGAGCAGCGCCCGGAGCGCTTCCACGTCGTCGCCTACGACTTCGGCATCAAGCGCAACATCCTCCGCCGGCTGCGCGACATCGGCTGCCGTGTCACCGTGGTGCCCGCCACGACGACCGCCGCGCAGGCGATCGCGCTCCGGGCCGACGGCTTCTTCCTGTCGAACGGCCCGGGCGATCCGGCCGCGGTCGAGTACGCGATCGAGGCGACTCGGGGCCTGCTCGCCCACGGCAAGCCCGTGTTCGGGATCTGCCTCGGCCACCAGATCCTCGGCCTCGCCCTCGGCGGCACGACCTACAAGCTCAAGTTCGGCCACCACGGCGCGAACCAGCCGGTCATGGACCTCGAGACCGGCAAGGTCGAGATCACCTCGCAGAACCACGGCTTCGCGGTGGACACCGGCTCGCTCGCGGGCCGCGCGACGCTCTCGCACGAGAACCTCAACGACCACACGGTCGAGGGCATGCGCCTTGCCGGCCGGCCCGTGTTCTCGGTGCAGTACCACCCGGAGGCCGCGCCCGGCCCGCACGACGCGGGCTACCTCTTCGAGCGGTTCGGCAAGCTGCTCGGCGAAGCCCGGCGATAGCCCGGATCCTTGTCGCTCTTCGACACCTTCGATCGCGTGGTGGCGGCGTTCGCCGAGGGCGCCTTCCGTGCGGAGGTCGAGGGCGCGCGGCGCCTGTTCTTCGAGCGCTCGGGCAAGGTGAGCGACGAGGAGCAGCGCTTCGAGGAGCGCATCACCGCGTTCCTCGAGTGGTACGCGCTCGAGCGGCCGCTGGCGCGCGAGGGGATCCCGCCCGTGGTGGCCTACGCGCGCGCGCAGACCGACGACGAGGAGCACGCGCGGGCGCGGGCGCTGGCGACGTCGCACTGGAGCATCTTCCGCGTGCGCGAGCTCGAGCCGGAGGCGGTGCGCCTCGAGGATCTCTGGGGAGGCGCGCGCTTCGAGGCCTTCGATCGGCGACGCACGGGCATCGAGGTCGGTGACGTGCTCGAGGCACGCCTGGTCTCGCACGCGGGCAGCGTGATGTTCACGCGCGCGTTCTGCTGGCATCCGCGCGAGGCGCACGCGGCGCTGCTCGCGCGGCTGGCGGTCGCGCGGGCGCGGGGCGAGGCCAAGGAGGCCGCGCTCCTCGGCTTCGCGCGGGCGCGCCTGCGCTGCGAGCGCTACGGCAAGAACGTCCCCATCGCCCGCATCTACGAGACGATGGAAGTGCTGTAGGGCTACTTCGCCTTGGTGCCGTCGAGGCCGCGCAGCTCCGGCGCGGGCAGGCCGAGCGGCGCGAGGTCCTTCTCGATCGCCTTGCGGTCCCCGACGATCACGATCGTCGCCTTGTCCACGCCGCCGACGACCTTGCGTGCGCGGTCGAGCACCGCGTCGGGCGTCAGCGCGGCGAGCTTGGCGGACTGCTCGGCCACTCGCTTCGGCGGCAGGCCCGCGACGGCGAGCTCGGCGTAGAGCCGCCCGAGGCCCTGGCCGGTCTGGCTGCCCTCGACGAGATCGTGCTCGAGCAGGCTCCTGGCCTTGCCGAGCTCCGCGGCCGAGACGGGCGCGGACAGGATCGCCCCGAGCTCCTTGAGCAGCTCCTGCAGGCCCGGCGTGGTCTTGGCCGTGAAGATCGCGGCACCGGCCTCGAACGTGCCCGCGCTGCGCAGGTAGCCGAAGCGCGCTCTTGCGCCGTAGGTGTAGCCGTTCTTCTCGCGCAGGTTCTGGTTCAGGCGGCTCGTGAAGCTGCCGCCGAGCACCGTCGCCATCGCCTGGAGGGCCTCGTAGTCCGCCGTCGCGCGCGGGACGCCCCGGGAGATCACGCGGACCACGCTCTGCGGCGCTCCGGGCTTGTCCACGAGCACGAGGCGTGGCGGGACGACCTTGCTGGCCGGCACCTTGAGCGCGGGCGCCTTGCCCTTCTTCCAGCCGCCGAGCGCGCGCTCGAGCACGGGCCCGAGCTCGCTCCAGCCGATGCTGCCGACGACCACCAGCGTGGCGTTCGACGGCCTGTACCAGCGCTCGTGGAACTTCTTGAGATCGGCGAGCTCGATCTTCTCGACGGCCTCGGGCGTGCCCTGGACCGGCCGGCCGTAGGGGTGCTCGTCGCCGAAGAGGACGCGATCGCCGACCTCGCGCGCGACCTGGTCGGCGCGGTCCCGCGCGGCGAGGAGCTGCGCCTTGCGCTGCTCGCGCACGCGCTTCCAGTCCGCGGCGTCGAGCTTCGGGCGCACCACGAGGTCGCCCATCAGCGCGAGCGCGGGCTCGAGGTTTCGCCCGAGGACCTCGAGGGCCATCACCGAGCCGTCGCGCCCTGTCGTGAGCTGCACCTGGGTCCCGAGCTCCGCGAGCGCGTCGGCGATCTCGATCGCGCTGCGCTTGCCCGCGCCCTCGTCGAGCATGTCGCTCGTCGCGGCGGCGAGGCCCGGCAGGCCCGCAGGATCCGCGGCGCTTCCCGCACGCACGACGAGCGAGAGCGCCACGAGCGGCACGCTGCGCTTGCCCACGAGCTGCACCTCCAGGCCGTTGCGGAGCCGGTGCACCTCGGGCATCGGCGGCGCGAACGGCGCGAGCGGCACGGGCCTCGGCTGCTCGGCCATGGCGGCGGGGGCCTGCACCGGCGGCTCCGGCGGCGGTGCCTCGGTCTTGGCCGGTGCGGGCGCAGGCGGAGCAGCCGGCGGCGGCGGCGGCGCGGGCGGGGGCGCGGGGGGCGGCGCGCTCGCGCAGGCGAGCGAGAGGAGGGCGAGGGCCAGCGGGCTTCCGGCTGCGCGGCGCATGATCACTTGCTCTCCTTGGCCTTCGGGTTCACGCGCAGCACGAACACACGGCTCCAGTCGATCGTCTTTCGGGCCTCGGCGAGCACGCTCTCGGGCGTGACCTTGGCGTAGCGCTCGAGATCCTGCGCCAGCGCGCTCGGCTCCCCGAGCGTGCCGTTGTAGCGGGCGAGGATGCTCGCGCGCGTGCGCAGCGCCTCCACCGCGTTCCACAGGCGCGTCTCGATCTGCGTGCGCGCCTGCGCGATCTCCGCGGCCGACGGCGGCGAGCCGAGGGCCTTGTCGAGCGCTGCGCGCGTCGCCTGCTCGAGCTCCGCGGCGGACTTGCCCGCGGCGGCCGTGACCTCGACGGTGAACATGCCCGACGCCATCAGCGACTCCTGCGCGACCACCACCTTGCTCGCGACCCGCGCCTCGTGCACGAGCGCCTTCTGCAGGCGGCTCGCCTTGGACTGCGCGAGGACGCTCGCGAAGATGTCGAGGTCCGCGTCGCCCGGCGCATACTGCGCAGCCGAGTGCCAGATGAAGTAGATGCGCGGGAGCTGCACGGCGTCGGTGAGGTCCGCTGACTTCGCCTTGTCGAAGACGGGCTGCTGCGCTGCCGGACGCTCGGGCGCCGGCCTCTTCGGCAGCCAGCCGAGGAACTGCTCGACCATCGCCTTGGCGTCGTCGGTCTTGAAGTCACCCGCGATGAGCAGGGTCGCGTTCGACGCGACGTAGTACTTGGCGAAGAAGTCCTTGACGTCCTGCACGTTCGCCGCCGTGAGGTCCTCGTGCGAGCCGATCACGGGGTGGTGGTACGGGTGGCCGACCGGGAACATCTGGCCGGGGACCTCGAGCTCGGCGACGCCGTAGGGCGTGTTCTCCGAGGTCTGGCGCCGCTCGTTCTGCACGACCTTGCGCTGCAGATCGAGCTTCTCCTGCGTCATCTCCTGGCCGACGTGCCCGAGGCGATCGCCCTCTAGCCACAGGAACACCGGCAGGAGGTTCGACGGGCCCCACTCGTAGTACTCGGTCCAGTCGTTGCCGGTGGACGCGTTGTTCTGTCCGCCGAGCGCCTCCATCAGCGTGTCGAAGGTGCTGCCCGGCGCGAACTTCGCGCCCATGAACATGAGGTGCTCGAACAGGTGCGCGAAGCCCGTGCGTCCCTTCTTCTCGTCGCGCGAGCCGACGCGCATGAGCACGTCGACCACGACGGTGGGCGTGGTGTGGTCCTCGTGGAGGATCACGGTCAGGCCATTCGGCAACTGGTACTTGGTGTACGGGAAGCTCGGCACCGCCGCCGCGGCGGCGAGCACGAGGGCCAGGAGGGAGGACATGGCCGCGGACTATATACGGAGTCAGGGGAAGCAGATGCCGACGGTCTGGCCCATCTGGACGCGGCAGGTCATGCCGGGCGGGCAGCTCGGGCTCGCGGTGGGCATGCAGACGATGCCGCAGTGATCGCCCATCGTCGCGCCGGGCAGCGTCGCGATGACGCAGTCGCCTCGTCCGGGGCCGGCGTACGCGCACTGGGTCGCGGCGGTCGCGGCCGTGCATTCGGGCGAGCAGAAGCCGGTGGCCGAGCCCGATTGCATGAGGCACTGGACCCGGTTCGGACAGGGCGCGCTCGCGCCGCAGGTCGTGCCGAGCCCGCCGGTCGCGCCGCCGTCGCGAGCGGACCCATCGGGCTGCGGCGTGCCGCTGTCGCGCGCGCCACCGTCGCGCGCGCCACCGTCGCGCGTCCCGCCGTCACTGCCGTGCGGGCCGTCGGGCCGTGCGCCGCCGTCGCGCGAGACGGGTCCGCCGTCGGGCCCCCCGGGCATTCCCGCCGCGGCGCCCGCGCCGGCCGCGCCGCTTCCTGCGCCGCCGCTTCCCGCCGCGCTGCCCGCGCCGCCACCACCGGAAACGCCGCCAGTGCCGGCCCCGCCGCCCGCGCCCGCGCCCCCACCCGCCGGAGGATCAGAGCCGCACATCGCCAGCGTGCAGACCGCGACCAGCAAGAGCGCGCGCTTTCCAGCGGAGATCACGAGCATTCCAGGCCGCGACATGGGCACCTCCAGCCCTTCCATCATACGGATCCGCACCGCGGTGCCGCGCCCTCGTTCGGTGACCCCTTGACAGCACTGTACTAGATAACTAGAACAGTAGATGTGTTTACCCTGAGCCGAGACCGCGGCGCGCCGGTCTACCTGCAGATCCAGGAGCAGGTGGAGCGGCGCATCGCATCGGGGGCGCTCAAGCCGGGCGACGCATTGCCGAGCGTGCGTGCGCTGGCCACCGAGCTACGCGTCAACCCCAACACGATCGTGCGGGCGTACCGGGAGCTCGAGTTCCGGCGCCTGGTCGAGAGCCGCCACGGGGAGGGCACGTTCGTGGCCGCAGGCGCCGTCGCCGCCGCGCCCGCGGACGCGCTGCTCGCCGAGCGCGCCGCTGCCTACGTGCGCGCCGCGCGCGAGCTCGGCGCAAACCGCAAGCAGGCGCTCGCGGCCGTGGATTCGCACTGGAAGGACGAGGAGGAAGGACATGAAGACCGCACCGCTGTGCTTCGACCAGGTGAGCTTCCGGCACGGCAAGAAGGCCGTCCTCGAGAGCTTCTCGCTCGCGCTCCACGCCGGTGAGGTCGCGCTGCTCGCGGCGCCGAACGGCGCGGGCAAGACCACGGCGCTGTGGCTGGCGGCTGGCCTCTATGCGCCCGCCGGCGGCGGCGTGACCGTGCAGGGGCGAGATCCGTTCTCCGACCGCGCGGTGCTCGGTCAAGTCGGCTTCGTCGCCGAGGGCGCGCCGCTGCCGCCCTCGTGGACGGGCGCCGAGGTGCTCGACTTCCAGAAGGCGACGTTCCCGCGCTGGGACGCCGCCGAGGTGGCGCGCCTCGTCGCGGCCTTCGCGCTCGACCTCGGCGCCAAGGTCAAGACGCTCTCGCGCGGCCAGCGCGGCAAGCTCGCGCTCGTGTGCGCGCTCGGTACGCGCCCCGAGGTGCTGCTCCTCGACGAGGCCACGCTCGGCCTCGACGTGGCGACGCGCCGCATGATCGCCGGCGAGGTGCTCGGTCGCGTGGCCGAGGACGGCTGCGCGGTGCTCATGTCGAGCCACGAGATCGCCGAGGCCGAGCGCGCCGCCGATCGCCTGGTGTTGCTCGACCACGGCCGCGCGAGCTGCGACGAGGCCGTGAGCTCGCTGCTCGAGCGGCACCGCATCCTCTCCTGGGACGGCGACGTCCTCGACCCGCCGGCGGCGCTCTCCGCACAGCCGCTGCCGTCGCCGCTCGGCCACCGCGCGATCGCGCTCGCGTGGAGCGAGGACGCGGCGCGGCCGTGGCTCGCCTCGGGCGGACGCGCCGAGCCGGCGGACCTCGAGACCATCTACCTCTCGCTGACGGGCGAGACGGCGGTGGCGTGATGGCCTCGCCGCTCTTCCGTCGCGTGCTCGCCCCGCGCCTCGTGATCGCGGCGGGGCTCTTCGCCGCAGTCGTCCTCGGCGGGCGCCTCGGCATCGCGCTCACCATGCCCGACGGCGGGGACCCCGCGTGGGCCGCGTACGCGGCGCGCCAGGGCATCGCCTTGCTGCTCTTCGGCCTGCTCGCCGTGCTGTCCACGATCCTCGGCGCCACCGCTCCGGCGGGTCAGCCTGGCGGCTTTCCCTTCCTCCTCGCGCGGCCGATCACGCGCGGCGCCTGGCTAGGGCACGTCGTCGCCGGCGACGCGCTCGTGCTGGCGGCGGCTGTGGCCGCCCCGCTCGTGGCGTGCGGCCTTCCGGCCTTCGCCGGCGCGCTCGCGCACGAGGGCGCGCAGGGCGCGAGCGCCGTCGCCCTCTGGAGCGCGATCCTCGCGTGTCTGTGGGCCGGCGCCGCGCTCGGCCGCGCGACGGGCCTGCGCGCGCAGTACGCCGCCGCGTTCGGCATGCTGTGGGCCACGCTCGGCGCGGGTGCCGGCGTGCTCGCCGCCGAGCTCCTGCGCGGGCACGCGGCCTCGAGGCTGAACCTCTTGCGCGAGCCCGTGCTGCACGCGTGGCGTGCACCCTGGGAGGGCGCCAGCCTCTACGACGTCCTCGAGTCGATCCTGTTCCGTCGCCACCACTGGTACGACGCGTACACCGAGCTCGCGATCGGCCTCGGTGCCTTCGCCGTCGGCGCGCTCGTGGCCGTGGTGCGCGCGCGCAAGGTCGTGCCGCTGCCGATGCGGGGCCGCTGGGCGGGCCTCGCCGCCGCGGGGGGGGGCGTCGGGACCGCCGCCGGGCTCCTCGGCCTCGTGGCGTGGGTCGCCAGCAGCGCCCCCGCGTGGCACCGCGTGGGGCAGGGGACGATCGAGGTCTCGCTGCGTGCTCCGGGGGGCGCTCACGTGCCGGGCGAGGTGTGGCTGTCCGATCGCATCCTGCCCGCGCAGAGCACGGTCGGCGAGCTCCTCGCGCGCAAGCCGTCGCTGGTGCCGGGCTCGCGCGAGGGCGTGGCCGCGTTCGACCTGCGCGCGGGCACGGCGCGCTTCGAGCGACTGGTCACCGGGCCCTATCACGTATGCGGCTTGACGTATCCGTCGCACCTCGCGCCGGGACCGAGCGAGACCGGCGCTGGCAGCGCGCTCCTCGAGGCGATCCGGAAGGACCACGCCTGGGCGCGCGCCTTGCCCGTGACCTGCGCGCTCGTGCAGATGAGCTCGGCGACGGCCGTCGTGCCGGTGGGACTGACGGTGGTGCCGCCCGCGTCCCTGGGAGGGAAGCCATGAAGGCGCTCTACGTTCGCTCGCTTCGCATGCGCCTGCCGCTCGCGGTGCTCGCGCTGGCCGTGACGGCGCTCCTGCGCCTGACCGCGACCCTGGCCTGGACGCACGGCGATCGCGCCGACGGCCTGCGCGCCGTCTCGGGTCTGGCCTTCGGCCTCCTGCTCCCGCTCCTCGGCCTCTCGCTCGGCGGCTCGCTGTTCGACGCCGAGGAGCTGCCCGGGACGTTCCTCTGGGCGCGCCCGCTCGCGCGCCGCGACGTCCTGCGCGCGCGCCTCGCGGCCGACCTGACGCTCCTCGCGCTCGTGTGGGCGCTCGTCGCGGGCACGCTCGGCCAGCGCCCGGACGGCGAGGGGATCGCCCTGTTCTCGCTCGGCGGCACGGTCGCGGCCCTCGTGCTCTACCTGCTCGGCGGCCTCGCGAGCATGTCCGGGCTCCCGCCCACGACGGCCGCGGCGGTGGCGGCGGGCGCCGGCGTGGTGCTCACCCTCGTCGCGGCGCTGGGGCAGGCCTTCGGCGCGCGCCTCGGGGGCATGGTGCTCTCGACGACGCTCGGCCAGGTCCTCATCGAGGAGACCTTCGGCCTCGCGTGGCTGGCCGTCATGCTGGGCGTCGCAGGCGGCTGCGCGCTCGCGCTGTCGCTCCACGGACGCCACCTGCCGCGGCGGATGACGGCGCGGGCGATCGCGCTGCCCTGCATCGTGGCTGCCGCGCTCGGCGCGCTCTCGCCCGTGGCGCACGCGGGCCTCTTGCGCGTGGTTGTGCCGCAGGCGGCGCACGGGGTGCGGGTGCGGCTCCACGCTCCGCCGGTCGCGGCGGGTGCGGCCCCGGAGCACTCGTTCTGGCTGGCGGAGACCGTGGACGCCCCCGCGCGCCGGCACCTGTTCCTGCGCAAGCTGCCCGAGAGCCCCTCGCCCGTCGGCGAGCTGACCGACGTGTCGCCCGGCCGCTACAGCGCGTGCGCGACGGCCAGGCGCCAGGGCCACGGCTCCGACGAGTACGTGGTGTGCCGCGAGATCGTCGTGCGCGCGGAGCCCGCCGTCCAGGACTTCGACGTGCGGGTCGACGGCGGCAAGGCGGCACCCGCGTGGAAGCTCCCGGTGCGGCCGGGGACTCCGGTGAGGCCGGGGGAGCCGGCCACCTACGGCCAGTAGCCGCCCGCGCTCGTGTACTCGGCCAGCACCGCCTTGTCGTAGGTGAGGCCGAAGACGCGCCCGCAGAAGCACTCGGCGACGAGCTCGAGGTAGTTCTGCTGCGCCATGCAGTACTGGCTGATCTTCGGCGTCACCGTGCCGGGCGCCGTCGGCGGGGGACGGTACTCGAGGGGTTTGGTGGGGTCGCCGAAGCCGAGCTTGAGGTTCCAGAAGATCTGCTCGCTGTGCAGCTCGTGCAGCATGTGGCCGAGCTCGTGGACGACGATGGCCTCGGCGCGCGCCTGGTCCTTGCCGAACGTGTTCTTGTCGTAGATCTGATCGGGCACGCCGCGCACGTTGGTGCGGCCCATTCCGCCCGTGACGATGTTCTCGTTGGCCGGGCTCGCCTTGGGCTCGTAGGCCATGACCTTCGGCCCGAGGAAGATCGTCACCGCGCGGTCGCCGTTGCGGTCGCCGAGGAAGGCGATGTTGCGCACGCCGGTGGCCGGCGTGATCACGAACCGCAGCTTCGGTAGGCGGATGCGCAGGTTCGTCACGCGCGTCACGGCGGCGACGGCCGCGGCCTGGAGGGTCGCCTTGTGCTGGTCGCCGTTCTCGAACTCGATCTGCAGCTCGCAGCCACCGATGGTCTGGTAGACCACCATGAGGCTGCCGGTCTTGGCCTGGTCCTCCTTGACCATGTCCCACTCGTGCTTGCGGTGCTTGACGAGCGCGGCCGCGTCGAGCTGAGGAAATCGGCTGGTGTCTAGCGGCATGGGCTCCCCCTCCTGGGTGGATCGGTCGCGGCTACTCCTCGTCGTCGGCGGGCGCCTCGCCGCGCGGGCGCTTGCCGCTTCGCAGCCGATCGACGATGGCGTTGATGGCGTCGCGCTGCGCCTCGGTGACGTCGATGAACTGGATGCCGACGCCGTCGGAGAGCTTGGACCCGAGGTCGCTCGTCGAGTAGCGCACCTCGGCGTCGAGCACGAGGTCGGTGCGGTCGGCCAGGCGCAGGACCACCTGCAGCTTCGCCCCGGCGCCCGGCGGCGCGTCGAGCGCCAGGAACGCCCCCGAGGGCGACAGGTCGTAGAGCGTCCCGTAGCAGCGCCTCGCGGTCGAGCGCACGAGCACCGTCAGCGACGTCGGCAGGCGCGTCTCGCGCCGCTTCGGCTCGCTCTCGGCGGGCGCGTCCCCCCGCTTGCCGTCCTCGACGCCCATGAACCATCGATGTTCCTCGATCTTCGCCCCCAGGGAAACAGGAGTTCCGTTGCTTGACCCCGGCCGAGCCGCCCGGATACCGTCCCTCCCGCGATGGAGCTCCGGACCTTCA
The DNA here is from genome assembly GCA_964593795.1 of uncultured Myxococcales bacterium. Taxonomy (GTDB): domain Bacteria; phylum Myxococcota_A; class Polyangia; order JAHFDS01; family JAHFDS01; genus JAHFDS01. The sequence continues at coordinate 3,693 of CAZQJC010000101.1, read as the reverse complement.
CCTATCTCGACGTGCTGCAGCCGCAGCTCGCAGGCTTTCTGCAAACTGTCGCCTCGGGCTTCCAGCCGCTCGAGGGTCAGGCCTCGCTGTTCGTCGAGATCGCCCCGGGGATCGCGATCAACAACCTCACCGACGTCGCGCTCAAGCGGACGCGTTGCATGCCCGCGCTGCAGATCGTCGAGCGCGCGTACGGCCTCGTCGAGCTCCATCACTTCGATCAGGGTGAGGTGCGCCAGGCCGGCGCCGCGATCCTCGAGCGCCTCGGCGCGAAGGTGGAGGACCGGCTCAAGCCGCGCATCATGTCGTCCGAGGTGATCACCGGCATCGAGGGCTACCAGTCGATGCTGATCAACCGCATGCGCCACGGCGACATGCTCCTCGAGGGGCAGACGCTCTACGTGCTCGAGGTTCACCCGGCCGCGTACGCCGCCATCGCCGCCAACGAGGCCGAGAAGGCCGCGCCCATCCGCGTGCTCGAGGTCATCACCTTCGGCGCGTTCGGCCGCCTCTGGCTCGGCGGCTGGGAGGCCGAGATCGAGGAAGCGGTCAAGGCGATCAAGGCGACGCTCGACGCGATCGACGGTCGCCCGAACACGAAGTAGCGCTTCACCTCCGGGAGCTCTCCGCCAGGGTGTGCAGGCTCTCCGCGTGCAGCGCGGCGCGCGCGGCGTCGTCGCCGCGGCCGAGCACTTCCGCGAACGGCGCGAGGGCCGGCGGCTGCGCGTGGTCGTCGTGATCGCTGCGCAGCGTCTCGAGCAGGTCGGGGATGGCGAGGTCGGCCGGCGGACGCACCGGCACCCACCCGGCCTCGGCGCCATCGACGTGGCGGATCACGCGGGCCCGTGCGAGCGCGGCGATGGCTGCCTCGATCTCGTGCGGGGGCGCGCCGAGTGCCTCCGCGAGCGCCGCCTCGGACGGCGGCCGCTCACCGGCCTCGAACCCGCGCGCGATCGCCGTCGCGACGCCGAGCGCGTAGAGCTCGCGGCTCCGCTCGGACTCCCGGGTGCCATCGCGCCAGGGCACCTCCAGCGCGGGCGTCTGCAGCGCCACCACGAGCTCGAGGCCGACGAGGACGATGCTCCACGACAGGTACATCCAGAACAGGAACACGAACAGGAGCGCGATGCTCCCGTAGACCTGGTTGTAGTCGCGGATGAGCTTGACCGCGCTCGCGGCGAAGGTGACCTTCGCCCCCTCGAAGGTCATGCCGGCGATCGCCCCGCCGATCAGCGCGGCGCGCGGCCGCATCGGCCGGTTCGGGAGCAGCAGGTACACGAGCGCGAGCGCCAGGCACGTGAGCACGAGCGGCGCGAGGCGGTAGAGGATGCCCACCACCGGCGTGTGGCGGTCGAGCCAGACGACGAGGGTGTTGGTTCGCACGCTGGCCGTCATGGCGAGCGAGGTGCCCAGGAAGATGGGGCCGAGCGTCGCGGCGGCCCAGTAGATCGTCACGCGCGACCACCAGGAGCGCCCGGTGCGCGCGCGGGTGATGAAGTTGAAGGTGCCCTCGAGGCCCGCGAGCGTGCGGATCACGGTCACGAACAAGAGGGCCGTCGCGAGCGCCGCGTTGGCCTTGGCGCCGCCGCGGAGGTTGTGCGCGAACTCGTCGATGCGCTCTGCCGCGGTCGATTCCATCCCCGGCGCGAGGTACTGGACGACGAGGCCCATGACCTGGCCCTGCACCTGCTCGAGGCCGCCGAAGGCCTCGAACAGCGAGAAGGACACCGCGATGACGGGGACGAGGGCCAGCAGGGACGTGTAGGTCAGCGACTGCGCCTGCGCGGGCAGCGCGTCGCGGCGCCAGCTCCACGCGACCGTGCTCACCACGCGTACGAGGGGGAAGAGGGCCCGTCGCAGCGGGGTGGCCTCCGCCGCGCGATCCCACACCGTGCGGTCGAAGAACCGAACCCACGTCCGCGGGATCACGGGGCCCCTCCGCGTAGCTCGCCCGAGAGCCAGACCGCGCGGCTCGGGCGGCAGAGCTCGGCCGCGGGCACGGACAGCCCCGTTCCGGGCGCCGCGAGCCCGGCGGCCGCGAGCGCACAGCGACCTGCCTCGCACCGGGGGGAGGGCGCGGGGACGAGGAGCGACCCGCCCGCTCCGCAGTGGGCGTTGCAGTCGTCGACCCGGGCTTGAGTGCAAGTGGCCGCGACTGCCGCCATCTCGGCACCGTAGCGATCGCGGTCCGATGGGTTGATCGCCACCGTTCGTGCCGCGTCGCGGTTGCACGGCACGAGGACCACGGCCAGCACACAGTCCGCGTCGGCCTGACAGGATGCGTGCGTGGCAGCAGCCTCGTCGATCTGCGCATCGAGGGAGCGCGAGAGGTTCGCGCAGGCCTGCGAGTAGATCGGATTGCCGCCGCACCCGGACAAGGTCGCCGTCGCGAGCAGCCACAGCACCGAAGCGCGCGTCGAGCGCATGTGACGATGGGCTGCAAGGCACGGGCCTGGAGTAGACTCGGCGTCCATGCCGCGCATCCGGTTCAGCGCAGACGCGCTCGAGGTCGAGGCCGCCGACGGGGACTGGCTCTACGACGTGTGCGTCGACGCCAAGGCGTCGATCCCGTTCTCGTGCAAGGCCGGCGCGTGTGGCACGTGCGCCACCGAGGTGATCAACGGCGCGGGGCTCGGCGCACCGACGGCGCGCGAGCTGCGCACCCTGGCTGCGTCCGGGCTCGATCCCGGAAAGACGCGGCTGCCCTGCCTGCACTCGGTGGAGGGCGACATCGTCTTCGGCCGGCCGGTGAGCGCGAGCGGCCGGGCGACCGAGCTCCCGACGCGCCTGGCCGAGGTCGAGTCGTTGCGGCGCCTCAACCAGACGGTGTGCGAGGTGCGCTTCTACGCGGGGCCCGGCTTCACGTTCCGCCCCGGGCAATACGTGATCTTCCAGATCCCCTCGGCCGACGGTCGCGAGGTCATCCGGCGCTCCTACAGCATCTCGACGCCCCCGAGCGACGAGCGGCACTTCGAGATCTGCGTGCGCGCGGTCCCCGGCGGCTTCGGATCGAACTGGGTGCACCGCCTCCGGCGCGGGCAGCAGGTGCGCGTCGAGGGGCCGCTCGGCGACTTCGCGCTACAGGACGGCGCGCGCGAGGCGCTGTTCATCGCGACGGACACCGGCATCTCGCCGATCAAGTCGATGCTGATGCACCTGCTCGATCAGCGCTCGAACCGGCGCGCGCGCCTGTTCTTCGGCGTGCGCACGACGCAGGACCTCTTCTACACGGACTTCCTGCGCGGCCTCGAGGCGCACTACCCGGCGTTCGAGTCGCACACCATCCTCTCGTCACCGGATCCCACGCAGTGGTCGGGCCGGCGCGGGCGCGTGACCGACCTCATCGACGGCCTGCTCACGCCGGCCGAGGCCGCCGTCACCGAGGCCTACCTGTGCGGCAGCCAGGCGATGATCGCCGACGCGGTGCGCAGGCTCGAGCACAAGGGCCTCGCGCGCGAGCACATCCACCACGAGAACTTCTACTAGCTTGCGAGCGGGCGCCTCGGAAGGCGCCCGCCAGGAGGGGCACGACTGCCCCTCCCCCAGTCTGGCAAGTCATGCGTTGCGCGCCTTCGGCGCGACCCAACTGGGCCCCCCTCCCTGCGTCTGTGCGGCCTCGAGGTGCCAAGCTCGCCCCTGCGCTCCGGATCGTGGACGTGGACGTGGACGTGGACGTGGACGATCCGGAGCGGTGCC